>CAZYAO010000053.1:4289-21574 GCA_964645715.1 uncultured Saprospiraceae bacterium
CAAAGCTGTAGTCGTTCTCCCCAGGTTCACCTGATGTGAAGCATATGGCCAAGCGTGACGCCAAGGAAGCAGGCAGACCCGGCACGTTGAAGCCCGCATCTGAATCCAGCTCATCATCGGCACCCGCATTAGCGGTAGTTGCAGCATAGGTGATACCGTTGAAGGTAACATCCGTACCTGCGTAATCCTCAACGAATCCGAAAGCAATTACGTAGTCTGTACTCGCTTCCAGTCCATAGAAGTAGTACTCGCCCGATGCATCCGTATAGGTCGTATCAACGGGCGTACCATTTTTCAGGTAGAGGATTACAGGAACCCCCTGAACGGGTGTTTCCCCTGCATCCTGAATACCATCTTCGTCCTCATCAATCCAGACAAAATTGCCCACTTCAAAAGCAAATTCTACCAGACCGAGATCGTAAGAGAAATTGGTTTCACCACCTGCCGGAGAAGTAACACAAATACCCAGAACGTTTTGCAGCGATGCCGCGATGGCATCATCATCGATAACAACGCCATCCGAGTCATTTTCATCGTTGCCGGTACCCTCCATTGTATTGGCAGTGGTAACTGTCCAGTTGGCTCCGTTGAAGCTAAGACCTTCATCGGAATAGCTGTCCAGGTTGCCAAAAACGACAACAAACTTTGTATCAGGTTCTATTTCTTCAAACAAGTAGATACCCTTTGCATCTGTCAGCGTGCTGCTGACCAGCGTACCATCCATTGTATATAGATGAACAGGCAGGCCGACAACCGGTGCTTCAGAAGGATCCTGAATACCATCTTTGTCTGTATCGAACCATACATAGTTGCCGATAGCAGTCTTAGGACCGCCAGGGAGATTCGAACCGATAATCAATTCAAGGTCGCCCAGACCAGCAGCCTTGCCGATACCGTTGCCCTTGAAAATATCATATCTAGTCTTCAGATCCCCCGTTTTAAGGTCTTTGCGCATCCAGCCATTGGAGAAGACGGTCGTTGCATCGTAGGCTGTCGTAACGATTTCACTCCGAATAGGGTGAATTGTTAAACCACCCAAAGAAACTTCGCGGTGGTAACGGCCACCTACCCCATCAACTTCATTGTAGAAGTACTCTCCGCCACCGGGGCCTTCATCATTGCCAACACCACGGCTGCTTCGATAGCCTGCTGTACCGTTGTTTTCGATGAGGAATACACCGTTGTTATTGTAAGCAAAGTGAACATCCCCACCGGAAAATCCGCCATGCAATTTAGTGCTTGACGTATTGGGAGAGTAGTCGCCTGAAGCCATCTGATAGCTGGCGCGATCAGCAACCCCGATAATCATGTTGCCACGAGCGTCAAACTCTATGTCAGATACCATCGGCACAGGTCCCCACACCCAGTATCCAGTGCCTCTGGTTCTGAATTGGTTGAAATCATCCGTCCAAGGCATCCAGTATTTAGATTCCTCGTCGGCTGTGATTCCCCGCTTGAAGGTAAGATCAAAAACGAGCTCTTGCTGCCAGTTTTGCGAATTATCCATACTCAGGATGTAGGCGCGCATGTCGTTGGCATTCTGACTGGATTCGCCAGAGCAAACGCCACCGACAAACAACTCGCCATCCCGGTATTTGAGTGCAAACGGACGCCAGTCGTCCGGATCAGCACAGCCCGGATCCGGGATTTCGATCTCAGATACCTGGCTGATGTTCAGCCCGTCCATCACAATCTGCACCAAACTTCTGTTGTAAAGGTTGACGACCCACATGGTGTCATTGGATGCGCTCATGTCGATATCGCCCAGACCCCACTTACCTACCTTACCGAAGGCATCAGGATCGTGGGTAGGTGTTGTCGCACTAGTACCCAAGTTTCTGACCATAGCCGACTCATCCCCCGTATTGATACCGTAGTCGTCCAGGTTCAGGAACAGAGAAGTATTGCCAAAATTACCAGCTGGTGGAGACTCCTGGCTCAAAAAGCCGGCAACATTGGTGCGATATATAGCTCCCAGTCCTCCAGGGCCAAGGCCAGAGTGTCTGCGCAGGAAAGCTGAAGAGAACAATGAATTGGTCTTCACACTCATGGATACGCCCCACAATGTGCCCGTTTCGCTACCTCTCGCGAGGTAGACATTGGCATTGCCCAAGCCTTGTGGCGTGAGGAAGCGGTTGGCAACGATGGTGGGATCTGCAGCAGCTGCACTTCCCGCCAACAACGGATCCCCCTTGCCAAAGCAAGTGGTGGCCATCCAAGGATTGAGGCTGCTGAAATTGCCAGGGGTGTAAAGCGCCATGTTGTACTCACAACCGGTACCTACTATACCAAATTGAACCGTGGAGGCTCCGCCGGCACTGCCGAACATACCTGGAGATCCTATGAACTCAATGCGTACAGGAAGGCTGTCCGGCAAACCTGTACAAACCCAGTAGCCTTGGAAGCCAGTCATGGTCTGGCAAACGATGCGACCATTATCATCAAACAGGCGTACCGTTACGTTTTCCAGTCCTTCTTCCTCCCCTTCGGGCAGACCGGAGCCATTGACATCGGTGAACGCCCGGCCACCGATGCTACCAGGGCCACCACAGACCGGCGGACTGCAGGGACCCGGCAAAGTTGCCGAGCGGGTAAATTCCTTGGTACAACCCGGTGTAATCAGTCTGACAAATGCCTGTTGGGTACTGGCATCCGAATCGACGATAAACTGCACATACTGCGGCATACCCGGAATGGTCGGATCAACCAGTTTGGTTTGATCGCCAAATGACACCTCAAGTCTGGTACCGGCAGTCATATTGCGCCACTCCATGATAACAGCTACCAGTACCTTAGGTACGTTACCTGTCTCATTGTCGTTACGACACTTGTCAACACTGATATCTTTGAGTGCAAAGAGTTCCTGCGGAATGAAGTGATCCTCCACCTCACCGTCTCCGGCGAGTCCAATGGAACGCTCATCCACTTCTGGTGTAGCAGGATTATCAGACAACTGGCTGGAGGTGACCCGCCAGCGCAAGATCAGATTGGACGCAGAACGATTTTCTGCATCCGGCCAGAATAAATCGCGAGAGAAACTAGTCCCATTGTGAACAGTGGATGCGTATTCATCAGTACTGAACAGCCCGTCTCCATTAAAATCAATCCACGCATGAAGCGTAACGGAACCACCCGTAAGGTTGGTGATGGCGATGCTACTGCTTGGAATCGTATAGGCACCACACAGCGGCAGGGGCGGCAGTGTAACTGATTCCTCCTCATCCTTGCTGGCACGCACATTGGTAGCGGCCTCCAGTTCCCGAGAGGGCGGATCATTCAGATAGAGAGAGGAACCAAACTGGGTGCCCGTGTACCAGGACGGCCTGATTCTCACGTGCCGCGGACCGTTGTCTGTCACCAGGGTACTAGGCCCGTTGGCATCGCCCAGGTCAAATACCCCGCAACCATAACCAATACCGTCTACATAGGCCTGGATACCGGCACCGGTACCCGTTTCCGTGAGTCGTACGTAGCGCGCACCAGCACTCGGTACGGGTAAGCCGTAGTACGTGTATGCTTCTGCATCGGGATACGTTCCTCCGCTGAGGTACTGTACATCTGCGATGAGCGCATTTCCGTTGCCATTGACGCCTTTACCGATGCTGGAGAGCAATGTGAAATTCACCCCATCCGTAGATGTATATACCAACATTCTTTTCGTTTCGGCACTCCAACCCGTCAGCGAGACAATTATTTGATTGTCATTGCTCACTAACGTACCCAAATCAACCGTCAATTGACTGTTGCCCTGCGCCTGCATGAGCGCAGCCTCGGCAGATATGGTTGTTGTTGTATACAGCTGCTGTCCTTCAGGATAGCTGAAAGAAAGTGCAGCCTCTGGTCGAGTAACGTTAATAGTACCGCTCTGCACCACACTTGCCGCCGGCGTGATGCCATTAGAGCAGTTGACCGGACGGCAAATAGACGTGTAGACAACGCCTTCGACGTAACATGATCCCGAAACACGAGTGAAACGCAAGTAGCGAAAACCACTGTTGGGAACAGTAACGGCGAAGTGATGCGCCACCTGACTGCCAAAAGTTGAATAAAAAGCATCAGCAGGCGTGTTTCTCGAATAGTACCCCAGCTCTGACCAATTGGTCAAATCTGTTGAATATTCAATCTTCATCCTGGAGCTGGTATTGGAAAAATACCCAAGACTCATGGTCATGACAGAGCCCGGACTCAGTAACTCACCCATGTTTAACACGAGCGTATCCCCAGAATTATCCAACAGTGCTGCATTGTTGGGCCTGAACAATCCTGATTGGCCATTATTCAGTTGCAATTTACCCAAGGTGTTGCGTGGATCTATAGATTCCCCGCCACCATTGCGGAAGCTCCAGCCAATAGCGTGACCGGTAACCGGATAAGAATCCCAGCCTGCAGGGCATTGCGCCTGTACCGCCATCGGCAAGCTCAGGTTTGCCAGCACAACCCATACCGCAAGGGCAAGTTTGGCGGGTAAGAAATGTAAGCATGCGCGGGGAGAAAACTCCCGGACAGCAGGCCACTTCAACAACTGTGGCAAGACAGCACCCAGCTTGGGCACATTATCTGCCAAAAGCTTAAAATCTCTCCAGACGGAAGAAATAGTGGTCGTTCTTTTCATGAATATAAGATATTAATAATACAAATAGAGATAGATAGCTTAATTTGGGTAGTTCGTCAGCAAGTAAATCTTCGATTGCTCCAGGGGTGTTTTTTTGAAGGCTGGAGAAAAAGACAAGACGGAAGTCTGTTGTGCGGAGGGGCTTTCAAGCCGTAGTTGAGCATTGCTGGTTTCATATGTTTTCTTAAAATTGTTTCCTATTTGCAGAGCAGTGCTGTCAGTCACGGGATATTACCTGCCGGACAAGATGTCAATAAGACCGATTTCGGCTTAGCTCTACGCAAAGGTCTTTCAATAAGGCTCGGCAGACGTACATCTGCGCACCAAATGCGTATATGTTCTTCCCACACAGGCTAGCGGCTACCCTGGTACTTCATCAAGCCCTAAAAGTTGTTCTATCTTTACTATGCGATACGATTGGTTATACCCAAATTTTACAGCCGCTATTTATTCATTGACTGTACACCCCAAGTTATCTATCATGTTTGACAGCAAAAAAATCGTGTTACTGCCCATCCTGCTCCTGCTATCGATGCAAGCACTCACACAGCCGCTGCTGATGAGATCGCTGTCGATGGACGACGGACTCTCGCAAGGCTATATCACTACCTTATACCAAGACAGTAGGGGATTTATCTGGATGGGCACTTTTTTTGGTCTGAACCGCTACGACGGTTACACCATAAAGACCTACACGCCCAACCACCTCGATCGTTGGTCGCTGCATGCCAACAAGATTAACTGCCTGACTGAAGACCGCAACGGTCTTTTGTGGGTAGGTACAGAGAATGGCGTAGCGATTGTTGATTCCTACACCGACCGCATTGTCCATCTCAATGCGCTGATTGACGAGATTCCGGCGCACGACACTCGTAAAATAATCATTGACGGCAGGGGTGATATTTGGTTTTATCAGGAAAAAACAGGCAGTACCCTTTTGTATTATCTGCAGGCAGATGCCTCTTTTTTAGCAGCCGTACGCGGCAAAGGGTCACTTTCGAAAAGCGTTACTCACAAACGCATCTCACTGCCATCAACTCTTCGCGCCCCCTTCATCAGTTTTATTCAGCAGACAGCCGATGAGGTGGTCATCGTTGACAGAAGTGGCACAGCTTACCGTCTGTTACTAGACAGTCGAAAGATACAAGCCAGTACGCTGGATGACAACTCCCGGCTGTTGCCAGATGGTGGTCGGTATCTGCCCTCGGAAATTCGGAACGGCACCCTGCTCATGCCTGGTCAGGCGGCCAATACTACCATGCCACTGGAAAATATTAGTGAAGTACACAAACTTCCCGATGGCCGAAAGCTGCTGTTTCGTTTTTACGACAACAACATATATATCTTTGACGATCAGCAACTAGCAAACGGAACAAGCCGACTCGATGCGCTGCCCGTGCTGCACACCATTGATCAGCCCTCTTCCTTTGCGCGGCTGATTGACCGCAATGGAGATATCTGGATAGGTACGATAGGTTATGGGGTACGTAAGATCAGTACACGCACAAGTGGGTACACCCGGCATGCTGACGATGTAAGCTTTTACAATTTTGTCCAGCTACCGGATCAGCAGTTGTGGACAGGCTACCTGCACCACGACAAAGTTGTTGATCTCAGCACGCACAAACTGCAGCAACTTCCGTGGAGGCAGCAGCTACCCGACCAATGCCAGCTAATGGCCATGTTGTACAGTCAGCGACAGCAGGCTGTTTATCAGCTCGTACGATTAATAGATGAGCAAAAACTTGCTTTTTACAAGTACGACCCCAAGGGTCGGCAAGTAACCTATATCCCGTTGCCTCTGGAGGTTTGCACACCTTCCCCACCGCTCATCATGGAAGACCGATTAGGCATGCTCTGGATAAGTAACCAGAAAGGAGAGATCGTCAGGTATAATCCTGGCAGTGGGCAGGCGGAGCGCTGGGATTACAGCCATCTCTTCCCCGCCGAGCTGGTTCACCAGCTTATTGTACGGTGCATCATACAGGACACCTTCGGCAACCTATGGCTGGGTGACGGCTATGGTCTGGTCAAGATTAGCTTCCGCAACGGTCAGCCACATTTTAAGGCCTACCACAACTACAACCGTGCAGGCACCCTGTTTAAGAACAACGGAATCTTTGCCATTCAGCAAGACCCCAACAACGCCAATGAATTGTGGTTAGGCACGCTGGGAGGTGGACTGGCCCTTTTTGATACGCACAAAGAAACCGTCACCTACTATCCCAATGGAGATACCTCGAACAGCGAAGTGGTATTGGGCATGATAACAGACAGCCACAACAACCTGTGGCTCAGCACCAGCCGCGGCATATGGTGCTTCAGTACCAGCCGCAGGCGTTTCATCAATTACGATGCACAAGGATCACTACTCGAACCTGCCTACAACGCCAGTGGCTACGGCCGCCTGCCCGATGGTCGGTTGCTATTTGGAGCGATGAATGGTCTGTATGTCCTGCAGCCTTCCCTGCTCCTGGAGAAAGGTCCCTTTGCAAGCCTCAACACCATCCAAATTACCCGTTTTGGTGTCAATAATGAGGACATTCAGTACCTCGTCGACGAAGATAAAATTGATTTTCAACCGGGCAATACGATAAAGCTGACACTGCGTCACCGAGAGAACAACCTCAGTATTTCATTTGCTGTACCCTATGCCAAAAACCCAGATCTGCTACACTACCACTACAAAGTGAGTGGTCTGCACGACGACTGGATCGGCATTGGCAAGCAGCGTACCATCAATCTGGCTGCACTGGCTCCTGGTCGTTACAACATAGAGCTGCAGGTAGCTTCTCCAGAGCCCGACAAGGGTAGCCACCCCATCACACGGCTGGAAGTATGGATAAAGCCCCCCTGGTACTTCAGCCAGGTGGCCTATATCCTCTACGCACTATTGCTGACTGCGGTTGTACTAGCCGTTATTCGCTACGATCGCAAGCGGCTTGAAATGCAACACGAAGCAGAACTCAGTATTCAGGAAATGAAGCGGCTACAGTCCCTCAGTAATTTTAAAAATAAATTTTTCGCCTATATCGCGCATGAATTTAAGACACCCCTGACCATTATTCTGGGCATCAGTGATACTTTGCGGCAGCGGGTTCGTTCTGAAGAATCGATGCAGATGCTGGATTTGGTACGATACGAAGGGGATAACCTGCTCAGATTGATTGATGAGATGGTTGATGTCACCAAGCTTCAGGACAAGACTATTGTTCTTAATTATCAGTACGGTGATCTGACCAGCTTTATTCAGAGCCTTACAGACAGCTATATGCCTTTGGCATACAGTCGAAAGATCAGGCTGATGTTCAGGAATCAGGGAGGCAACATTTTCATGAATTTCGATCAACAGCGAACCCGCTACATACTCTCCAACCTGATTAACAATGCCTTTCAGCATACCCCGGCCAATGGTGAAATAGTAGTCAGGCTGGAGCAGTACAGCGATCAGGCCGTCAAAATTCAGGTAGAAGACAGTGGGGAGGGAATTTCCCAGCAGGACTTACCTTTTATATTTGACAAGTACTACCAATCATCATCAACAGCCAAGAGCCCTTCCACCTTTGGGCTGGGGCTCAGTTTTGTCAAGGATCTGCTAGATTTTATGGGCGGCTCCATAGCTGCCGAAAGCAGCATGGGCAAAGGCAGTGTTTTTTCGCTGGTATTGCCTGCCAAGTCCCAGATCCCTACCGCCCCGCTCAGCATGCATCAACCATTGCCCGCAGACCTTCCCCTCTACACCGAAGAACAGCTGCCCGTACATGAGGATGCCCCCTCTTTGCTGATTGTAGAAGATAACCCGGCTTTGCTAGCCTTCCTCAAGAAAATCCTTGCACCCCACTTTAACCTGCTCACGGCCACGGATGGGCAGGAAGGTATGAAAAAGGCCTGCATGGAGATTCCGGACATTATCCTGACGGATGTCGTCATGCCTTTGGTTGACGGAATAGAAATGACCCAAAAAATTAAAACACATCCACTGACCAGCCATATTCCCGTGGTCATGCTCAGCGCCAGGGCGGATATTGGCGACAAGCTGAAGGGACAACAAGTAGGGGCTGATGCTTATCTGTCAAAGCCCTTCAACACGCAGGAACTCATCAACAGCCTCAACAATTTGTACAAATTACAGCAGCGATGGAAGGAGCGATACCAGCTGCTGGCAGAAACCTCAAGTCCCGACCTGTCTATGGCCAGCCAGCCAGCCGAAATACCTTTCCAACAAAGCAGCATAGACTCGACGGATGAGTTCATGCAATCGCTGCTATCCATTTTCGAGCAGCACTACACCTACGAAGACTTTGATGTCCAGCAACTGTGTAAGATTATGCTCATTAGTAAGACACAGCTGTACCGCAAGCTGGCAACGGTATCCGATAAAAGTGCGATGGAACTACTTCGCGATTACCGGCTCAACAAGGCCGCTGAGTTGATTGTAAAATATCCTGAAATGAGTACCAAGGAGGTTGCGTATAAGGTGGGATTCCGCGAGCGCACACACTTTTCGACCCTTTTTACCAAAAAATTCAACCAGACGCCTACACAGATGCGCAAGCAGTTGCGATAGGCATATTGTTGTGGTTATTAAGAAGCACGGATGGCAGGCGGGAGGACATGAAGCCTCCTGCCTTACGCATCTGCACTACCTGCAGGATCCCTGAAAGGTACAAGGGGGGTGATTGTCTAAGATTGCCTGAAAAGGGGGTAACTAAGACAAAGGGATCACTGAACAAGATTTTAAAACATTTATGCCGGGGGTGACCAGCACCCCTGTTTGGAGGTTAGCTTCGACCGCTCCTGGGCGGCTGACGCTGCCCAGGGGCAGTCGAAGCTGATGTTCGTTATTTTGATTTTTAAGAATCAAAATAACGAGCATTAGCCAAGACTTCATGCTGCCCCTGACGGGGGCGGCACAGCGCCGAAATAATGCCCATTACCAAAAATAAGCATAGCTTTTCGCTTTGCTGCATCTACTTAACAAGCGAAAGATTTTTTTAATAAATGAGGCAGGTTAGCTGTACAGCAGTCGGTTAAAGGGCCTGGAAGGCGGCGAAGAAAGCCTTTGCTTTTCGTTGGGAGACAGGCAGGATAACATTGTTTTCAGAAAGCACTACTTCTGCTTTAGTGCCCTTTTTAACTGCCTGGACGTAATCAATATTTACGATATAAGAATGATGAATTCTATAGAACTTATCGGAAGGCAGCTTGGTCTGGTAGTAGCCAAGGTTCTTAGAATTGGTTACCTGGTGTTTGTTTTTGAGGTAGAAGGTTGAGTAGGGGCCTGACGATTCTATGAACATAATTTCCTCCATCCGCACCAGGTCCTGTCTTCCTGTACCCAATACGAGCAGGGGTGATTTCTCCCCGAGTCGCTGCAGCGCTTTGTCGACCGCCTCACAGAAGGCATCCTCCTGAAAAGGCTTTAGCAGGTAATAGATGGCCCCTTTATTGAGCGCTTCGATGGCATATGCTGTATAAGCGCTCACATAGATATAGAGAACCGGCAGGTGGCTCGTCTGTTCGACCACCTCCAGTCCCCGGCCACCCTTCAGCTGGTTGTCCAAAAAAACGATATCAACAGGCTGGCTGAGGAGGTAATCAATAGCACCCTGCTTGCTGTCCAGCACGGCCAGCAATTTAATCTCCGGGAAATTTCTCTTCAGCAGCAACTCCAGCAGTTTTTGCCCGGAGGGTTCATCTTCGACAATAATACAATTGGCCATAGCTGCGGACTTTGGTGATGCAAGTCAAACAGTGTGATTGGCAAAGATAGTGAGCCTGGGGTATAGTATGCATATTGGTTTGAAACACACATTGGCGGCTTGCGCTGCCAATGTGTATTTCGAATGGATATTTATTTTTTAACTTTTTGAAAAAAATCAAAAAGCAAATACCCATTCAGCATTTTATTTTCACGAATCCAATGTCTCCAGCAGCAGGCTGACAACCGTTCCCTGTGCGCTGTCGGGATGGAGATCTGCGACTTCCAGCGAGACGTTAAGGTTATATTTTGCCCGCAACAGGTCGATTTTTTTCCTGATCAACTCCATCCCCTTTGAAGGATGATCTTTAGCTCCGTTGATTTCCTGCGATTTTTGTCTTCCGATACCGTTGTCGGTGACTACCAGCCGCAGGCCCCTCCCCTCTTCCCTGAACATTAGTTCGATGTGACCAGGCCAATCGGCATGTGCGAGCCCATGAATCACTGCATTTTCCAATAATGGCTGGACGAACATGGTAGGTATCTGCACTGGCAGTAATTTGGGCGGGCATACAACCGTGAAAGACAGCGGCTGGGACAATCGTTCCCGCTGTATTTCCATATACGCCTTCATGGTTTCAATTTCTTCCCCCACTGTGACGAAAGTTTTGGAACTCTGTTCCAGAATTTTACGCAGTAGAATGGAAAAAGAAACCGCAAAAGACCTCGCTTTGTCGACGGAAGCGAAGCTGATGAGGTAAACCAATACATTGAGTGCGTTGAAGATAAAATGCGGATTCATCTGCGCCTGGATTGAGCTCAGCTGCAGTTCTGTGATCGTATTCCGCATAGTTGACTCATACGCCAACCTTTGTTGCTGTCTTTTTTGGAAAAATGTTACCGACAGGTAAGTTAACAGACTAAAAAAAATAATCACACAAATGTAGAACCAATTGGTTTCATAAAAATAAGGCTTTACATAAAAGCCATAAGTGACATAAGGCGGATCCGGCCGGTTGGAAGCGTCGATACTCCTGAACTGTATATTATAATTACCTGGTTTCAGGTAGGAGAGCACTACCGACAGGCTTTTCTGGGGCGTACTCCAAGCGGGTGACTCCTCCGATGCACTGACGAGCCTGTATTGGTAATAGACATTGTTGGACGGACTAAAACTGACATCTGAAAATTCAAACTCCAGAAAGCGAGTTGTCCGGGGTACTATTGTGGCCTCGGAAAATGCCTGTCCATCAATCTTTATCCGTCGAAACATCAAAGAATTTTTGCGCTCCAACAGTGGTTTAGAATAATAACTGACAATACCCTTGATAGAAGGAAAGTAAAAAGCATTGCCGCCAAGTGCTGCATAGTTATGTTGGAATCCACCGTTAAACTCCGGATTATAGATACCGTCACTTGATCCAAAATAATAGGGCACCAGGTGGTCAAGTTCGCCCTTCAGAAACTGGTAGGCGGCCTGCTGCCGTACCATTCGCACGCCATCGTTGGATGTCATTATCCAATAGCCCTGCTTGTCCAGCGCCAGGGTAAATATATCATCCCCCAAGAGATAACCCGGCATATCCCTGAGCGATACAAGCCGCTCTCCGTCAAAGTACAGCAATCCTCCCCCATAAGTCCCGATCCATATACCTCCTCTTTCATCTTCATAGAAAGACCTGGCTCCGTGCGCAAAGCGGTACTGCTGCTCTGAAAAATCATACTTAATCTGCCCTTGTTTATCCAGGCCCATCAAAAATGCCCGGCTTCCCATCCAGAGGTCGCCCCGGCTGCTTTCAAAAATAGAGATTACCTCAATATTTTTGAAGTGTGGCAGAACGGGCTTCAGCTTTTGCATACTACTTCCCCTCCATAAGCCATGAGAAGTGCCTACCCAATACACACCCTGACGATCGCGATGAACAGACCTGACAAAACAATTACAAGGTTTGGCCGAATACAGCCGCTCGCCGGTCTCCGCCAGCACTGCATGTACACCGTCTCCTCGTCCAACAAACAAGGTGTCGTCAATCAACCCCAGCGAGAAAATGGGGGAGACGCCCGTCTCCTCCACATAGAGGCTATCGTGCCGGATACCAACCAAGTCCAGATGGTTGCCCACAAAGATGCATTTTCCCCGCCAGTTCACCACTGAGCTGCTGGATCCCAAAGACACCTCTCCTATTGAGAAAACGCTTTTAAACCTTTTTTTCACCAACTTGAGCAACCCCCTGTCGCCGGTAGCGACGAACATCGTCTGGGAAACGGGTTCGTACAGCAGTTGGTCTATAGTATTTGTTGGAAGTACATCCTCTTCACCATAACGATCTGCACGTCCATTGCGCAACACAAACAGACCCTCCGTTGAGCTCAGCAAAAGCTGGCCTTCCACGTATACCATTGAACGAAGATACATTCCTGCGACTGCGGGAAGCGCTACTTCCTCCAAACCTGTCGATGTACTTCGATACAGCACTTCTCCCAGTAAATAGGTCTCCTTCCGAAGGCTGTCGAAGGCCGTAACTTTAATGGTCTCATCCATGAATCGCTGCATTGAACAGGTTTGCCTGTCATACAGATAAGTTACCCCCTCTCCCCCCAGCAGCACGCTATCTTGCCCCCAGAGGCTGACATAGTATATCTTTTTTAGCCCCGTCTCTGCAAAGTGCCATTGACCACTCGACGGGTTCCGCCATACTAGTTCGCCTGCCGCATTTATGGTTACCCAATCCGCAGCATTGATGTATGCAGCCGTAAACTTTCCCAGTGATATTGGCTGTGGCCTTAGAACGACCAGAACTTCATGCCCCAGCCCCAGCGGGGCATCATAGAGGTCACTACTAAACATCTGTCCGAAAATAAACCCATCAAACGCATGCCCGATATCATAAGCACTAACGCTCCGCCCATCATAACTCACCATCCCCTTGGCAGTAGAAATGATCATTTCTTTGGTCATAGGATGTATGGCCATAGAGGCTACCTGACTCTGGGGAAGATTGACATTGGTGCCCAATGACACCACTGAATAGGGAAAAGCATTGATCCGCTCCCGTAGTCGCATACTGGCGGAAGGCTGCGCTGTCAGCTGCTGCCAGAGCAACCACAGTAGCAGCCCTGACAGCAGCCAGCGCAACTGTCTGCCTGCACTCTTGCCCGAACCCAATGACTTTTCCATACAACCCTCGCCGGTACTTTGACCCGGATTTTTATTGATTTTCAAAAATAGCACACAGTGCGCGCATTGCGAAAGCTTTTCGTTGCAACAGGCATAATCAGTTCATTTTTTATTTGCATATTGCGTTTAATTTCCACTTTTTCAATCGATACTGCATGCGTCGCGCTTCTTTTTCGTCAAAAAACCTTTGGCTTGGGCTACTTACCGCTTGCTGTGTGCTGATGGTAGTGCTGTTCGTCGGCTGCCAGCCGGCACAGCCGGCCGCTGCGCCGACCGACTACCTGGCTGAGACGGCCGAAGCGCGCGAGGCGCGCATGGCCTGGTGGCGCGACGCGCGCTTCGGCATGTTTATACACTGGGGGCTCTACGCCCTGCCCGCCGGCGAATGGAACGGCCGCCGCACCGTCAAAATTGGTGAGTGGATTATGGACGAACTGGAGATCCCGCTGGCGGAGTACGAAAAACTGGCACCCCGGTTCAACCCCAGCCAGTTTGATGCCGCCACCTGGGTAGACATTGCCAAACGGGCCGGCATGCGCTATATTGTCATCACCTCCAAGCACCACGACGGATTTGCCCTGTGGAACTCGGCCGTCAGCCGCTGGGACATAGCCGATGCTACGCCTTACGAAAAAGACATCCTGCGCGAGCTCGTCACAGCCTGTCGGGCAGCAGGCATACGCATTGGCTTTTACCACTCCATCATGGACTGGCATCACCCCGACGCGCAGGCCATTTTTGCCCCCCACTACAACCAGCAGGGCGACAGCGCGCGCGCCAACCCCAACTTCCCGCGCTATGTAGAAAACTACCTCAAGCCGCAGCTGCGCGAACTGCTCACCCAGTACGGCGACATTGACATCCTTTGGTTCGATGGCGAGTGGATCCCCGACTACACCACCGAGATGGGCAAAGACATCTACCAGTTTGTGCGCAGCCTGCAGCCCAACATCCTCATCAACAACCGCGTAGACAAAGGTCGGCAGGGGATGCAGGGGATGAACAAAGCGGGCGCTTTTGCCGGTGACTTTGGTACCCCCGAGCAGGAAATTCCCGCCACCGGCATGCCTGGCCTCGACTGGGAATCCTGCATGACCATGAACGATACCTGGGGCTACACCTCCTTCGGCACGCAGTGGAAATCCGCTGAAGTCCTCCTGCGCAACCTCGTCGATATAGCCTCCAAGGGGGGCAATTTTCTCCTCAATGTAGGCCCCGACGGCACGGGCCTCATCCCCGCAGCCAGCGTTGCGCGGCTCGACAGTCTGGGGCGCTGGATGCAACTCAACAGCGAGGCCATCTATGGCACCACTGCCAGCCCCATTGAGCAGCCGGCCTGGGGCCGCTGCACGCAGAAGGTGGCCGATGGCCAGAAGCTGCTCTACCTGCACGTTTTTGACTGGCCGCAGGACGGCCGCCTGCGCCTGCGCGGCTGGTGGAGGTCATTAAAAGGAGCAAGTCTGCTGGCCAATGGGGCGCCGGTGGAGGTGAAAAAAGACGGTACTGGCTGGCTACTGCTACTGCCGCAGCAGCAGCCCGATACAATTTGCTCCGTGATTAAAGTGGTATTGTAGCCAACCTGCCCTTGGCGGCCAAGGGCAGGTTGGCACAGCCGCTTTGTGGTTTTTTTTCAAAAAAAATTCACCAAAGCGCGCAAGGAGCGGCAGCCAGCGCAGCGCCTGGGGGATTTTTACAAAAAAAGCTCCACGCCCAGCCGCAGCCAGCGGCCCGGCATGGGCGCATTGGCCAGCTCCTCGTAATGCGTATCCCACAAATTATTGATGTCCAGCTGAATCCGATAAGCTTCGCGACCATACTGGAGACGCACATCGCCCAGCGCATACGAGCGATAGGCCTCTCGATCGAGGTAGCGGCACTGGGCTGAAAGCGCCCAGTGGCGGCTCAGTTGCAGTACCGCCTGCAGGTTGAGCTGGTGATTAAGGTGGCTGAGCGCGTAGCGGGAAATGAGTGGCTCGCTGCGCAGCAGCCTTGGATTCATATGCGTATAGCTGCACTTAAGTTGCATAACTGCCAGGCCATCAGCGGGTAGTGATTGGCGGCGGCGGTACTGATAGCTCCACTCCAGCCCCTGGTTGCTGACCGCTTCGTAGTTGTTTACCTGCCAGGGCTCGGCCGTGCTGGCCCTCACCCAGTCGATCAGGTCGGTCGCGCGCTGCCAGAAGACACTCAGCTGTGCCTGGTGGTTGCCTGCCGACCACTTGCCCCCACCTTCCCACTGGTGAGCACGCTCCGGCTGTAGCGCCTCGTTGCCGAGGTTGCTGGGCCCGCGATAGTACAGATCAGTGAAGGTAGGCAGGCGGAACCCCCTGCCCGTGTTGGCGAAGAGTGAAAATTGCCGATGCATAGCATAGCTCAGCTCGACAGCCGGCATCCATTGCTGTCCAAAGTCGGATGAAAAATTGTGGTAGAAACCCGCATTGACTGATAGCCGGTTGCGGAGCAGCTCAAAGCGCTGCTGCACAAAAAAACCGAGATGCTGCCGTGCCCGCTGGCCGAGGTTGTTGCTGCTGATCGACTCTGTGCGGCCTTCGGTTCCCAGCGACAATCGCCCCCAGCGGTGGCCATAAGTAGCATGCAGCTCTGCCCCTGCCACCTCCGTGCGGTGACGGTTCTGAAACCGCTGCGGTTCGAGCCGAAACAGCGTATACGTATCCTTATTGAGCCGCCCGTACAACTTGGCACGCAGCCGCCAGTCGCCCCGCTGTTGCTCGTGCTGCAAAGCCAGTAGGCTGGTCTCTACTTCCTCGCGACTGGAAGCATCAATGGGATAAGCATAAAAACCTGAAGCGCCAAAAGCATTGCGCAGCCACTGCCCCATCAGCTGCCAGTCGCCGCTGCCTGTGCGCAGCAGCCCCTGGTAAAAAAGCGCATGGCGCAGAAAGTCTGTGTTGGTGCGATGCCCGGCCGACTCCATGCGCTGCCACTGCAACTGCTGCCGGAAGCGCTCATTGCCCCGGAATACCCGCAGCCCCAGTTGGTATGCCAGCCGCAGCGAGTCGGGCAGCTGGCTGTCGGCAGCCCTGCCGGCACTGGCGGTCAGCCGCACACCGCTGCCCTGCGGCAGATCTGTAATGATATTGATGACACCGCTCATCGCATTGAGTCCGTAGCGCGCAGCTGCCGGACCGCGGAGGATTTCCACCTGCCGGACAGCCCCCAAATCCAGCGACAGATTGAGCTGATGATGGCCTGTCTGCGGGTCACTAAGCTTGATACCATTGACTAGTACCAGTGTCTGGTCGAAAGACCCGCCCCGCAGGCTCACGTCCGCCTGTGTCCCCCAAGGGCCGCGCTGCCGCAGATCCAGCCCTGCGACATACTGTAACAACTCGTGTACAGTTTGCACAGGCAACTGCCGGATGGTTGCCTGGCTGATAATTTCGATGCTCCGCCCTGTGCTCATCACCGCTGTTTCGATACGCCCATCGCTGACCGTGACCAGATCCATGGTTACCAGCGTGTCCCCTACGCTACCCGCCTGCGCCCCCATCAGCCAGGGAGTTGACAGGAGGTACACGAATAAAATTCTTTTCATCCCTGCAGTATTGCTTTATTTGGTTTTTTATATCGCCCATCGGGCTAGCGGCGACAAAAGTAAGGCGATTTGTCTTTTGCAAGTATGTACATGCACCTTATTGCCACTGACCGCCACGATGGTGCACACCCTTGGCGGGCAGTACGGAAAATCCAACAAAGGAGCCCTTGATTTTATTAAAAAATTTAGAAAGGGTACACATATTTTCAGGAAAAAACCTCATTGAAGTTCTTTGATA
>CAZYAO010000054.1:0-2641 GCA_964645715.1 uncultured Saprospiraceae bacterium
CCCAAAACCGCTATGCCGGTGGCACCGCCTTCAGCCCCAGCCGGGCAGCGCTTTCAAGCATAAACGCGTAAGCGGCCTCATACTGGTTGGGGATATCCCCGTCGAGAATAGCATCGCGGATGGCATTTTTTATAAGCCCCACCTCCCGGCTGGGCGGCAGCCTGAAGGTCTCCATGATGAGCTCGCCGCTGATGGGCGGCTGCCAGTTGCGGAGATGATCTTTGTCTTCCACCTCCTGCATACGGCTGCGCACAAACTCGTAGTTGTCGAGGTAGCGCTGCACCTTATCGGGGTTTTTGGAGGTGATGTCGGCCTCGCAGAGGATCATGAGATCATCGACGTCCTCGCCGGCATCAAACAGCAGCCGGCGCACGGCGGCGTCGGTAATGTTTTCGCGCGTAAGGCTGATGGGGCGCAGGTGCAACTCCACCAGCTTCTGCACATATTTCATCTTGTGGTCGGTAGGCAGGCGGAAGCGCTTGAAAATGCGCGGCACCATGGCAGCGCCCAGGGCCTCGTGCCCGTGGAAGGTCCAGCCCAGCTCGGCATGGAAGCGCTTGGTGGGCGGCTTGGCAATGTCGTGCAGCAGGGCGGCCCAGCGGAGCCACAAGTCATTGGTTTTGTGGCATATATTGTCGAGCACCTGTAGGGTGTGGTAAAAATTGTCCTTATGGCCGATGCCGTTGCGCACCTCCACGCCCTGCAGGGCGGTGAGCTCGGGGAAGATGATCTGCAGCAGGCCTGTGTTAAACAGCAGCTTGAAGCCTATGCTGGGCTTGGGGCTGAGGATGATCTTGTTGAGTTCTGTGGTGATGCGCTCCCAGGAGACGATCTGTATGCGCGAGCGGTTGTCTTTGATGCTTGCCAGGGTGTCGGCATCGATTTGAAATCCTAGCTGGGTAGCAAAGCGGATGGCACGCAGCATGCGCAGGGGGTCGTCGCTGAAGGTTTTGCCGGGCTCGAGCGGCGTTTTGATGAGCTTGTTTTCGAGGTGGAAAAGTCCGTCGAACGGGTCGATGATGACGCCGTAGTCGTGGGGGTTGAGGCTTACCGCCAGCGCATTGATGGTAAAATCGCGGCGCAGCTGGTCGTCTTCCAGGGTGCCCGACTCTACGGCGGGCTTGCGGGAGTCGGAGCGGTAGCTTTCTTTGCGGGCCCCCACAAATTCGATGTCGATGTCGCGGTGGTGCAGCATAGCGCAGCCAAAGCGTGCGTAGACAGCTACCCGCGGACGTGGCCGCAGTTTTTGCGCGACAGCCTCGGCGAGTTTTACGCCGCTGCCGACGCAGACGAAGTCGATGTCTTTGCAGTCCCTGCCGAGGAGGCGGTCGCGTACATAGCCACCGACGACATACACGGGGTAGCCGAGTTCGGCGGCAGCTTCGCTGACAACCTGAAAGATGAAGCGCTCGTGTTGCTGAATATTAAATACCACGGGACTGTTTTGTTATGACTCGGCCAGCATTTCCATGCCTGCATAGTTGGTGGCGATGGCGTCGAGGGTGGCAAAGAGCTCATCGGCACTTTCCGAAGAGACGAGCACCTGCCGGTGTTCCTTGATGCCGGGAAAGCCGCGGAAGTAATTGGTGTAATGGCGGCGCATTTCGGTGATGCCCGCCTTGGGGCCTTTCCACTCGAGGCTTCGGCGGAGGTGCTCCCGGGCAGCCGCTACCCGCTCTTCGACGGTCGGCGCTGCCAGCTGCTGGCCGGTGGCAAAGTAGTGCTTGATTTCGCGGAAAATCCAGGGATAGCCAATGCTGGCCCTGCCAATCATGATGCCGTCGACGCCGTAGCGGTTGCGATATTCGAGCGCCTTCTGCGGGCTGTCGATGTCGCCGTTGCCAAAGATGGGGATGTGTATGCGGGGGTTGTCCTTGACTTTGCCGATGAGCGTCCAGTCAGCTTCGCCCTTGTACATCTGCTGTCGGGTGCGGCCGTGGATGCTGAGGGCCTGTATGCCCACATCCTGCAGTCTTTCGGCCACTTCTTCGATAAATTTTGTCTGCTCATCCCAGCCCAGTCGGGTCTTGACGGTTACCGGCAGATTGGTTTTTTTGACGATGGCTTCGGTGAGGCGGATCATCTTGGGGATGTCCTGCAGGATGCCGGCGCCGGCACCTTTGCAGGCGACTTTTTTGACGGGGCAGCCGTAGTTGATGTCGAGCAGCTCCGGCCGGGCACGCTCGACAATCTCGGTGGCCTGCACCATGGAGTCGAGCTCGGCACCAAAGATCTGCACGCCGATCGGTCGCTCGTAGTCATAGATGTCGAGCTTTTGCAGGCTTTTCTCGGCGTCGCGGATGAGCCCTTCGACGGAGATAAATTCGGTGTACATAAGATCACAGCCCTGGGCTTTGCAGAGCGCGCGGAAGGGCGGATCGCTCACGTCTTCCATGGGTGCGAGCAGCAGCGGAAATTCACCCAGTTCAATATCGCCAATGCGAACCATAGTGGTTATTTATTTTTGTGTGTCAATGAGTTTAGGATGCTTGCAGGCGCTGCCGCTGGCCGCCCTCGGGCTTTGCCCGGGCGCCGGCAGCGGTATCGCGCCGCAAAAATATGGATATTTGCGCAAAATCGCCAAAAATGCTGGCTGCTGCCTGGTTTTTTGATCATAATCAACAAAAAGCGGGCTTGGGCC
>CAZYAO010000054.1:2741-20737 GCA_964645715.1 uncultured Saprospiraceae bacterium
CCCGCCGGCGGCGCCGCGGCCCCAGCCGGCAGCGCGCTGCGGATTGTTGGCAAAAATGACAGCAGCGCAGTTGCTTATTTATATTTTTGCGTGAACTTTCTGCGGCGCAAAAGTTTTTGAGAAAAAAAGCGTTTGCTCACTGTAGTGCGATTGATTTACTGCCAACTACACTTACCAACACGAGTGCTATGATGATGAAACAGGTATGCGGTTTACTGGCCTTGCTGTGCTTGTCCGGCCTGTGGCCGCTGGCCGCGCAGCGCAATCCGGAGCGTGTGCAGGAAAAACAGGAGGAGCTCCGCACGGCCAGCTGGCCGCCCGAGCGGGTGTATACCCGCGCAACGCTGGGCTACGCGCTGCAGCGCGTCTTCCGCAAGCATTTTGAATTCTGCGGTTTCGCTTCGCCCATCGAGCGACCCGACTACGTGCCCCCGGATATTGTGCGCTTTGTGGGCAGCAGGACGATGCGCACCAAGGTGGAGACGGCCAATATCAGTGGCGGCGGACTGATGAACTATATTTTTCACCAGCAGGAACTGGCCACTACGCTCGATATGGTCAACTATACCCCCACGCGCCTCCTGCAGGCGGGGGCAACGCCCTTTTTACTCGACCCCAACGGCCACTTTGATGCTTTTTTACTGACCAAAAACTGCAGCGGCTACCTGAAAGCTTCGCTGGATGCGGGCATCGAGCCGCCGTATACGGCCTTCCGGGCGGCGCTGAGTACCGACGAAAACCGCAAGTCGACGGTCATGGCGCTGTCGGGCTCTTTTGTGAGCCCGCTGAAGGCGGTGCTGGAGCGCCGCGACCAGTCGACGACAGAGCTGATGTTTCGCCTCTGGCATTTTTACCAGCAGTTCCCCGAATACATCGGTAAAGCCTACTACCTGCGGGAGTTTCAGGGGGTGATGATCAAGCACCTGGGCACGGCCGAGGAGGCGCGGCGGGTAGACGCGGAGCTGGGCGTCAATATCAATGGCCCGCTGAGCGGCGAGCTGAAGGCGCAGCTGTCCAACGGGCGACTCAACACGGCTGCTTTTAGTGGTACCAATTGGGAGACGATCGTTTTCGCTGATTTTCAAGGTACTTATATCAAACAAAATCTTTTTTCACCCCTGCCTTCGCCGGCCGATATCGAGGTCTACTTCGCAGGCCTGCAGCCTGTCTTCCAGTTGGTGCGCGATTATCCGGTGGTGGCTGAGGGACTGGATTTTCAGCATGTGGTCCTGGTGGAAGGCATGACGGAGGAGCTCTGCCGGCAGCCTTGGGTCATTGAGTCGGTGGGGGGCGAGCTTTTTTCGACCACCCCCCAGCTGCAGGCCGGCTGGCTGCCACCGGCCAACGGGGCGCCGGCCAGGGGGCAGTTTGTGGTGACCGGGCTGCCCAACCAGGCGGTGTTTAAAGTGCCGGTGGCGGAGCGGCCTACGCAGCTGAATGTCAGCTATGTGCTGCGCTCGGCGCAGCCGCTCGGTGGCCGCTATCTGCGCTTTGCTGTGGCCGCTCAGCTGCCGCTGAGCCTGCATCCGCAGTTGCAGCCACTGCCGGGACGCTTTGATCTGCGGGTGCAGGATGATCGCCAGTTGGCCTTTCAGTGGCAGTGCCGGGCAGAGGTGACGGATAAAGAAAACCCTGTAGATTTCAGCCAGCAGCCGGTCGTCAGCGGACTGCGCATCTGGCGCGAAGATAAGCCGGAGGTGACCTTACTGGCGCGCGTGACCTCTATCCAGCCGGACCCCGCGCGCGCTTCTTACACGATCTTCCTCGAAACACTGGAGACTTGGCCCATGCACCGCATTGATGATAAGCAGTTTAGCAAATATCAGTACGAGCTGTCTTTACAGCTGCCCAGCAGGCGGTCAACAGCCCGAATCTCGCGACAGCTAACGGGTGTACTCAGTTTCCCGGAGATAAAGCCGGAGGCGCCGCCGGTGGTTGCACCTGCGCCTGCTCCGGAGCTCGCTCCGCCCGCAGAAGGGGAGGGTGGGGGATAGGTTGTAATAATGTATAATTCCCACCCGGCTTTGGTTTTTTCCAAAAACAGGCAGGAATGCTTGTTGTTATTGCTGACTGCAGCCACCCGGACGTGTTGTGCACTGTCACTTGTATCGCTACTTGCTGCCTCTGCAGGAAGGCCGGATTACGGCCACTCAAGGCTGGCATTGCCAAAATATAGTATGTACAAAGCCCCTTTGGCAGTGCTGCCAAAGGGGCTTTGTATAAGTAAGACACACCACAGCAGGCTCACTACCTGTGCTTTCCGTGTGCAGGTAGGCCGGATCGTCGTCATTGTTTCCTCAAAGTCCGGTCGCCTTCACATCTGTAAAGCGCACTACCATCGGCTCGCTGCCCGTGCCTCCTGTTTTAGTGCGCGAGCAACAGTCGCCGACAGGCTACTTCCTTGCCCTGCTGCCGCAGCCGCAGCCAGTATACGCCCCGCGGCATGGCCGATACGTCCAGCAGGCTCTGCCCGCCGCGCAGCAGGTCGCGCCGTACGACTTGCCCCAGCAGGTTGTGCCAGCTTACCTCCAGCCCTTCACCACCGCTGATGTGTACCACCTCCCGGGCTGGGTTGGGGTAGATCGAAATCATTGGTGACTGAGCTTCTGCTGCCTCTCTGGCAAGGCTTTCATCATACGCAGGCTGCAGCGCTGCTGTCTGCAGCCCGGCAGGCCTGTCTGCTGCAGGCTTGCTGCCTGTGCCTTCCGTCTGCAGATAGGCCGGATTGTCATCATTCCCTTCCGACAAGCCAATCACCTGCACATCCGTAAAGCGCACCACCACCTGCTCACTGCCCGTGCTCTCTGCAAACAGCCCCAGCTCGATACACTGTCCCATCGGGATGGCAAAGAAAAAGATCGACTGCCAGCTCTGGCCGTCGGCCGAGCTGTAGCCTATAAAATCATTGCCGCTGCGCACCAGCCGCAGCCAGCTTTGGTTGGGTAAAAAAAGCTGCTGTGACTGCAGCTGCCCGCCCGTCTGGCTTCTTACCTCGCGCCGGATGAAGGGGAGCATGTTGTTTTTCAGCACCACCTTTTTCGATAGCACCGCATTGGTCTCCCGCAGCTGTATGCCGCCCCAGCCGCTGCCGGTAAGACCTACAATCCGCGCCCGCAGCTCGCCATCGCCGCACAGCTGCCGCTGTACGCCGTAGTAGGCGTCATTGCCGCCGCCCAGCGTGCCCGCTGCGCGGATCACCAGCTCCTCGCTGCAGGCACCCCAGTCCACACTACCCGTGGTGCCGCCTACGGATACTGCCTGCCAGCCGGCAGGCAGGCCGCTGCCGCCATTGACCGTGATGACGGCTTCGCAGCTGCTGCTGTTACCCGCAGCATCCGTCACCCGCAGGCTGCGCACCACCTCTTCTCCGGCCTGCGCACAGCTCAGCAGACTGCCGCCTTCCACTGCCCGGCTTGTGATGCCGCAGTTGTCGGTGGAGCCGCCGTCCAGCAGGGCTGCGGTCAGGCTGAAGGTTCCGTCTGTCCCCAGGGCTACCGTCGTGTCGCGGCATACTGCCACCGGGGCTGTGTTGTCCGTAATATCGAATGTATACGTAATAACCGTCTCATTGCCGTCGGTGTCCGTACCGGTCAGCTCCAGCCGGTGGCTGCCCACCGGCAGGCGCATCGACAGGCTGTAGCGCTGGCCCGCATCGGGGCCTGTCACGCTCAGCGCCGGAGCCGGGGATGTACCCACTGCCGTCAGCACCGCTGCCAGCGTCGGCCGGTAGCCCGGCAGACTGCAGTTGTCCTGCACTTCCACTGTCCAGCTGCGGTTAGCTGCGCAGTCAACGGCATCCGCGCTGTAGGCCTGCTGCAGTTGCTGCTGCAACTGCTGGCTGCCGTCACGCACCACCAGCACCGGAGGCGTTACATCCTGACTGATGAGCACCGCTACGCCGGGTGTCAGCGCAGGGTAACAACTGGTGGCCACATTGCAGCCGCCCGCACTGGCGATCGACAGCTCTATGCCGTAGCTGCCTACGCCTACATTCGCCACTGCTATGCTGGCCGGCAGCGTCACATTGCTGCCCAACAATCTTGTAGCGCCCGTGGCGGCTTCTACCATCCGCACATCAAAACTGCCCCCGCTGCAGTAGGCACTCGACAGCTGCAGCGTAAACGAGCCGTCTGTGCTGCCCGCACAGCCCGGGTGCTGCACAGCCTGTGAAGCAACCAATATCCCCGGTACACAGGGGTCTTCATCATCCGGATCCACATCTGCATACACGCCGTCACCGTCAAAATCACAGGCGCTGTTGAGCCGGTCAGGTACGCAGGCATCCAGCGGATCGGGATCCAGAAAGTCGCAGTAGCCGTCACCGTCGCTGTCTACACCGCGGCAGTAATCGATCTGCGTATCCGCCTGCAGCTCCTCGCCAAAGTCACAGTCTGCAGCCCTGGCCATCACCGACAGGCTGCCCTGCCAGCTCGTGTCCCGAAGGCTCACCCGCAGCTGGCCGTCAGCCGCAAGGCTCACCAGCACCGGCGCAAAGTCTGCACTCAGCGGACTGTCGGGCGTACCTACCTGTCCACCCGAACTGAAGGTCAGCGGCTCGGCCAGCACAAACTCGCGCCCCAGCGCACCGCTGTACAGCCGCAGTTCCACACGGGCGCCCTGCACCTGGTTGTCGTACACCTGCAGCAAAAATAGCCGCCGTCCGCCCAGCACCTGTGCTGCGGCTACGCCCCGGAGCTGACCGCCGATGAAGGCGGCCACCCGGTCGTCGGCATGATTAAACAGGTAGTCAGGCGTGTAGCGCGCCTGCAGGGTCACACTCATGGTATGGCTGTAGGCAGCGCCGTTGACGCTCCAGGCAGGCAATGGTAAGGGGGGAACCATGGCCGCCGGAAGCTGGGGGGATAAACTATAGTTCAGGCAGCTGCCTGTGTAAGTCGTCTCGTAATCAGCCAGTGATATTGTGTCAAAAGCCTCTCCTGGTGCCGCATACTGCGGTGGTACGGTCTCAAATGAAGGCCCCGCATAGCCCGGCAGTATCTCCAGCGAAAGACTACTCGCCGCCGTGTAGGCATTCAGCGTCTGCTCGGTGGCCTGTATCGCAAGGCTGGTACTGCCTGTCCAGCTTGTGCTCACAGGGGAAATATATAAAGTATCATTACTGACCACCGTCGCAAAGTAGGGGTTATCCGATACCTCCCAGGCAATCGGATCACTGTCCCGCTGATTCAGATAATCCCGCAGCGCCACCGGCCGGAAGTCCATCCCCTGCAGCCGCCGCTGCGCCGGTATCGCCTCCATGCTGATCAGCAGGTCCCCGTCCGAACTGAACGACAGCTCGTAAGGCGCATCCAGTGAGCCCGTCACCGTCTGCTGCCGAAAGGTGAAGCTGTCTACAGACGTCAGCACTGCCTCTGTCGACGGGTCGTACAGCTTTATCTGCAGCCGCTCTCCGCCTGCTACATTCGAGTAGATTGTAAAGAAGTGGAACACCTGCGTACCGATGCGCACCGGCGTATTCACCGCCCGCACCTCACTGCCCGACAGCAGTGCCACCACCTTGCTCGTGTCATTGTCCACCGCCCCGTCGATCACCAGCTGTGCCGTCAGGTTGGCGGTATAGGTATAGCCCGAAGGATTGTTGACACTCCAGCCCTGGTAGGGATCATCGCCCGACACCAGTTGCACGCTGCCGATGCAGCTGCTGCTGTTGCCCGACACGTCCACCGCACTCACCTGTATGGGCACAATCAGACCCGCATTGCCGATGTTGAAACTCAGCGACGGGATGCTGATGCTGCTGATACCGCAGTTGTCTGTTGTGTTGAGCTGGTCTACTACATCTGATTCCTGTAATACGACTGTGCTGCCCGTAGTCAGCACCAGTGTACTGCTGCGGCACACCAGCACCGGCGCTGTCGTATCAGCCACTGTCACCGTCGCGGTACACACAGCCGTAAGCCCTGCACTGTCCGTCACCGTCAGCCGCACAGTGCGCGCACCCGTGCTGTCGCAGTCAAACGATGTATTGCTCAGCACCCGCGAAGCAATCCCGCAGTTGTCCGCCGAGCCCGCATCGATGTCTGCTACCGCAATAGCCGCCTCCCCGTTGTTGTCCAGATAGACCGACACATCCCGGCACAGCGCCCGCGGAGCCACCTCACTGACCGTCACCACAAACGAGCAGTCGGCCGTGTTGCCCGCAGCATCCGTCGCCCGCCAGCTCACTGTCGTCGCTCCCAGCGCAAAAAAGCTCCCGCTCGCAGGGCCGCCCGTACGGCTCAGCATCACACCTGCAACGTTGTCCGTCGCTGTCGGCAGGGCATAGCTCACCACCGCCCCGCAGCTGTCCTGAGACGACGAGACCGTCACCCCCGGCGGACAGCTGATCTGCGGCGCCACACAGTCACCCGGCGCCGTAAACAGGTTGTTGTACGTCTGTGCGCACAGCGGGTTTTCGCCCGCAACGCTCACACTCACGCTCACCCCCTGTCCGTTGGAGGGCAGGCCTGTCAGCGTAATCGTCTGGCTCAGCGCTCCCGCCGTCATCGCATACGACTGACCGTTGATCTCCAGCTGACCGCCCGCAGGGGCTGCGCTCGTATACGTCAGCAGCAGCGACTGGCTGTAGGTGTTTGTCTGTGCATTGCAGGCTGTCTGCGTACCTGCCGTCACCGAAGCCACCTGGCACACGATCGGACGGCACACTTCGATACCGTTGAAAAAACTCACTGCCGGTACGGCCTGTCCGCCATGGTAGGCGTACAGCTGCAGCTGCTCCACCATCCGCAGGCCCGTGGCCACATTCTTCAGCTGGCCGCTGATGTTGGCCGTACGGCCGACCAGTTGCACAAGCTCCAGGCTGTAGCCACCGCCCGCCTGCACCAGCAGCCGGATCTCCAGCCCCTCATCCGAGTAGGTCAGCCCCGTCTGCCGGTTACCCTGCGCATCCTGCACCAGGTAGCGGAAGTTGGCCCCCTCGTAGAAGATGCGCAGCACCTCCTGTCCCTGCGCGTTGCGCAGGCTGTAGCCCACCGTGCTGCTGCCGCTCATCGTCCCGTGGTCCAGCAGCGCCCGCAGCCGGCTGCCCGTGCCCAGGCCCGGCGTAACACTCAGCGTGGCGTTGACGCCCCCGCCGTTGGCCGCCGACAGTCGCCACGAGCGCCCGCCCGTGTTGATGTCGCCATCGCCGTTGTCGTCCCCGTTGCCGTTGGTCGCTGAGCTCCCAAGCCCGTAGCTGGCCGAGCCGGAGGTCGCCAGCTGCCAGCTGCCGAAGCCCGGGCCCGCCGCGTCGCCCGGCTGCCAGCCGTTGTCGTATACCGCCGCCGAGGCGGCGGCGGTGTGGCAGGTCTCCTGCCCGGATGCAAAGCGCGGGAGGAGGCATAGCAGCAGGCAGGCTGCTGCTATAGCCGTTATTCTATTTTTGACATGCTTCATTGTCGTTTATTTTGATTGTCAGGGGCATTAGTTTGTTTTGGCGGCCTGAGCCGCCAAAACAAGCTAAGCACCCCCTCATCATGCACGCCGCCGGCGGGCATGATGAGGGGGTGCTCATTTTTATCGGCGAGCGAAGCTCGCCGATAAAAATGAGCCTAGCCCTACTGGAACTCAACCCGTACTGTCTGCACACCCGCACTGCTATGCAGGCTCAGCGTATACAGGCCGCGTGCAAGCCCCGCCGGTGCCCACTCAAGCGTGTTTTCACCCGCATGTGCAGCGTGCTTCAGCTGTGCCACTTGGCGGCCCAGGGCATCCGTTACGCGCACGAGCACCTCTTCTGCCTCAGCAGCCTCAAAGCGCACGAACACCCGCTCGCAGGCAGGGTTGGGGAAGACACGAAGCCCGGCAGATGCACCCGGCTCGCTCACCTCCGTCACTTCGCCCAGCGTCAGCACCACCGGCTGCTCAATGCTGCCCGCGATGCGGTTGGCGATGAACACCTGCTGACCGTTGAGCGCATACTCAGCACCCGCTGACTCATCGTACAGCCGGAAGCTCAGCATGTCGCCTTCGTCGTTGCTGTAGACTGTCAGGAACAGCAGCCACGCATCCAGTGCTTCGATGTAGACCGGCTTGGCTGCGCCCCGCACCTGACCTTCCATGAAGACGCCTACTTCCGTGTCAGACGACAGGATATTCTCGCCTTCACCGTTGCGCACCAGCGCAATCACGTTCATGGTGTGCTCATACTGCGTAGGATTCACGGTCCAGTGCTCACTCAGGCTCATGAGTTCGGGATCAGCGCCGGAGCGGAAGCTAACCTCATCCTCCCACAGGCGGCGCGGCGGATACTGCAGCGTACCCGGATTGCTCAGCCGCAGCAAATAACCCTGGGTCGGGCGCATGAAGCTCATGTTGCCAATCCAACCAGCACCCGCGACGTACTGCGCGAAGGTCGTCTGGCTCTTGATTACATCTCCATTGAGCGGCACCAGCGACTGTAGCGCACTGTCAACTGCCATCCCCTGCAGCGGCAGGTAACTGATCCAGTTCCAGCCCTGTACGATCGGAATGGTCGTCGTCTCGAGGTTGACCGGGTTGCCCAGCAGGATGATGGAATCAAGGCCTGTGGAACGGTATTGGTACATGGTCAGGTGCGATAACTGGTTCAAAGAACCAGCCCACACCCCACCACCGTTGAAGTACTGGCTGAAAGTCGATTGTCCCTTGATGGTAGCCCCCTGCGGTGCTGTCAGGCTCGCCAGGGCTGTATTAATCGACGGATCCGGCAGGTTGACGTTGTACGATATCCAGTTCCAGCCCCAGAAGATGGGGATAGCTACCCGCACCAGGTTATTGGTATGAATCACTTGTGGTGTCAGCGGCGAGCCGATCAGGTCATTCGTCTCAAAAGTAAAACTTTCTGCAGTCTGGCCATACAGCAAGCAAGTCGATGCATCCCAGATGCGGAAAGTGACCGTCTCGCCGGATACCTGATTGCTGTAAATTGTCAGAAATGCCAAGTATCGGTCAAGTATGGCTGAATATCGGATATAACCAGACCCGCGGAGTTCGTCGCCCACGAAAGCCCCGATCAGATCCAGCCGGTCGGTTGACAGTTCCCCTTCAATGTTCAGCTGCACCGTCATGTTCATGGTGTAGCTGTAAGCTAGTGGGTTGACTACCCAGGCAGGATCCGGGCAGGCTACCCGTAGGTCAACCTGAAGCGGTTCAGGACCCTGGGGCGTGATCATCTGCAGGGTGGTGTTGTAAAGACCACCTACGATGTCGGCCGGAAAGCGGAAGGTAACCTGCGCAAAATCACCGGGGATCACATTACCATTGGTGGGGAAGACCTCCATCCAGACCGGAATATCTTCGATATTGAAACTGGTAACTGAGCCCCCCTGGTTGCGAATCCTCCTGGTAACGGTCAGCGTATTACCTTCGAATACAAACTCATCAATGCGCCCCTCCTCCCAAAACAGATTGTTGCGGTTGACAATGAATTCCCAGACGATCGGCTCCGGGATGGCGTTGCCATACAGGTCTTCTATACCCGCTACGGTTGCCCTGAGGGTATTGTTCTCCAGGAACCGATTGGGGATATTGGGAACAATGACAATTTTATCATTATTACAGCTGATGGTAGCATCCACCAGTATCCCCCCATTGGTCATATCCTGCAATGCCAGGCTGTTGATATTGACGTTGGTACCAATACCGTCGGCCGGGAAAATCCGGTCGCAGCGAATGCGCTTCGAGAACATAATGGAGATCTCATCGCCCGGGTTGAGTACTCCGTCGCCCGGCTGAGGCGTACCGAACAGCTGAGGTGGTTGAGTCTCCTTACGGCCTTTGATGACCGTGGAAATACCGGGGTTGAGGGATACATCGTAGCACTGCGTCACCGCCCGTATCTCGTAGGCGCCGTCGACCAGTTCAGACATATCCCACTGCACGATCTTGAAGACCGGCGAGTTGGCAAACTCAGAAGCAGACAGCTCCGCGATGTTGATCCAGGAGCCGTCGCCGCCGGTACGGCGATACTGCACCCGTACGATATCCAGATCCGGATCGTTGTAGATGTATTCGTTCAGCGTAATGAACAGAATGTTGCCGTCATCCGGCGTCACCACCCAGTCCTGCAGCGGAAAGCCGATGTCTATCGGGCTGCAGGGTTCGAGGAAGAAAGCAGACACCTCCATACCATCGTAGAAAGGCTCCGGCGGAAAATCCCCTTCGTTAAACGCATCGTAGCGTGCTCCTTCGCAGGCAGAAATGGCGTAGAACAGCAGGTTTTCGTAATCGTAAGCCTCCGGGCCACGCTCAATGGTCACGACGACATCCTGCCCACCGCCAGGTTCAACCAGAAAACTGCCGCTGGAAGTCGTATTACCCTGTACCCGCACTCTGGCGCCCAGTGGATTGGTCTCGCGCCACAACTCGAGCGTATAGTATCTCCACTCATCTGTTTGGCTGGTATTACCAATGGTGAAATTGAAGACCGCAGCATTGTTCTCAGGCACGTTGACCGCTACAATCTGGTCAGCCGTTAGGGTAACCCCCTCGCGCGGCCGCGTATTGGGCTCATGCGGACAGGAAGATTCACCGCTTCTCAGCCTAAATACAGGCGTACCAAAGACGGGGTCATCAAGGATATCGACGGTGAAGTTATCGCCAAGATCATCATCGGCCAGAGAGAAGCTTACCGAGCGCGACGTCTGGTTGGTGAATCCCTGGGTGAAAGCACCACCGCCGCCTATTTCAAAACCTACTGTGCCTTTGACACCCACCCCGTTGAAAGAATTACCAAGGGTAAGGGCCATACCTGCTGTAATCTCAAATTCATGGGTAACCTCCAGTGATCCCGAATTGCTGGTCGTTAGTGTTTGATTATAGTTTGTCAGGGCATCAAAACTGATATTTTCCTTGAAAATAGCCTGATCTTTCAGTCGCTTATTATAGGCGAGAATTCGCCGCCAGTTGTCTGCAGAGGCTGTATCCCCGATAAACTCCAGGGAAGGAATTACATCCTTCCTGATCTGGTATTCGCTGTAGACATACTTGGTGCCAAAACCCTCCGGCCAAACCCGCAGATTGCTGCCCAGTGTGAATTCGCATAAGTCCGGATCAAAATCCAGCACATCGGTGGAACTGAACTCAAAGTTTACGGCAGCCCCTACATACAGGTCTGCATCATCCCCCAGCACCACATCACCCCCGGAAGTGCTGTAAACAATATCACTGGTTACACACACCTCCGCCGCCTCACTGTTGGAATAACCATAGCGGGCACTTGCGGAAAAATCAAGTTCGGCTGTTAGGTCTGTCTCTGTGATGACACCACCAACAGGTGTACCTGCATAGGTAGTTACCTTAGGTGCCATGTCTATAGTAATGGATGCGTTCAGACTGGTATTTAAAAATGTCGCATTCGACCAGGACTGGCAATAGGTAGAGCCCTCTGCCAGGCTAGCCGAAGAACCATCCCCCGGCGGGTCGCGCAGGATGATCAGCGGCATAGCCGGAGAGGCCGTCGTGAAGGTCGACTCCCTCGAACGCTCACCCAGTACCACCACCCGCTCTACGGATGTCGCCTGCGAACCATTGACATTGGCCGTCACCTGCAGGAATTTTTCGTAGTTACCCGTGATGTTGGGTACTCCTGCCCAATACTCGATGGTGTAGGTAGAGGTATCCGAATCGACTGTGTAGGCTGCCAGATCTCCAATCTCGTTGTTGATCGTCAGTTGAAAAGTATCCAGAAAGCAGTCACCGCCGTCGTATCGCTCGAATACCCGAACTTTAGTTTTGTAAAGGCGATTGCCATTGTCGGGTGAGGACTGTTCGATCATCCTGAGTTCGCTGCCCGCACAGCCATTTTCTTCAAACGGCTGGATCAGCACATTGGGTGGAGCGATGTAGATAAAATCAATCGTATCCTTCTCAACCAGCCGCAGGTCAGTCTCCTGCCCCCCCTGTACCTGAAAGTAGTCGTAGATGATATTGTTGGAGTGCTCCGTCACACTGATGGCCATCGGAATGGGCGGAAGACCCCGGAAGTGGAAATTCCCGTCCGGATTGTCGAGTGTGAGCTCCTGATAGTAGCAGTCATTGAGCGCCTGCGCCTTCACCTTTACCACTGCACCATCCGGGATGACCGATAGTCGACAGTTACCTCCGGCCATCTGGCCGACAACTTCCCGCTTGACCTGATTCTGGAAAAGCACCCCGGCCACCGGCCGGTTAAGCCGCCGCACCTGAAAAAAGCCGGGACTGTAAACATGATCGCTGTAGCGAGGCGAAAGCGTCACCGTCACCCCGGGCTCAAAATCAGCGACAAAGCGGCCATTTTCATCTGTCATAACAGGTGGAAAATAAGGCGCGCCGTTGACCAGAATCTCTACCTCTTTCTGATAGCAGAAGGTGTTCTCGAAGCGCACAACCCCGGAGATAGTCACCGTAGACAGGTTGACGAAGTCGATGCCCGAAGCAGCTGTTGTACTCTCGTTGATGTTGATCACCCGCTGGCTGGGCTGAAACAGGTTGGGGGTAGACTCCTGCCGGTAGGTGATGATGGAAAAAGGCGCATTGTAAACCGTACCGACACCGCTCATCAGCGGGCCATAATCTGCCAGTTCTGTACCGTCGCCCTCATCCAATGAAAAATAACTAATCAGGTAAGGGTTAGCCACATCAGTGCCCCCGCTGCCAAAAGGCGAAGCATTGAGCTGTATGTTGGCTACCGTCAGCACGCTGTGGTAAAAAGCTACCTCATCCAGCAGACCTGTATAAAAGTCTGCTCCGGGGCTGCCCGCCGCCCCCAGCTGCCAGGGCTCACCCGTCCACTCACCGCTCAGATCGCTGTAGGTGAAGGTATTTTGCAGATCACCATTTTTGTAGTAAGCAACCTGACCTGTGTACGCATCCAGCGTAAACGATAAATGCTGATAAGCTGTAGTCGCAGGCCCAACCACCTGGGTTTCACCATTGATTGTCAGGAAAAAATTGTTATTCTCGATCCCGAACAAAAAGTCATCCTCTCCCTTCGCCAGTACCACCTGTCGCGACTGCAAATCGAAAGGATGCAGGTTAATCTCCACCGTGGCTGTATCCGGCAGGTCAAAATCAGTCAGGGTCGCATAAGAAGAGTAAGCAGCATTAAACTCCAGCGCGTAGCGGGAGTAAAAATTTTTGACCGGCGTAGCTGTAAATGTCTGCGCCTGGCTGTAGTTGACTCCTTCAATCGTATAGAAACCTCCTACGTCGGTAAAGCCGGCGTTGTTGACTGGTGCTGCATCGGAACTGAAGGTCGCTCCGTTTATGAAGGTGTGCATGTCATTGTCAGAAATGTCAAACGCTTTGACACCCAATCCTTCGTCAAACTTCCAGTAAGCTACCAGGTTGGCCGTGGACTTGGAGACCGTCAGGTCGCGTGTCAGGAAAATCTGGGTGCTCGTCAGGGGGGCGTTGAACAGGCGCACATCATCGATGCGGCCGTGGAAAAAGCCCGTCTGGTCGCGGCGGCTGCCAATGGTAAACAGCGCATCTTCGCTGGCAATGGCTGCCTGGGTTGAGGAGACGTAACGGCCGTCAACATACAGTAGTAAGGAAGTGCCGTTGTATACTGATGTTACCTGGTGCCAGCCGTCGGGATTTTCGGTAAATACGTGTGTCAGATTTGTCGAACTACTGCCAGAGCCTACTCCGGCTACCACGCCCTTACCACTGCCGGCCGGCGTGGTATGCAGCCAGAAATTCTTGTTCTTATCGCTGCCCAAGTCAATGATACCGTCACGGTCGTAGCCGTTGTCGATTTTCACCCAGGCCGAGACTGTCCACATGTTGGTCGGGACTACTGGCAGGTGGGTCACGCACAGGTAGTCGTTGACACCGTCAAATCGGAGCGAGCGACCAACGGTAGGTGTCAGTTTGACTACTGCATTGGCTACCGGGTTGCCGCTAAAGGTCTGTAGCTTGCCGGTTACAATGCCATTGGGATTGACAAAGCCAACTGCCTTCCCATGGCTGCCATCACCAAACTGGTTGCGGCCATAAATGGTGTACTCATAGAATTCACCCGCCTGGATATTGAAGTCGATAAACTGGGTGATGCCTGCCTCTATCTGTGCCAGAAAGCCTCCGTCGCGAAGAACCACATAGCCTTCCGTTGCTTCCGAACTGAGCGGATCGAGCGCCCAGCGTATGTGTATGCGGTCAGGAAAATCTCCCTGGCTGACAATCACGATGGGTGCCTGCGGCGGCAATAAAAAGCGAGTCCAGAATCCTCCCTGCGTGCTGTATGGTTGCGAAAATTGAAAACCCGTGAGCGGCTGCGCTATGGTGTAACTCGACCGGTTTCGAAACGAAACTACGTTGTTGGCACTACCGTAGTTAAATGACAAGTACCCCTGCGTTATCGGCTGGTTGGCAGTCGGATCACAATTTGTCTCCGACTGTGCAACTAATGAGGTTGATATACCTGCCAATAGGAGTATTGCCAGATAATAATATATTGTTTTAATCATTGTTTTCTTCCAATTGATTTACAAGAGAAAATTGTTCATAGGCAGCATCAATTAGTTCGTATGTACACCCAGAAATTTATGTTCTTGGGGCGGGTCTCGGGACCACCGGCAGCATCAATGGTATGAACGTGCGCTCCATCTTGATTCGTGACTTGTACTGTTGTGCCGGCCAAACCATTGACCATTCCTTTTACCACAACCGGAAATCCTCCTCCTGTTGCATCCTGGACTCCATGCGAGTGCAGCCCTGCCTGTTGCATAGTATGCGCATGCGATTTTACCTCATCTCCCTGTATCGTAGCAATGGCGGTACTCACATCTCTCCCCGGGTCGTTGGTGCTATTTTCAAACTCCTGGGACCTGATAAATAATCCGCCCGCATTCGGAAGATTGGTCAGGCCAGTCACCTGCCGAAGCATGTCACTTTGCGACAACGGACGTCCGTCCAGAGGTACCCAACAGTCCCCGTTCATTGCCGCAAATTGAGTGGGATTCAGAATTGAGTATTTGATATCCCCGACTGCACCGGAACATACCACTCTTTGTGCTACATCGGACGAGAAGGTGTAGGGTGCGTGTGTCATTTTGGTGCGGGGGTTTAGCTCGTAATTGCCCACTTTCAGTCCCATGTATAGTACATTGGCAAAATTGGCAGCGTTCAGCGGCGTCACTTCTCCCAGGTAATGGGTGTATATACCTCCAATAACCTCTACAGTCGCTTCTTCCTGCCAAACAGGGCTGCCTCCGGTTTCCTGGTTGAAAAGTCTGAAGATCACTGCATAGTTGCCGTCCGGCACCGAAGCACCATTGGCATCTTTCAGGATTCCCTGGACGCTGATGGTTGCGGCCTCTTGCCCGTGAAGCACCAAACTACACGATGCTCCAATCAGTACTGCAATGAAAATACTCAGCAAATTTTTCATACATTTATCATTAGATTATGAAATAATATAAAAGTTATTGTGCGCTTCGAGAGCGCTTCCTGGCAGATACAATGCCATCGAAGACACGGGCATTCTGTAAACCCGATAAAAATTGTGCTATAGGAGAATCTCTTTCCTCGATAATTAATGGTAGTAAGTGCCGCCCGCTACCCCTTAGCCCGAAAAACAAATCCGGTATTCGATTGTGCTTAGGGGATATGATTAAGGAAACAAGCTATGCGCTTACAACCCAGTTTGTACGAAAGGCATCTTGTGTGCATGAAGTGGTGGAATGAAAGAATCTCATGAATCTTGTGATAGACCATTGATCCCATTGTTTTCGGCACGCTGGCGAAGGTAGCCTGCAAACTTCGGCTGCCAGTCATTCGTTACACATACATTACTAATAAAGCGCTATAAAATATTAATACATATATAATACATGATACACAAATTACTGTATATCAAAATCTAGTGATTTTTTATCTACAGTGCTTTCGATACTTGATTTGACCGCGAAAAATGCAGCGCGTATTCGGGACTTACCACCTCAGGCATAAGTTCACGAATACGCACTAGCACATCCCGGATTCAATAAAGCTAATCTTGAATAAAGAACTATAAGAACTAGTTTCAGGAAAAGAGAGGTATATGTCACTTATTTGAAAACAGTGGCGTACAAACCGTCAGGCAGTATAGTCATCATTTGCGGATGCTTGATCCGGCTGCTGGCTAAAAGACGGCTTTTTGCAGAGGGCTTGGAATTCTATCGGCGAAAAGCCGGTAAGCTCTTTAAACTGTCGGTAAAATGAAACCCGATTGGCAAAGCCCGATCGGCTCGCTACTTCGGTCAGCGATAATTCCTGCTGCTGATCCAGCAGCAACCTTCTGGCTTCGTTGACGCGCAGCCGATTGAGCAGGCCGTTCACATTAGTACCGCTATACGTATTGACGGCCTGCGATATGTAGGTCTTGTTGGATGCCATGCGCGTACTAAGTTCCTGCAGGCTCAGGCCTGCATCAAGATACCACTTTTCTTTCTCCAGCTGCCTGACAAGGTCGAGGTACAACCGGTGTAGCTGCTGGTCTTCATTCGTCGCCTCTACAGGCACTTCGGCCTCCACGGTCGCTATCATCGGCTGATTCGCCTGCTCTTTGTTCAACTGAAAAAGGGTCTTCATATAGCGCCGCAGCCGCAGATGCTGGTAGGTGACGATGGCGGCGGCTCCGCCGATGAGCAGCAGCGCGAGCAGGAGGTAGGTGAGCTGGCGCTTGCGCGCATTAACGTCCTCTTGCAACTCGCCGATGCGGGCGGTCTTTTGGTCGAGTTCATACAATGCCTGCATTTCTTCGTAGGCCGCCAGCGCCATGCGGCTGGTGTTTTTCTGGGTGAGGTCGGTGTATTGCTGGAATGCCTGCTCAAAGCGGGGGTAGTCGCCCTGCCGGGCAAAAATCTTCAGGCGCACGCTCTGAACGCTGGGGAGGCGGTCGAGGCGGTCATTGGCGGTGTACAGCTGCTCGGCTTTGTCGAGGTCGGCCAGCGCTTGCGGGTAGTTGTCACCCCGCTGCAGTGCCAGCTCTGCCCGCCGGAGGTATACCAGCGGGATGTTGTGCCCAAATTGCTGTTCTTCGCAGACGCGCATGGCCTCCGTCAGGTTTGCTTCCGCGCTGGCATAGTCGCCCTGGTCAATCTGGTAAAGTGCCAGGTTGAGCAGTATGAGCGAATGGTGGTACACATCGCCCAGTTGCCGGTACAGGGCCAGGGCTTTTTGCAGGTGAAAAAGGGTGGGGGCCGGCTGCTTGTTTTCGTCGTAAAACTTGGCGAGGTTTTGGTGGCTTTGGGCCATGGTGAGGCTGTCTTTGCTGCGACTGGCATAGGCGAGGGCCTGCTCGCTGAGCTGAAAGGCGCGCGGGTAGTTTTTTACCTTGCTTTCCACCATGGCAATATTTACCCAGCGCTTGGCCATGCCGGCAGAGTCCCCCAGGTGTTCGGATATGCGCAGCGCACGGGTGTAGGCGTTGAGGGCTTCCTTGAGGTTGTCCTGCTGGTCGTGCAGGATGCCCAGGTTGTTCCAGATAGCGGCCGCAAGGACGTTGCGCTGCTGCCCGTAGGTCGTGCGCAGGGCTTTTTGGTAGTAGCTCGCTGCCAGGTTGTTGCGCGAGCGAAAGTACTGCACAACGCCCATGGTCAGGTAGCTCCGGGTGAGCATGGAGTCGAGCTCGGTATCGAGCTGGCTGGCCATGGCAAGCGCCCGAAGGGCATATTTTTCTGCCTTGTCCATATCGCCCGGGGTGAGGTTCATAGAGGTGTCAATAAGGGCAAAAATCTCTTTTTCTTTGAGTTGCGCAAAGGAACAGAGCGGCAACAGTAAGGCTAAGCATACAGCGGCAAGCTGTACCTTGTTAGTGGAATAGCGGAGCATACGGGATTCGTCTTTTATTTGCGATACGCGAAATTAACGATTCCGTTGATAGACTGCCTTTTTTCTTTTTGCGGCTGGCGCCGCAAAAAGCCCCCACTAGGCCAATCACTATTTGATTTTTTGAAAAAAATCAAATAGTGATTATTTTTTTTGGTGGCGCCAGCCGCTAAAATATAACCTACTTATGGTTGATTTTTGAAAAAAATCAACCATAAATTACA
>CAZYAO010000055.1:0-4449 GCA_964645715.1 uncultured Saprospiraceae bacterium
GTCTGCAGTCGTTTTATGCGCCGGCGTTTAGCAGTCATAGCCAGGGGGTGCGGGTTGAGGTGAAGTAAAAATCAAACTTTGGCGGAGACGGCCGCCAATAATTGGAAACAACAGGTGTCTGCCCCGGGTAGGGGCAGACACCTGTTATCGAAAAAAAAGCGCCTGCCCCGACCGGGGCAGGCGCTTTTTTACGGGTTGATTTTTTGAAAAAAAATCAACCCACAACCTAGTTGTGGTAAGCCGTATTATGCACCAGCTGCGTACCACACTTGCCGCAGGCAATAGCACTGCCGGCACCGCCGGCGCAGCCTTTACTGCAGGTATAATGCCATACACCGGCAGCGTTCTGCGCAGGCTCAGCAGCCGGCTGGGGCGTAGGCGTGGGGCCGGCAGGCGACATAGCAGGCGCTGGTGCAGCACCGGGCTGCTGTGCCGGCTGGTCGTGGAAAGCCTGGTTGTGCACATAAGCCGTACCGCAGACGGGGCAGTTGCCCTGCGCAGGACCACCACTGCCCTGGCAGTTCTTGGGGCAGATATAGTGCTGTACACCACCCGTTGAGGCCGTAGCCGGAGCGGGTGCCGCAGCAGGTGCTGCCGGCTGCACGGCCGTACTGCCTGCAGGTGTAGTTGTATCAGTCGCTTCTGATGAAGCGTCGCTCTTGCAGGCATACGTCAGCGGCAGTAGCGCCAGCAAGCAAAGAATGAACAAGTTCTTCATGTCTTCAGATTAGTGTTGCAAAATGGTTTGAAGTAATGTTGTTACATTAATTTTGTAAAGGTAAGCATTCTGTTGTATTGTTGCTGAATGCTGTGAAAAAATCAGTGTGGCTTAGCGCCCCGCAACCTTCGCAGCGAGGCGGGCAAAAAAAAAATCGCCGCGCAAGCCTCTGGCTTGTGCGGCGATTTTTGGGCAACAGGCGCGCAGCCCCTAGTCGTATTTGAACGGCAGCACCTTGCTGTCCTTAACGGTAGACAGCGTCATCAGGGTGCGGAGGCGCTCAATCTCGTCGATCTGGGAGAGCGTCTTAAACAGCAGCTTCTCGTAGGTCGGTATATCCTGACAGACAATCTTCATGATGAAATCAGCATCACCGGTGATGATGTAGCACTCAGCGATTTCGTCGATTTCCCTGATTTTTTCCAGGAAGTTGTCCAGTGCTTTTTCTTTCTGCCAGGCCAGGGAAACCAAGACGAATGTCTTCACATTCAGTCCAATAGATTGGGGATTCACCTGTGCATGGTAACTCTCGATGATTTCACTCTGCTCCAGCTTCTTCACGCGCTCCAGGGTAGGTGCCGGAGACAAACCGATCTTCTTGGAAAGATCAAGGTTGGTGATTTTGCTGTTTTCCTGCAGAATTTTCAGGATTTTAAGATCAATTTTATCCAGTTTTTCAGCCATGTTCGGTCTATGATTGTTATTTGTTGCGAATCGAAATTTGATGCAAGTTACAGCGATCTAAAATAAAATGCAAGTGTTTTAACAAAAAAGGGCATCTATATTTCAAATACCATATAAATCTCCTCTTTATTGACAATTTTATTTTGCATTCAATATTTGGTCAACCCTTTTTTCGTACAACTATAAAAGCCTTATTTGCAAATTAATTCGTATGTAGCCTACTTTTTATGAGACAATCAATACCGTACAAAAGTTTTGCCCATCGGTCAGATAGCCTGCAATTATTTTGCAGCACCCTCAACGAATGGGGGCGGCAGGGTATTCCGGGGCTGTTTATCCTCGATTTTGAGCAGCAGCAACCGCTGGCCTGGCGGCTGGAGGACTTGAATCCGGACGATGTATTATTTGATTTTCAGGGAGTTAAAAATTTTGATTTTCCGCCACCGTTGGAACCGGTGCAGCTGCTTGAGCGGCAGCCGGTATCCTTTGCGCATTATCGACAGGCTTTTGAGGTGGTGCAGGCGGGTTTATTGCGGGGCGACAGCTTTTTGGTCAACCTCACTATGCCGACGGCGGTGCAGCTGTCGGGTAGTCTGCGCGATGTCTTTCTGCAGGGCCATGCCCGCTATCGACTATGGCTGCGGAACAAGTTTGTCTGCTTTTCGCCGGAGATATTTGTCCGTATTCAGGACGGCAGCATTCATACCTTCCCCATGAAGGGTACACGGCCGGCCGATCAGCCAGCCGCCGGGCAACTGTTGCTTGACGACCCCAAGGAAGCGGCGGAGCATGCGACCATCGTCGACCTGATGCGCAATGATCTCAGCCGGGTAGCGCAGCGGGTGCGGGTGGAGCGCTACCGCTATCTCGAGTGCATTGACAACGGCCGCGGCGGTCTGTGGCAGACGAGCAGCCATATCACCGGGCAGCTGCCCGACGACTATCCGCAGCGGCTGGGCGACCTGCTGCTGTCGCTCTTGCCTGCAGGCTCCATCAGCGGTGCGCCCAAGCCCAGTACGCTGGAGATTATTGCGCGGGCAGAGGGGAGAGCACGGGGTTATTATACGGGTATCGCCGGGTATTTTGATGGCCGCAACCTTGACAGTTGCGTCCTCATCCGTTTTTTGGAGGAAGGGGCGGAGGGGATTCGCTATTGGTCGGGCGGGGGGGTGACGGCCCGTAGCCGGGCGGAGGAGGAGTATGGGGAGGTGTTGGAGAAGGTGTATTTGCCTAAAGCGTAGGGCGTTTTTGTGTTTTTTTCAAAAACACAAAAACAAAATTGATGTTTTTGGCGGCCTCCGCCGCCAAAAACAATATTCATGTTATTTGGCGGCTGAGGCCGCCAAATAACAACAAATTATACAGTGTACATATGGCGTATACGCAATCACCGTTATTACTAGAATCCATCCGCCTGGAAGGCGGCCAGCTGCCGCTCCTCGACTACCACCAGGCGAGGGTAGACCGCAGCCGCGCGCGCTTGGGCTGGCGCAGCCCCCTCTCGCTGGCGGCGCTACTGCGCGAGCAGCCGCTGCCGCAGCAGGGGCTGTACAAGCTTCGCATCACGTATGGGCGCGAGCCAGAGCAGATCAGCTGGCTGCCGTATGTGCCGCGGCCGCTGCGCAGGCTTCGCCTGCTGCCGGCCGACGGGCTCGACTATGCCCTTAAGTGGGCCGACCGGCGGGCGCTGGAATGGTGCTTTGCGCAGCGGGGCGACTGTGACGATGTGCTGCTGTTGCGGCAAGGGCTGCTCACGGATACTACCTATGCCAATGTGGCGCTGTACGACGGGCAGCAGTGGTGGTCGCCGGAGCAACCGCTGTTGGAGGGGGTGCGGCGCGATTATTTGTTGGCCAGCGGCAGGCTGCAGCTGGCAGCGTTGCGGGCAGCGGATCTGCCCGCGTTTCGGTGCTTGCGGGTGTTTAATGCTATGATTGATCTTTCGGAAGCAGAGGATGTTTTCTTTGATTGATGATTGTTTTCCGCTGCTTGCGCAGCGGAAAACAATCATCAGTCTTTGCATTTTCCGCCGCTTGCGCAGCGGGAAATGCAACAAATACACCTTGTTTTTTTGCCGCGCAAGCGGCGAAAAATGCAACAACAAAATTTTTGTATCTTTGCCACAGACTGGCACACAAAAGAGCAACTATGTCCGTAATCGTTTCGGCACTTACGAAGCTATATGGCGCGCAAAAAGCGGTGGACAACATCAGCTTTGCGGCGCAACCCGGCGAGGTGCTGGGGTTTTTGGGGCCCAACGGGGCCGGTAAGACTACTACCATGAAGATTATCAGCTGCTACATCCCTGCTACGACGGGTAGTGTGGAAGTGTGCGGCTTTGATACGGCCCGGCAGTCGATGGATGTGCGCCGCAATATCGGCTACCTGCCGGAGCACAATCCGCTCTATAAAGACTTGTACGTCAAGGAGTACCTTGGTTTTTTCGCGCGGCTGCACGGCTTGTCGAAGCCCATGGCGCGCATTGCCGAGCTGATCGAGCTCACAGGGCTCGGGCGCGAGCAGCACAAGCAGATCGGCACCTTGTCTAAGGGGTATCGGCAGCGGGTGGGGCTGGCGCAGGCGATGCTGCACGACCCGCAGGTACTCATCCTCGATGAGCCTACTTCGGGGCTTGATCCCAACCAGCTGGCGGAGATCCGGGCGCTCATTAAGACGCTGGGGAAGGCTAAGACGGTGATTTTTTCTACGCATATCATGCAGGAGGTCGAGGCGATCTGCGACCGGGTGGTGATTATTGACCGCGGCAAACTGGTGGCCAATGATACGCTGGATAAGTTGCACCGGGGTGTGCAGCGGGAAAGCGTGGTGCTGGTCGAGTTTGGGGGCGCGCTCGATGGCGGGCTGCTGCGCGGCATCAAGGGAGTGAGTAAAGTGGAGCATGTTGGCGGCAACCGCTGGCGGCTCAGCAGTGCTGCCAGCCTCGATATCCGGCCGGAGGTGTTCCGCTTTGCGGCTGATAAGTCGCTGGTGCTGCTGGAAATTCACCGCGAGGAAAACAGCGTGGAGGATGTCTTCCGCAGTCTCAC
>CAZYAO010000055.1:4549-12281 GCA_964645715.1 uncultured Saprospiraceae bacterium
TGCTGGAAATTCACCGCGAGGAAAACAGCGTGGAGGATGTCTTCCGCAGTCTCACGCAGCCGGCTGCCGGTGCACAAAAAACAAACCGTTCATGAGCAGGTGGCTGCTGTGGGTGCCTTGGGTACGCGCGATGCTGGCAGACAAAGACCTGTCGTACTCGGCTGGCTGCCGCTGTGCGCCAGACAGGCCGTTTATGCGCAGGTGGCTGCTTTTGGTACGCGTGATGCCGGTGTATAGTGACCTCGCGCACGCTGCTGCAAGCCGCTGTGCGCCAGACAGGCCGTTCATGCGCAAGTGGCTGTTGCCGCTGCTGTTGTGGGCGCCGCTGGTAGCTGCTGCACAAACCGACAGTCTGCCGCTCGACCGCGATTTTCGCTTTGCCGACGGCCTCTACCGCAGCTTTGCTGCCCTGCAGTCCAATACCCCCGACCTGCGCGCCGCTTTTATGGACGGACGCATGGTCGTACTACCCGAGGAGTACCAGCTCAAGGTAGAAGCCCTGCACCCCAAGGGGCGGGCCGACCTGGCGGTCAGCCACACAGATATGTATGCGCTCGTGATCGACGGACTCCCCTACCTGCACATCGGCTACGACAGCCTGCGGCAGTTCAGTGAGTTTGCGGGACTGCGGGCGCGCGGGCGACTGTCGTATTTTCGCTATGATACCAGTTGGGTGGAGCAGCGGGTCATGACGGCCTACATCCCCTATACCGACCGCCCCTTCCGACAGGGCAGTGTGTCGGTAACGCAGCAGCAGACACTGCACTGGGTGCTCGATTTTACCGATGGCAGCCGTTGGCTGCTGAGCCGCGACAAGTTGCTGGCGCGCGTAGCCGGCGACCCGGCACTCTACCGTACGGTAGAGGCGCTGCCGCCCGACGCGCCTTTTGACGATATCTACCGATGCCTGCTCATCTACGACGACCGGCATCCACTTCATTTACCTGTTGCCAAATAATCATCCATACCAAGCTTATGTGGAGCATTTATCGCAAAGAGATCAACGCTTTTTTTAGTTCGCTCATCGGCTACCTGGTCATCGCGGCCTTCTTGGTGCTGCTGGGGCTTTTTATGTTTGTCTTTCCCGACACCAGCCTGCTGGAGTACGGCTTTGCCACCATGGAACAGCTTTTCAGTCTGGCGCCCAGCCTGTTTGTGCTCATCATCCCCGCCATTACCATGCGCACTTTTGCCGAGGAACAGCAGACGGGGGCCATCGAACTGCTGGTGACGCGGCCGATAGCTGACCTGTCAATCATCCTGGGCAAATTGCTGGCCAGCCTGAGTCTGGTGGTCATTGCGCTGTTGCCCACGGTGCTGTATTATTATACGGTCTACGAACTGGGTAACCCGCGCGGCAATCTCGATACCGGTGGTATCCTGGGCAGCTATGTGGGCCTGCTCATGCTGGCGGCGGCTTTCGTGGCCATCGGCGTCTTTGTGTCTTCCCTCACGGCCAATCAGATCATCGCTTTTCTGCTGGCGGCTTTCCTCTGCTTTTGGATGTACTGGGGCTTCCAGTACATGAGCCAGTTGCCGGTATTTGTGGGGCGCACCGATGACCTGGTGCAGCAGCTGGGCATGCTGCATCACTACAATTCGCTCAGCCGCGGCGTCATCGACAGCCGCGACATGGTCTATTTCCTCAGCCTTATTGCGCTCTTTGTCTTCTTCACCCTGCTGTCGCTGGAGCGCAGAAAGTGGTAAGGAGGCTGTCGGTAAAGCTATCATCATCAACATACGGTTGTAATTTCCATTGTTATTTCCATGGCTACAAAAAAAGAATCTACACGCAGCAAACGATGGCAGGCACTGCTGCAGGCGCTCATGGCGCTGGTGATTGTCATTTTTGTCAATATACTGGCCAACAGCCGTTTCGGCGATGTGTCGCTCTATGGGTCGCTGGATCTGACCGAAGAGGGGCGCTATACGCTTTCGCCGGGGACCCGCAAGATGCTGCGCCAGCTCGACGATGTGGTCTTCGTGCGGGTGCTGCTCGAGGGAGAATTTCCGGCGGGCTTCAAGCGGCTGCAGTCGTCGACCCGCGAGCTGCTCGACGATTTTCGCAATTACAGCGGCTATGTCGAGTATGAATTTGTGGATCCCAACGTCGGCAGCAAAGAGGATGTCAATGCACGCCGGGAGGAGATGGCCAAGGATGGCATCGTGCCGGTCAACCTGCGGGTTAAGAATACGGACGGCACCTCTACCCAGCTGATTTATCCATACGTGGTCTTCTACTACGGAGGTCGCAGCATTCCGGTCAACATTCTTGAAAATGAGGTACCGGGTATCCCCAGCGATGTCATTCTCAACAATGCCGTTGCGCTGCTGGAGTACAAGTTTGCCAGCGCCATCCAGAAGCTCAAGCGCGACTACAAGCCGATTGTGGCGTTTACCACCGGCCATGGGGAGCTTTCCAACCGGCAGACGTTTGAGTTGCAGGGCATGTTGCGCAATTTTTACGATGTGGGGCACCTGACGCTCGACAGCCTGGTGGCCATCCCCAAGGATATAGAGGCGCTCATCGTGGCCAAGCCGCGCCTGCCTTTTTCCGAAAAAGACAAGTTTAAGATTGACCAGTACGTCATGAACGGGGGCAAAGTGCTGTGGATGATCGACAAGATTGCGGTCGATCTCGATAGTCTGCAGGGCCGAAAAGAATTTTACCCGACGGCCTACCAACTCGAGATCGACGACCTGCTCTTCCGCTATGGTGTGCGCATCAATGAGGAGCTGGCGCTCGATATGACCTGCACCCGCATTCCGCTGGCGACAGGTCTGGTGGGCAATGCGCCGCAGTTTGATCTTTTCAAATACCCCTACCACGTACTGGCGCTGCCGCGCTCCAACCATCCGGTGGTCAAAAGCCTGGGAGGTGTCAACCTCTTCTATCCCAGTACGATAGATATGAATATTGAGACGCGCACGCCCCTCAAAAAGACTCCGCTGCTGCAGTCGAGCGAACATGCGCGCTACCAGAAGCTGCCGGTGGCGCTGGAGTTCAACTTCCTGCGCTACGAGCTGGACGCCGACAAATTTAAGTACAACGACCTGGTCTACGGCCTGCTGCTGGAGGGAGAGTTTCATAGTATGTATGAAAACCGCCTCAGTCCGGAGCAGACGGAGCTGCTGCAGCAAGTGGGCACGCCTTACAAAGCCAAGAGTCCGGCCAACCGCATGATTGTGGTGGCCGATGGCGACGTGGCGGCCAATCCGGTGCGCAGCGACGGCACTACCCTGCCACTGGGGCTTAATGTTTTTGAAAAATTTACCTTTTCCAATGCTGATTTTGTCATCAATAGCCTTGAGTATCTGCTGGATGAAACCGGCATCATCGAGGCGCGGGGCAAGGAGGTGAAGCTGCGCATGCTCAATGAGCAGCGCGCCCAGCAGGAAAAGAGCGGCTGGCAGCTGTTGAATATTGGGCTGCCGCTGCTGCTGTTGGCTGTTTTTGGCCTGGTGTATACGCTTTTGCGTCGGAGACGCTATGCACGCTGATTGTCGCTTGGTGATTTTTGAGAAAAATCACCAAGCGACAATCAGAAAAGTATAAAGAAACAAAAATGCAATTATGAACCGCAACACAATACTCATACTAGTCGCACTCCTGCTGGGAGTCACCTCCTGGCTCTACCTCCGCAACCAGTCGGGAAGCAAGACTACCCTGGCGGGTGCCGACCGCCAATTTGCTGTAAAGGATACCCAGTCGGTGGCGCGGGTATTTTTGGTGGACCGGCAGGGAGGTACTATCAACCTGCGGCGGGCCGAGGGGGGCTGGATGATCAACGACCAGTACCCGGCGCGGCAGACGGCTATCAACAACCTGCTGGATGCCATTGCGCGGCTCGACATCCTCTACAAGCCGGCCAATGCGGCGGTGTCGACCCTGATCAAGAACTTGTCGACCGAGGGTATCAAGGTCGAAATCTACGACCGCGAGGACAAGCTGATGAAGGCCTACTACATCGGTGGTTCCACGGCCGATGAGCGCGGTACTTACATCATCCTCGAGGGATTTGAGCAGCCCTATGTGGGTGGTATACAGGGCTGGGTGGGCAATGTGCGCTTCCGCTACAACCTGCCGGTTGATGACTGGCGCGACCGCCACGTCTTCCGGGCCGAAATCGAGGAGATTGCTTCCGTGAGCGTCGAGTATCCGCAGCAGCGCAGTAAGTCGTTTCGGCTGAACCGCGAGCAGAGCGGTCAATTTGCTGTCGTTCCTTTTTACGACATCACCCCCAGACTGAACAAGCCACTGTCACAGGGCAAGGTGGAACAGTACCTGCTGGGCTTTGAGTCGGTACAGGCATCGCGCTACATCAATGACTTGGGGCAGCGCGATTCCATCCAGCGCATGGACCCATTCAGCATCATTGAGCTGACCAAGAAGGACGGCACGGTGGTCAAGGCCATCATGCACCCTACGTTCATTGACCCGGCCATTGATGAAAAGACCGGCAAGATTGTCTACAGCGACTACATCCCCGCCTATTACGTGAGCCTGCCTGCGGGCGACTTCCTGACGGTGCAGCAGGAGGTGATCAGCAAGCTTTTCTGGGATTATTCGTTCTTCTTTGAGTGAGCGACGCCGCCGTCGCCGGCAAAATAAAATACATAAAACGTTTGTTTTATCGATAATTCAAATTACCTTTGCACGGCTATTTTGAGACCTATTCAAAAAAGGAAAGATGGACGCCATCAAATTTGTGCATGAGCAGATGACTAAGAAGCCGGAACATCCCAATTTTCGGGCTGGCGATAACGTCATCGTTAACTACAAGATTGTTGAAGGGGATAAGGAGCGTATACAGGCCTTCCGTGGTGATGTAATCCAAATCAAAGGTCAAGGGGATACCAAGACTTTCACGGTTCGGAAGATTTCCAACGGTGTAGGCGTCGAGCGTATTTTTCCTTTCGCTTCTCCCAACATTGTAGACATTACTGTTACCAAACGCGGAAAAGTTCGCCGCTCCAGGCTCTTCTACTTGCGGGGCTTGGTGGGCAAGAAGGCTCGCATTAAAGAGCGTAAGCTTAAGCGGGATTAAGTTGCTGAAGCAACGAAAGACAAAGAGGTCAATAGCGGCTGGCGCCGCTATTGACCTCTTTGTTTTGTTAATCAACCAGAAAAGAGAATGGCGACTTGCGTCGCCATTCTCTTTTCTGGTTAGATAAAGATAATCTGTGTGCCAACACCACGAGCACGCTCATAAAACTGACCAATGGTCAGCACCCCGTCAAGCTCGTCGATGAGGTCCTCGCGCTTGAGGTGAAACATATCGACGGCCAGTTTGCAGGCCCACAGCTTGGCGCCGGAGGCGGAGAGGATTTCAATAAACTCGGGAATCTCCGGCATGTCGAGGGCTTCCATCTCCTTTTTCATCATGGAAGTAACGAAATTCTCGATGCCGGGCAGGCCGCCCAGCATGGTGGGAATGTGCATGCCGGGGTTGCCGACGGTAGGCATGTGGAGGTTATTCATGCGCTTTTTATTGATGGCCTCCAGGCCAAAGAAGGTGAAGAATACCTCGGCTTCAATGCCTTCCATGCGGGCGCCGTTGGCCATAATCATAGCGGCGTATACGCTGTCGAGAGTGGCCTTGGAAAGGATAAAGCATACCTTCTTGACGGGCATATTGTCGGGACTGACCTCAGTTGCGACTTCGGGTTGATACATAAGGTCGTTCATAATGGTTGGTTTTGCTGAACTGGTTGTGAAATGGTTTGCGCTACTTTGGCGGCGGCAGCCGCCAAAGTAGCTTAAAAAGTGGGTCGCTTTGGCGGCGGCCCGCCGCCAAAGCCACGGGAAGCGTGGACTGCATCAAATGCAGCTCGCAGGCTTCGGAATTCCGGCAATCTTAGAAGCTTTCTTCAAAGGGCCGCCGGGAAAAAGATCGTAGAACTCTTTGATATTGACTACCCCACTCTGGCCGATGCGGCGGATAGTGAGTGCTACCTCCTTGCGCTGCTGGTCCTGCAGGTAGCGCAGTACTTCCCAGTGCTTGGCGGTCAGCGGACCTACCTGCTCTTCTTTGGCGATGGTCTCGGCCACTTCCTCTGTCCATTCGCTTAGGTTCTTGAGGTAACCTTCTTCGTTGACCTCGATAGTCTTACCATTGATATTGCGTTGCATGACTGCTTTGTTTTGGTATGATGTAATGATGCTGTTGACTAGTTGCTTAGGCTTCTACTTCGGCAGGCTGTGTGCGCTCGGGCGTCAGCTTTTTGCCGGCTTTGCTCATCTGCGGGCTCACGAAGGGGATAGGGCGGCCGGGTAGCAGGATGTTCCAGTAGATCCAGCGGAAGGCCAGCTTACCCCAGTGGTTGAGGCGGCTTTCTTCGAGCAGACGGAGCGGGCCTATGCCGGCCAGCGGGAAGGTACCTTCGACGGGCTCCTGCTCGTAGTTGAAGTCGATGAGCAGCGCCTTGCCGCGGCCTGTCTCCACAAAACAGTTGGCGTGGCCGTCAAAATCGGGCTTCAGCGGCTGGCCGTTGATGTAGCGGAGGATATTGTCGGTGAGCAGTTCTGCCTCGAAGTGGGCTACTGACCCGGCTTTGGAAGCCGGCAGGTTGGTGGCATCGCCGATGACAAAAATGTTTTCGAAGGCTTTGGACTGGAGCGTGTGTTTATCGGTGGGGATAAAATTGAGTTCATCGCCCAAGCCTGAGCGCTGGATGCAGTCGTTGCCTTTGTTGGTGGGTACCGTGACGAGCAGGTCGTAGGACACTTCCTGTCCGCCGTAGTCGACAATCTTACGGGCGCTGCCATCGACGCGCTCGATGTAGAAATCCGTAACCACCTCGATGTTTTTCTCTTTGAGCAGGTAGCCTAGTTTGTCGGAAGCGCGGGGCTTGGTGAAAGCACCGCCCAGTGGCGTTACGTAGGTGATTTTGACCTTATCGCGCATACCCTTGCGGATGAAAAAGTCGTCGGCCAAAAAAGCGAATTCCAGCGGTGCTACCGGGCATTTGATGGGCATTTCGGTGATGTGTACCACCAAGTGACCGCCGGCCCAAGTGTCGAGTTTGCGGCGCAGTGCTTTGGCGCCCTCGAAAGTATAAAAATCGAAGGTCTCCTGCTGCCAGTTGGACTCCAGCAATCCGGGCACCTCTTCGGGTGCTATGCGCGAACCTGTAGCGATGATGAGCAGGTCGTAGTCAAGGGCTTCCCCATTTTGCAACAACACCTGCTGCTGGTCTCCGTCGATACGGTCAATCGGCTGGTTGACCAGCTTGACTCCCTCGGGGATAAATTTGTCAATTGGCTGTATGATGTCCCGCTCCTCGTACTGCCCAAAGGGGAAGAAGAGGAAGCCCGGCTGATAGTAGTGTTGCTTTTCCTGATCAACAATCGTGAGTTGCCACTCACGGGCTGATAGTTTTTTCGACAGGTGGTTGGCCATCATGGTACCTGCGGCACCGGCTCCTAAGATGAGTAACTTTTTCATGCTAAAGCAATTACAGGATGTAGAATCTTCTGCAAAGCTATAGCTGCGGTATATGTGGATCTGTGATGTCAACTACTTAGGGTGGTGATATTCCCGCGTGCAAGTAGTAACAAATGTTATGTGCTGTCTTTGCCCTCAGAGGCGTTGAGGCTTTGGAGCGTCGAAGCATTCGAGCTGGGTTAGTTTTTAGGTTCGCCACGGATACTATAACAAATTAAACATAGTCCTTATCATCACTTTCACGGGAATTGAAAATTTCTGGAATGCCTTTATTTTTTTAGGAA
>CAZYAO010000055.1:12381-15913 GCA_964645715.1 uncultured Saprospiraceae bacterium
ATCATCACTTTCACGGGAATTGAAAATTTCTGGAATGCCTTTATTTTTTTAGGAATTGACTGTTGAAGATGACTTTTTCCTTCATGGGAGCGAATGAAACAATTGACTCCTAGGCTGAATCCCTCTGGCAGCAATCTTGGAAGCAGCGCTGAGAGAAACAGTTCCATTGATTTTTCTTCAGTAAGGATTTCAATGCGGCTATTCTTCATCGACAGCGTTAATAGGGATTACTTCCAGTGAAATAATTCTCTTTCCAAAGATATCCAAGCTTTTCACCTTCTTCAAACAGCCGTCTGATATCTTCATGATCGGAAGCACGTTCAATCGTAGTATAACCCTCGCGTTTTACTAGCCAAAAAACTTCCTCGGGTCGGGCACCATTGAGAAAATCAGGAGAATGAGAAGAAACAAATATCTGCCCGCCTTTATTGGCATACAGCCTAAACTCCTCGAGCAGTTCGTCGAGTAGACTAGGATATAACTGGTTTTCTGGTTCTTCGATACAAAGCAGGGGATGAGGATCGGGGTCATTCAATAAGATAAGGTAAGCAAACATCTTGATTGTACCGTCAGAGACGTAGCTGGCGATAAAAGGATCTTTGAATGTACCATCCTGAAATCTTAACACTATCCGACCATCCACCGTTGCCTCTGCTTTTACATCGCTGATACCCGGCACCCGAAACTTCATTTTTTCAAGTATCTGATCAAATAACGGCTTTTGGTGTTCAAACATGTACTGGGTTACTACGGGTAGATTGTCCCCTGTTGCAGACAAGTGCTCAGCATAGCCTGCTTCAGTACTTTGACGAGCCATACTTATATGAAAATCAGAAACATGCCAGTTTTCAATAAATGAGCGAAACGCATTGGCCGCTTTGAATTTTTCGAACTGTCCGAGTCCTTTGATGGCCAAAATATCTGGCGAACTAAGGCGCTGTTCCTCCCGTTCGAGCTCTTCATCCGGCCTGTCAAAATCCTCTTCATTGGTGATTGCAAACCCCTGCCCGCGGGTAAAATCTAAAAAATGAAAGGGAGAACCAAATGCACCCCTTTTGTATCTGAGTATCTCTCGTGCCACATAAGGTTTGCCCAGTTCCTCACCTATTTCCAGTCGGTAAGTTACTAACCGCTCCTTGTCAGCTATAGTGAGTCTAAACTGCAACTCTAGTTCGATAAGTCCCTGCATGCCGCGACTAATGACCTCGCGAAATCCTCCCCGCTTCATCAGCGCTTGCCGAACATTATTTTTCAAGGCATCACTCAAAAAACCGAAAACGTCAAAAAGGGTTGTTTTTCCAACGCCATTGGCTCCCACGAAAATGGCCAGTTCAGGCAGGTTGTTAAGCTCAACCGACTGAAAAGCTTTATAATTTTTTATTCTGACATTCTCAATTTTCATTTCTGCTGGATTTAATATCCCTAAGTGCTATCAACATCTAACAAATTTACTGATTTTTTTGATGGAAATAGAAGAAGTAACGTTATCGCGCGCGCCGTCTATTTCATTTATTCAGGCTTGAGGCACCATTATATTTGCGATCTGGCCAACAGCGGCGCCAGCCGTCATTGACCAGATCATATTAGTCATATTGCTGCAACTCGAAACGCTCGATCGTGCGCAACAGTTGCCCCCCGATGTGGGGGTGCGGGGTGACCCCTACCCGCTCGATGGCCCGGGCCCACTCTCGGTAAGGCTTGCCCCGCAGCTGGCGAAACTTCGTCTGCTTGCCGGTGGTCATGAAGAGGCTGTGATCGCGGATGCTCATCCAGGCGCTCTCGTAGTAGCGGTAGCAGCGGCCGCCCTCATTGACGGTATCCCCTACCCAGTCGGCTGTGCAGGGCATGGCAAAAAAATTGTTTCCTTTTTGCACCAGAGCTGCTTTGCCGCCCTGGCTGTAGAGCAACAGGCTGGCCAGCGTGATGGAGGCGGGGATGCCGAACTTGTTCTGCTCCGCCTGTGCTACCTTGGCGAAACGCTCGGCGAGGGCGGTGAGCCGCTCCCCGCCGGCTGTCATCATAGTGTTGTAGAGTGCATCCTCAGCCCCTGCCGACTGGCTGTAGCCGCCGATGATGTTGAGCTGCTCTGCGCGGTGCTGGCTGGCCGCCGGCCGCTGGGCTGGCTGGGCGGCGGTGGCCGCGACGGTGCCGGCACGGCCCGTAGTGACATTGCCGGCGGCAGTGCGGCCGGTAGCCATACTGCCGGCGGCAGCACGCCCTGTGCCGGCATGGCCAGCAGCGGCTGGCATGGCGGCTGGTGCGGCCTGATCATCCGACTGGCTCACCACGGTTTCGACTGCGTCGGGCTTGCTGAATTCCAGCTTAATCTCCATGTCTTTGCTGAAGATGGCGTACAAGAGCAGTATCACGACGCTAATCTTAAACCAGTGCTGCCGGATGAACAGGGTTTGTTGTTGGTTGAAGTCTTTCATGTGCTACGTGCTTTGTTGAGTAACAAAGGTAGCGGGGAAAAATTATTTAAACAAATTTTGTTTAAATAATTTTTTTAAAACATTTTTAACAGTAATTCGCTGCTGACGCAGCGAATTACTGTTGGGTATGTAGTAAGCGGCGTGGCCGCTTACTACGTAGCATGAGGAGTAATTCGCTGCTGACGCAGCGAATTACTGTTGGGTATGTAGTAAGCGGCGTGGCCGCTTACTATATTATACGTTTTTTTGCCACGGAGGTGGCAAAAAAACAAAAAACAGATTTGTTGTAATTCGCCGCGACAGCGGCGAATTACAACAAATCAAACAAATCCTTTACCCCTGGTGTCCGCGCCACCGTATAGCCTTCTGCGAAGGCAAAACCGGCAGCACGGCCGTAGGCGGCTGCCTTGGCGCGCACGAAGTCCAAAAACGCTTTACCGGAGATGGGGCTTTCGGCTTCGGCCTGGAAGCGGGGGTCGTGGGGGTTGTAGAACTGGGAACCAAAAGTGGTGACCAGCTCGATCTTGCGGTCGATGTAGTCGCTGATGTCTACACAAAAGTCGGGGGTGAGGTTGTGGTCTTGTATGTAGTGGTATACGGCGCGGGGGCGCCAGCGCTCCTGGGACTGGCCGGCTGCATCCCAGGTGGGTAGCTTGAGGAGGCCTGAAAAAAAGCAGGCGTCGGCTACGAGGCGGGCAGCGCGGCCGTGGTCGGGATGGCGGTCACTAATGGCGTTGGCGAGGACAATGGTGGGGCGGGCGGCGCGCAGGACGGTGACGATCTGCTCTATGCTGGCGCGGTTGTGCTCAAAAAAGCCGTCGGCCAGGCCTAGGTTGTGGCGGAAGCTGGCGCCCATGAGGGCGGCGGCGGCGTGGGATTCTTCGAGGCGGAGGGCGGCATTGCCGCGGGTGCCGAGTTCGCCGCAGCTGAGGTCGAGGATGCCTACGGTGTAGCCGAGGCTGAGCTGGTGCAGGAGGGTGCCGCTGCAGGCGAGCTCGACGTCGTCGGGGTGGACGCCGATGGCGAGGATGTCGACGTTTTGTATGTTTTTGTATGTCATGTTTTGGTACTTTTTTGCGGCTTAGGCCGCAAAAAACAAT
>CAZYAO010000055.1:16013-18355 GCA_964645715.1 uncultured Saprospiraceae bacterium
ATTTATTTTTGCGGCATTAGCCGCAAAAATGAGCGTTATTTTTTTCGGCTGTGGCCGCAAAAACAAAAGCCAATTTTGCGGCCACAGCCGCAAAATTTCACCAAAGCGTGACGCTAATTAGCGTCACGCCTATATTTTACCTCCCCTCCTACAATGGTCATCAGCACTTTGGTGCGCAGCACCTCCTCCTCGGGGCAACTGAGCAGGTCATTGGAAAGCACCACGATATCAGCCAGCTTGCCGGCTTGGAGGCTGCCTTTTTTGTCCTCCTCGAAGGCGGCGTAGGCGGGGGCCATGGTGTAGGAATAGATGGCCTCGGCGCGCGTGAGGGCCTGTTCGGGGTAGAAGATCAGGCCGGTGTCGGGGCGGCGGCGGGTGACGGTGGCGTAGAAGCTGCGCAGGGGGTCTACGTCTTCTACGGGGGCGTCGGTGCCATTGCTCACGACGGCGCCGGCATCGAGCAGGCTGCGCCAGGCGTAGGCGCCTTTGCGGGCGCGCTCTTCACCCAGTCGCTTGGTGACGAAGGGGGCGTCGGAGGTGCAGTGTACGCCCTGCATGCTGGCAATGACGCCGAGGCGGGCAAAACGGGCTATGTCGGCTGTGTCGAGGTGCTGGGCGTGCTCGGAGCGCCAGCGAAGCTGGTGTATGCGGGGTTCTTTTTCCGAAAGCCGCTCCACGAGGTCGAGGAATACGCGGTTGGCGCGGTCGCCGATGGCGTGCACGCAGAGCTGCATGTCGTGGCGCAGCGCCAGGGCGGCAATGCTGTCGACGGTCGAGAGCCGAGTGGTGTTTTGGCCGGTGACGTCGGGGTTGTCGCTGTACGGGCGCAACATCCAGGCGCCGAAAGCGCCGAGGGCGCCGTCGAGTTCGGACTTGATGGCGCGGCAGGTGAAGGTCTCCTGGCCGCGGTCGATGATCGGGAAGCCGCTGCCGAGGCGCTGGGCCATTTCCTGGTATGGACGGCGCACCATCACCCACAGGCGCAGGTCGAGCTGGCCGGCATCGGCCAGGGCGGCGTAGCGCTCGATTTCTTCAAAGCTGGCACCGGCGTCCTGAAAGGAGGTGACGCCTTTGCGCAGGCACTCGGCGGTGGCCAGGTCTATGCCCTCCTGCCATTCGGCGGCGAGGGCTTGGGGCGACAGGCTGCTGCGGTAGCGCTCATAGGCGCGGGTCACCGACTCCATGGCGCGCTCTTCGAACACGCCGATGGCGCGGCCGCGGCTGTCGCGCACGATGCGCCCGCCGGCAGGATCGGGCGTGTCGGGTCCTATGCCGGCCAGCTCCATGGCTTTGGCGTTGGCAAAAAGCGAGTGGCCGCTGGCGTGCCGCAGGATGACGGGGTGGTCGGGCGTGCGGGCGCTGAGGGCGTCGTGGTAGGGGTAGCCGTCGACGGTCAGCAGCTGCGAGGGCAGCCATTTTTCCTGGTGCCAGCCGCGGCCGCTGATCCACTGTCCTGCCGGGGTCTGCGCGGCGCGGGCCGCCACCTGCTCCACAATCTCCTCCCAGCTTGTGGCCTGCAAAAAATTGAGCTGCTGCAGGCTGCTGCCGAGGCCCGAAAAGTGGGCATGGCCTTCGATGAAGCCGGGCATGGCAAAGGCGCCGCCCAAGGCTACCAGCCGGGTGCTGTCGCCCCGGTGCGCAAAGACGGTGGCGCTGTCGCCCACCGCCAGCAGTCGGCCGTCGCGCACGGCCACGGCCGTGGCCCAGGGCTGCGCTTCATCGACGGTGTAAAAGCGGCCGTCGTAGTAGATGACGTCTGCTTCCGCAGCCTTGCGGTCGCTGCAGGCTGCTGCCAGCAGCAGCAGCAGGGGGAGTAGCCATACGTGCCTTGCTTGCATATCGTTGGTTGGTTGGTGCTGAAAATGCCGGGCGCTGCCGGCGGTTTGTACACACAATTATACCGCCTTTAACCTACAGATAAGCGCTTGTTTGTATATTTTTGACAAAAAATATAGTATGGTGTTTGATGAGGCTCTTCTGAGCATCCGGCCTGGTACGGCCGATGACCTCCCGGCTGTGCACGCACTGGTGGGCGAGCTTGCTGCTTTCGAGCAGGCGGCTGATGCGTTTACGGCTACGCTGGCTACCTACCGGGCGGATTTTGCTGCCGGCGCCTTTCAGCTGCTGCTGGCCGACTATGGCGGGCAGGTGGTGGGTATGGCGTTTTTTTACCCTACCTACTCTACCTGGAAGGGGAAGATGCTGTACCTCGAGGATTTTGTGGTCAGAGAGGTGTTTCGCCGCCATGGGGTTGGGCAGCGGTTGTTTGATGCGTTTTTGGCGCGCGCGCGGGCGGAGGGCTGCCGGCTGGCTAAGTGGCAGGTGCTGGACTGGAATGTGGG
>CAZYAO010000056.1:0-8593 GCA_964645715.1 uncultured Saprospiraceae bacterium
CGCAGGCAAAAAACAACCTGGCGGTGGCGATGCGTGAACAGCAGCAACAGCAGCAGCAGCAGCAACAGCAGCAGCAGCAGCAGCAAGAACAGCAACAACAGCCTTCCTCGGGCGGAGAGGGAGCGCAACAGTCCTCCTCGAGCGGGCAGCCGAGTGAACAGCCCCCGTCGGGCAGGGGTGGCGATGCAGCTGAAGGAACCCTTAGCGAAGACGAAGCTGAACAACTGCTGCGCATAGCTGCAGAAGAAGAGCAGAAGACCCGGCAGAAGCTTCGGCGGTCGAAAGCGGGCAGCTGTGGCACCGACAAAGCCTGGTAGACAATCACCAATCGTTAACAAGTAAAAACAAAAACATTATGCGATTTTACATGATCTTGACCATGAGCCTGTTGTTGGCGGGCAGCGTAATGCGCGCACAGGATCAGGTTCAATTTACGCTTAGTGTGAGCAGCGACTCTGTACTGCTGGGGCACTACCTGCAGGTTTCCTTTACCCTGGAAAACGCCCAGGGGCAGGACTTTGCGGGGCCTGCATTTGAGGATTTCGACCTGCTGTCGGGGCCCAATATGTCGACCAACGTACAGATTACCAATGGCAATATGCGGCAGACGATACGCTACCAGTACTACATAAAACCCCGCACGGAGGGTCTCTACTACATAGAGCCCGCCAGCATACGGGTAGGAGAGCGCATACTGGAGACAGCTCCGTTGCCCATCAAGGTATACCCCAATCCCGACGGCATAGAGCAAGTCCAGCCGCGGAGGTCGCAGCCCGCTTCTCCCTTTGAGCAGGATCCGTTCCGGCATCCGTTTTTCGAGGAATTCAGGTTTCCCAGCTTTGACCAGCTCTTTGAGGGATTCCCGGCGCCCCGGGAATTACAACCGGTGCCGCCGCCGGCCCGGGAGCGAGCCCCGGCTACCCCTGAGAAGCGCAAAACAACCCGTATCTGATGATGAAGCGTCACTGGTTGTACGTATGGCTCACGATGCTGCTGCCCCTGCTGCTGCCGGCCCAGTCGGTCAGGTTTGAAGCCAGCACGGATGCCCGGCAAGTACTTTTGGGCGATTATCTGCAGGTGACTTTCAGTTTGCACAACGCTGACGGGTCGGACTTTCGTCCTCCGTCTTTCGACAACTGTCAGGTATTGGCAGGGCCGGGCAGTTCTGTGCAGACCACCATTATCAACGGACAGATATCGAAGACCATAGCCTACACCTACACCCTGCGGCCTGAGCGCAAGGGCAAGCTGACCATAGGCCCAGCCAGCATTGTTGCCGGTGGCCGGCAGTTGCGCAGCAAGCCCCTGGACATCACCGTACTGGAAGCCCCGGCAGGTGGAACGGCTGGCAATGGCGGGAAGGAAGTATTTCTCCGTGCCGAGATATCGGCTACCGAGGCCTACATAGGGCAGCAGTTGACACTTGACTACAAGCTTTACAGCCAGCGGGACATCAGCCACCTCAACCTGCTGTCGGAGTCCGACTACGAAGGCTTTTACGTCCAGGAAGTATCCACTTATGACAACCGGCCGCAGCGGGAAGTCGTTGACGGGCAGGCCTACTACACCCAGGTACTTAAGCGAGTACTGCTTTTCCCGCAGGAAGCCGGCAAATTGCGCATAGATCCCCTGTCGATACAACTGGAAGCAGTGGTTGGCGGGGGTGGCCCCGGCGGTTTCTTTTCCCGGATGGCGACGGAGCTGCTGCCGGCCAGCACACAAGCCCTGGACGTGAGCGTGCTGCCGTTGCCGCGACCCGTGCCCCCCGACTTTTCGGGTGCCATAGGAGAGTACACCTTGGAAGCCAGCATCCGGCCGGCGGTCGTGAGTACCGACGACGCGGCCCGACTGCGGCTGATTATACGGGGTGCCGGCGACATCAAGCGCATCAACCCGCCCACTTTGCAGCTCAGTGACTCGATAGACGTGTACGACCCCAAGGTAATCCGGGAGACGTATACAGAAGGGCCGGAGGGCGTGCAGGGCATCAAAGAAATTGAATACATGCTTGTTGGCCGCGTGGCCGGCACCTACCGGCTGCGCCCAAAGCTCACCATTTTTTCCCCCGAACAAAAAGACTGGCAGACACTGGAGGCGACCGAAATAAGCCTGCGCGTGCAATCGGGCCGGCCTGCCGGCAGCGGCAGTCTGCCGCCTGCGGACGAGCAGCCTGGCGGCCCGCCCCCTGTGCGCAGTCCCTGGTGGTGGCTGCTCGCCGCCCTGCCGCTGGCGGCTGCGGCCTGGCTGCTGTGGCGGCGCGGCGCGCGTGCGCGGCCAGCGGAAGCCCTGCCCGGACGCAGGCCGGCCAAGGCCGATGGCCTGCAGCAGCAGCTTGCACGAGCGCGTGCGCACAAAGAGGCGGGCGACATGACGGCTTTTTACGACGAAATATACCGCGCCATCTGGCAGTATGCGAGCGGCCCGGCGGCTGAGGTTAGTCGGCAGCAGCTGCAGGCACAGCTACGTGCCCGCTGGGGGGAAGAAAAAGCTGCGCGGCTGCTGCGGCTGCTCGCCGCCTGCGAGCGAGCCCTTTTTAGCGGGCAGCCTGCAGGCAGCGAGGCAGAAGCCGACTGGGCCGAAGCCCAGGCGCTGCTCACTGCACCCTAGCGACCTATTTATTTTTCAGCAGATCGCGGATTTCCCCCAGCAGCTGCTCAGCCGTAGGGCTGGCCGGCGGCGGCGCGGCCTCCTCTTTTTCCCGCTGAAAGCGGGTGGCTGCCTTCATCAGCAGGAAGATCGCCCCGCTGATGATCAGGAAATTGAAAATTGTCTGGATGAAAGCACCGTAGCGAATCTGGACAGCCTCCTGCACCTTTTCACCGGCAGCGTTCAGCTCTTCGGCCTGGATGGTGAGTACGAGGTTGGTAAAATCCACCTGACCGATCAGCACCCCAAGGGGTGGCATGAGCAGGTCGTTGGTAAAAGAAGAGACAATGTTGCCGAAAGCCGCACCGATGATGACAGCGGTTGCCAGGCTCACCACATTGCCCTGCATAATGAAGACCTTAAACTCTTTCCACATGGCGACGCATTTTTATGTTAATAAGCACAAGTCTGATGTAAGCGAGCCGGTCAGGGCTTTACGTACACAGCCTGCAAGAACGGAATTCCCTTATTAAAATTTTTTTCCCAGAGTGGCCGGAAGCCTGCCTACAGGATGCTCGGTGTCTTCGACCAGCACACCGCCAAACTGTTGTAGCCCCTAAAGTGAGCCTTACTTCCGAAGAAAGTCAATATGCGAAGATAAACAAGCGGGGCGGAAATTATAGTCGGAATTATCAGCAGGCAGCATAAAAAAAAGCGCTAATTTTGCCCCTTGTATGGGCTGTATTCTTTGGCTGCTGAAGAATATTTTGCCACAATGAAGGCAAAGAAAAACATACGTGTTTGCTGCAGAGACGGCCTGAATTATCAAGTATAACAAGAATAAAAAATATGTACCGTACGCATACATGTGGTGAGTTGCGTCTGAGCGACGTTGGAAAAGAAGTACGCCTGAGCGGCTGGGTACAGGTTGGCCGCGACTTTGGCGGCATGACCTTTGTGGACCTTCGCGACCGCTACGGCATCACGCAGTTGGTATTTGACCAGGAGGACGATGCGGCGCTGTGTGAGCGGGCGCGCAAGCTGGGGCGTGAATTTGTGATTGCAGCGACCGGCAAGGTACGCGAGCGCACCAACAAGAACCCCAACCGCGCCACGGGCGACATAGAGATTGCCGTGACGGATTTCAGCGTGCTCAACTCGGCCAAGGTACCCCCATTCACCATTGAAGACGATACGGACGGCGGCGACGACCTGCGCATGCGCTACCGCTACCTGGACCTGCGGCGGCAGCCCTTGCAGCGCAACCTGCTGTTTCGCAGCAACTTGGCGCTGGAAACCCGCAAGTACCTGAGCGGACAGCACTTCATAGAAGTGGAGACGCCCTTTTTGATTAAAAGCACGCCGGAAGGCGCGCGTGACTTTGTGGTTCCCAGCCGCATGAATGCCGGGCAGTTTTATGCCCTTCCGCAGAGTCCGCAGACCTTCAAACAGATACTGATGGTAGCGGGCTACGACCGTTACTTCCAAATTGTAAAATGCTTCCGGGACGAAGATTTGCGGGCAGACCGGCAGCCGGAATTCACGCAGATAGACTGCGAGATGGCCTTTGTCACGCAGGAGGACATCCTCAATACCTTTGAAGGGCTGACGAAGCATCTCTTCCGCAGCACGCTGGGGCTGGAGTTGCCTGACTTCCCCCGCATGCGCTATGATGAGGCCATGGAGCGCTACGGCTCGGACAAGCCCGACCTGCGGTTTGGCATGGAGCTGATCAACTTCACCGATCTGGGTCAGGGGCGTGGTTTCCCTGTCTTTGATGCGGCCGAGCTGGTTGTGGGCATTTGTGCACCCGGTGCGGCTGCGTACACACGCAAGCAGGTAGACGAGCTCACGGACTGGGTCAAGCGCCCGCAGATAGGCGCCAAGGGGCTGGTATACCTGCGCTACAATACCGACGGCAGCCTCAAGTCAAGTGTGGACAAATTTTTTGATGAAGAGAGCCTGCGCGCCTGGGCGGCGCGGGCGGGTGCACAGCCGGGCGATCTGCTGCTGCTGCTGGCCGGGGAGGAAGAAAAAACGCGCAAGCAGGCCGGGGAACTGCGCCTTGAGATGGGTCGGCAGCTCAACCTCATACAGGCGGGAGACTTCAAGCCCTTGTGGGTACTCGATTTCCCGTTGCTGGAGTGGGATGAAGACACCCAGCGCTTTTATGCCATGCACCACCCCTTCACCTCTCCCAAGCGCGCGGATATTGAGCGCATGATGAGTGGTGACCACGAGACGCTCAAGGCATTGCGTGCCGATGCTTACGACCTGGTGCTCAACGGGGTAGAAATCGGCGGCGGATCGATACGCATACACGACCGCGAGTTGCAGCAGAAAAACTTCAGTTTATTGGGCTTCACCCCTGAGCAGGCCGAGGCACAGTTTGGCTTCCTGTTGGGTGCTTTTGAGTACGGAGCGCCCCCGCATGGCGGCATCGCCTTCGGGTTTGACCGGTTGTGTGCAGTGATGAACGGGCAGAATTCGATTCGCGACTTCATCGCTTTCCCGAAGAACAACCAAGGGCGGGACATGATGATCGAAGCACCTTCGCCGGTGGCTGACGAGCAGCTCCACGAGCTCCGGCTGATTGTGAAGCCCGAATAATGGGTCCTGGCGGATCAGTATTTGTGCCGGCTTTTACTGTAACTGTTTGCTTGGGTAAATAGCGTATATTTTTGCTCAAGTATTTTGTGCAGGAAAAAAATATCGTATATTTGCACGATGATGGAAGATAAATCATTTTCCGTCGTGCCACATCTTTGCAAGTTATTACTTAAGAATAGTTTTTGGGATTATGATTATGGCTGGGTGCAGTGCACCCGGCTTTTTTTTTGCCCTGATAAATGTTGGGCTGCGCGGCGGCGGTCGTGGGCGAGGGCATTGTAAATTGCGTATTTTTGCGTGAAGCGAGGCGTTGTCATTGCAGAAACAACCAAATAAACGATATGTACCGTTACTTACTCAAGCCCCTGTTCTTTTTGTTTGCCCCTGAGCAAGCGCACGGGCTGGCGATGCAGCTATTTGGGTGGCTGCTGCGGCTGCCTGGCCTTGGCGGCTTGGTACGCGGGCATTATGGCCGCGTGTCCGGGCAGAGTGGTCGGGAGCTGATGGGGCTCCGGTTTCCCAACGCGGTAGGATTGGCAGCCGGGTTTGACAAAGACGGGCAGCACATTGCCTCTTTAGGATCGTTGGGTTTTGGTTTTCTGGAGATAGGCACCGTGACACCGCGTCCGCAGGCGGGTAATCCGAAGCCGCGACTTTTTCGGTTGCCGGCAGACCGGGCGTTGATCAACCGCATGGGATTTAACAACGAAGGCGTAGATGCCTTGGTTGCCCGGCTACGCGCGCTGGGAGAGAAGCGGTCGTTTGTCATTGGCGGCAACATAGGCAAGAACAAAGATACGCCCAATGAACAGGCCGTTGACGACTACCTGTACTGTTTTGAGCGATTGCACCCTTATGTAGACTATTTTGTGGTGAATGTGAGTTCGCCCAACACACCTAATCTGCGAGCCCTGCAGGACAAGGCGCCTTTGGCTGATCTGTTGGGCAGGCTGCAGTTGCGCAACCGACAGTTGACGCAGCCGCGGCCCATATTGCTGAAGATTGCGCCGGATTTAAACGAATCGCAGCTTGATGACATTATTGATCTAGTGCGTACGACCGGCATTGCCGGGTTGGTAGCGACGAATACGACCATAGACCGAACAGGATTGCGGACAGATGCGGCGGTTGTGGATCGCATGGGGGCCGGGGGGTTGAGCGGGGCGCCGCTGCGTGAGCGAAGTACGTTGATTATCAGATACCTGCGGGCGCGGGGAGGCACCGACATGGTCATCATCGGTGTTGGCGGCATTGACAGCCCAGCAGCAGCCCAAGAAAAGATAGCAGCAGGTGCTGATTTGGTGCAACTCTATACCGGCTTCGTCTACGAGGGGCCCGGATTGGTAAAGCGCATTGCTGCACAACTATAGGTATTATTTGCCGGTTTGGAAGCGGCTTCAAAAGGCTATACATAATTGACAAAACCCCTTAGTGATGATGCGACCTGTGACCATGGCGGTATGGTTGCTGGCATTGATAGCAGCCATAAGCTATTATCTGTTGTACCCACAGCACTTCAGCCCTGAAGCGCTGCGGCACTTTTTCACGCGCTTTGGCGGATACATGCTGGCAGTCTACGCCCTCGTGAGCATTATACGAGGATTTTTCCTCATCCCCAGCACACCTTTCATCTTTGCGGGCGTACTATTATTTCCTACCAAGCCCGACTGGGTGCTGGCCTTATCGGTGCTGGGCGTTGGCAGTTCGGCTACCTTAGTGTATTTTTTTTCCGCCCATATGGGCTGGGACAGGTTTTTCCGGGACAAAAACCCTGCACAGTTGGCGCAGCTCAAGGCGCGGCTGGAAAGCAAGTACGGGTTGGCCTTCATAGCCCTTTGGAGTTTTTTTCCGGCCATACCGACCGACCTGATTTGCTATGTCGCGGGGGTAGTGCGCATACGCTACCAATACTTTATCACGGCCCTGCTGCTGGGAGAACTGCCGTTGATTGCCGCCTACGTCTATGGCGGCAGCAGCATTTTTACCTATATTGAAAAATTGATGGCTGGTTGGTAATCAACACAGTGGCCCGCTTTTTTTTGAAAAAACCAAACGGACTTTGATTGATTACACCGCCTGCAGGCGGTGCAACCAATCAAAGTCCGGCCTCAGCCGAGATGGCGAGCATGCGATCGATGCTGGCCCTTCCCTGCTCGATCACCCACTGTTCGAGTATGATCTCGGGCTGCTCATACTCCATACAGAGGTATAATTTCTCGAGCGTATTGCGTTTCATGTGGGGGCAGTCATTGCAAGCACAGGCATTGTTGGGCGGAGCGGGGATAAAAGTCTTTTCGGGCGAAGCCTTTTGCATCTGGTGGAGGATACCCGACTCTGTGGCCACGATAAAAGACTTTGCGGAGCTGCGCATGGTGTACTTCAGCAGACCGGTAGTAGACCCTATGAAGTGCGCCTTTTCGAGGATATGCGGTTCGCACTCAGGATGCGCGATAAACTCTGCCTCGGGATGCCGCTGCATCAGTTTGACAATCTTCTCATGGCTAAAGATTTCGTGTACCATACAGGAGCCATTCCACAGCACCATATTGCGGCCTGTTTTTTCATTGAGGTAGCGCCCCAGGTTGATATCCGGTGCAAAGATGATGGGTTGATCTTTGGGGATACTTTCGATGATATGGACAGCATTGGTAGACGTGCAGCAAATATCCGTGAGCGTTTTCAGTTCGGCGCTGCAATTGATATAGCTGACCACCATGTGGTCGGGGTATCGCTCTTTAAACTTACGGAAAACCGGTGCGGGGCAGGAGTCGGCCAAGCTGCAGCCTGCTTTGAGGTCTGGCAACAGCACCTTTTTGTTGGGCGACAGCATTTTGGCCGTTTCGGCCATAAAATGTACGCCGGCGAAAACGATGATATCTGCATCTGTTTTGGCCGCCTGCTGGCTCAGGCCGAGGCTATCACCGATATAATCGGCGATATCCTGAATATCTGCATCCTGATAATAGTGCGCCAGGATGACGGCATTTTTTTCCTTTTTGAGGCGTTGGATTTCGGCAACGAGGTCCAGTTCGGGATCGACATCAATGTCGAGGAAGCCTTTTTGGACTAAGTTTTGCTCAGCGAATGCCAGTGTGCTCACGGTTCGTAATTTTTTTCTTAGGAAATTAATGCGGCCGCACATATAACGCTGATGCGGCCTAAAGGGTTTAGGTGGCCGGGGGGGGCTGATGTTGCAAAAGGTGGTATGGTTTTTTGATTTTTTGGCAAAAATCAAAAAACCTGTGATTTATTTTCCGGCATTGGCGGCTGGGGCCGTCAATGCCGAAAAGGGGTGATGTGGCTCTGTGAGCCTTGGCGGCTAGGGCCGCTAAGGCTCACAAGAGGTGGTATGGTTTTTTGATTTTTTGGCAAAAATCAAAAAACCTGTGATTTGTTT
>CAZYAO010000056.1:8693-17356 GCA_964645715.1 uncultured Saprospiraceae bacterium
AGGTGGTATGGTTTTTTGATTTTTTGGCAAAAATCAAAAAACCTGTGATTTGTTTTTCTGCCAGGCAGCGACCAGCTGCCTGCCCAGCGGGCCAGGCCGGCCGCTGCCGATAAGACGCTGATCGATACGCACTACGGGCAGCACCCCTTTGGTGGTGCTGGTGAGGAAGACCTCCTCAGCAACATACACCTCCGCCATGGTCAGTTCGCGCCGCTCGGCAGGCAGGCCGAGCTGGCGGGCGAGTTCCATGGTTTTAGCGAGCGTAATGCCTTCGAGCACCTTGTGTAAAGGACTTAACAGCTCGCCCTCACGCGTGAGGATGAGCAGATTGGAGCGATCGCTTTCGCGGGCAAACTGGCCGTCGTGGAAAAGCACATAATCGGCCTTTTGCTGGCGGAGTTCGCGTTGTGCGAGGATACCCGTGAGGTAGTTGGTAGACTTGATCTCCGGGAGTTCACGTTGGTGCTGCCACGACAGGAGGCTACACCCCTGCGCTTGCTGTTGGTCTGAAGGGCCGACAAGTGGCGACTGGACGATAAAATAATTGGGAATCACGGGCGTATAGCCATCGGGGGAGTAGCCCCCACTAGCCAGCAGCCGGATCCCGCCGTCCGCTTGCCCATTGGCCTCAATGAGTTCGAGCACCTGCTCTTTGAGCACCTCCGGTGCCGGCAGCGGCTCCAGCCCCAGCGTTGCCGCGGAGCGGTAAAAGCGGCTGATATAATCGTCAAAAAAGCAAGGCTTTTTATCCCGGAAGAGAAAAAAATCGAACACCCCAAACCCGCGCAGTAAGCCCAGATCGCTGATGTGCAGCTGCGCCGAAGGCGCGGCGACCAGTGCTCCATTGAGATGGCAATATGGCAGCATAGGCATTTTTTTTACCAATAAAAAAAGCAGCGGTGGCCGCGCGAAAGCGCACGGCCGCCGCCGTTGCTACTTGCCCACCGAGTCTGCCAGGCTCATCAACTGCAGTGATTTTTCGAAATCCTGCTGGCTGAGCGTCGTTTTGCAGAAAATCGTCCGCGGGCGGCCCGGCAGCAGGTCGAAATAATTGTCCGCAAAAAAACCATCTCCCTCCCGCAGGCTCAGCCAGAGATTTTTGGCCAGCAGTTCGGTCGTGAGCTCGATATGATAGCCCTCTGCTACGGCTGTGACGGTATATTGCGGATTGGAAACCGGCAATCTCATATTTTTGGGTGCTGTGAAATACAACAGATTGTCGGTCTTCAGCTGTCCGTCAGCAGCTGTAAAGACAGCCTCCAGCACGACAGAAGCCGTATCATGACCATTGAGCAGCGTCTGCAGAGGCTGCTCGAAGTACACCTGACTAGTATTGGGTGCGAGCTGCAGGCTGTCGCTTTTTTCCCACAACACCTGCCCCCCAAAATCGAGCAGCCGCAGCTGCAGGCTGCCGGGCAGCGGCTGCAGCAAGTCGGAGACCCCGTACACCCTGAGTATTCCCTCCGTTACGTCGGGTGAAATGAGGCAGGCCTCAAAGCCTTTGCGCACGAAATAGTGCAAAGCCTTCCAGCGGCGGTAGTAGTCGGTGCTCGACCAGCTGGCCACCGGCCAGCAGTCGTTGAGCTGCCAGTAGAGCGAGCCCATGTTGAGCGGCATACGGCGGCGGTGCGCCTCGATGGCAGAGCGGATGGCCTCGGCCTGCAGCACCTGCCCGACGTAGAGGAAGGGCTCAAAGGCGGTAGGAATCTGGTAGTACCAGCCCATATATTCTTTGATGCGCAGATTGCCGATGCCGCTGCGCTGGTGCGCAGCCATCACCTCCGACTCGATATCCCAGTCCTCAGGCACGGTATAGGCCTGCACGGTTCTGAATTCCGGGAAAGACTGAAAGCCGTATTCGCTCATAAAACGGCCGATATTATCTTTAAAAGCCTCGAAGCGCTCGCGGCCGTGCCAGACCCCCCAATAGTGGATATCCCCCTTCTGGGTATTGTTGCCCGCCAGTTCGCCATAATCGGCCATAGGCGAGGACGGCCAGTAGAAACGGTCGGGATCGTGCCGGGACACCACCTCCGGCAGCAGCACGTGAAAGAGCGTGTCATACGCCTGCCATATAGCAGCGCGCTGCGTCTTATTGTACTGCTGCTTCCAGCCCCAGCCGCGCTTTTCGTCGTACTCGGCCCAGGCGACATCGATTTCATTATTGCCACACCAGAGCGCAATCGAAGGATGATTGCGCAGGCGGCGGATATTGTCGACCGCCTCCTGCCGCACATTTTCGAGGAAAGCATCATCTCCGGGGTACATACTGCAGGCAAACATAAAGTCCTGCCACACCAGAATCCCGTGGCGGTCGCAGAGTTCGTAGAAATAATCATCTTCGTATACGCCGCCGCCCCAGACACGCAGCATATTCATATTGGCATCGACGGCCAGACCGATGACCCGCTCGTAGTCGGCCCGGCTCACCCGCGGCAGGAAGAGATCATTGGGTATATAGTTGGCCCCCTTCATAAAGACAGGCACGCCATTGAGTTCCACATAAAAAGAAGCCCCCAGCGAATCCGGTTCGCGCACCAGTCGGAGCGTACGCAGGCCGACGGTAGTTGTGCGCAGATCCACAGGCTGGTGATCTGCCTTGAGCAGCCTCGTCTGCAGCTCGTAGAGATGGGCCTGTCCCAGGCCCAGCGACCACCAGCGGCGCGGGTTTTTTATAAAAACCGGCACAGCCAGCTGCTGCTGGCCCGGCTGCAGCTCTACGAGCTGCCAGGAGGGCTGCATTTTTTCCCCATCGACAGACACCTCTATGCGGTAGGCGCCCGCCGAGGCGCACTCGACCGTGACCCAGGCCGTGAGCGAAGCCTGCTCATCTGTGAGTGAATTCTGGCGGATGAAGACATCCGTAATACGCGCATCATTCCAGGCGCGCAGTTCCACCGGCCGCCAGAGGCCGGAGGTGACGAAGCGGGGTCCCCAGTCCCAGCCGTAGTGATAGCCCGCTTTGCGCGTGAAGATACTGACCCGCTTGTCGCCCATGCCCCCTACTTCCGACTGATCATTGGAAGCCGGCAGCGGGTAGCCCAGTTCGAGCAATGCCGTCACCCCTTTCTGGATAGGCGAGCGCAGCAGTACCGTCAGTTCGTTTTCTCCTGGCCTGAGCCACTGCTTTACATCCACTGCCCACTCGCGAAACATATTGTCGGCCCGCAGGATGAGTGCCCCGTTGAGAAACACATCTCCATAGGTATCGATGCCGTGGAAAAACAGTTCGACATGCTGGAAAGCCAGCAGGCTGTCGCTGACAAAGAATCGATTGCGGTATTCCCAGTCGACCTTATCGATCCACTGCTGTTCGCGCTCATTCATGCGGTAGTAAGGATCTTCGATGCGGCCATTGTGCAGCAGATCCGTGTGCACGCAACCCGGCACGACGGCCGGCATCCAGGTTTCGCCGGCTTCGGCCTGGCGGAACGTCCAGCCGTGGTCGAGCAATTGTTGGGTGACGCCCCCGGGCGACTGAGCAAAAGAAGAAGACATAAGCAGCCATTGAAAGGTGAACAAGGAGGCCAATGCAAACGGCCGGTGGCAGCAGCGTGCCAAGGCAGAGAGCAGATACCTCCGGGCAGATTGTACGGACCTGGACATAAGCAGATTCATTAAAGTGAAAAATGCAGGCAAGGCATTTTGCTGGTTGTGCCCGGTGGGCGGGTTCAGGTGGCGGCTGGGCGGCTGGTACCGCCCGGCAGCCGCTCAGACATCTGCGACCAAAAATAAGCTTTTCTTTAAAAACCAGTGGCATTCCTTTTGGCGGTCAGACAGCAAAAGAGTGCAGGTTGGCAGCATTTAGTATAAGAGCCACCAAACATTGAGGAAATAATTGCATTTTTGTAGTGATCTTTCACCGGCGACACAGCAAGCGGCGGGTGGTTAAATTGGCTATAAAATATCGATGCGCATGAGTTTGTCATCTATTTCGATCCAGCGGCCGGTGCTGGCGACGGTATTATCCATCACCATTGTGTTGTTTGGTATTATTGGATACTCATACCTTGGCATTCGGGAGTACCCCAGCGTTGACCCGCCGGTGATTACGGTAACTACCAGCTATACGGGTGCCAATGCAGACATTGTGGAATCTCAGTTAACAGAGCCGATCGAGGAAGCCGTCAATGGTATTGCAGGCATACGGTCTATCAGTTCTGTCAGTCGCGACGGCCGGAGTACCATCACGGTGGAGTTCAATCTTGATGTTGATCTGGAAACAGCTGCCAATGACGTACGCGATAAAGTATCTCAGGTTGTACGTACCCTCCCGCAGGATGCAGAACCCCCGGTGGTTGCCAAAGCGGATGCCAATTCCCAGCCCATCATTTTTTTGAATATCCAGAGCGACAAGCGCAGTCTGCTGGAGCTCACCGATGTTGCCGAAAATATTTTCAAGGAGCGGCTACAGACCATCGACGGAGTGAGTGAAATCAGGGTATGGGGTGCCAAGACCTACGCCATGCGGCTGTGGCTGGATCCCAACCGCCTTTCTGCTTACCAGTTGACTGCACTCGACGTGCGCAATGCATTGCTGCGTGAAAACATAGAGCTCCCCTCGGGCAGCGTGGAAGGTGCCAGCACAGAACTTACCGTGCGCACCATGGGTCGCATGTCGACGCCTGACGAGTTCAATAACCTGATTATCAAAGAAGAACAAGGAAGAGTTGTAAAATTGCGCGACATAGGCTACGCAGAGTTGGGGCCCGAAAATCTCCGCACCATCCTGCGCCGTGACGGCGTGCCTATGGTGGGCAATGCCATCATTCCACAGCCGGGTTCCAACCATATTGATATTGCCGACGAATTTTATCGGCGGGTTGATCAGATTAAGAAAGATCTGCCGGAAGACATTAAGCTTGATATTGGTTTTGACAATACCTCTTTCATCCGTGCATCGATTAAAGAAGTCGAAGAGACCATTTATATGGCCTTCGTGCTGGTAGTCATCATTATCTTCCTGTTTTTACGTGACTGGCGCACTACGCTGGTACCGGTATTGGCGATTCCCATTTCGCTCATTGGTGCCTTCTTTATCATGTATGTAGCAGGCTTCTCTATCAATGTGCTCACCCTGCTGGGCATTGTATTGGCTATTGGTCTTGTGGTTGACGATGCCATTGTGGTGTTGGAAAATATATATACCAAGATTGAAGGAGGAATGCAGCCCCTGCAGGCAGCGCTGGCTGGGTCGAGGGAAATTTTCTTTGCTGTTATTGCTACAACTATTGCATTGGTCGCTGTTTTCTTGCCCATAATATTCCTGCAGGGACTCACGGGGCGCCTGTTTCGTGAGTTTGGATTTGTGATAGGTGGTGCCGTAGCCATCTCTGCATTTGTTGCGCTCACGCTCACGCCCATGCTTTCGTCGCGACTGCTAAGGAAGCAAGAGCAGGCGCCTTGGTTTTATCGGGTTACTGAGCCTTTTTTTGAGGCGCTGATTCGTGGCTACAACAACAGCCTCAAGGCATTTATGCAGGCACGCTGGATGGGCTGGGTGCTTATGCTTATTGCGGGTGGGCTGATTTACTTTCTGGGAAGTACCCTGCCGTCAGAATTGGCACCGATGGAGGACAGGAGTCGTTTGCGGGGTTTTGCCACCGCACCGGAGGGAGCTACTTTCGAGTACATGGATGCTTATATGATGCAACTGGTGGATGTGGTCAAGAGAGAGGCAAAGGACGAATTGGTGGGCATTATCTCTGTTACTTCGCCCGGCTTTGGCGCTTCCTCTTCTGTCAATTCCGGCTCTTTGAACATCATCCTGAAAGACGCCGACCAGCGGTCGCTCAGCCAAAAGGAGGTATTGGCCAAATTGATGCCACAGATTTCGTCCCTTACGGGGGCGCGGGCTTTTCTGTCGCAGCAGCAGACCATTGGTGGTGGTCGGGGTGAGCTACCAGTGCAGTACGTCGTGCAGGCGGGTACCCTGGATCAGCTGCGGGAGGTGCTGCCCAAATTTATGGAGGAGGTTGCCAAAGATCCTACTTTCAACATTTCCGAACTGGATCTTAAGTTCAACAAGCCAGAAATACGCATTGAGATTGACCGCAACAAGGCACGCGACCTTGGCGTGTCCATGGTTGATATTGCGCAGACGCTGCAATTGGGTCTCAGTGGACAGCGGTTTGGGTATTTTATCATGAATGGCAAGCAGTACCAGATTATTGGTCAGATCCAGCGGCAGGATCGGGATGCGCCCATCGATGTCAAGTCGTTGTATGTGCGCAGCCAGCGGGCGGAGATGATACAGCTCGACAATCTCGTGACTTTGGTTGAAGATACGGCACCGCCTACCCTGTACCGCTACAACCGATTTGCTTCCGCAACGGTTTCTGCGGGACTGGCCGACGGGAAGACTATTGGTGACGGTATCGAGGCGATGGACGCCATTGCTGCACGGGTGCTGAACGACACCTATCTGACCTCGCTGTCGGGTCCGTCCAAGGACTTTGCGGAGAGTTCGTCCAGTCTGGGGTTTGCTTTTCTGTTGGCGATTGTGCTGATTTATCTGGTCTTGGCGGCACAATTTGAAAGTTTCCGCGACCCCTTCATCATCATGTTTACGGTACCGCTTGCCTTGGCGGGTGCGGTACTTTCGCTATCGATATGGGAACAGACCCTCAACATCTTCAGTCAGATTGGCATCATCATGTTGGTAGGGTTGGTAGCCAAAAACGGCATTCTTATTGTGGAGTTTGCCAATCAGCGCAAGGAGCAGGGGCTCAATAAGCGAGATGCCATCATGGAGGCTGCGGTGAGTCGCTTCCGGCCTATCCTGATGACCAGTCTTTCCACGATACTCGGCACCCTGCCGATTGCGCTTGCTTTGGGTGCTGGTTCTGAGAGCCGTGTGTCAATGGGTATTGCGGTGGTGGGTGGACTGGTATTTTCCACCTTGTTGACCCTCTATGTTATTCCGGCCATTTACAGTTATCTGTCTACTGATAAGCCCAATGTGCTGGTCTCCGTGGAGGAGGAAGCTAGCATGTAAATAACATGCGCTGGCGGCTGTCGCCGCCAGCGCATGTTGAGAAAGCCGTTTTTGTGATTTCAGAAAAAATCACAAAAACGGCTTTCTCATTTCAGTGCGAGAAGCAGTATAACTTAAAAATCAGCTGTACGCGGTGCCCGTGGGAAGGGAATCACGTCACGGATATTGGTCATACCCGAGATAAACTGCACCATGCGCTCGAAGCCCATGCCGAAGCCTGCGTGGGGGCACCCCCCAAACTGCCGGAGCTGCAGGTACCACCAGAGCTCCTCCTCATGGAGTCCCATCTCGTGCACGCGTTGCAGCAGCAGGTCGTAGCGTTCTTCGCGCTGTGAGCCACCGATGACCTCCCCGATGTAGGGGAAGAGGATATCCATGGCGGCCACTGTGCGACCCGGCTCATCCGGCTGCTGGTCATTGAGGCGCATGTAGAAAGCTTTGATATCGCGCGGATAATTGCGTACGATGACAGGCTTCTGGAAGTGTTTTTCCACCAGATAGCGCTCGTGTTCGGCCTGCAGATCGCCGCCCCAGACGGGTTCGTACTGGAATTGCTTCTTTTTGAAAGGCTTTGATTCGCGGAGGATATTGACGGCTTCCGTGTAGGTGATGCGTTCGAAATCGTTATCGACTACAAAGCGCAACATTTCCAGCAGGCCCATGGGACGGCGTTTGTCCTGGGGCAGTGATTTTTCTTCTTCCTGTATGCGTTGATCGAGGAAGGCGATATCGGCGGCGTAGTTATCGAGGACGTAATTGATCAGGTACTTGACAAAATCCTCGGCCAGGTTCATATTGTCTTCGATATCGAAGAAAGCCACCTCTGGTTCGATCATCCAGAACTCGGCCAGGTGGCGTGTGGTATTGGAATTTTCGGCTCGGAAAGTGGGGCCGAAGGTATAGATTTTCCCGAGCGCGAGGGCTGCGATTTCTCCTTGTAGTTGGCCGGAGACCGTGAGGTTGGTCGACTTGCCAAAAAAGTCAGCAGACCAGTCAATCTGTCCGTCCTCTGTTCGCGGCGGGTTACCCACATCCAGGGTTGTCACCCGAAACATTTCGCCGGCACCTTCAGCATCACTACCTGTAATAATAGGCGTGTGCATGTAGTAGTAGCCCCGGTCATTAAAATACTTATTAATAGCGAAGGCAACTGCATGGCGGATGCGAAATACAGAGCTGAAGGTATTCGTGCGCATACGCAGATGCGCATTTTCCCGCAAAAACTCCATCGTCTGCCGCTTAGGTTGCAGCGGATAAGCCTCCGGGGGGCAGTCGCCCAGCACCTCGAGAGTTGTGGCGAGGATTTCCATCCGCTGCCCACTTCCTTGACTTTCAACTAATTGCCCTACTACCCGGATGGCTGCGTGGAAGTCCACCCGCTTCAGCATAGCCTCATCGAATTGTTCGTAATCGACGACCACCTGCAGATTATCGGCGCAGGAACCATCGTTGAGAGCGATGAAGCGGCGGGAGCGAAAGGCACGCACCCAGCCCATGACGGTAACTTCGCTGCCAAAGGGCGGATTTTCCAGCAACTTGCTGATTTCTGTCCGGCGAATCATTTCTTTTGATTTTTAGGGCACAAATATAGCGTATTTCCACCAAATCAATCTGCTAGCTTTGGAAAGGGGGGGCGCTATAAGTCATTTGGCAGCCAATGATATTT
>CAZYAO010000057.1:0-17349 GCA_964645715.1 uncultured Saprospiraceae bacterium
TGGGCGGCGAGCAGGTGAGTGTGGTTGTGCGCAGCCCTTTCAATACCATGAAAGCATCTCCCTGGGAGATTGAAGATGCGCAGCGCGAAGACATTCCCATCTACAACAATATGCCTCCTAAGGAATTTGTGGTCGAAGATGGCCGCCTTCGGGGCGTTGTTTTTGAAAAAGTCCGCGCCGTCATAGACGAGCGGGGGCGTCGGCAGCTCATCCCTACGGGTGAGCCCGATGTATTTATGGAAGCCGATGATGTCATCATTGCTGTGGGTCAGGACAATGCCTTCCCGTGGATTGAGCGCGATCTGGGCATCGCCTTTGGCCAGTGGGACTTGCCAGTGCTCGACCGCATGACTTTTCAGTCCAGCCTGCCGCTCGTGTTTTTTGGCGGCGATGCCGCCTTCGGCCCTGAAAATGTGATCACCGCTGTGGCCCATGGCCACCAGGCGGCCATATCTATCCACCTTTTCTGCCAGGGGCTCGATCTGGTGGCTGACCGGCCGGCACCGACGACCAACCTCATCCGCCAGAAGATGGGTATTCACGAGTGGATCTACGACAGCGATGTAGTAGACGACGACCGCTATGCCGTCCCTCACGAAGAAAAAACCCTGAGCCTCAGCAACCGGAAGGTAGAGGTCGAATTGGGATTTGACCTGCAGACAGCCTTCAGGGAGGCGCAGCGCTGTCTCAACTGCGACGTACAGACCGTATTCAACACCCAGCGTTGTATTGAATGCGACGCCTGTGTAGACATTTGCCCCACCTCCTGCATCACCTTTACACTCGACGGAGAGGAGGAAGAAGTGCGTCAACAGCTAACGGTGCCGGCGACCAACCTGCAACAGTCGTTGTACGTATCTACTCTCCTGCCCACTGGCCGGGTGATGATTAAGGATGAAGATGTGTGCCTCCATTGCGGGCTTTGTGCCGAGCGATGCCCGACGGCAGCCTGGGACATGCAAAAATATTTGTACAACATGACCAAAGCCAGCAGCCTGTTATGAGTACTCCCCGATACAACGATTTCGTCATTCGCTTTGCCAATGTAAACGGTACTGGCTCTGCCAGTGCCAACGACATGTTTTCCAAGGCTGTCTTCCGCATGGGCATACCTGTGGCGGCCAAAAATATTTTTCCTTCCAACATACAGGGGCTGCCTACCTGGTTTGAGGTACGCGTCAGTGATCAGGGATATCTCGGACGGCGCGAAGGCATAGACATCATGGTGGCTGTCAACCCGCAGAGTTTGCGACAGGACGTACAGTCTGTGCTGCCGGGTGGTTACTTCCTGTACGACAGCACCAAGCAGCTGCGCGCCGACTTATTGCGGGACGACATCCACTACATTGGCATCCCCATGATGCAGCTGTGTATGGATTACTTCAGTGAGCCGCGGCAGCAGCAGTTGCTCAAAAACATGGTCTACATAGGTGCCTTGGCCGAGCTGTTGTGCATTGAAACAGAAGTCATTCACGAGATTATACGGCAGCAGTTTAAGAAAAATGAAAAGTTGACGACACTCAACTTCCAGGCACTGGATCTGGGTCGGTCGTATGTGCGTACGCATTACGACTGTCCGCTGCCAATACAACTTGTGCGGCGCGACAAGCTGGGCGATGCCATCCTGATTGACGGCAACACTGCCACGGGGCTGGGAGCCCTGTACGGGGGTGCTTCTGTTGTTGCCTGGTACCCTATCACCCCCTCCACCTCCGTTGCCAAAGCATTTGAGACCTACGCCAAGCGCTATCGCACCGATGCCGACACGGGCAGAAAGCGCTACGCCATTGTACAGGCCGAAGATGAGCTGGCTGCCATTGGCATGGTCATCGGTGCTGCCTGGAACGGCGCCCGGGCATTTACGGCCACCAGTGGGCCGGGCGTATCCCTGATGAGTGAGTTCCTCGGGCTGGCTTATTTTGCGGAGATACCTGCCGTGCTTGTCAATGTGCAACGCGGAGGACCCTCGACAGGTATGCCTACCCGCACCCAGCAGGCCGATCTGCTCTCCTCGGCCTACGCCTCCCATGGCGATACCAAGCACGTGCTGCTTTTTCCCTCTACGCCCGCCGAGTGCTTTGAAATGACGGCGAAAGCCCTCGACCTTGCCGACCGCCTGCAGACGCCGGTGCTGGTGATGACCGATCTGGACCTGGGCATGAATTTTCACCTGTCCCCCCCGCTTCGGTGGGAGGAGGGCAGGCAATACGACCGGGGCAAGGTGCTCACTGCTGAGCAGCTCGAAACCCTGGACAAATTTGGCCGCTACCTCGACGTCGACGGCGATGGCATCTGCTACCGCAGTCTGCCCGGGACACACCCCACCAAAGGTGCTTTCACTACCCGGGGCACCTCCCGCGATGAATATGCGCGCTACACCGAAGACGCTGCCACCTATGCACGCTCGATTGACCGACTGGCCAAAAAATGGGGGACTGCTGCCGGACTTGTGCCGCCGCCGGAAGAATACCAATCCGAAAACCAAAGCAGCATTGGCATGATTTTCTTTGGCACTTCGCACTATGCCGCCATTGAAGCCATTGACCTGCTCAGGCAGCAAGGGATGGCTTTAGATGCCCTCCGGGTGCGCGCCTTCCCCTTTGGGCAGCGCGTTGCAGACTTTATTGATGCGCACGAACAGGTGCTGGTGATAGAGCAAAACCGGGATAAGCAGTTGCGTGCACTGTTGGTCAATGAGCTGGAGGTAGCACCCCGCAAGCTCATACCCATCCTCAACTACGACGGTATGCCTATCACAGCCGATGCCATCTTCCGGCAGGCCACTGAGGCCCTGACGCTGGTTGCCCAGCCCTGAAGCGCCGGCGGGGCAGATATACCCTGCGCAGCTGGTTTGTGCACAACTTTTAGCCCGGGTTGTTGGCAATCGACCCCGGAAACGATGAAAAAACACTAAACCTACCGAAAGTCGGTACATACTTTTGATAACCCTCGGGCCGTAAAGGCCGGACTATAAACAAAACGGCGGAGCATTTTACCGCAACAAGTGCCCCGCAAAAACACAAGCGTTATGTCTTTTGTAAAACCAAGCTTTCGCCACCCAGGGCTGGAAAAAAATAAAGTAGGCTACACCCGAGCCGACTACGAGGGCTCCATCTCCACCCTTTGTGCGGGCTGCGGGCACGACTCCATCAGTGCTGCCATTGTACAGGCATGTTATGAAATCGATCTTGAGCCCCACCGGCTGGCCAAAATCTCCGGTATTGGCTGCTCCTCCAAGACCCCTGCCTATTTCCTCAACAACTCTCACGGCTTCAACTCTGTGCACGGGCGCATGCCGTCTGTTGCCACAGGCGCCTACATGGCCAACCGCGACCTGCTGTACCTGGGCGTCTCCGGCGACGGCGATACAGCCTCCATCGGGATGGGACAGTTTGTGCACGCCGTCCGCAGGAACATCAACATGGTGTATATCGTCATGAACAACGGCTGCTATGGGCTCACCAAAGGGCAGGACTCTGCGACGGCAGACCTCGGTTCCATCAGCAAGGAAGGCAACCCCAACCCTTTTGAGGGTATTGACTTGTGCAGCCTGGCCATTGAGCTCGGCGCCGGCTTTGTGGCGAGAAGTTTTTCGGGGGATAAAAAGCAGCTGGTGCCGCTCATCAAGGCGGCCCTTCGACATCCCGGCTTTGCCTTTCTCGACGTCATCTCGCCCTGTGTGACTTTCAACAACAACCAGGGCTCCACCAAGTCGTACGACTACACCCGCGAGCACATTGAAGCCACCTCCGCTCTGGACGTCATCCCGTACAAAGAAGAAATCACCATTGACTACGAAGAAGGCAACTCCATGCTGGCGCCCCTGCATGACGGCTCCCTGCTGCAGCTCCACAAGCTTGCCCCCGGCTGGGATCCTGCCGACCGGCAGTCGGTGATGAACATGCTACACGAGCAGCGACAGCGAGGGCAGATTCCCACAGGGCTGCTCTACCTACACCCGCAGTCGCGCGACCTGCACGAACTCATCAATACTACTGGCACCCCCCTCAACCAGTTGACAGAAGAAGATTTGTGTCCCGGCACTGAGATACTGGCGCAGCTCAACAGCCAGTTTCGGTAAACCCCTGATCAGCCATTAAAATTGTCGAAGATTCGGTTGATGATGCGCAGGAAAGTCTGGTAATCGTCGTCCGAAAGGCCTTCCCAGCCCTTATGACGGAGTGCCCGCACGGAGGGATAAACTTTCTCCACCACTTCTCTGCCTGCATTGGTCAGGCAGATATGAAATCGACGGCGGTCGTCATCGGCGATTCGGCGTTCGACCCACTGTTTGCGCACCAGCAGGTCGATGATACGGGATACTGTCGGTGCATTTTTGAAGCTCCCGTTGGCGAGTTCGGCCTGCGACTGTCCGTCCTGCTCGTAGAGATTCATGAGCAGCACCCATTGCTCCGTTGTGATATCCACCCCCAGTTCCTGAAAAACTTTGAGATACGCCTGCTTTACGCTTCGTGCGGTACGATCGAGATAGGTACCGAAATGCTTACTACCATCGTGTTTGGAGGACATTTTTTGCCACTTTCTGCCAAATGAAAAGTAATTTGCGCCCAAAATAACAAAAAACAGCGACTACGCAACACACAGCAACCTGACAAATAAGCCAATGAAAAATTCAGCATTCATCATCGACGGTATTCGGACGCCCATCGGCCAGTTTGGCGGCAGTCTCAGCGCCATACGAGCCGACGATTTGGGCGCCCATGTGCTGCGCCAGCTGCTGGCCCGCAACCCGCACATACCGGCAGATGCCTACGACGACGTCATCATGGGCTGTGCCAACCAGGCCGGCGAAGACAACCGCAATGTAGCCCGTATGAGCCTGCTGCTGGCGGGCATGCCCGTCAGCGTACCGGGCGAAACCGTCAACCGACTTTGCGCCTCCGGCCTGTCGGCCGTCGTCCATGCCCGCCGGGCCATCCTGGCTGGCGACGGCCACCTGTTCATTGCCGGCGGCCTCGAGCAGATGACGCGCGGCCCTTGGGTAATGTCAAAAAGTGCCAAGCCATTTGGCAATGACATGCAGCTTTTCGACAGCAGCTTTGGCTGGCGCTTCATCAACCCTGCGATGCAGGCAGCCTACGGTACGGACGCCATGGGCGAGACGGCCGAAAATCTGGTAGACCTCTACCAGATCGACCGCCGCGACCAGGACCAGTTTGCCTGCTGGTCGCAGCAAAAAGCCACGGCTGCCCGCGACGCGGGGCGCCTGGCCGAAGAAATTGCCGCGGTAGAAATCCCCCAGCGCAAGGGAGCGCCCCTGCTTTTTGCCCAGGACGAATTTATCAAGCCCCAGACCAGCCTCGAGGCGCTGGCGCAGCTGCGCCCAGCCTTCCGCAAGCAGGGCGGCAGCGTCACTGCCGGCAATGCCTCAGGCCTCAACGACGGGGCGGCCGCCCTCATCGTCGCCTCTTCCGAGGCGGTTGAGCGCTACGGCCTGCGCCCGCAGGCGCGCATCCTTGCTGCGGCAGTCGCGGGCGTAGAGCCCCGCATCATGGGCATTGGGCCTGTGGCCGCTTCGCAAAAAGCCTTACAGCAGGCGGGGCTGCAGCTGGCCGACATGGACCTGATTGAAATCAACGAAGCCTTTGCCGCCCAGGTGCTGGCATGCACCCGCGCACTGGGACTGGCCGATGATGACGAGCGCATCAACCCCAATGGCGGCGCCATCGCCCTCGGGCATCCCCTCGGCATGTCGGGTGCCCGACTGGCCCTTACCGCTGCCCGCGAGCTGCAGCGCAGCGGCAAACGCTACGCGCTGGTGACCATGTGCATAGGTGTGGGGCAGGGGTATGCAGCTGTTTTAGAAGCTGTTGCATAAAAAAATGTGCTTTGGCGGCTGACGCCGCCAAAGCACATGCTGCATACATCAAGTCTGTTTTTGGCCGCCGCTAGCGGCCAAAAACAACTTACTCTTTATCCACGTAGAAAGTCTCCTCTGCAGGTCGCAGTGCGCGCTTCATCCACAGCGGCCGCCGCAGCCCGTTGGGGCCAGGTGCCGGCCGCGCCATGGCCAGCCATTTTTTATAGACCTCATACGACTTGTTGGTATCTACGAAAACATCCCCGTAGCTGTCGCCGGCATGCGCCCGCTCCAGCCGCACTTTCTGGTGCCAGCAGTGCATCCCGCTGATGGGGTCTGGATGCACGGGGAAAGTAATATTTTGGTGGACACCCCCGTCGCTCCAGAAGATGCGCGCACTATCGGGATCTGAGCTCTTAAATGGCTGGATATCAGCGACGGTACGCATACGCCACCCACCCTTGCCGTCGTTGTCGATGGCCACGGTATTGACCGCCCAGCGATTGCCCGGTACATCCTGCGGCCGCCGCCAGCGGCCGAGGTGGTGCGAGCAGGCGACGACCCCCGGCTTCATGCCTTCTGTCACCCACACCTTATCCACGAAGTAACCAATCTCCGTATTTACCCGCAGTAGGTCGCCGGTAGCGACCCCCAGGCGGCCTGCATCCGAGGGATGAATCCAGATAGGATTTCGGTTAGAGATTTCGTACAGCCACTTGGCGTTGCCGGAGCGCGAGTGGATCAGCGTAGGCAAGCGGAAAGTAGGCACCAGCGGATACTCCCCCTTGTCTCGATCCATCTCTTCCTCATGGATATGGCTCTTGATATAGGTAGGAATCGCGTACTCGGGCCACTTCCAGTCGACCATCGTCTGCGAGTAGAATTCGTTTTTGCGGGAGGGCGTGGGGAAGCCCACTACAGGTTTACCGCCACTCATGATGCCCAGCGCCTTGCCGTTTTTGGTGATCACCTGTGTGCGGGGATCGACGGCTGCGCCCGCCATTTGCTCGGGCGTCAGTTCCTGTAGGTGCAAGCTGTAAGCACTCGGCTCCACGAGATAAGCGCCATACTTCTTCATATAATCCAGTGCCGACAGCCCCTCTTTGGCGGCCGTTTCCGGCAGTCCTTTGGTATGCTCGAAGATATACTGGTAATACTCATCGATGTTGATACACTCGCCGGGGCGGTAGGGCGACTCAAAATGCTTTCTGATGCCCAGGCTGCCATCGGGATCCATGCGCCAGCTGAGCTGTATCCAGAACTCATCCTCTTCCCACACCTCGCCCGGGTTGGCCTCATAGGTAAATGTCACCGGCTTGCCAGCGCGGCGCATCGCCTCGCGCAGCACCGGCTGGCGGAAGGCGATCCACACCCCTGCATGCGTTTCGTAGCTATTGAGATCGTGGCGTTCGCTGGCCAGCCCCATAGGCAGCACGTAGTCGGCAAAATAGGCCGTCTCGTTCCAGGTAGGCGTCAGTGCGATGTGCTGGCCGAAGAGATTCTCGTCGCTCAGCGCCTCGATCCAGCTAAACCCATCGGGGTACGTCCATACAGGATTGAATACCCGGGTAAAGTACACATCCATTTTGCCGCGGCCCTCCTTGAGCATGTGCGGAAGCAGGAAGCTCATCTCGAAATACGCCAGCGGGTACTCGAGCGGGAAGTGGAGCTCATTCCAAAACTTCTGGGCGGGCGGCTGGTCAAAAAACTTGGGGTGGAACTTGTTCCAGGTATTGGGAGAAGTACCGCCGGGGGTACCTACGCTGCCCGTGAGCACATTGAGAAAATGCAGGGTGCGGGCTACCGCCCAGCCCCCCAGATTGCCGCTGCCCGCGCTGCGCCAGTTGTGGGTAGCCAGCTGCGTGCCCGCAGCGGCCACGATGCGTGCCACCTCGACGATGGTTTCTGCCTTGATACCACTTTCCTTTTCGGCGTAAGCCGGCGTATATTCGGCATACTCTTCCCGCATCCCCTCAATAAATGACTCGAAGGTGACCGGTGCCGTGGGCCGGCGGGCAGCGAGATACTCCTGCCAGTTGACCCAGTTTTCGACATATTCGCGGTTGTAGAGCCCCTCATCGAGGATTACCTTGGCCATGGCCAGTAGCACCGCCGCCTCAGAACCCGGATAGCTGGGCAGCCAGTAATCAGCCATACTGGCTGTATTGCTGAGCCGGGGATCCATCACGATCAGCTTAGCGCCCTTCATCTTACCCTCGATAATGCGCTGAGCGTGCGGATTGAAATAGTGGCCGCTCTCGAGGTGAGCACTGATGAGGAAGATCGCCTTAGCATTGGCATGATCGGGTGAGGGGCGGTCGTGGCCATACCAGACCGCGTATCCGAAGCGCGCACCCGAAGAGCAAATATTCGTATGACTGTTATGGCCGTCGACATTCCAGGCCTGCAGTACGCGATCCATATAGCCCTCATGACCGGGCCGGCCCACGTGATAAGCAATTTCATTATTGCGCCCCTCCACGATGGCCTTCCGCAGGCGGCCGGCGATATCGTCGAGCACCTCATCCCAGCTCACACGCTCCCACTTACCTTCCCCCCTTTGGCCCGTGCGTTTGAGCGGATAGAGGATACGATCCGGATCGGTCAGCTGGTTGATGGTTGCTGGTCCCTTGGCGCAATTGCGGCCGCGGCTGCCCGGGTGGTAGGGATTGCCTTCAAACTTGCGCACCTCCCAGCTCTCCTTATCGATATAGGCGGTGAGCCCGCAGGCACTCTCGCAATTGAAACAGGTTGTAGGCACGATGCTGTAGTGCTTCTTCTCGCGACGCGGCCACGATTTGGCCTCGTACTCCACCCAATCGTCCCATTGTTCGGGCGGCGGAAACTTGTTCAGGTCAGGACCGTCATTCATGCGGTCAAGCGGCGCCTCTTCCTCCTTGTGGAGATTGGGGATGAGACCTATTTTTTCGGCTATACGCTCGATTAACGTGTGTTTGCGTGTCATAATTTTTCAGATTTAGCGAGGATGTCTCCGGGCACGCCCGTTCGGCTATTGCCGCCCAGGGGCGTTTGGCTTTTTTTTAAAAAACAACCTGCAGCCCGTGCCTGATTTTGCCGCCCTTGGCGGCAAAATGCTTGTAAGACAGCCTCTTTTTATAAAAAACCCCGCCCCTTTAGGCCAGCGAAATGCGCTGGGGTGCCTCCACCCATATCCGCTCCGTGATATAGATACCCACAAGCACCGCCACGCTGGCCAGCGCAAGCGCAGGCGCGCTGTCGGGCAGCATCGTCAGCAGGAAAAGCGGCAGAAAATTGCCCAGCATGAGTGAACCCCAGCGGAAAGCCGAGCGATAGCGACCCTTCAGTATCATGGTAACGACCGCCTTGGCATCCTCCGTCGGATGCGAGACAGCCAGTTCTACCCACAGAATCACCAGATTGGCCAACACAGACACCAACATGAACAGCTTCAGAAAATTTGTCCAGTTGGCACCATTGTCGGTAAAAAGGGCGACCAGGCTAAAAGCAGCTGCACCTGCCATAAAGCTATGGATAAGCATGTGAAGCACCAGCAGCGGACTCTGCCAGAAGTCGCGCCCCTTGGCCTGCGCAAACAGGAAAGCCGTATAGATGGCCGTCAGTACCGCCACTACAGCTGTAAGCCCATACAGCCCCCCCATGACCAGCTCACTGCCCCAGTCCATAAACCGGAGCACGCCCAGCAGGGTCAGCAGGCCGCCATAAGCCGTGATGATATAGCCCCCGCGCGCCAGCCACGAATTGAAGTTGGGTCGGAGCAGTACATACAAAAACCTGTCGGGGCGATCGAGATCCTTCACCAAAAAACCTCCGGTAAGTCCCAAAAAGATGAGCCCCATTGAAAGCGCCCACCAGGCCGTCTGCCCGCTCAGTTCGGCCAGTCCCAGGCCCACAGCGATGAAGGGCGTCAGGAAAGCCCCTGCCGACACCGATTTGGCCAGCACGTAGGCCGGCACTTCCCAGCCCCAGAGCAGGCCTTTGTTGGGCGCATCGTATACACGCCGAGCCTTGCCCAGCATGAGATCAATAGACTTTGCGGGCCCCTGCTGCGCTATTTCGCCAGCCGTCGCCTGCTGCTCGTTGGCCTTCAGCAGCGTCTGCAGTACATCACCGTTGCTGAAAGCAAGCTTTTCGGCAGCCTTAGCAAAATGGCCTACGCCCCGCGTCTGGCTGCTCCAGAAGTAGTCGTCGCTGCGCTCAGTAGCCGTAGGATTGAGCGAAGCCTCATCGCCATTGATGTAAAAAAGATTTGGCTGTGTACCCTTAGACGCCTTGCGGACGCTCACCTGCTCGCGCCCCAGCAAGCGACTGATCTCGGACTCGGGATCGTCCATATCCCCCGAGATGATGGCCTGCTCGGGGCATACATTCACGCAGGCAGGCTCCAGACCGATATCGATGCGGTGCGCGCAGTAGTTGCACTTGGCCGCCGTATGGTTTTCGGGGTCGATATAGAGTGCGTCGTAAGGGCAGGCCTGCATGCAGGACTTACAGCCGATGCAGCGGTTCTTGTCAAAATCAACAATACCGTCGTCCCGGAAAAACAACGCCTCCACCGGGCAAATTTCGACGCAGGGCGCATCCGTACAGTGATTGCAGCGCATCACCGAAAAGAGCCGCCGCGTATGCGGAAATTCCCCTTTTTCAACCTGCTTTACCCAGGTCCTGTTGACCCCCACCGGCACCAAGTGCTCCGACTTGCAGGCCGTCGTACAGGCGTGGCAGCCTATGCACTTCCTGTTGTCAATGATAAATCCGTATTTCATACCTTATTTTCTAACCAAAGATTGCTCTGTCTTTCATCTTCCAAAAATATGAACAAATTTTCATTGATGCGATTTTTCGGTAAAAAATTTTGGTTTTTTTGTTTTTTACGCAAAAAAATTCTAAATACTCTATTATGTATATCACATTAGTAGGATTAAAAAAACAGGTCGTGCATGCGGTGCGGCAGCTGCCGCACCGCATGTGCACGACCTAAAAGCAAGAAGCCGCTTTGGATTATTTTGTAAAATAATCCAAAGCGGCTTCTTGCACATGCTACAGCAGGAACTACCTGCGCGAGCGGCTCTCAGCCAGATCAATCTTGCGCACCCATTCCATATCGGTGACGCGATCGCAGTCTTCGCAATAGTTATTGACTGCATGGCCGCTCCAGGTATAGATAAGCTGATCGGCGGTATATGTCTGCCCCGGGAGATCAAACGCAAAAGAAGATTCATGCCGGGCATTTTCCCAATAATGGATACCGTGGCGGCGCTCGTATTCTATGGCCCGAATTACCTTATTGCCACGGTCGGGAAGCCGCTCGAGATAATGGCGGCTGTAGATGGTATGGACGAACATCCAGAGAGACGACTCGAAGTTGGCAAACTGCACATAGCCTTCGGGGCGGTAGGTATCCACATCGAACGTATAACAAAAAGCGAATGAGCTGCACACCCACTCCTTGTTCGCCCGTCGGATACCAAAATAATTGAAAGTGCGGTTGCACAGGAATGAAGCCCCCCAGTAAGACTCCCGCGCCCCCTTGCTCATCAGCGCCTTCCAGTCGGCCAGGTATTTGCGGCCATAGAATTTGAACAACTCGTGGGTGTCCTGATAAAAAGCGTTCTGGATGGCCACCAGCCAACGCTCCTCTACATCCATGCGGTTGTAGTTGCTGATGTAGTAGCGGCGCGTCTCAGGGATGTAGCTCACCAAATGCCCCTGTGCAGAACGGCTCATCTGCAGCAGCACTTCCTGCACCTTTTCGGTTGGTGGTAAAGGCGGAAGCAGGGTAGTTACACCTCCCTTTGATACCTCTGCAGGCAACAGGCATACGGCCAACAACCAGAGCTGCGGCAACCAAAATTTTCTCATGTTACAACGGACTTGTAAATAGGTACCACCTGTTTATTGCCAACCCCCAAGGCCCGGCACAGCCATACCGCATAAATGAAAGCTAAAAATAAGCCTAATCGCCCAAACAGGCAAGCCCGATTTTTGTACAAACTTTTGTATCTCTGCCAATAATATTTTCGAACAATACATCGGCTTCGTTGTTAAAATGTTCTTATTTTGTCGCAGGTTTTACATATTATCAATATATAAATAATACGTTTACTCAATATTTTTTCATCTAAACTATCAATAATGAAAGAAGCTTACATAAAACACACAGCTTTGGTGCTACTGCTGCTCTGTTTTGTACTCCCCTCCTTTGCGCAAAAGACCATCAGTGGCCGCGTCACGGATGCCGGCACCGGCGAAGCCCTCATTGGCGCCAGCGTGCAGGCCAAGGGCAGCAGCGGTGGTACGGTGACAGACATTGACGGACGCTACAGCCTGAGTGTTGACAACGGCGCCAGCATGCTCCTTTTCTCTTTCATCGGCTACAAATCGCAGGAAGTAAGCATTGACGGGCGCAGCAGCATTGACGTCAGCTTGTCGGAAGGCGTAGAGATTGACCTCGTCACGGTCATTGGTTCGCGCAATGCCACGCGCACCAAGCTGGAGACGGCTGTACCCGTTGACGTGATTCCGCTGTCGACCATCACCTCGGAGATAGGGCAGGTGGATATCAACCAGATTCTGACCTATGTGGCGCCTTCGTTCCAGTCGGCGCGGCAGACCATCTCCGACGGTACCGACCACGTGGATCCGGGGCAGCTGCGCGGCCTGGGGCCCGACCAGCTGTTGGTACTCGTCAACGGCAAGCGCCGCCACCAGTCGGCCCTGGTCAATGTCAACGGTACGGTCAACCGGGGTACAGTAGGTGTGGACTTAGGTGCCATCCCTGCTTCGGCCATTGACCGGATTGAGATTCTGCGCGACGGTGCTGCTGCCCAGTATGGTTCTGACGCCATCGCGGGGGTTGTCAATATTGTACTCAAGCAGCAGACAGGCGTGCTGGGCGGGTCTGTCTCCTACGGCTTGCACAACACTGCTTTTGACAAGAACTACGCCCTTTTCAGGCTGCAGGGCAAGGACGATGACCCCTCGGTACGGGTTACCGACGGGCAGACGCTGCAGGCGGGTCTTTCCTATGGATTTGACCTGGGCGGCAAGGGATATCTGGCCGTTTCGGGAGAATATACAGACCGCCAGCCGACCTTCCGGTCGGGCACCTATACAGGTCAGATCTACCCTTCTGTGGGCGGACAAGTACGCGACGATTCTATCCTAACGGCCCGGGGACTCACGCGCGAAGATTTTGACATGCGCATCGGTCAGTCCAAAATCACGGGTGGCGGCGTCTTCATCAATGGCGAGTATGCCCTTAGCAACAACTGGGATGTATACCTCTTCAGCGGCTACAACAACAAGCGCGGGGAAGCTGCGGGTTTCTACCGTTATCCCAGTGCCATCGTCAGTGGTGCCCGTGCCTATGCGCCCAATGTGCTGAGTGTGTATCCCGAAGGCTTTTTGCCCCTCATCCAGAGTGATGTTACAGACCTGAGCGTAGCTGCCGGTCTGCGCGGCAAGCTGGGCGAGTGGTCTGTTGACCTGAGCAATACTTACGGCAGCAACGGCTTCGGCTTCACGGTTGCCAACTCGGTCAACTACACGCAGGCGGCGGTCAGCCCCAACAACCTGCAGACCACCTTTGACGCCGGCACACTCTACTTCCGCCAGAACACCGTCAACCTCGACCTGGCGCGCAAGTACGATGTATTGGCAGGGCTCAACGTAGCCGTTGGTGGTGAGTACCGCACCGAGCAGTTTGAGGTAGTAGCCGGGGAGGAGTCTTCCTGGAAAAACTTTAACCAGCCCTCCGGTGCCACACCTGCTGCGCAGGTATTCCCCGGCTTTTTGCCCGCCAACGAGGGTGTCAACGACCGCAACAGCGTAGGTGCTTACCTTGACCTCGAGCAGGATTTCAACGAAAACTTCATGCTGGCCGGTGCCCTTCGCTTCGAAAACTATTCGGACTTCGGCAGCACCCTCAACTACAAGATTGCTGGTCGCTACAAGTTTGGCAAAGCCCTCTCTGTCAGGGCTTCTACCAGCACAGGCTTCCGGGCACCCTCTATGCAGCAGCGTTTTTACGCCAAAACCAATACCTTATTTGTGACCATCAATGGTGTACTGACGCCGGTGGAGAGCGGTACTTTCACCAACGACTCTGAGCCTGCCCGCATCCTGGGCATTCCACAGCTCAAGCAGGAGACCTCCCAGAGCTACACCCTGGGTATCACCTCGCGCCCGGCTGACGGACTCGAAATTTCTGTTGACGCCTACCGCATCAACATTAATGACCGCATCGTACTGACCAACAACTTCACCGATGGCGGCAATGCGCAGCTGCGCGAGCAGTTGCAGGCGGCTGGTGCCAGTCAAGCCAATTTCTTTGCCAATGCTGTCAACACCACTGCCAGCGGTATTGAAGCTGTTATTTCCTACGACTTCAAGGTAGCGCAGAAGCACTCCTTCCGCACTACTTTGGCAGGTTCTTTCATCAAAAATGAAGTAGAGAAAGACGCAGAGGGCAAGCCCATCATCAATGCCTCTGACATCCTGATTCAGACGGGTCAGGTAGGCCGCTACTTCAACCGGGAAGACCAGAGCCGCTTTGAGGTAGCCGTACCGCGGGAGAAGGTCAACATGACCGTCAACTATAAGGTAGGTAAGTTCTCTGCTATGGTGCGTGGTGTCCACTTCGGACAGGTAGTATACCTCGATCCGACCATGGATCCGGCCAACCCGGGTGCTTTCCCGGTCAACGCCTTCACCGGCAATCGGGAGACCCTCGACCAGACGTTTGCTTCCAAAGTCATCTTCGATGCTTCCGTCAGCTATAAGGTTGCTTCCGGACTTACGTTTACGGTGGGTGGCAACAACATTTTTGACACTTACCAGGACGTACACACTCATTCTGGCAACCAGAGTCTGGGTCGCTTCGTATACAGCCGCCGCGTGCAGCAGTTTGGCTTCAACGGTGCTTATTGGTTTGGCCGCATCACATTTAACCTTCAGCCGTAGGTTTTTTTGTTTTGCGACATAAGTCGAAGTTGTCTACAAAAGCTCTTTGGCGGCGGTGGCCGCCAAAGAGCTTTTTTTTTGACCATCCCCGACCCTCTTTGGCGGCGAAATACTTTATGCACAGCCGCCTCTTTTTCCTCAATAATACAGATATTGCGGCAAATCATTTTCACGCAGACATGAAACGAATCATCCTTAGCAGTTTGTGGGCAGTCCTCTGCCTGCAGGCCGGCGCGCAGCCAGCAGGGCAGGCCAGCGCGCAGCCGCTGCCGGAGCCCGTCCGCTGGGTCAATCCCTTCATTGGCACGGGCGGCCACGGCCATACTTTTCCCGGAGCGACGCTCCCCTTCGGCATGGTGCAACTGAGCCCCGACACCCGGCTCGACGGCTGGGACGGCTGCAGTGGTTATCACTATACCGACAGCATCGTCTACGGCTTCAGCCACACCCACCTCAGCGGCACGGGCGTATCCGACTACGGCGATGTGCTACTCATGCCCACTACTGGCAGCCTGCAGCTCGACAATGGCGCCCGCACGGGCTACCGCAACGGCTACGCCTCGCCTTTTGACAAAAGCAAGGAGACGGCCTCGCCGGGCTACTACAGTACTTACCTCACTGAATACCAAACCAAGGTAGAGCTCACGGCCACTGAGCGGGCGGGATTCCACCGCTACACCTTCGACAACGCGACCACTGCCAATGTGGTGCTGGACCTGCTCCACCGCGATCTGCTCACCGGTGACACCCTCATCTTCGACCGCCTCGACGAAGGCGAGATCAGCGGTCACCGCATCTCGCGCGCCTGGGCCGAAGAGCAGCACCTCTACTTTGTCATACGCTTTTCGCGGCCGGGGCGGATAGCTGCCAAAGAGGAGCGCGACGGCAAGGCCGTCAAGCTGGGGCTGCAGTTTACGCTCGACAAAGACCGCGTACTGCTCGCCAAGGTGGGTATCTCCGGTGTATCCATCACCAACGCACGCAAAAACCTGCTCGCCGAAATTCCGCACTGGAATTTTGAGCAGACGCGCTACGCCGCCCAGAACAGCTGGATGAAAGAGCTGGGCAAGGTGACCGTACGCGGCGGCACCGATGAGCAGCGCATCAATTTTTATACAGCCCTCTACCACAGCATGATAGCTCCCAACCTGTGGTCTGACATCAACGGCCACTACCGCGGCATGGACGGGCAGGTACACCGTGCCGAGCCGGGCCGCAAAGTGTATACCGTCTTTTCCCTTTGGGACACCTTCCGCGCCAACCACCCGCTGTTTACCATACTGCAGCAGGAGCGCACCCAGGACTTCATCTATACTTTTCTGCAGCACTACCAGCAGGGCGGCCGACTACCGGTATGGGAGCTGGCGGCCAATGAGACAGAATGCATGATAGGCTACCACAGCGTGTCGGTGGTTGCCGACGCCTATGCTAAGGGGCTGCGCAACTGGGACCAGCAGCGCATGCTGCAGGCCATGGTACATAGCGCCACCCTCGACCATTTTGGCCTTGGCAGCTATAAAAAGCACGGCTGTGTGTTGGCGGCTGATGAAGCGGAGAGCGTGAGCAAAACGCTGGAATATGCCTACGATGACTGGTGCATCGCCAATTTTGCTGCCGCCCTGGGGCAGGACAGCCTTGCGGCACTATTTATGGAGCGAGCCCAGTACTACAAAAACCTCTACGACCCGCATTCGGGTTTCTTCCGGGCGCGTGTCGACGGCAACTGGTTTACACCTTTTGACCCGGCGGAGGTCAACTTCAACTATACCGAAGCCAATGCCTGGCAGTACGGCTTTTTTGTTCCCCACGACCTGGCCGGCCTGACCCGCCTGCTGGGCGGGCCGCAGGCACTTGACAAAAAGCTCGATGCCCTTTTTGCCGCCAGCAGCCAGACGACGGGGCGGCAGCAGGCCGACATTACCGGCCTCATCGGCCAGTACGCCCATGGCAACGAGCCCAGCCACCACGTTGCTTACCTCTACAACTTTGCCGGCAAGCCCTGGAAAGCCCAGAAGATGCTTCGCCGCATCATGGCGGAGATGTACCACAACAAGCCCGACGGGCTGAGCGGCAACGAAGACTGCGGGCAGATGTCGGCCTGGTATGTATTTAGTGCCATGGGCATGTACCCCGTCACGCCCGGGCTGCCCCTCTACTCACTGGGATCGCCCATCTTCGACGAAGTTGAGATCCGGCTCGAAAATGGCAACACCCTCTTCATTAAGGCTCCTCAGGGCAGCGAAGGGGAGCAGCCCTACGTGCAGGCCGTCAGCTTCAACGGCCTGCCCATCGAGCACTCCTATGTCGAGCACAGCCGGCTGATGGCCGGCGGTGAGCTGGCGTTTGTGTTGGGGAAAAATGCCAATATGACGTGGGCGGCCGCGCCCGAGCTGAGCGCAATCACGCGCATTGACAGCAGCCAATTTATCACCCCCACACCGGCCATCCTGGCTGGTAGTGTCACCTTTACCGACAAGCTGGAGATCAGCATCACGGCGGCCTGCAGCGACTGCCGCTATCAGTACCGCCTCGGCGATGATACCCCGGTCCTCGACTACCAGGGA
>CAZYAO010000058.1:0-16316 GCA_964645715.1 uncultured Saprospiraceae bacterium
AAACCCAAGTATGAATATTTGACGGCACTGCCGTCAAATATTCATACTTGGGTTTATTTTTGTAAAAAAAACCAACATGCCTGCAGTCTCTCAGCGATCCAGCAGTACGCCTCAATCTCCTTTCCGCAAATTTGCACCCCTCGCCGAGCAGGCCAAAGCCGCAGGCAAGCGCGTATACCACCTCAATATCGGGCAGCCCGACATACATACGCCTGCGCAGGCGCTGCAGGCAGTCAAAGACAACCAGCTGCAGGTCATCGAGTACAGCCTGGGGGAAGGCAACCTGAGCTATCGCCGCAAGCTGGCCGACTACTACCGGCAGTTGTCGGTGAGCTTGCAGCCCGACCAGATCATGGTCACTACGGGCGCTTCCGAAGCGCTGTTGTTTGCGATGTTTAGCTGTTTTGATGCCGGCGACGAGCTGCTGTCGCCCGAGCCTTTTTACGCCATCTACCATGGGTTTGCCCACATGGCGGGGGTGGAGCTGCGCCCCATCACCTGCCATTTTGAGGAAGACTTCCGCCTGCCTTCTATCGACGATTTTGCGCGCAGCATAGGGCCCCGCACCCGCGGCATCCTGCTGTGCAACCCCAATAATCCCACGGGCTGCCTGTATGAAGAGCCCAGTCTGCGCGCCCTGGCGGCCCTTGCCCGGCAGCACGACCTTTACCTCATCGTGGATGAGGTGTACCGCGAGTTTATCTTCGGCGACCGCCCCTTCTTTTCTGCCCTGCGGCTCGACGAGATCCGCGAGCAGGTGGTGGTGGTCGACTCTGTGTCTAAGCGCTACAGTGCCTGCGGTGCCCGCATTGGCGCCCTCATCACCTACAACGCTGCGCTGCTCGACGCTGCCGACCGCTACGCCAAGCTGCGGCTGAGTCCGCCCACCTACGGCCAGCTGCTGGCCGAGGCGGCGCTCGATACGCCGCCGGCCTATTTTGCGGCCGTGAAGGCCGAGTACGACCGGCGTCGGCAGCTGGTGTACCACCGCCTGCAGCAAATGCCGGGCGTGAGCAGTTACCTGCCCGGCGGGGCTTTCTACTGCTTTGCCCGCCTGCCCATCGACAGTGCCGACCACTTTTGCCGCTGGCTGCTGACGGATTTTTCCCACCAGGGCGCTACGGTCATGCTGGCACCGGGCGAGGGGTTTTATGCGACCCCCGGCCTTGGCCGGCAGGAGGTGCGCATCGCGTATGTGCTCAATGAGCGCGATTTGTCGGCTGCAATGGATTGCCTTGCGGAGGCGTTGCGGGTGTATCCGGGGGTGGGGGGCTGATTGTTTGTTTTTTTGATTTTTTTGGAAAAATCAAGAAAAAAACAAATATTTATCCGGCATTTTGGGTTGCCAGTTCAAAAATTAGGCGAATGAGTATATATATATATAAATTTCATGTGCAAAACTTCAAGTCCATTGAAGATGTCGTATTTTATTTTAATAAAGAAATCAATATCCTCACCGGGGTGAATAACTCCGGCAAAACTACCGTGCTGGAGGCTTTGTCCTTGTGGCACGAGTCTTTTACCAAATTGATCTCGGAGGCAAAACGTGGCGAAAAAGGTTACAAGCGGGGGGATTATGTGCTGGGACCCAGTAACAATAGATATTTTCCTTTTAATGAAATCAACTCGGTAAGGAGTCCTAATTTCGAAGATATTTTTCATCAGCGGAATAAAAAAAAACCTGTACGGCTCTCACTAACCTTTAAAGACGATGAGGGTGAAGAGCTGTGTATACCTTTCACAATCGCCAGTTCGGGAAGCAATTATGTCATAGCGCTGGAAGGATATGCAGCCTATGATCACCGAAAGTTCAATGATTATTTCGCTCACTTGCCCAACCCGGTTTCTTTGATTTACAGCAGGCCGGTAGCGCAGATTGAAACGGAAGAAGCTTTTGCGACGGATCCAATGATCAGAGAAAGACTGCTTTTTAGAAAATCGGATACCGTATTGCGAAATCGCCTGTACAGGATAATTGCCGGGCTGGATGCTGGCCTGAACAGCCGGTTTCAAAATGATTTGAATTATGTGCTGCATAATGCTGCCAAAAAAATTGAATTTAAAGCAGAGACAAGCATTCAACAGGATGCGAAGGCAGTGATTACCTTCAGGCTTGGAAGCAGGGATGTCTACAAAGATCTGTCGCTACTCGGCAGTGGGACACTGCAGATTATCGGCATCCTACTCAATATCCACCTGAGGCCGGACGGTGCTGCCGACCTGAATGTGGTGTTGTTGGACGAGCCAGACAGTCATATCCACAGGGATATACAAAAGCGGTTGCTGGAGGTTTTTACTAAGTACGGCAAGGGGGTGCAGACTTTTATGACCACCCACAACGAGGCACTGATCAGGAGCGCGCTGCCCGAACAGGTCTTTCATTTGGAGGGCAAATCCAAGGCGGTGCTGAGGAGTATTCATTTTGATGTGGGGCCCGCTCATTTGGGGCTACATTTCAAAGGTATCCTGCCAAGCAGCCTTACGCCTGTCATTCGATCTATCGGAAACACCACGGGACTTGACTTTATCAATGCGCTGGAAGCAGACAGGTTGATTTTCGTCGAAGGGGAAGATGACGCTAAGGTGTTTCGTATATTATTGCAGCAACAGCTGAATAACCAAAAAAAGTATATGTTTTGGGTGCTGGGCGGCATCGCTGAGGTGTTCGAAAATATCCTGTCATATAGGGCTGTCTTTTCAAGTCTGAAAAATGGGGATAGTCTGTGGGCAAAGTCGGTGTTGGTGTTTGATAAAGACGAGCTTTCGAATGAACATAAAGACTTGCTGACCCAAAAATGTAAAGAAGTTCTCGGTATTGATACCTACTGTCCTGATGCGTATACTTTTGAAGCCAGCTTGCTGGCAGATCTGGAAAAGACAGCGGTGCTGCTTTGCAGACTGTTGGAGGTGGCTGTCAATGTAGCAGTAGATAATCAGGTGGTTTTGCGTGATCTGCAAGCCAACTACCAGCAGTATGGCGATACACTACTAAGGGCAAAGTTTAGCTCGGAATTTCACAAGCACGCTTACTATCGCTACAAGAATAGTAAGATGGAAAAGGCTGCAAAGGTGCTGGGGCAAAAGGTTATCACTATGGATGAGCACACGCTCGTCAATTATGTACGCAGCTATTTTGATAGCACGCTCATGAAGGGTGACTACTATAAATTAATGGATAAAAATGATGTGGAGATGGTTATTAGACAGACTGTAGATCAATATGGTATCAGTTTTTCTATCGCCTCAGATTTTATCGAAATCATAAAACTTGTCGATAAGTCTACCTGGATTCATGAATGGGATTTTTTGAATAAAATTTAGTGCTTAAAGAGGGGGGCTGGGGTAAAATTGGGGTTTTTTGTCATAAAGCGGGGGTAAAATGTTTTTTGGGGAAATTTTTTTGCGGCTGGCACCGCAAACAAAAATTCTACTAAGCTATTGGAGCGCTGCTCCATGCAGGGGCGTAGCTCTTGCAGGTTGATATTCACACAGCGGTTGGTATTCACATACCGATCAATGGACTGAATCCTCATGCAACTTGTGGCTATTTTCTTTGTTTGTTTATTATAAATGGTATTTTTGTAAAAAAAAAGCAAAAATCGATTGTATTATGCTGATTCAATTCTCGGTCCGGAATTTCAAAACATTCAAAGAAGAGGTGAAGCTTACCTTGTTTGCTTCGAATTATGATAAGATGACTCGTGCAGAAGATAACGTATTTGAAGTGCCAAAATTTGATATACGGTTGTTAAAAAGCGCCGTCATGTATGGGGCAAATGCAAGCGGCAAAACAAAGTTGATCAATGCAGCGAGTATTATGCGGGAGTTTATTCTGAACTCCTCTAAGGAATCGCAGGAAGGTGAACCAATCAATACCGAACCTTTTCGATTGAGTACCTCAACGGAAAATCAACCCACATTGTTTGAGCTGGTATTTATCCACAAGGATGATATGTTTCGATATGGTTTTGAGGTCACAAAACACGCTGTGGTCAGTGAATGGTTGTATTACCGGCCAAAAACAAAAGAAATAGAGGTGTTTTACAGGGTCGGTCAAGAATTTAATTTGCATGCTTCGCTTTTTAAAAAAGGAGCCTTCCTCGCCAAAGAAAATATGGTTCGCCCCAATGCCTTACTGCTCTCGGTGGCGGCACAATTCAATGATAATTTGGCCAAACGTGTATTTGAATGGGTGAGACAATTTCGGCAACTTTCAGGCCTGCATGAAGATAGCTATATGGGGTTTTCTTTACATAAAGCAAGTGAAGAAATTGGAAAAACCAGGATTCTGGATTTGCTAAAGATGGCTGATATCGGAATTGATGATTTTCGAGTGGAGACATTGAATATCAATGATCTGCCAGATGAAGTCCGCATTAAGTTGATTGAAAAAATCAAAGATAGTAATACCAAAATTTATGCTGATTTGGTGACGGTTCATGCAAAATATGATGATTTGAATCATCAGGTAGATGATGAAGAGTTTAACCTGATGAAAGAGGAATCTTCAGGGACTCAAAAGTTTTTTGCATTGTGTGGTCCTATTATTCAGGCGCTTGAGGATGGGGAAGTACTGTTTGTCGATGAACTTGACTCGAAGATTCACCCAAATCTGGTGTCTAAGATTGTCAGCTTGTTCAACTCAAAAGAGGCAAATCCCAAAAATGCCCAACTTGTTTTCAATACGCACGACACTAACCTTCTTAGTGCCGGTTTATTTCGACGTGATCAAATTTGGTTTGTGGAAAAAGACCGATATGGAGCAGCAACAGTTTACCCTCTTTCTTCTTTTAAAACAAGTGAAGGGGCGCGAAAAACAGATAATTATGAGGAAAATTATATTTCGGGGCGCTACGGCGGGGTACCCGTTTTGAATGATTTTGGTAATTTGTTTACACTCGCAGGACAGCAGGAGTCATGAAGATGAAAGATAAGAGAAGCGAGCAAATTGCTATTAAACGCGCTAAACGAATATATGACCTTTATGATCACAGTAGTCCCGCTTTAGAAGAATCATCCACGACTGTATTCAGGCTTGTTGAGGAAATTTTGAAATTTCAATAGATTGGCGATTGTGAGGTGGTCGATTCATAAGGGATAGATTTGGCCAATATGGGGGATTGTGTAGGGGCGAACTTACGTGCTCGCCGCATGTGGTCAACCCTTTTGCGGCTGGCGCCGCAAAGAGGGGTTGGGTGTCTCGTTTTTGCTACGAAGATTATGGGGCGCTGCCCCAAGCGGGGGCGTAGCCCCAAAAATCTTCTTAGCCGCTTGAGGTGGGGGGTGGACTTTGCCTTGCGCTACTAAGCTATTGGAGCGCTGCTCCATGTCGGGGCGTAGCCCCGCGCGGGGGCGTAGCCCCGCACTGGGGGCGTAGCCCCGCGTGGGGGCGTAGCGCCCCCAAAATCTTAGTAGCGCACAGCCGCCCCCCCCACACCGGGGCGTAGCCCCGCAATCTTCCCAACCGCATCCCCCCCCCGACGGGGTAAATATTTTCTCACACAGGGCTAACCGCCCAGGTCTACCCCGTCTTTTCCCGCCACGCGGAGGGCGGCACGCCAAACGCGCGCGCAAATACCCGCGAAAAATAGGCCGCATCCGCAAAGCCGCAGCGGTCAGCAATTTCTCCAATCGTCAGCCGGCCTTCCTGCAGCAACTGCTGGGCGCGCTGCAGCCGAAGCTCCCGAAGCCACTGCAGCGGCGTCCTGCCTGTCAAGGCCAGCAACTTGCGGTGTACCTGGGTGTGACTCATGGCGAGGTGGCGGTAGAGGGCCTCCATGCTGAGCCCGCTGTTGGACAGGTTGTCCATAAAAAATGTCTGGGCTTTGGCCACAAATTCATCCTCGGGCGACAGGCTGTCGGTTTCGCCGTCGTCCGCCGGACGGTAAGGGAGCAGGGCGTAGCGCTTGCGCAACGATGCCTGCAGTCGCGACAAATTGCCCAAAGTCAATACCAACTCCTCCTCGGCAAAGGGCTTCGAAAGGTAGGCATCAGCACCTACCCGCAAACCGCGCAGGCGATCCGCTATCTCAGCGCGCGCTGTCAACAGCAGCATGGGGATGTGACTTGTCCTGGGGTCTCGCTTCAGGGTGTCAATGACTTCCAAACCGTCGCGCAAGGGCATCATCCAGTCGGTGATGATGAGGTCAGGGGTGTAGCGAAAGGCAGCCTGTATGCCCTCCTCGCCATCATAGGCGTACACAAGCCGGTACTGGGTCTCCAGACAACTGCCAATGTAGCGGGCTAGGGCTTGCTTGTCTTCTATCAGCAACACCAAGGGGGTGGTGCCGGCGGGCAAGGGCTCTCCGGCCGCATCAGTGCCGCCAACAGCCTCGGCCTGCGCGCCGCTTTCATCAGCCGACGAAGGGCTGGCCTCAGCGGGCTGACAACGCAGGGGTAGCACTACTTCAAAACAACTGCCTGCCCCCAACTGGCTTTCCACACCCACACTGCCGCCCATCAGGGTCGCCAGCTCCTTGACCAGGGTGAGGCCTATGCCGCTCCCCTCACTGCTGAGGAGGTAGTTGTTGTCCGACTGGTAAAAGGGCTCAAAAATGCGGGCTTGCTCGGCCGGGGCTATGCCCAGACCACTGTCGGTCACCCGAAGACGTACCAACTGCTGGTCTTCGCCCATAGGGGCGGTGTCTACAGCTAAGGTAACCTCCCCGCCGGCCGGGGTAAATTTGCAGGCGTTGGTGAGCAGGTTGCTGACAATCTTGTGTAGCTTGTCGCGGTCGAGCAGACAGTAAAAGTGGTCGGGACGTGGACGAAAGTGCAGCTGTATGCCCTTGTCTTCGGCTATGGACTGGAAGCTTTCTACCAGCAGCCGCAGCATGCCAATGAGCTCGGTCGACTCGGGCCGCAGCTCCAGCCCCCGCACTTCCAGCTTGCGCAGGTCGAGGATCTGGTTGACCAGCGCCAGCAGCCGACGGGCATTCTGCTGTATGTGCTGCAGGTTCTTCTGTATCTCCGGGTTGCCAGCCGCCTGGTCTGGTACCCTTTAATCATCATTGTTGTCTATGCCTTTAAAAAATCATGTCTAAAAAGATGAAATAGATTTAAACTCTTTTTAGAAATTACTCGAAGAAATAGGGGTTCGATACACAAATTATCTTGTTACATTAGGCCGCCAAATGATTGCCTTGAACTGCTCAGCCTCCGTATCATTAATAAATGTAATCTCTCGATAGGCGCGCAGTGCCCTTAATATACCGCTGCCAGCCCCCTTGAATTGAAGTAAGGTGGGTGCAAGTGAGTCAAGTATGTCATTCCTTTTTTTGCGGATACCCCTGGTCATTTGATCTACAGTTAAATTGTTGGGTAATTTTCCTGGACTAGTGATTTCAATTCTGTTATCAAATATATACAGTTTAATTGTATCTTTAATAAAATAATCTCTGTGTATCAGGGCATTGGTCAGTAATTCAGTGATAACGATTTCAGGTATTTCAACTTCACTGGGGCTGTTAAAAGAGTCAGCGAGCGGTATCCTGTGCAGTGCTTTGAGGACAAATTGTTTAGCCAGATTGAATTGCTCAGGCAGGGTGCCCCTTATATATTCGGATGACCTGTAAGCATCTGCCTCAAGTTCATCCCCCCAAAACCAGATAGCTGTGATGAAAAAGCCAGTAATTGATTTTTGTGGGTTGTTGGTAAATAACAATGCTCCAGCCAAATTAGGCCTACCCTCCTGACCAAGCCGTAAGTTTTCAAATTTTTGCTCGCAGTCAGGGTAAGCAGATTCTTGGTAGGTGTTCTCATAGAATTGCTCAAATTTGTCCCAGTCAATATCTGCATACGTACAGTGCTGTAAAATCTGCTCTTCTGCATAAAAACTACCGCTGGTTTGTAACAAACGCATCAGTTCTTCGTTACTCGTTACCTTGCGTTTGTCAGAACCATTCTTCACAAAAATCAAACCGTCCTTGTCCTTGTAGGGTTTATTGCCCCCCTCCGGAATGCGGACAGCAATGATTCGCTTACCCGACGCCATTGCTATCGTCTCTGTTTCAATGACGATGGGACTTTTTACGTGATCATTGGCAGCAGTAGTTAATAAGTTGTTGATACGTTGGATATCCTGGAAGGTCAAGCCTTCTGCTTCACCTGTTTTGTCATTTATTCCAATGAGCATCACTCCACCCTTGGAATTTGCAAAAGCAACCATTTCTTGGGCAATACTGGTCGCATTTGTCACATTCAGTTTGAACTGTACGTGGCTGGTTTCACCCCCGGCAATTAGATTGAGTACGGCTAATGCGTCCATAGTTGATATACGTCTTTTCTGCGGTCGAATGCTTCTTGTCCTCCCTCCATGATTTTAACGGCTGTCTGCTGTATGTCCCACTTGTCGATACTGCCACTCGCAAATTCTATGCGCTCTTCATCATCGTGGTATTGACAGATTACGACTTGATCACTATCACCCAAAACGAGGATGTTGGGGTTATGGGTTGCAAAAATAAATTGTATGTCTGACTTTAGTTGTTTTATCCTCCCAATGATTTCACCAGCTACGGTGTAGTTATCTAAATCGTCTTCCGGTTGGTCAATGATGAATAGTTTCTTTTCTTCATGGGTAAGTACAAAGGCTATAAGTGCTGTAGCTTTTTGACCAATGGAATAGCGTTCCAATGGTTTATCATTGTATAAAAATTGATATTTATCAGGAACTCGGTAAGTAAGTACAGCCGGATTATTGGAAAAGACTTCCCTGAATTTTGTTAAAAGTGTTCCCCCCTGTAGAATAGTGGCTAATGGAGAATTGTCGTTAAATAAATCAAGGTATATCTCTGTAGGATTATCGTACTGCTCGACAATCTTCTTAATGTGATTTTCTCTTTGCAGGCCATTGGAATTTTGTGAGAGCCAATCTTTAAAACTTTGCTTATCGCCCTGATGTGTCACTTTTATGTGAAAGGAAAGTTTCAGCTCATTGAGCTGCTCGATTTTTTTGTTGATTGCTTCAAATATTGTGAGTCGATGTTCTTTAAGTTTGCGGATACCTTGGTATAGTTTTTGTCTCAAATTCTCGGCATCGGCAAGCTTCGTGTCAATCGTTTTTAGTTTATTGGTTAAATGTGCCAGCGATTGTTTATTTTGTTTATGTGACTCCACATCTAAGTTCGGGTCATTAATCAATTGTTTGGCCCGCCGAAATTCTTCCTGAAGCGTTTCCCGAAGCTGGCTGAAATTTTCAAGTACACCGGTCCATTTGTCTATGATTGATGTACCCAGATCTGTACCTTCAGAAAATTGGATGCGCAGTTTTTTACTTTCGTCAACCAACTGTCTTATAATCGGGAATACGGTGTTTTCGAACAATAGAATATTACCTGCTTCCTTTACTTGATAGGCAAGATAAGCGTCCCAACCGTAGCTTTCAATCACTTCAAGTAGTCTTTGAGACATCTCTTGCAGCTCGTCTCGAATCTGAAATAACTTAGATTCGTCATCTGCAAAATTTAGTTCTTTCGCAACGAGTTCCTGCAAGCCTGATTGTTCAAATTGCTCAATATTGTGCTTGAAATATGCAATCTCCGCTATAAGTTTATCTCGTTGACTACCCAAATCGGATAGTTTTTGTAACTGTCCAAAAATATCGTTAATTTCATGTTTGAGTGCTTCTTCTTTTTCTTTCTTGTCCGCTAAATACTCTCTGAGTAATTTGTCTTCTATGTAGCTTGCAGTAAAGTTTTTACCCAATTCTTCGATGTCTTTTTGTCCATAATAGGCAGTGGGCAATAATTGTTGAGGTTGCAGGCCCTCTAGTACCTCTCCGTTGGCATCGAGTACCAATGGTCGTTTTGCCCACTCTCGTTGTATGGTATACTGGATTTTTCCTTCACCATCAGCCAAGCGTAGAAGCAACCGATTTCCGGCTTTCATTAATCGCCTTACAATTTCGTTTTTGTAATTTGTTGGAGTTTCGTTTGGTTCAAGACCTAATCCATACCGTACGGTTTCAAGTAAAGTCGATTTGCCGCTGCCTCGTACTCCGATTATCGTGTTTAGCGCTGGATTGAGCGGTATTATTATTGTTTCTTTTCCGCCTTGCTCTATTTCAATCGAACTGATCGATAGATTCTGTGGCTTGTGAAGTTGCGGGCTCACTCTTTCCTGATGGTGAATTAATGCAAATTTTACGGCTTCGAAAGTAAATGCGCCAAGTTTAACATAGCATTCTCTGTTGTTGCCGCTACTGATGCCAATACCGTCCATACCGCCTTCGGCATTGTCAGATCCTTCCACCAGGGCGAGTTTTCTACCTACATGCTGCTCAAGTAAATTCCTGTTATTGATGCCTGTACTTTTTTGCAAAGCAAGCACCTTGCGCTTAAAAGCTGAGGATGTTAGTAGTTGTTCTAAATTTCGACCTTTTACTTCGTAAAATAACCCATTTTTTTGATCTACATGCGCCATTATCAGGAAATAATCCTTATTGAAATTGTCTAATTCATGTACGAGTTCTTCCAGCGCATAGCAAGAATTAGTTGTATAGGGTGATCTGTCATAGTCTCTTTTTAGGTGGAAGGCACGAGACAGGAAATGGTTTATATCATCTGTCGTTTCGCTATACCAACTATCATCAAATACAAGTAAGATATGAATTCCTCTTTGCCCGTCTTTGGCAGAGAATTCTACGCCTGCTAGTAATTTTATGTCTCTCTGTTCAGCAGATGCCTTTAATGCCAGAAATTCTTGCTTGTCAAATTTATTGTGGTTCGTGATTATTGCCAGTCGTATATCTCTAGTGTGTAGCCGATTGACAAAATCTTCGGCATAGGTTGTTGGCAGGATGCCCCGTTGGTTAAACTCATCCGCAGCTGCAGTATGCAGATGAAAATCCGCTCGTACCCATTTACTTCCGTGTTCGAAAAAATCACTCATTCTGCTGGTTTTATTGTTTTGAGCACTTTCAGTAAGGCCACCATAGGCTATGTTGCCATCGACAAAAATTACCTATTTGATCCATGCCCGATCTTCTGCAGGCTTACACTGCACCAACCTCTCCCCAAAAATAGTATTTTTAGGTGTACGGTTGTCTAAGGATGCGTAGATTCAAGTCATAAATGTAACTTAGGGGGGAACCTCTCAGGCTTACGCCATGATAGCTGGATGTTGTGTGTGGAAGCTGCCAGGGGTGATGACGGGCAAGGCTGCGAAAGCAGCATCGTATCGCTTCGCAATCTCGTGGCGGCGTTGTACAAATGCATCTATGCGGCTTAATTGGCTAAGTCCCAAGGCTGCCTGCACATCTGTCATGCGGTAGTTGTAGCCAAGGTCGAGCTGTTGGTAGTTCCAAATCTCGTCCGCTGGCCTTGCTTGCATGCGCTCTGCTTTGCTGGTAATGCCGTGCGACCGAAATCTGGTCATGCGCTCTGCCAGCTCAGCATCATTGGTGACGGCCATGCCTCCTTCACCGGTGGGGATTATTTTTACGGGATGAAAACTAAATATGGTAATATCGCTGTAACGGCCAATACCGACTTTTTCACCCTGATAGCTGGCACCTATGGCATGGGAAGCATCTTCAATGATGTTAAATCCGTAGCGCTTAGCCAGCGCATGTATGGCAGCCATGTCACGAGGCTGGCCTGTATAGTGTACCGGTACAACTACCTTGGGCAGGCAGTTGTCGATGGCTGCCTGTCGGAGTTTTTCTTCAAGCTTTGGCACACTCATATTGTAAGTGTCCGGGTCAATATCTACAAAATCGACCTTGGCACCGCAGTACAGTCCGCAATTAGCACTGGCTACGAAGGTGTTGGAGCTTGTCCAAAGCCAATCGCCCGGCCCTAGCCGGAGGGCCAGGCAGGCAATGTGAAGGGCACTGTTGGCACTGTTGGCTGCTACGCCGTAGCCTGCTCCGCAGTAACTGGCTACTGCCTGCTCAAATTTGGGAACCATGGGTCCTTGTGTGAGCCAATCCGAGCGGAGGATGTCTACGAATGCATCTGTGTCGTCCTGACTGATATCCTGTCTTCCGTATGGAATCATAGCTTGATGTTTGTGTTTGGGTGATCGCGTTGTGGTATAACAATTGCCAAAAGTTCAACACGCAGCCAAATTTTGTTGTTGTCTGTCCTTCGCGAAAAGTCGGGGCTTTTTCATGCTTACTTTGAACGACCGCGGGCTGGCAAAACTCCACCCGAGCTTGGACTGTAATAAGCAGCGATAAAATTACAAGGATAAAATTAAAGATTTATACCGTCGGCCAATTATGCGTATTCAATTCTTTTGCGGCTGGCGCCGCAAAGAGGGGGGGCGTGTGTCGTTTTTGCTATGAAGACTATGGGGCGCAGCCCCATGCCGCTGCGTAGTCCCGGCCGGTTGATATTTGTGTTCCTGCTGATAATCATGCAGCGATTGACATTCACGCAGCGGGGCATATCCCCGCATTCTTTACCGCTCCGTCACCACCTCCAGCTTCGCATCACGCAGGCCGCCATGTTGCCGAGGTCGGCCCCTATCTCCTTATCATTTTTTCAGCCTCAAATAGGTTTATGACAATCGGCTTAAGCAGGGTTTCCAGTTTCTTTTTATTCTTAGCAATCCAGTGGTTTATCTCTGGCTCTTTAGTCGATAAGTCAATTGTTGCTTCCTCTTCTCCTTTGTATTTTTCATGGTGCTCTTCAGCTCTCTTCGCCTTTTCTTCCCAGGTCATTTTGACAATACCACTGGTAATTAATAATGTGTCTATATCCTCATCGTAGGCAATTTCATCATCATCATAGTAGATATTTTGCTCCGGTATCACTATACCGCCGCTTGACAGAACCATGGCATCCCGGATATTGACCTGCTTTATCGTCTGCTCATCCAACATAACCCCCTCCAAATTGCCTCCACTGTTGACCCTTTGAACCGCCTCTTTAACCGTTAGAATTTCCATCTTTCTGGTTTTTAAATTTTTCTTCAAGATACAGATTTCGCTCAGCTTTACTAGCCTGTCGTGCGGATATCAGCCTTACAAAGTCACCTCTTACAGTGTACACAACCAAAATAACAAACTTTGCTGCGCTCTTTCCGATGCTGATTAGTCGATACTCGCCATCTTTCGTCGCTTCAAAATCAATAGCATCCGGATCGTCAAATACGGTTTTTGCTTCCTCAAAATTCACCCTGTGCTTACGGGTGTTTTTGTTGTTTTTGTCTTCATCCCATTCAAATGTAGGCATATTGTGGTTTAAAGGCTAATCTTTTGTGCTGCTATTGCCTGAATGCTTTCTCGTGCAGCTCCAATGAGGAAGTATTTACAACAGCTTATATGCTGTCTAAAGGTAGTTGATTTTTCTCAAAGTTCCAAGTCCTGTGGGACGAATACACTGGATCAATCCTACGCGTCTGCTCCTTTATAGATGCCCAGCTAATCTACGGTGCAGCCATTGGTAGTGCATACTACAGCCTGTTTATTTCGGCGTCGGTCAAACCGGTGAACCGTGCAATTTTGTTGATTGGCTCGCCTTCCGATTTCATCTGGCGGGCAATTTCGAGGTTGCGTTCTGCTATGCCCTCCGCTTTACCTTCCGCTTTGCCATCGTCAAATGACGTATCTATCACGTTTTTCAGGTCGCGGTAGTACTTCAGGCTATCTTCGTATTTATTCTTTTCCTCGGGGCTAAACTTGGCGATTTCAGCGGTCTCAAGGTCAAAGATGGCTTTGCGGTCAGCCTCCGAGTTGCCAAGCTGCTCAGTGCGGGCGTATGTCAAGTCCTTAATCTTGTGCTTTCCCGGCAATACCTGGTTCAGAAAGTCAATCAGCAGGTCTTTGTTGGGCTCCGAACCAAACAATTTTTTGAAGCCGAAATCCGTAAACGGGTTGATGTATTTATCCTGGAGCGCCATGAAAGGATGTTTTGTAGACAAAATTACGGAAAAAGAGGATAATCTGTGCGTATTCTTTGCTGATTTTAGCGGCTGTTGGCGGGGTAGGGGCGAAGCTATGTGGTCTGCCCGGGCTTGGGTAATCGTTTGGCGGCTGAGGCCGCAAAGAGGGGCGTCTCGTTTTGCTTTGCGCTACTAAGATATTGGAGCGCTGCTCCATGCCGGGGCGTAGCCCCGCGCGGGGGCGTAGCCCGGCATCGGGGGCAGCGCCCCCAAAATCTTCATAGCCGCACACCCTCACCCCCCACACCGGGGCGTAACCCGCAATCTTCACCGCCCACAATGTCTGCGCACCACGGGGGCAACCACCCTGTCCAAAATATACATGACGGCTATGACGTACAACAAAATTTTTCTTAACTTTGGCTAAATCTACCCCCAGAAGAGTTGACTACCTAAGCGATGACCCTGTAGAAAACCTAAAAACAGGCGGTAAACGCCGGTAAGAGGGATTGATCAGGGAGGAGGAGCCAGGAAAGAGAATGCTTGGGATGAAGTGAATAATTAATAAAACTGAGTATGTCAGATATAAAATTGAAATCCTTTTCCATTAAAGGATACAAAACTATAAAGGACATAGAAGGCTTTGAACCAAGGCCAATCAATATACTGATAGGTCCTAATGGAGCAGGAAAAAGTAATTTTATTTCCTTCTTCAAATTTTTAAGTTGGATGCTCAATGCTGATGGCAAACTGCAGGAGTATGTGGCTTATTTGGGTGGCGCAAATGATATTTTGCATGATGGAGTCGATGTCACCAAGCGTATTGATGCCGAAATATCGATTAGCGATCAGCACGGAATTAGCGATTATAAATTCAGTTTGATGTTTGCAAAACCAGACAAACTGGTCTTCAAAGAGGAACTTTATAGGTTTAGCAGGTATACTATTGGTGGTGAAGCCACTTGGCGCAGTTGTGGCGTGGGACATGAAGAGGCAAATCTTCCCCAAGTAAATAACCAGACTGCAAATATTATTCTGAATCTTCTTCGAAAACTGATGGTTTATCAGTTCCACAACACAAGCGATACTGCCCCTCTGCGATTGAAATGGTCGCAGGCCGATGGCAGATGGCTCAAACAAAATGGTGAAAACTTAGGAAGCTTTTTGTATAGGCTGCAAAATGAAGAAAAGCCCTATTATACACGTATTGTAAAGTACATTCGTTTGGTGCTTCCGTTCTTTGATGATTTTGATTTGTATCCAGAGTTTGGTCAAATTTTGCTCCGTTGGAAAGAAAAAGGCACAAACAAAGTTTTTAATGCGGGTCAGGCATCAGATGGTATGCTTCGAACAATTGCATTAATCAGCTTATTAGGGCAGAATCCGAGAGACCTGCCAGCTGTTTTATTTTTAGACGAACCGGAACTAGGTTTACATCCAAGTGCTATTGATGCTGTAGCGGGGCTAATTAAAGCAGCGTCTTCACATTGTCAGGTTTTTGTTGCTACGCAATCTATCAGTTTGGTTAACAATTTTGAATTAGAAGATTTAGTGGTTATAGACCGAAAAGGAAGAAGCTCAGCGTATCACAGACCGGATTCAGCGAATCTTCAAGTCTATCTGGAAGAATTTTCTACAGGTCAGATTTGGGAAAAAAACATCATTGGAGGACGCCCATGAAGTATATAAACATTATAGCTGAAGGTAGTTCCGAAGAAGCATTTGTAAACGATGTTTTGGTGCACCATTTTTGTTTGAGGCATTGCTCATGGTTGAACCCGATAAGTTACTTGGCATGTATCCTGATGGGCAAGCAGGAATCAATCGATTGAAACGTGACATCCAGGGCCTGAACCCCGAAGAAATCAATGAATCGCCACAAACGTCTCCATCAAAACGAATTATGCACTATTTACCTGAGTACAAAGTGCAGAAGGCACAAGTTGGCCCCATGGTAGCAGAAGAGATAGGATTGTACTTGTTAAGACAAAAATGTCCGCACTTCAACGAGTGGCTTACTAAACTGGAAAACCTGTGACAAATGGCAAGATGCAGTAAGGTGGTTGCCCCTTTCTGGGTTTATTTGGCCAACATTGGGGATTGTGTAGGGGCGAACTTACGTGCTCGCCGGATGTGGTCAACTGTTTTGCGGCTGAGGCCGCAAAGAGGGGGGGCGTCTGGTTTTGCTTTGCGCTACTAAGATATTGGAGCGCTGCTCCATACCGGGGCGCAGCCCCGCGCGGGGGCGTAGCCCGGCATCGGGGGCAGCGCCCCCAAAATCTTCGTAGCGCACAGCCGCCCCCCCCCACACCGGGGCGTAGCCCCGCAATCTTCCCAACCGCATCACCCCCCACCAACGGGCTGAATATTTTTCCACACAGGGCTAACCGCCCAGGTCTAGCCCGCCTTTTCCCGCCACGCGGAGGGCGGTACGCCAAATGCGCGCGCAAATACCCGCGAAAAATAGGCCGCATCCGCAAAGCCGC
>CAZYAO010000059.1:0-5952 GCA_964645715.1 uncultured Saprospiraceae bacterium
CTTTTTTTACCCCCCAACCCGCGCAGCGCGCTGCCGCAGCCAGTGATCGGCCAGCACCAAAGCAGCCATAGCTTCAACAATAGGCACTGCGCGTGGCAGCACGCAGGGGTCGTGGCGGCCGCGGCCTTCGACCAGCACGGCCTCGCCGGCTTCATTGACCGAAGGCTGGGGGGGCACGATGGTGGCTACCGGCTTGAAGGCGGCGCGGAAGTAGATGTCCATGCCGTTGGCGATGCCGCCCTGTATGCCGCCGCTGTGGTTGCTGCGGGTGCGCACCTGCCCGTTGTCCATATAGAAGGGGTCGTTGTGCTGTGAGCCGCGCAGGCCGATGCCGGCGAAGCCCGAGCCGTACTCGAATCCCTTGCAGGCGTTGATGCTGAGCACGGCTTTGCCGAGGTCGGCATGCAGCTTGTCGAAGACGGGCTCGCCCAGGCCGGGCGGGCAGCCGCTGATGACGCAGCTGACGATGCCGCCGATGGTGTCGCCGGCTTTGCGCACTTCGCGGATGAGCGCCTCCATGCGGGCAGCAGTCTGGGGGTCGGGGCAGCGCACGGGGTTGTGCTCGCTCAGGCGCAGGTCGAGCTCGGTATAGGGGGTGGTGAGGGCTATGTCGCCTACCTGGCTCACATAGGCGCGCAGCTGTATGCCCTGCTGCCAGAGGAGGAGCTTGGCTACGGCGCCGGCCGCTACGCGGGCAGCGGTCTCGCGGGCGGAGCTGCGCCCGCCGCCGCGGTAGTCGCGCAGCCCGTATTTGGCCTGAAAGGTGTAGTCGGCATGGGAGGGGCGGTAGCTGTGGGCTATGTGGCTGTAGTCTTGGGAGCGCTGGTCGGCATTGCGGATGAGCATGGCCAGGGGGGTGCCGGTGGTGTGGCCTTCGAATACGCCCGAGAGGATCTCGACCTGGTCGTCTTCTTGCCGCTGGGTCACGATGGCCGACTGCCCGGGGCGGCGGCGCGCCAGCTCGCTTTGTATGAAGCCTTCGTCCAGCGCCAGTCCGGCGGGGCAGCCGTCGATGACGACGCCGAGGCCGGGGCCGTGGGATTCGCCGAAGGTGGAGATGCGGAAGAGTTGTCCAAACTGACTGCCGGCCATGGTTTTTCTTGCGAAGATAGCCACTATTTGGGTTTTTTGCCAGCCTTAGGGGTGCTGCCGGCCTACAAAAGGGGGCGCAGCAGCGGAATAATCTGCCGCCAGGGCTACACGATTGGCAGTATTATGTTATTTTTGACACCCAAAGCGGCGGCAGCAGGCCGCCCTTTTGCCTGCAAATAAAACCGACCTGTATGCAGCCGATTATTTTCAGCATTGTTTTCCTCACCGCTACCTTTCTGGCGGTGCGGCAGTACCGCCGCATCTTTCGCAATATACGGCTGGGCAAGGCGGAGGCCGCCGACGGCCCGCCTGCCGAGCGCTGGCGCAATATGCTGCTGGTGGCCTTGGGCCAGCAGAAGATGTTTGCCCGCCTGCTGCCGGCTGTGCTGCACTTGCTGCTGTATGTGGCGTTTGTGATCACCCAGATCGAGCTGATCGAGATCGTCATCGACGGCTTCACGGGCCGTCACCGCTTGTTTGCGCCCCTGCTGGGGGGGCTGTACACCTTTATTATTAGTTTTATTGAAATCCTGTCGGTGCTGGCGTTTGTGGCTACCATCGCCTTTCTGGCGCGCCGCAATCTGCTCCACATCCCGCGCTTTCGCAAGCCGGAGCTGCGCGGCTGGCCCAGCATGGATGCCAATATCATCCTGCTGGCGGAGATCCTGCTGCTGATTGGCATTTTTACCATGAACGGGGCCGACACGCTGCTGCAGCAGCGCGACCCGGCGCACTATCCCGATACGGGGGCGCTGGCGGTCAGCAGCTGGCTGGGGCCGCTGCTGTTCGATGGCCTCAGCACGGGGGTGCTGGTGGGTGTCGAGCGCTTTGGCTGGTGGCTGCACCTGCTGGTGGTGCTGGCTTTTCTCAACTACCTGCCCATCTCCAAGCACCTGCACATCCTGCTGGCTTTTCCCAACACCTACTTTGCGCGCCTGCGGCCGCGGGGGGAGATGGAAAATATGCCGGTCATCATGAATGAGGTGAAGTCTATGATGGGGCTGCCGACGGAAGGGGCGGCTGAGGGCGGCGAGCTGCCTGTTTTTGGGGCCAAAGATGTGACCGACCTGAGCTGGATCGATGTGCTGGGGGCTTACAGTTGCACGGAGTGCGGCCGCTGTACGTCGGTCTGCCCGGCCAACCTGACGGGCAAGCAGCTGAGTCCGCGCAAGATTGTGATGAGTGTGCGCGACCGCGCCGACGAGATAGGGGGTAAGCTCGACAGTGGCAACAGCGATTTTGCCAAAGACAAGGCGCTGCCGCTGTCGGTGGACAATTTTGACGACGGCCGCAGCTTGTTCGATTATATCAGCAAGGAGGAGATTCATGCCTGCACGACCTGCAATGCCTGCGTCGAGGCCTGCCCGGTGCTCATCAACCCGCTGGAGCCCATCCTGCAGCTGCGGCGCTATGAGATCCTGACGGAGGGCGCGGGCCCGGCCGAGTGGCTGCCGATGTTCAACAGTATCGAAAACAGTGGCGCGGCCTGGAGCATGAGCATCGGGCGCGACAGCTGGGCGAAGGCGGATTAATTTTTACGGTATTTACAAGCTTTTTAACCATGAAGCCAATAAAAACGATGGCGGACTATGCCGCCCAGGGCCAGGAACCAGAAATCCTCTTTTGGGTGGGCTGCGCCGGCAGCTTTGACGACCGCGCCCAGAAGGTGACGCGTGCGTTTGCCGAAATCCTGCAGGCGGCGGGCATCGAATTTGCCATCCTGGGCAGTGAGGAGCAGTGCACGGGCGATCCGGCGCGCCGCGCCGGCAACGAGTTTCTGTTCCAGATGACCGCGCTGCAGAATATACAGACGCTCAATATGTACGGGGTAAAGAAGATCGTGACGGCTTGTCCGCACTGCTTCAATACGCTCAAAAATGAATACCCTGCGCTGGGGGGCGACTATGCGGTGGTGCATCATACCGAACTGCTGCAACAGCTTATCGATCAGGGGCGTATACGGTTGAAAGAGGGGGGTGATTTTGTGGGCAAGCGCATTACTTACCACGACAGTTGCTACCTTGGCCGCGTCAATGGCATCTACGAGGCGCCGCGCCAGCTGCTGGCGGCGCTGGATGCCGACCTGGTGGAGATGAAGCGCAGCAAGCGCAACGGCCTCTGCTGTGGTGCCGGCGGGGCGCAGATGTGGAAGGAGGATGAGCCGGGCGACAAGCGCATCAACCTCGAGCGCATCGAGGAGGCGCTCGACACCCGCCCGGCGGTGGTGGCTGTCAACTGTCCTTTCTGTCTGACCATGATGAGCGACGGGGTGAAGGCCAAGGAGCGGCAGGAGGAGGTGATGGTGTATGATCTTTCTGAGTTGATTGTCAAAAATTTAGCCTGATATGTTTCACGAATTGTCGTCATTTCCGCCACAGTCGCGGGTATGGATTTACCAGGCCGACCGCCCGTTCAGCGAGGCCGAGCAGGCGGCGATCGAGCCGCAGCTGCAGTCGTTTGCTGAGCAGTGGGTGAGCCACAACCGCCAGCTGAAGGCGGCGGGTTTTGTGATGCACGACCGCTTTGTGGTGCTGCTGGTCGACGAAGCGTCGGCCGACGCCAGTGGCTGCAGCATCGACAAGTCGGTAGCGTTTATGAAAAGCCTGGGAGCTGCTTACGGGCGCGATTTTTTCAACCGCCTGTTGTTTACCTACCAGTCGGCGGGGCAGTTGCATACGGTCACGCGCGATGCTTTCGAGCAGTTGGCGGCGGAGGGGCGTATCGATGCCGACACCCTGGTCTGCGACACCCTCGTCAGCACCAAAGCGGCCTTAGACACACAATTTATGAAGCGGCTGGCCGACAGTTGGCACGCCCGGCTGGTCACCTTTGCTTAATCACGCAGGCTATGCACAAAGACATTGACATCATTGCTGCCGGGGAGTTGCTGATTGATTTTATCAGCACCGACTTTGCGGAGGAGCTCGACGAGGTGAGCCAGTTTGTAAAGCTGCCGGGCGGCAGTCCGGCCAACCTGGCCGGCAATATGGCGCGGCTGGGCAAGCAGGCGGTGCTGGTGAGCAGCGTCGGGCAGGACGATATGGGCAGTTTTTTGCTGCGCTACGTTGCATCGCTGGGGGTAGACACCTCCTGTCTGCGGCAGGTAGCGGAGCCCACCACGCTCATCCTGGTGACGCGCTCGCGGCAGGTCTCCAATTTTGAGGCCTACCGCCTGGCCGATGTGCAGCTCAGTGCGGAGCAGCTGCCCGACGGGCTGCTGGCGCGCGCCCGCATTTTTCATACCACCTGCTTTGGGCTGAGCCGTGAGCCTGCCCGCAGCAGCATACTGGGGGCGGCGCAACGCGCGGCGGCGCTGGGCGCCCGGCCGAGCATTGATGTCAATTATGCGCAAAAGATATGGCCCGACCGCGCTGAGGCGCAGCGGGTGGTGGCAGCCTATTGCGCGCTGGGGGCTTGGGTAAAATGCAGTGAGGTGGACTGGGAGCGGCTGATGGGCGCTCCGCTGACGGATGCGGCAGCGGCGGCGGCGCATTTCTTGTCGCTGGGTGCGCACACGGCTTGTCTGACCCTGGGCGATCGCGGCAGCCTGCTGTCGGCGGTCGATGAGGAGACGGTCTTCCTGCCGGCGCGCAGCATTGACGTCAAGGATACCACTGGCGCCGGCGACGCCTTCTGGTCGGGTTTTTTGGCTGCGCGGCTCGACGGCCACGGCCTGCTGGCTTCGGCCAGGGTAGGCCGCAAGATGGCCGAGCGCAAGCTGGCGCACTTGGGGCCGCTGCCGCCGGGCCTGGTAAAAGAGGCGGTATATGCGGCCTTGGCGGAGGAGTAAAAGTTTGTTGTTCAAATGAATCGGTTGCCAGATGGGAGAGCATGAATACATAAGCAAGTTGATACCTACGGTATTGCTGCTCGTACTAGGCCTGCTGGAGGCCCTGGGGGGCTTGTATGTAGCTGATAAGCGGACCAAGAACGATTGGACGATTGAGTTGGTCAGTTTGCTGATACTACCTACCCTGGTGCAACCGGGCATTTTTTTACTCACGCTGTGGATAGGCGAGGCCTGGTTTCCGGCCTACGAAAACCATTTTTTGCAGCTGGCAGCAGGCTGGCAGTTGCTGGCATTTCTGGTGCTCGACGACATGACGCAATACTGGTGGCACCGGCTGTCCCATGCCAACCGCATGATGTGGAAGCTGCACCGGCCGCACCACGTAGTAGAGGAGATGGGGGTGTTGGTCACCTACCGCAATGCTGTGCTGTACTATGCCTTCATGCCGGGTATATGGTTGTCGGCGGCACTCGTTTACCTGGGCATGGGCTATGTGTATTTATTCTACCTGCCGGTAAAGCTGGTGGTGATCCTGCTGGCCCACAGCGAGACCAAGTGGGACCGGTTTTTGTACCGCTACACCTGGCTGCACCCCTTGGCCTGGGTTGTTGAGCGCACCATCTCCACGCCCAGCACCCATTTTGCCCATCACGGCCTCACGGCCGACGACGGCATTTCGCATCCCAACGGCAACTACGGCAATTTGTTGTTTATCTGGGATGTCCTCTTCGGCACGGCCAAGATCACCCGCCAGTACCCGACCCGCTTTGGTGCCTGGAACAAGCTCAAGGAGCCTTGGTATGTGCAGTTGTTGTTTCCCATCCTCCGGTCCCCGAAGCCGGAGAGTGAGCTGCACTCGTTGGTGACCAAGCATGATTATGATCCTTCGGTGGCGTATAAGGAGTTTGATAAATAGGGTGTTGGTTTTTTTTCAAAAAACCAACACCCTTATTAGCCCCACAGCAGCAAAATACGCTCAAATACGTTTTAGCGGCGCTTGCGCCGCTAAAACGTATCATCACCGAATCAGCACAAGCGCACCACTAAGCCGCTTCTCTGTCTGCCAAGGG
>CAZYAO010000059.1:6052-16271 GCA_964645715.1 uncultured Saprospiraceae bacterium
GCAGTATAGCTGTCGCAGGCAGTGACGTTTTGCACCGTAGTCACGCTGTTGCTGATAGTGAGCACAATGCTACGGATGCTGTCGCAGCCCGCGGCAGTGCTGAGGGTATCGCTGTACAGTCCGCTCTGCGTATAGACTGCCCCCCAGGGCGCAGTATAGCTGTCGCAGGCAGTGACGTTTTGCACCGTAGTCACGCTGTTGCTGAAGCTGAGCGAGATAACAAAAATGCTGTCACAACCCCCGGCATTGGGGACGGTGATGATGTACAGACCCGCGAAAGTGAGCACAGCGCCGTTGGGCGCGGTATAGCTGCCGCAGGCGTTGACCGTAAGGCTGGTGGTTATAGGTGTGCAGGTATCGTAACAAATATTGACAAGCCCATGCCCGCCAATCCCCGGCACAGCACCATTGGCCACACCCGGAAATGCCGCCAGCAGCGGATCTGTGGGATTGGCGGCCGTACCGTCCGAATTGCCCGTAAAAGTGCTGCCATTGCTGACCTGCGGGCAACTGCTGCACACATAGCCGCTGCCGCCACCGCCGGTACTGCTCACACCAAAGCAGCCGCTGTGGCTGCCGCCGCCGCCACCGCCATAGTAACCATCACCACCGCCAGCGCCCGCCGTGCGGTCGTTGAGGGTACCTCCAAGGTCGGTAGCACCCGTGCCGCCCTGCAGGAACGAGCCCGGCGTCCCGACAACCGGATTGCTGCAGAGCGTGTTGGCGGCCGTTGCGCCCCCTGCAGTCTGGGTACCCCCGAAGCCGTTGACACCAAACGGATTATCTGCAGCTGTAAATTGCGCCACGGCCCCGCCGCCGCCACCGCCGCCACTGCCCAGGCCGCCACCGCCGCCGCCGCCGGCTACGGCATAGGTGATGCCGCCAATGCGTATTTCACTGCGACCGCCGCCGCCGCCGGCACCACCCACACTGCCTTCGATGATTTCTACCCGGTTGCCCGATCCGCCACGGCCACCGTTGGGCCAGCCGCCGAGGCCGCCGTTGCCGGCGATGGCGGGAGCGCCGCCCCCGCCAACGAATATAGACAGTTGCTGGCCGGGCGTGACCGACAGCCTGGCATTGGTATATCCGCCGCCGCCGCCAGGCCCAAAGGCCGCTATCGGGCCCGGGCCGCCGGCGGCACCCCACATTTTTACACGCAGCTCAGTCACCCCCGCCGGTACCGTCCACGTCTGCACAGCCCCGGTGTACTGAAAATTGAGGCAGGTTTCGGGGACACCGCCGCAATCTTCGATGATGAGGGTGCCGACAAGGGTATCCGTCGTGCAGTCAACAGCAAAAATGGCCTGTACGCTGTATTGCCCCGGCTGGCTGTAAACATGGCTCACCGTTGCTCCTGCCAGCTCACCGTTGGCGTTATCCCCAAAATTCCACTGCACAGGCTGGGCGGGCAAAAGGCCGGCGAGCGAAAATTGAATTTCACTGCCCGGGCAGGCCGGATCCGCACCTATATTGAGTTGTACCGCTGCTGCCGGCAACTCGGGATAAACAACCCTGCCGGGCAGTCCGTAGTTACTACCGCCGCTCTGCAGATTGACGGCAGCGGGTATGTAGCCGCAGGCGGGTGCGGGCAGGTCCGGATTGGGGATGGCCGCCAACTGTCCATTGGCTGCGTATATTTTGCAGTCGGGGGCAAGTCGCAGCGTAGCCGCATAGGCATCGGCTACCGTCTGTCGGCTGCCGGCAATGTTGGCTGCAGCGAGGTCAAACTGAAAGATACCGTCCAACAGGTTGCTCACGTACAGGTAGCGGCCGTTGGGAGAAAATTCGACCCCGTAAACACTCGAGCCGGTAGGTACCGGCAGGCTGGCTATGGCCGCTACCTGTCCGCTGGTATTGTCAAAAGAAAGCAGGTCGACAGCCCCAAAAACGTAGGCGTTGGCGAGGCGGCTAAAGTCTCTGCTGAATGTGAGGTGACCAGCGCCATTGATGGTAGAGGTGCCTGCTGTCGAAATCACCGGTGTGCTGCTGATGCCCGCTGCGGTCACCCGCCAGGCCAGGTAGGTGTTGTCGACCCATTGCCGGCTAACCAACCAGTAGCCGCTATTGTCCGGCAGGGGAGCGTAGGTCAGTTTTTCGGATATGTTGTCATTGGAGATGAGTATATTTTTTTGGCCGGCCACAACATCGCCCAGCCCGCCCTGCAGGTTCATATCCACCAGGTTCATTCGCAGGCCACCGTTGCCGCCAAATTCGTCCACCGTAAATACATAATACTGGGAGGGATTGCCCGGCCGAGGCATGATGACAGCTGCTGTGGTAGAGGAGGTGAGTGCTTCGGACCCTCCGAGCAGGCCTGTACCATTGGGCATGGGCTGGTTGAGCCGGTTCCACAGGGTGATTCCGTTGGTATAAAACAACAGCTGGCCGGTAAACCGGTCAGCTACCGAGGCAGACCCTTCGCTGGTTGTCATGGCACTGCCACTGACTTCCACGGGTTGCCCGCTGTTGAAATCCAGGGCGGCATTGTTGAAATACCACTGGTTGTTTTGGCGGTTTTGTGCAATGGCGTATGCTGACGAAAGGGCCGTCAGCCATACGAGCAGTAGTATCGTCTTCGCGGTCTGCGCCATGGTATACAGTCTTTGAGTAGTAACAAATGACTGTATAGATGGTTGGAAAACAGGCTGCGATCCATGCGTGCCGCTCCGGCGCGCATGGATCGCAGGCACACCATTACCTACCTACCACCAGCTGCCCCACTTTCATCCACTCAGCTGCCACCAGCCGGTAGGCATACAGGCCGGCCGGCAGTGCCGGCAGCGCAAAGCTGCTGTCTTCGCTGCCCAGAAAGCGGTCGACCACCAGCTTGCCGTCGGCATTGTACAGCTGCAGCCGCGCCTGCTCACCCGCAGGCAGCTTGACGGTCAGCTGCTGACCGTGGAGGTAGGGATTGGGGTATACACGCGCCGCCGCCGGCGGAGCCTCCGCAGTGGCCGCCGTAGGCGCCTCGTCGAAGCCGATGAAAAACTGTCCGCTGCCTTCTGCTTCGCAGGCATCGGGGAAGAGGACATAGCCACCGGCAGCAGTCGCTGCCTCGCACCAGCTGAGCCAGTCGGGCTGGTCATCGTTGTCTTCGATGCGCTGGAAAAGGGTAGCAGCACCGGCAGTGGCAGGATCAAGGCCCGTCCGAAAATGCAGGGTAGCGGGCACCGGCAGCTCGTTGCTGCCGTAATTGTTGACAATCCAGTAGGCCGTATCGGCCGCAAATGCCGCCGCCGGCGGCGCAAAAGGCGTCAGGTCGAGGCGACTGACGACAAGCTCGCCCTGGGGCGTGTCGCCGGCATTGTCAAAAGCCAGTGTGAGCCCCACCTCCTCCAGCGCGTAGCTGCCGGCCTGACTGATGGTCAGGCGGCGACTGCTGCCACCGCCCACAGGCGCCGACGAAGGCTGGCGGCTGGCACCGCCGCTGAGGCGGCCATGGCGGCCGCCTTTTTTATCATTAACCCGCCCGCCGGGCTCGTTAAACTGATAGTAGGCCAGCAGACTGCTGTCGCTTTCGAGCAGCTGGTCGCGGGTCAGGTGGCGCAGCTCGCGGATCTCCTCCCGGCTCAGCGGGCGGTTCCACACGGTCACCTCATCCATCATACCCTTGAAGTAGCGGCCACCCCAGTTTTGGTAGCTGCCCAGCAAGACCGACGTAAACTGTACCGGCTGCACCGTGAAAGTATGCCGGGCACTCTGCCCGTTGACGTAGAGGGTAATGCCCGTAGGGTTTACGACCATGGCCACCTGCGACCACTCATCGGCAGGCACCTCCAGGTTGGAGTCCCACCACCAGGCGCCGCCGGGCCAGTGGTAGGCCAGCGTATTGTTGCTCTCGCGAAAGTTGAAACCCGCAGGCGCCCCCTGATTCATGAAGAGGGAACTGTACTCGTTCTGTATGCCGGCCGGCTTGATCCAGGCAGTGACCGTCAGCTGATTGGTGAGCAGCCCAAAATCGGGCAGCTGCACATAGTCGCCATCATTGGCCGCAGCGACGGCCTGGCCGGGGAAGCGGTCGGCCGCACAGTAGTCTTCAACAGTGATCATATTGTCAACGGTACGGCTGCTGCTCAGTCCCTGGGCGTCGGTGACGGTGAGGGTGACGGTATAGCTGCCCTCCTGTCCGAAGACCACCCGCGGGTTGCGCGCCTGCAGGTCGCTGACATAGAGCGGCTGGGGAGAAAAGCTCCACTGCCACTGCGCGCCCTCGTGCCGCAGCACGGAGTAACAGTCAAAAGGCACCGTATCGCGGGCGCAGTAGATGCGGTCGGTCAGGGTAAGGGGCTGCGCCAGTGGGCGGGAAGCAGCCGGCAGGGGGGCTTCCCAAAAGCCGCGGCCATAGGTGGCCAGCCGCAGCTTGCCGTCGCGGTGAAAAGGCCTGAGCTGCAGCGCGCTTAGGTTGAAAGGAAGGCCATCGCTGTAGGGCTGCCAGGCGGCGCTGTTGGGCGCGCGGTAAAAAATGCCGTTGTTGGTGGCCAAAAAGACCCAGCCGTCGGTGCCTTCCTGAAAGTAGATATCCTTGGGGCGCTGGCCATTGATGTCGGGCGTCGTCATGTTTTGCCAGCTGGTGCCGCCATTGGGCGTCCGGAACACTTTGGCACCGTCGGCGCCACTGCTGCTGGCTACCCACAACTCATTTTCATTTTCGGGATTGAGGGTGATGTTGAGCCGCCAGCGGTTGCCGGGTATGTCGAAAGTACCTGTCCAGCTCTGTCCGCCATTGGTGCTCCTGAAAATGCGGCAGGCATCCCAGTAGCCGCCGCCGGGCTGAAACACGCAGTACATGACGTTGGGGTTGGCACGCGACTGCACAAATTCCATGACTTTGCCCTGCCCAAAATCGTACAAAACGGTATAGGTGGAGCCACCGTCGACCGATTTCCACAGTTTTCCTTCGGCACCCAGGTAGATGTGGTCGGCATAGCGATGGTCAAAATACATGCCGCTGGAAGACGACTCTATGTAGCTTTCATTGGGGATCATACTGAGGGCAGGCAACTCGGCAATGGGGCCTGTGAGCTCGGTGGGTATGCGCTGCGCCTGCATATTGCCGGCCCACCAGCGATTGGAGTAGACCGTGCGGTTGTCGAGGGGGTTGACGTAGCCGGTTGGCTCCTCTACGCCGCCGAGGTGCAGGTAGTTGCCGTGTCCGTAGGTCTGGTACCAGGCACCATTGCCGTTGTGGTACTTGCCGCCGACCAGCACGTCTTCGTTCCAGCCACTGCCGAAGCCCCAAAAATCGGAACCGGTGATGCCGTACTTGCGGGACTCGTGGGTCTGCAGCCCGTCGGTAGAGTAGTCGAGCCCACCGTCGGAGGCCACCCAGATCTCGTCGCCATTGATTTCAATGGCTTGTATATCAGCATGAATGCGTTCCAGTCGGGTGCTGTTGGCCGCCCCGATCGCCTGAAAGGTCTGGCCGCCGTTGGACGACTCGCTCAGGCGGATGCTGCCGACCCAGATCTTGTTGGGCTGGGTAGGGGAGGCCTCCAGGTCAAAATTGTAGTAGCCCTGGTGGTAGCCGTCGCTGTAAGCAGCCACATTCCAGGGATGCTGGTTGGGGTTGTTGTAGGGGCCGCCGATCTGTCCGGCCGGCAGTGTCCACTGCTGGCCGGTATCATCGCTGCGGTAGACGCCTATCCAGCCGTCGTCATTGGCCTTGCTGTTGCCTATGAGAGCCACATATACCCGGCCGGGCATGGCGGGGGTGACGGCTATCTTGCCGCCGTGGTCAATGGCGTCGGCCGGACTCTGCGGGTTGTACCAGCCGCTGGTCTGCAACTGCCAGCTGAACCCATGGTCGGTCGAGCGCAGGAATTCTGCCTTTTTGAGGGCGGTGTTGGACCGCAGGCTGTAGACGATGGCGGGGTCTGTCGGGTGAAAATCCAGGTCCCAGCAGGCCTGGCTGTACACCTGCGTCCAGTTGAGCCCGCCGTTGACACTGCGGAAGAGCCCCTTTTCGCCAGCCAGATAGACCGTATCGGGCTGGCCGGGGTGGTATTTGAGTTCGTACCCTTCGCCGTCGAAAAAGAAAACCTCCGTCCAGCTCTGCCCGCCGTCGGTGCTGCGATAGATGCGCCGGTTGGCGGCCATGAGCACCTGCTCGGCCAGCAGCGGGTGGATTTGCACTGCACCCACGCTGCCCACGGGCAGCCCGGCCGTGACCAGGGTCCACGAAAGGCCTTTGTCGGTGGTCTTGTAGAGTCCGCCGCCCTCCGTGCCCGCATAGAGGATGTCGGGCTGTGAGAGCGACTGGTCGACGCAGTAGACATTGACCTGCCAGGAGATGGGGCGGGTGCCGCCCTGCTCGTAGGTTTCAAAAGGCCCCATGCTCCGCCACAGGGGCGGGTCGAGCCGCCCGCCGCCCTGCGGCTGCAGCTGGCGGTAGCGGCTGGCTTCCGCCGCCGCATCGGGGCGGCGTATGTAGCCCTGCTCGTCGAGCCAGGGCTCTACCATGCGGCGCCAGTAGCGGTAATTGTGCGTATGTATCGTCTTTTGAAAAGGATGCGTGCGGTAGTAAGCATCAAAGGCCTGATCGACGGCAGGCACCTGCGGATCGGCAGCGTACATGGCGCGGGCCCAGTCCGGCAGGCCTGCCTCCGCAACGGGAAAGACCTTGAAATACGTGGCCCGGTTTTGGGCCTGCAGCGACAGCCCGAGCAGGCAGGCGCATCCCAGAAGAATCAAACGCATAGACGGCTGTTTTTTGTTTGTTTAGCTGAACAAGCCCTGAAGCTCCGCCTGAATGAGGTTGAGCACCTTGCCCAAGTCTTCGGGCCGGTGGGTAAAATCGACTTCGTCGGCATTGATAACCAGCAGGTTGCCTTCCTTGTACTGGCCGATCCAGTTGTCGTAGCGATCGTTGAGGCGGCGCAGGTAGTCGAGGCTCATGTTGCCCTCGTAGTCGCGCCCCCTTGTCTGGATGTGGTCTACCAGCGTAGGGATGCTGGCACGCAGGTAGATGAGCAGGTCGGGGGCCTTGATCTGCGAGGTCATGGTGTGAAAAAGCGAGAGGTAGTTCTCATAGTCACGCGAGGCCATGAGCCCCATGTCGTGGAGGTTGGGGGCAAAAATGTAGGCGTCTTCATAGATGGTGCGATCCTGCACCACCACCTTGTCGCCGCGGTGGATGTTGAGAATCTGGGCGTAGCGGTTGTGCAGGAAGTACACCTGCAGGTTGAACGACCAGCGCTGCATGTCGAGGTAAAAGTCGCTGAGGTAAGGATTGTTGTCGGTCGACTCATAGTTGACCTCCCAGCCAAAATGCTTACCTAGTTGGGTGGTCAGCGTGGTTTTGCCTGCACCGATGTTGCCCGCGATAGCAATGTGCTTAATATCAGAATGATACATGAAACGAGAAGGATAGATTCAAATAATTAAGACCGTGAAGATAACAAATGCCGCCCGAGCGTACAATTTTCGGTCTACATTTTCAGCAGACCAACATTTTTACTGCTTTTAACGTTTAATTGTGCATGCTTATCTAAATAATGGCCATGGAAATCGATGATCAGCTAATTTTACGACTCGAACACCTCAACCGGCTGGAGCTGTCGGCCGACGAGCGCGCCCGCATGAAGACCGACCTCAACCGGATACTGGCCATGGCGGCCAAGCTGCAGGAGCTGGACCTGGCGGAGGTGGCACCCTTGGTCTACCTCAGCGAGGAGGTCAATGTGCTGCGCGAGGATGTTGCCCTGCCCGGGCTTGCTACCGAGGCAGCGCTGCGCGATGCGCCCCTGCACGACGGGCAGCATTTTAGGGTGCCTAAGGTGGCATCGCGGCAGGGGTAAAAAGCTTTTGGGCGGCACGAGCCGCCCAAAAACTTTTGGAAATTTTTTAACCCCCGTAGGGGCTTACTAATTTGCTAATATGAATCCAATACTTTCTGTTAAAGACCTGGTAAAAACCTACGACATGGGGGCCACCAAAGTCAACGCCCTGCAGGGCGTAAGCCTCGACATATTCAACAACGAATATGTTGCCCTCATGGGCCCTTCGGGCTCTGGCAAATCTACGCTGATGAACCTGCTCGGCTGCCTCGATACGCCCACTTCCGGGGACTATTTTCTCGACAACATCAACGTGAGCACCATGTCGGACGACGAACTGGCGGAGGTGCGCAACCGCAAGATTGGCTTTGTTTTTCAGACGTTCAACTTGTTGCCGCGACTGTCGGCGCTCGACAATGTGGCGCTGCCGCTGGTGTATGCGGGCATGAGCAAAGAGCAGCGGCTGGACCGCGCCCGCGAGGTGCTGGCATCGGTGGGCTTGGAAGACCGCGTCGACCACCGCCCCAATGAACTGTCGGGCGGCCAGCGGCAGCGGGTGGCCATTGCCCGGGCGCTGGTCAACAATCCCAGCATCATCCTGGCCGATGAGCCTACGGGCAACCTCGACACCAAAACGTCGCTCGAGATTATGTCCATCCTCGAGGAGATTCACCGCCGCGGCAATACGATCATCCTCGTCACGCACGAGCCCGACATTGCCGAGTACGCGCACCGCATCGTACGACTGCGCGACGGCAAAGTTGAGAGCGATCTGGCCAATCCCAAGATTGTCCATGCGGTCGTGGACTAGCAGCATGTTTGCCGAAAAGGTTGTATTTTCGCAGTAAAAAGCGCATGAGACAGCTCCTTTTACTGCTTTTGCCAGCGGCCATGCTGGCGATGGTGGCCTGCGGCCGGCAGCCGGCGGCTGAGGCCGTCGAATACGTCGAAAACAAGCAGTCCCTGCCGCCCAACGAGCGCTTCGGGGAGCTGTTTGAGCGCGTGCAGGCGGCAGCCATTTTTCCCGACGGGAAGACATTTGTAGACTGTGAGCCGCTCGTGCCGACCGACCAGATTATGGCGGCATATTCGGCGCAAAAAGACGCGCCTGACTTCAAGCTGGCCGACTTTGTCAACCGCTACTTTGCGCCGCCGCCCAAGGCGGGCGACGCTTTCAGGAGCGACAGCCGGCAGTCGCTGGAGGCGCATATCAACCGGCTGTGGCCGGTGCTCACGCGGCAGCCCGACAGTGCGGGCAGGGGCAGCCTGATTGCCCTGCCTTATCCGTACATCGTGCCGGGGGGGCGCTTCCGCGAAATCTACTACTGGGATAGTTATTTTACGATGCTGGGGCTGCAGGTGGCCGGCCAGGGCGAGATGATTGAGCACATGGTCAATAATTTTGCTTTCCTGATCGACTCACTGGGTTTCATCCCCAATGGCAACCGCACCTACTACCTGAGTCGCTCGCAGCCGCCGTTTTTTGCGCTCATGGTCGAGTTGCTGGCAGAGAGCAAAGGGGCGGGGGTATACAATGTGTACCTGGCGCAACTGCTGAAGGAATACGATTTTTGGATGGGTGGTCTGGGCGAACTGTCGGCGCAGCAGCCGGCGGTGCGGCACCTGGTGCGGCTGCCCGACGGCTCGGTGCTCAATCGCTACTACGACAGTGGTGATTATCCGCGGGCGGAGAGCTGGAAGGAAGATGTGGCAACGGCCAAGGCTTCGGGTCGGCCGGCGGCCGAGGTATATGCGCACCTTCGGGCGGGTGCAGCCTCCGGCTGGGATTTTAGCAGCCGCTGGCTGGCCGATGGCAAAAGTCTGGCCACCATACAGACGACTGATCTGGTGGCGGTTGACCTCAACGCGCTGCTGTTCCGCTACGAAGAGATTATCGCCCGGGCTTTCAGCCTGGCGGGCAATGCGACCCAGGCGGAGGCTTTTAGCCAGCGGGCGGCGCAGCGCAAGGCGGCCATCGTGCGCTATTGCTGGGATGCGCAGGCGGGCTTTTTTGTCGACTACAACTGGCGGCAGCAGCAGCCGAGCGGGCAGCTGAGTCTGGCGGGGATCTACCCGCTGTTTGTAGGGCTGGCCACGGCCGAGCAGGCCGCCCGCTGCCAGGGAGTGCTGGAAAAACAGTTTTTGCAGGCAGGCGGGCTGCTCAGCACGCCGGTCAATACGGGGCAGCAGTGGGATGCGCCCAATGGCTGGGCGCCGCTGCAGTGGATGGCCATCAAGGGGCTGCGCAATTATGGGGCGGATGCGCTGGCGGCTACGGTCAGTGCGCGCTGGCGCGCGCTCAACGAGCGGGTGTTTGGCCGTACAGGCCAGCTGATGGAAAAATACAATGTGGTCGATATGCAGCTCGAGGCAGGCGGCGGCGAGTATCCTGTGCAGGACGGCTTCGGCTGGACCAATGGGGTATACCTGCGGCTGCTGGC
>CAZYAO010000060.1:0-1709 GCA_964645715.1 uncultured Saprospiraceae bacterium
GCCGCAAAAAACAGGCTGTGTGCTGCGGCAAAAGCAGTGTTTTTATTTTTTGCGGCCAGCGCCGCAAAAAACAAGTTGTATGCTGCGGCAAAGGGTAGTGTTTTATTTTTGGCGGCCAAAGCCGCCCAAAACAACCCAACCCGCGGCGAAAACCAAAAGTTCATAAAAATAATTTATGGATAAGTTTAAAAATATAAATAAATATATATTATCAAGAATGCGGACTTTTGCGGCACTTAACAAACCAAATAAGCAATGAAGAGAATAACAGTCGCAAAAGGAGACGGTATAGGGCCAGAGATCATGGATGCTACCCTTGCCATCATCATGGCTGCCGGTGCCCAGATAGAAATTGATGAAATCGAAGTAGGGGAAAAAGTCTATCTGGCGGGCAATACAGCGGGTATTGCCAAGGAATCGTGGGATGTGATCCGCCGCAACAAGGTTTTCCTGAAGGCGCCCATCACGACGCCCCAGGGTGGCGGTTATAAGAGTCTGAATGTCACTACGCGCAAATTTTTGGGTTTGTACGCCAACATCCGGCCCTGCATGAGTCTGCACCCTTTTGTGAAGACCAAGCATCCGGAGATGGACATTGTGATTGTGCGGGAGAATGAGGAGGATTTGTATGCGGGCATCGAGCACCAGCAGACGGATGAGGTGGTGCAGTGCCTCAAGCTGATCAGCCGCCCTGGTTGCGAAAAGATTGTGCGCTACGCTTTTGAATATGCCAAGCAATATGGCCGTAAGAAGGTCACTTGTTTTACGAAGGATAATATCATGAAGCAGACCGACGGTCTGTTTCACCAGGTTTTTGACGAGATTGCCCGGGAGTATCCGGATATTGAAAACGAGCACTGGATCATCGACATCGGGGCAGCCAAAATGGCGGATACGCCGGAGGCTTTCGACGTGATCGTGATGCCCAACCTGTACGGTGACGTACTTAGCGACGTGGCTGCCCAGATTGCCGGCTCTGTGGGCTTGGCGGGTTCTGCCAACATCGGCGAGGAGTGTGCCATGTTTGAGGCCATCCACGGTTCTGCACCCCGCCGTGCGGGTCAAAATATGGCCAACCCCTCAGGGCTGCTGCAGGGCGCCATCCTGATGCTCAATCACCTGGGGCAGACGGAGGTAGCCGAAAAGGTACAGAATGCCTGGCTGAAGACCATCGAAGACGGCATCCATACGTATGACATCTACAAGGAAGGTGTGAGCAAGCAAAAGGTGGGTACCCGCGAGTTTGCAGAGGCGGTCATCAGCAACCTCGGGCAGCGCCCGACGCAGCTCAAGGAGGTCAGCTATGCCAATGGCACGACGCTCAACCTGCCTAAGTACCAGCGCAGACCGGCAGCTGCTAAAGAATTGCAGGGTGTGGACCTGTTTGTTCACTGGCGTGGCGAAAGCCCCGACGAGCTGGCAGCGATTGTCCAAAAACTCAACAACGAGCGTGTACAGCTCAATATGATCACCAACCGGGGTATCAAAGTATGGCCGGAGGGATTTCCGGAAACGTTCTGCACCGACCACTGGCGCTGCCGCTTCAAGCCGGTAGATGGCGCGCACATCAGTAAGCATGACATCATCGACCTGCTGGCAGGTGCCTTGGGGCAGGGGATTGATGTGGTAAAAACGGAGAACTTGTACGCTTTTGACGGCAAGCCTGCCTTCTCATTGGGGCAAGGGCAATAACTGTCTCGTAGGTTATT
>CAZYAO010000060.1:1809-8326 GCA_964645715.1 uncultured Saprospiraceae bacterium
TAACCTACAAAAAATATTGATTGCGTGCGGCTTTTGGCGGTGACAGCCGCCAAAAAACACACGCAGAAAGAAGTTTTTATTGATGAATAGTATTAACAGGCAGAGGCTGTTCTGTACCCTTCGGGTGCCGGAGCAGCCTCTCTTTTTGCGGGTAGCCCGCAACCCACTTAGACATTCCACCAGAAGGTCCACTTGGCGATCAGCGCCCGGTTGCGCAGCTGGAAGGTATCGGTCAGGTAGTTGTCGGTAAATACGATGAAAAAATCGGAAGCAGGGCTGTAGCGCCACTGTATGCGCAGGTTGAGATTGACATTGCGCGTCTGGCTGTTGAGCTGTACGAAATTGGTAAAAAAGAGTTTATTGCTCAGCGTCAGGTCGATGCGCGGGCCCACGAGCCATAGGTTCCAGCGGCTGTTCTGCAGCGGCGGCGGCAGCTCGGCTGCCTGTTCGAACACAATATGGTTGTAGTCCATACTGAGGGCGAAAGCTGCCTTGGGCTGAATGCGATAGCCGATGGAGCCGCCCAGCCGGAGGCGGCGGCCGTCGGCGTAGTAGCCGCCATAGCGCCAGTTGACGGAGTAGGTGAGTAGCCGTTGCGGGCGTGACACAAATTCGCCGCCGGTCGATACCCAGCGATGCACTGTACCCCTGTCCAGCTTATAGCCCGAAAAATTGGTCGGGTCAAAAGGATCCAGCAGCTTCACATAATCCCGGGCCGTCCACAGGCGCAGTTCGGCGCGGTTCAGAAACTGAAACTGGTAGATGAAGACATTGGTAAACTCGGTGGCGCGGCCGGAAGGACTCAGGTAGTAGAAGTTGCGCAGCTGCGGGCCATGGCTCAGCAGGGGGGAGGATTTTGGGAAAAAAATACGACCAACCAGAGAGTTGACAAACTGGTAGCCCGTACGCGGCACAAAGCCTACTTCTGCGCGATAATTGCGGCCTACATTTTCGTACTGCAGGCTTGCCACCCACTTGCGGTCGTTGTAGGCCAGGTTGGCGGCCACCACCTGATCGTCGGTCTGTACACCCGGACTAAATGACTTGAGGTACATGGCTTTACCTGTCCAAAAATTATTGGAAGACAATAAGTTGTACTCAAAGCCCAAGTTGCGGTTGTAGCGACTGCCGGCAGATTCGGCCAAGCTTTCCTTATTGACTAGCAGGGCGGTGACATTGGAGCGGCGGAACAGCTGTCGCTGCAGCGCCACGATACCAAAATTCTGGCGAGGCAGCCCTTCTGCCTCCTTGGCGGTCGTCTGCATATCCATCAGCCCAATCCGCCAGTTTTTGTTGAGCTTGCCGCTGAGGCGGGCACCGTAGTTGATATTGGTATTGAGGCCAATGCGGCGGGAAAAAAAAGGCCGTATGCTGCTGTAGCCAAAGTTGGTAAACAGGTCGCCGTTTTCGAGAAAAAACTGCCGTCGCTCGGGGAAATAAAGCTCAAAGCGGTCGAGATTGGTCTGTTGCTGGTCGACCTCCACCTGCGAAAAATCGGGGTTGACGGTCAGGTCGAGGTTGAGCGAAGAGGTGACGCCTATCTTGGCATCGAGGCCGGCATCGTAGCGAAAACGATCGGCTTGGTCTGTGGCATAGTCTTTGGCCGTATAGCCCAGGGCGTAGGGAATGACGGAGATGTTGGTGCCCGCCCGCGGCGGCGGCTTATCCCACAGCAGCACACCCGTATACGCCAGCGAGGCCGTTGGGAACTGCCGCGGCACCGGCGCCCAGGCCGACTTTTCGGTCGTCTTGAGGTCCATGCGGCTAAAGTTGATGCCCCAGCGGTCGATACCATTTTTGTAGCGCAGGGTTTTGAAAGGCACCGCCATTTCGAAGACCCACTTATCGTCTTCGGTGTGTACGGCCGACGTCCACTTATTGTCCCAGCTCAGGTTGACGGATCCTCCTTCGAAGACCAATCCGTCCCACTGCGCACCCTCGGCATTGGAGCCGAAGGCGAAGCCATTGGTCTGATCATCAAAAGGATCGAGGAAGACGATAAAATTGTCGTTGCGGCCAAAGCTAAAGTCACGCCGCAGCGACTCGACCATGTAAGGTCCTTCGGTGCCTTCGTAGCAAATGGCCAGCAGGTAGATGTTGTGCTGGTCGTACAACATGCGCACCTCCGTGCGTACCTGCGTGCGGCTGGTATCCATGGGGAGTACCATAAAAAAGTCGGTAGCCACAGCTGCCGACAGCCAGGCGGCATCGTCGGGCCGCCCGTCGATCTGTACAGGACCCGACGCCTGCTGGATGGCGTACTGAAATTGCTCATTCTTTTTTTGCGCCCGGGCGGGCAGGCATAGAAGCAAAGCGCCCATCGCGCAAAAAAATAGCCGTTGCCGCATCGTCTTTTGCTGCAAAGGTAGCGATTTTCCTTTGAGCCTTAGGATTGCGGAAAAAATTCCCCGATGGTTTTCGTAAAATGCTGTAGTTGTGGGTCGGCGGCGGCCATTGGTCTGCGCAAAAGAGAAAGGGCGAATGCGGGCTTAAATCTTCGTTTGGTATACAGTGGTAATCAGTAAATTTTGTAACATTGCACAGTAAATACCGCGCCTTGCGGGTACAGGCAACGCATCCGGGGCACGCTAAGCATTAACATAACGCTCTCTACTGTGAACATATCATATCTGTGTCTCGCACACTTGCTGTGCCTGACCATATCTGTTGTCTGTGCCCAGCAACGTCCGCCCATACTGCCAGACAGGCCGGGTCTGGGCGAGTCAGCTCAGTTAGTTCCCGCGCGTTTTCTGCAAATTGAAACCGGCCTCAACCTGGCCTGGGATGCGGAACGAGGACTTCGCCGGACTGAGCATACTTACCAAACGAGCACCATCAGGTACGGCCTTTCACCGAGTGCAGAACTCAGGCTGTCGTACAGCCTGCTGCAGGAACGAGAGCGGAGGGGTGGAGTCGAACGACAGACACCCCTGGGTTTTTCTCCTTGGGCGGTGGGATTTAAGTCCCTGCTGGTCACTGGTGACGGCTGGAGGCCGCAGGTTGCATTCCTCGGCAATTTGGCTTTGCCCGGGACAGCGCATGAGGTTTTTGATATCAAACACATTGCCCCTTCTTTTCTGTTGCCTGTGGAGTGGTTATTACAAGAAGAACTTTTACTTACGGTCAATGTAGGTGCATTTTGGCGGGGTGAAGCAGCTGCCCCCGACTATTTTTCCTCGCTTAGTCTTGACTACGCCTTCAATCAGCGGCTGGGCGTATTTGCTGAGGTATATGCCGAGTACGGAGGCAAAGGGCTATTCCTGCCGGGCGCGGATGCGGGCCTGGTATACCGACTGAGGCCCTACCTGCAGCTCGATTTTTCAGCAGGTTTGGGTCTGAGCAGGGCTGCTACCGATGGTTTTATCAACAGCGGGTTGTCTGTCTACTGGGGGCGTTGACATAAAATAGGCAGTTCAACAGCAATATACCACGCGCTCGTTCGAAAAAATGTATCTTTAAGACAGGCTTTTGCGTCTGTATAATCTTTTAAATCGTATCCTATGGAGATGGTGAGTCCTCACTTCGAACTACCATTCTTCACCAACTTACTGATTTTGTTGGTGACGGCCAGAATTTTCGGGGAAATCTTTGAGCGTTTCAAGCAGCCCGCTATGATTGGAGAAATTATTGCGGGCATCATACTAGGACCGAGCCTGCTCAACCTGATTCACCGCACAGAAGAAATCAGGGTGATTTCAGAGCTGGGGATTTTCCTGCTGGTGATTATTGCAGGTCTCGAAATCAATATAGATGATATCCTCAAATCGCTCAAAGGTAAGAACATCATCATCTCCCTGATGGCGTTCTTTCTACCGCTCTTTAGCGGCTGGGTGATAGGTTATGTCTTTGACCAGGATCTCATGACGACGGTCTTCATAGGACTTTGCGTTGCCATCACTGCCTTGCCGGTTAGTATTCGGATACTGATGGATCTCGACAAGATCAACTCGCATGTGGGACAGAAGATTATCTCCATTGCTATTTTCGATGATGTATTGGCGCTGACGATACTGGGGATACTCCTGAATGTCAAGGATACGGATATGTCTGTGGGCGCGGTTGCAAAGGCCGGAGCTGTTTCTGTACTCAAGTTGCTGATTTTTATTGCTTTACTAAGTGCAGCCTATATACTCATCAAAAAAATAACGAACAGAGGCAACTATTTGGAAGAGTCGCTCAACAAGCTGATCTCCTTTTTGAAAGGTAAAGAGCCGCTATTTGCAATTTTCTTTGTTTTTGTGCTCTTATTTTCGACGGTCACAGAGTCACTGGGGCTGCACTTTATCGTGGGGGCCTTTTTTGCCTCCCTGCTGATTAGCGACTCGCTCATCGGCCACGATAATCTCAGAACCATCGAAAAGACTACCAGCAACATGGCGATGGGATTTTTGGCGCCTATCTTTTTTGCAAGTATTGGACTGGAATTCAATGTTTCATCTATCGGCAATATTGGTTTGTTGGTAGCCGTGGTAGGTGTTTCTTATTTGTCTAAAATCCTGGGTGGTTTTATTGGTGGCCGGTTGGCCGGGCTGGAGCGCAGGGTTTCATTTACCTTAGGTATTGGTCTCAACGCCCGCGGCATTATGGAGCTGGTGATTGCCAACATAGCGTACAAGGCCGGACTGATTAACAATGAGGTGTTCTCTATTCTTGTGATTATGGGAGTCCTGACGACACTGACGACGCCCTTGATGCTCAAACGCACTTTTCAGCGCATGGAATAAGGACTTGCAGCTGTCTGACCGGGCAGCTTTTTCCTTTACAAGGGGGATTTTTTGTGCAGTTGGGTAAAAAATAGCCAGTTGGCTGGCTTTTTAGCCTACCTTTGTGCCCGCAAAAAACAACCAACCATGATTGCTGCGCACAATGTGTCGCTCTCCTTCGGCAAGCAGAAGCTCTTTGACGAGGTGAATGTCAATTTTATCGAAGGCAACTGCTATGGCGTCATCGGCGCCAACGGTGCCGGTAAGTCTACTTTTTTAAAAATCCTCTCGGGCGAGATTGAGCCTACGACGGGCCACATCAGCATAGAGCCCAATAAGCGCATGGCGGTACTGCGGCAAAATCACTTCGAGTACGACGATATCAGCGTGCTGGAGACGGTTATCCGGGGGCACAAGCGCCTGTTTGAGATTATGCAGGAGAAAGATGCGCTCTATGCCAAGGCTGACTTCAGCGACGAGGATGGTATGCGGGCTTCCGAACTGGAGGGCGAGTTTGCCGAACTGGAGGGCTGGAATGCGGAGAGTGACGCCGCTACCCTGCTGAGCGGGCTGCGCATCAAGGAAGACAGCCACTACAAACTGATGAAGGAGCTCAATGGCAGCGAAAAGGTGCGGGTGCTGCTGGCACAGGCGATCTTTGGCAATCCCGATATCCTCATCCTTGACGAGCCTACCAACGACCTGGACATACGCACCATCACCTGGCTGGAGGATTTTTTGCTCGATTTCAAGAATACGGTTATTGTGGTATCGCACGACCGCCACTTCCTCGATACGGTCTGTACGCACGTTGCAGACATCGACCGGCAGAAGCTGCGGCTGTATACGGGCAACTACTCATTTTGGTACGAGAGCAGTCAGCTGGCGCTGCGGCAGCAGTCGAGCGCCAATAAAAAGGCGGAGGCCAAGCGCAAGGAGCTTATGGAGTTTATTGCGCGCTTTAGCGCCAACGCTTCCAAGTCCAAGCAGGCGACCAGCCGAAAGAAGCTGCTGGAGAAAATTAATATCGACGAGATACAGCCTTCTACGCGCCGCTATCCGGGCATCATCTTCCAGCAGACGCGCGAAGCCGGCAATGATATCCTCAAGATCGAAGACCTCAATTATTCGCAGGACGGGCAGGTGCTCATCAAAGACCTGAGCCTGACGGTGGAAAAGGGGGATAAAATCACTTTTCTCAGCCGCAACAGTTTGGCCACAACCTCGCTCTATCGCATCCTGATGGGCGAAATTCAGGCCGACTCCGGCCGTTTCTATCTGGGGCAGACCATCACCCGGGGCTACCTGCCAGTCAACAATGAGGCCTATTTCGATACCGACAAAGACCTCATGTCCTGGCTGCAGCAATACGCCCCCGCCGGCATGGACGATGTGGACATCCGCGGCTTCCTCGGCAAGATGTTGTTTAGTGGGGATGAAATCAAGAAAAAAGCCAATGTGCTGTCCGGGGGGGAAAAGGTGCGCTGTATGTTGTCGCGCATCATGATCGCCGGCGCCAACCTGTTGCTGATCGACGAGCCCACCAACCACCTCGACCTCGAGTCTATTACAGCCTTTAACAACTCCCTCATCAACTTTCCCGGCACGGTGCTGTTCAGCTCCCATGACCATTCGTTTACCCAGACGGTGGCGACCCGCGTGGTTGAGTTGACGCCCAAGGGCGCTGTTGATAAGATGATGAGTTTTGATGATTATATTGGTTCGGAGAGTATACAGGCGCAGGTGGAGGAGATGTATGGCTAAAAGCAGTTTGGAAGCACTTTTGGGCGGCTGTGGCCGCCAAAAGTGCTTTT
>CAZYAO010000060.1:8426-14336 GCA_964645715.1 uncultured Saprospiraceae bacterium
ATTGGTGATTATTTTTTGATTTTTGGGAAAAATCAAAAACGCTTTTCTAAAACAATGAAAAAACTACTCTTTTCAGCAGCCATGCTGCTGCTACTACTGCAATGCCTCTCTGCTCAGGCATCTCTGGAGATTCTGCTGGTTGACAGTCTCTACAAGCCCGTTGCTTTTCAGGCGGTGACTGTTAGCAATGAAGCTATTGGTTTCCGACGGCAGCTGGCTTCAGATGATAACGGCAAAATACAGCTGGACGGGCTTTCAACCTCCGGTAGCTTTGCGGTGGCGGTAGAGGAGAGTATGTTGTATCAGGCGCAGACGGTTGCCAATATTGTGCTGGTCTCCGGCAAAACCAGCAGTCTGACGCTGGTACTGCGCGAGCAGGCGCTCACGCTGGCGACGGCTACCGTCTATGGCGGGCGCTTCCAGTCGATCAATACCCTTGATGCCGAGGTAGCCTCTGAGCTGCGCAGGGAAGAGATTGATGCCCTGCCGGTTGAAGGCCGCGACATCAGCCGTGCGCTTTTCCGCCTGCCCAACATCAGCCAGGCGACGGGCTTTTTCCCCGAAGCACCCAATGTGGCCATTAATGGCGCCAATCCGCTGTATACCAACTACCAGATAGACGGGCTCGACAACAATGAGAACTTCCTCGGCGGCCAGCGCTTTGCCATGCCCGTAGGTTTTACCAGCAGCATAACGGCCCTGACCAACAACTTTAGTGCAGAGCACGGGCTCACCTCCAACGGCATCATCAATGTGACGAGCCAGTCGGGAACCAACACACCCAAGTTTGAGCTCTTCTCCGTCACCCGCCCGGGCCCCGGCCTCGATGCGCCTTCAGCCTATGCTCAGCGAGACCTGTCGGGCAACCAGGTCAAGGACGGCTTTCGGCGGTTTCAGTATGGATTTGCTGTCGGTGGACCCATCGTCAGGGATAAGACATTCTTTTTCGCATCGCTGGAGTATATCGAAGACATCAAGGACAACCTGCTCAGTGTACCTCAGCTGAACATCAATGAGACGGTGCGCGGCAACAACTTTTTCCGCTACCAGTCGCTCAAGCTCGATCACCACTGGTCGGAAAAATTCCGCTCCTCCCTGCGCGTCAATATTAGCCTTGTCGACATTGAGCGGCAGGGTGGCGGGCTGGAAGGCGGTAATACTTTCCCTTCGGCTGCCAACCGGCAGGACCGCAATTCGGCCAATGTGGCTTTCAAAAATACCTATATAGGGAAGAAGGTAACGCTGGAGAGCAATTATATGTGGGGCACATTTCGCTGGAACTATGCCAATCCCGACGACAACGGCAATCCCGATGTGTCGATCCTCGACCCTTCGGGCCAGTTTCTGGGCTTCATCGGCCATCCCGGCTACGTTTTTGACAACCTCGAAAATACGCTGCTGATGCAGCAGAAAGCGACTTTTTACTACAAGGCCCACCGCTTCAAAGCGGGCGTACAGCTGAAGTCGTCGGACTTTAGGCTGTTTGGCGGGGGCAACCCCAATGGTAGTTACCTGGTGCAGCTCAGCCAGCCGCAGCTGGCACAGCTGGCGGCAGCGGGTATTGGCAGTGCGCTTTCGCCCGCTGACCTGCCGGCCGACGTGCAGGTACTCAACTACGGTATAGAGCTGCGGCCGAGGGCTTTTGGCAGGACGCAGAACATTGCCAGTTTCTATCTCGAAGACCAGTGGACGCTTAGTCCGCGCCTCAACCTCAACCTGGGGTTGCGCTACGACTACGACAATCTGTCGGTAGGCGGTGGCAGCACTGGCGACCGCAACAACCTGGCGCCGCGCCTGAGTGCCAACTACCAGCTCAACGAGCGGTCTGCGCTGCGCGCGGGCTACGGCATTTACTACGACAAAATCCTGTATGCCGTATACAGCGACGCCCTGCAGTTCAACTCCACCGCCACCGACTACCGCCGGCAGCTGCAGGCGCTCATAGACCAGGGCCTTTTGCCGCAAGGCACCCAGCTGGACCGCATCGTGCACGAGGGCAACCTCGTGGCCAACGACCCCAATGCAGCCTACTTGCAAGGGCCGGGAGCAGCGGAGCTGCAGGACCGGCGCGGACAGATTTTCCAAAACGAACTGCGCATCCTCAACCCCAACGGTTACCAGAACCCCTACAGCCACCAGTATATGCTTGGCTACCAGCGCAAGATCAGCGAGCAGGCCGTTTTTTATGTCGATGCCCTGTACAATCGCTCAGAAAATCTCTTCCGCCTGCGCAATCTCAACGCGCCGGCACCTTACCCGATAGATCCGCAGCAAGTGGTGGTGCGCTCGGCGGCGGCGGCCGACCTGAGTCGGCCGGTGCCCATTTTTACCGACGCCAGCGGCAGCTATGCCGTGCAGGGAGGAGACACGCTGCGGGCCATTGCCCGCAATGTGGTGATGACGGAGACTGCCGGCAGCTCCAACTATTACGCCCTCAACTTTACCCTGCAGAAAGACCGGGGCGAGGACGATTATGCGCTGCGGCTGATGTATACCCTCTCGTACCTTGAAAACAATACGGAGGACATCAACTTCCGGGCGATGGACGCCAACGATTTTGAAGCCGAGTGGGGGCCTTCGATCAACGATCGTACCCACCTCATCAACGGGATTGTGAGCTACTACCCTTGGAAGAACCTGACGCTGACGATGGCCGGGCTGCTGCAGAGCGGGCAGCCCATCAACCGGATTCCGGATGCGCTGTTGTACGGCACGACAGACCTCAACGGCGACGGCCGCTCGTTTGGCGACGCCTATGTAGGCAACAGCGACCGCTCGCCCGGCGAGGCGCGCAACAGCGACCGCCTGCCCTGGTCGACGACCTTTGACGTGAACGCTCTTTACCAGTTTAGGTTTTCGGACGGGCAGAAGATAGAGCTGGGGCTGCAGGTATTCAATATCTTCAACGCAGTCAACCTGAGCGGTTATGCCAACAATGCGCGGCAGAGCAACCAGATACAGCCGGGGCCGGCGAGTTCTGGCTTACTGCTGCGTCGCAATGCTGCACCGCCGCGGCAGTTTCAGATTTCTTATCGGCATTTGTTTTAGGCTGTTTCGCTGTACTTTGGCAGTCTGGGTTGCTACAGTGTTGTAAAAACAATATTCGTATGAAAGCAAATATTGCCAAATTATATTGGATATTGCTGCCGCTGCTACTGGCGGCCTGTGGGTCGCCGCCGCCCGCGGCGGTGTCTGTGCCGAGCAGCTGGGAGGAAGTGGAGGCCCAGGCCAAAGGCCGGACGGTGACCTTCATGATGTGGCAGGGGGATCCGCTCATCAACCGCTACATACGCGCGTATGCGGCGCCGGCGCTGCAGGCGCAGTACGGCATTACATTGCGGGTTGTTGCCGGTCAGGGCAACGACATTGTGCGGCTGCTGATGGCGGAGGCAGAAGCGGGTCAGGCGGAAAGCGAAGTAGATATGATGTGGATCAACGGGGAGACCTTCTTCCAGTTGCGGCAGATACAAGCCCTTTACGGCCCTTTTGCGCAGCAGCTGCCCAACAGTCGCTACGTCGACTGGGAGAACCCGTTTATTGGCATGGATTTTCAGCAGCCGGTGGAGGGCTACGAGTGTCCCTGGGGCAATGTGCAGCTGGCGCTGATATACCACAGCGGGCGGGTACCGCAGCCCCCCATGACGCTGGAGGCGCTGGAGCAGTGGGTGCAGGCGCATCCCGGCAAATTTACCATAGGCCACGATTTTACTGGCATGACGCTGCTGAAATCCTGGCTGATACACCTGGCCGGCGGGTCGGCGGCCCTGCAGGGGCCTTTTTCCGAAGAAAAATACCAGCGCCACAGCCGCGCGCTCTGGGCGTATGTGCGGCGGCTGAAGCCTTACCTTTGGAATGAAGGCAGGAGCTTTCCGACTTCTGTGGCGCAGATGCACCAGTTGTATGCGGCGGGGGAGCTGCTGATGACCATGAGCAACAACGACGCGGAAGTAGACAACAAGATCCTCGAGGGCATTTTTCCGCCGGAGAGCCGGGCGTATGTGCCGCTGACGGGGACCATACAGAACTCGCACTACCTGGGCATCAGTGCGCGCAGTGCAGACAAAGCGGCGGCCATGGTGGTGTGCAATTTCCTGCTGTCGCCGGCGGCGCAATTTGAGAAGCTGCAGCCTGCCGTCTGGGGCGATGGCAGCGTATTGTCGGTTGACAAGCTGCCGGCAGCGTGGCAGCAGCGCTTTGCGGCTGTGCCGGGTCGCCGGCAGGCGCCTGCGCGGGCCGACATACAGGCGCGTGCGCTGGCGGAGCCGGCGCCGGAGTATATGATCCGATTGTTTGAAGACTTCAGAAAAGAGGTGATTGAAAAACAGGATTGACATATATGTGTATGCCGTGCTGTGCGTGGGGCCATTGCTGCTGGGTTTTGGCTACTCGCTGCTGTACAGTTTTGGCGTGATTGGCCTGCTGAGTGAAGGCTTTACGCTTGTGCACTGGCAGCGCCTGTGGCAGAGCAGTGGAGCGATCAGTAGTCTGATATACACATTGTTGCTGAGTATCGTTTCGCTTTTGTTGGCACTGGCAGCTGCGCTGGCGGTTGCCTGGCGCAGTTTGCAGCCCGGCAGCGGCAGGCTGCCGGCGGCGCTTTTTCTGCCCCTGCTTTTTCCTCCGCTGATAGCAGCCTTTGGCTGGTATTACGTGCTGAGTCCGGCCGGTATACTGTCGCGACTGGCGGTACGGGCGGGGCTGATTGGCGGGTTGGAAGACTTTCCGCGGCTGGTAAATGATGCCTGGAGTGTGGGCATTGTGCTTACGCATATATTTTTGGTCTACCCGGTATTTAGCCTGTTGTTTGTGGCACAGAGCCGCAAGGAGCGGCTACCGGCGATGTGGGCGCTGGCGCGCAACCTGGGCAGCACGCGCTGGCAGTTTGTGCGCAGCATACTATTGCCGCTGCTGCTGCAAAAAACGCGGCCGGTGGTGGTGCTGTACGGGTTGTTTCTGCTGGGGAGCTATGAGGTGCCCCTGTTGCTGGGGCGCACGGCGCCGCAGACCGTTTCGCTCTTCATCACCGAAAAGCTGAGTCGCTTCAACCTGCTGGACATACCTGTGGGGCATGCCATGGCGGTGGTATACAGCCTGATGGTTTTTGGCATCATTGCCTTTGGTGTGGGCAAAAAACCATGGTCATGGCAATAAAAAACCTGTATCGCCTGCTGCTGGCGGCTTTTGGGCTGGCGCCGTTGCTGACGATTGTGTACCTGTCGCTGGTGACTGCGTGGAGCTACCCGCGGCTGTGGGATGTGCGTTGGGGGCTGGAGCACTGGGAGGGTCTGGCGAGTACCGGGCTGGCGCTGCACCGCAACCTACTGACATCCTTGTTGTTGGCGATGAGTATGTCGCTGGCTGGTGCGGCCTTTGGCTACCGCATATCGAAGGCTTTATTGTTTGAAAAAGAGCGGATTGGGTGGCTGCAGTTGTCGCTCTATCCTTATTTGATAGCGCCGGTGGTATTGGGGTCTATGCTGCAGTATTACTTTTTGAGATGGGGGCTGATGGGTAGTTTTGGGGGGGTGCTGTTGGCGCAGGCCTTGTTTATATTGCCTTTCAGTGTGTTGCTGATGGCAAGTTTTTGGACTGAACGGGTGCGTATGATGGCTTGGCAGGCGGTTACGTTGGGGGCTGGTGCGCGGCAGTTGGACAGGCAGTTGTTGCTGCCGCTGGCGCGGCCTTGGCTGGCGTTGACGATGGTTCAGTGTTTTGTGGTGTCGTGGTTTGAGTACGGGATTACGCAGGTGATTGGTCTTGGGAAGGTGGAGACGTTGACGATCAAGACGATGCATTTTGTGAAGGAGGCGAATCCGCATTTGGCGGCTTTGGCGGGTTGTTTGTTGCTGGGGCCGTTGTTGTTGTTGGGGGTGTTGGGCTGGGTGTACCGGCGGCGGTTGGGGGGTGGAG
>CAZYAO010000060.1:14436-16253 GCA_964645715.1 uncultured Saprospiraceae bacterium
AGCTATGTTGGTCATAGAGGAGATTTGTAAATCGTACGGGGGTGAGGCGGTGCTGCGCGGGTTGTCGCTGCGGCAGCCGTTGCATACGACTTTGAGTGTGCTGGGTCGGTCGGGTTGTGGGAAGAGCACTTTGCTGCGGGTGTTGGCAGGTTTGGAGCGGGCTGATGGGGGGCGGGTGTTGTTGGGCGGGGAGGATTTGTTGGGGGTGTCGGCGGAGCGGCGGGGCGTGGTGTATCTCAGCCAGGAGGCGCTGTTGTTTCCGCACTTGTCTGTAGCTGAAAATATAGGCTTTGGGCTGAAAATCAGGGGGGTAAAACCTGCAGAAAGGCAGCAGGCGGTGCGGGCAATGGCCGACAGGCTGGGGCTGGGCGACCAGCTGGACAAGATGCCGGAGCAACTCTCGGGTGGCCAAAAGCAGCGCGTGAGCTTCGGCCGTGCGCTCATTATCAGTCCGCGGGTGATTCTGCTGGATGAGCCTTTCAGCAGCCTCGACGCGCAGACGAGGGCCGATATGCAGCAGTTTTTTCAGCAACTCAGCAAGGATTTTCAGATGACTGCCCTCTTTGTGACCCACGATGTCAAGGAGGCACTGCTGGTAGGTGATCAGCTGGCACTGCTAGAGGCAGGGCAGTTGCAGGTGTTTCCTTCCCGGGCGGCTTTTCTGCAGCATCCACGGGCTGGCGGGCAGGAGGAGATGGCTTTTTGGCTGCGCATGCAGGCAGAAAAAGAGGGTTGAGTTGCCGCAGCTGCGGAGCTTTTTACAAAATGAGCAACTGCCCAGGCAGCCAAGCTGCAGTCAATTCAACATTGGGGACAGTCAACCGCTAAACCATAGCTGGGTAGACGCTGTTGTACTCCTGCCGATGTATATTTGCCCGAGGTAAACCAACCGCGTGTATGAACAGCCAATATAACCATATAGAATCTGTCTACTGGGTCTTCACCCAGCTGTGCAACGACAAGTGCGACCACTGCTACAACCTGTCGGGACCGGCAGGCTCCAAAATCTCGGAAGCTGACTGCCTGGCCATCATCGACAACCTGCCCGACCGTATTGACCGGCTCATCCTTTCTGGCGGCGAGCCCCTGGCCGAAAAGAAAAAACTATACCTCATTCTCGACCGGCTAAAGGAGCGCTATGGCAACGCTACCCAGCTGATGCTGCAGACCAATGGCGACCTGCTGACGGCCGAAATCCTCGATACCCTCATCGAAAAGGGGATTACTCGCTTCGATATCGCCAGCATCGATCGCTACCACAAGGCAGCCGGCAGCCGACTGATGGAGCTGGCGGAGCTGTTTGCTTCGCGGGGCGTCAACGGAGAGGAAACTGACCCACTGGTAAAAAAAGATAATTATCTGCACAGCTATCCCCTTAGCTGGGGCTATTGGGGTGCCACCGAAGATATGTGGCTGGGGGGCAACTGGGCGCGCGGGCGTGCACTGGAGAAAAATATATGGAAAAAAGATCCCGGCCATAATTTCTGCGCCATCTTATCGGGCGCTATCGGCTTTTTACACGGAGGTACGGACATTCCTCAGGAGATTTCTATTCAACTTTGGCAGATCAACCCCTGCTGCCCCGGCACCAAGCAACCACTGGGCGATGCCCGCAGCGAAAAGGTGGCTGACGTGCTGGCGCGCCTCGCCGGCAATCCTGTCTTCGAGTCACTCGACAAGGGGGATATCTATGGGGTGGGGGAGTCGATCGGCATCAGCCGCGAGCACGCGCACAAGCGCTGCGGGGAGCTGGGGAATGTGTGCCTGTGGTGCGATGAATTTTTTGAAAAACACTATGATATTGGCAGCCTGCAGGC
>CAZYAO010000061.1:0-2750 GCA_964645715.1 uncultured Saprospiraceae bacterium
GCGGTGAAGGCGGGATTCGAACCCGCGGTACCCTTTCGAGTACGTCGGTTTAGCAAACCGGTGGTTTCAGCCACTCACCCACTTCACCGGGGCTTTACTGAAAGTAAGGGCGCTGACGCCCTCCCGTTTAAAGCGTTGCAAAAATACGTAGCCGGTGCAACAATACAAAATAATTTGTCAACTATTTTAGCGCCGGCGGCCGGAAAAAATGGCCGCCGGCTGCCAACTAGCAGAGTTCCAACATGCTCATGCGGAGCTTCTGCTCAACTTCTTCTGCCACACGGCGGTAGTTGGTGTCGCTTTCGAGCAGCGTCAGGGCCGTATTGCAGGAGTAGATGACGGTGCTGTGGTCGCGGCCACCAAAGGCTTCGCCTATGACTTTTAAGGGCTTGTCGGTCATTTTTTTGGACAGGTGCATGGCCATCTGGCGGGCCATTACTACTTCGCGCTTGCGCGACTTGCCCATGAGGGTTTCTACGGACAGGTTGTAGTGCTCAGCCACCAGCTGCTGGATGTAGCCCACTGTCAGTTCGGTGCCGGGTGCCTTTACGAGGTTGTTGATCAGCTCGCGGGCCATGGCTATGCTGTACTCCTTTTGCTGTATGGTAGCGCGGTAGATCAGCGAGGTGAGTGCTCCTTCGAGCTCGCGGATGTTGTCGCGTACATGGTAGCTGATAAACTCCAGCACGGCGGCAGGTATGCTCACACCCTCGCGCTTGGCTTTGGCCTCCAGGATGGCCATGCGGGTCTCTATGTCGGGTACCTGCAGGTCGGCCGTGAGGCCCCACTTGAAGCGGGAGATGAGCCGCTCGCTGATGCCCTGCATGTCCCTGGGCGGGCGGTCGGAGGTCAGGATGATCTGCTTGCGCGTCTGGTGCAGCTGGTTGAAAATATTAAAAAATATTTCCTGCGTTTTCTGCTTTTCGGCCAAAAACTGGATATCGTCCATGATGAGGACGTCTACCAGCTGGTAGAAGTTGGTCAGGTCGTTGACGGCATTGTTTTTGATCGACTGTATGATCTGGTTGGTAAACTTGTCGACCGGCACATACAGTACTGTCTTGGCAGGGTGCTGCTCCGTGATGCGATTGCCGATGGCCTGTGCGAGGTGGGTTTTGCCCAGTCCCACATCGCCATAGATGATAAGCGGATTGAACGAGCTGTTGCCGGGCCTGTCGGCGATCGCCAGGCCTGCCGAGCGCGCCAGCTGGTTGCAGTCCGCCTCCAAAAAGGTATCGAAGGTGTACTGGTTGCTCAGCTGCGAGTCGATGCGCGGCTTTTTAATCCCCGGAATAATGAAGGGATTTTTGATCTGCACCGAATCAATGGAGCCCGGCGGCAGGTAGGTATCGCTGCTGTAAGCCGAGCGGCTGCTCGTGGCCGTCGCCGTCGCCGTATGGCTGTGCGTACCCCCGCCATGAACGGAGGGAGGCGCCGACCTGCGTGCCGAAGCAGTGGAAGCGGGTTCCTGGGTGGTAATTATCTGGTACAGCAACTGCCCCCTGTCACCGAGTTCTTCGCGAATGGTGTGCTTCAGGATACCCACATAATGCTCTTCGAGCCACTCATAAAAAAAGCGGTTTGGCACCTGAATTACCAGCGAGTTGTCTCTCAGCGATACCGGCCGGATGGGTTCAAACCAGGTCTTGAAACTCTGGTCGGGCACCATGCGCCGGATGGTCTGCAGACAGTTGTCCCATACCGTAGCGTGATCTTTCGCCATACTACATGAACAGTCTACACGGAATGAGTTTTCTCAAAGCTTTCCGTCAGTAAAAAAATAAACTTACTAAAAACTTTTGCTGGTATCAGTAGGTCGCTACCACCGCCGAAGCGGCTTCATGAGCGTGTTGGAGCAGGTCGGCTGAAGCTTGTTGTCGCTGGTCGACCGCGCCAGGAGGATTACAAAGGTGGGGAAAAAAAATGAAGTGCTAAAGCTTCATTTACCTTTTTCTGATATTTTTTTTGGGGTAATACATAACTGAAATTTGCCGCCTGCGGGCTCGTCCGCCGAATGGCTTGTATTCATTGGAATCCCGTATCTTGGGCCGGTAATCATCAAAATTTTTTAGCTCCATGGCCGATGTACGTATAGAAGAATCTTGGAAGCGGGTGCTGGCGCACACCTTTCAAGAGCCTTATTTTCAGTCAATTGTAAGTTTCCTGAAGAATGCCCGCGAAGCGGGCCGCACGATTTATCCGCCGGGCAGCCTCATTTTCAATGCTTTCAACAGCACGCCCTTTGAGCAGGTCAAAGTGGTCATTCTGGGGCAGGATCCCTACCACAATCCGGGGGAGGCTATGGGGCTCAGTTTTTCTGTTCCGCGCGGCCGCCGCATTCCGCCTTCGCTGCAGAATATATATAAGGAGTTGGAGCAGGACCTGGGCATCCCGCCGGCTGCGCATGGCGACCTGAGCAGCTGGGCGGCACAGGGGGTGCTGCTGCTCAATGCCATGCTCACGGTCGAGCACAACCAGCCGGGCAGCCACCAGCAGATTGGCTGGCAGGATTTCACCAACGAGGCCATCCGCCAGCTGTCGCTGCAGCGCAGCGGGCTGGTATTTATGCTGTGGGGCAATTTTGCCCGCAGCAAGGCGCCGCTCATCGACGCTTCCCGCCACCTGGTTCTGCAGGCGGCGCATCCTTCTCCTTTTTCTGTGCGGGGGTTTCTGGGCTGCGGGCATTTTTCTAAAGCTAATGAATGGCTGGTGCGGGAGGGGGGGGCGCCCATTGAATGGGCGTTGCCGGG
>CAZYAO010000061.1:2850-12388 GCA_964645715.1 uncultured Saprospiraceae bacterium
TTTTTATTCACATAACCAAGGTATTACATGAAAAAAGTCTTACTCCTGTGCAGCTTGCTGCTGACATGCGCCTATGCCTTTTCCCAGCAGCTGGTGACCGGAACGGTCAGCGACAACAGTGGTGCGCCGCTCATCGGCGCCAATGTGCGTGAAAAGGGGGGCAGCAGCGGTACGGTTACCGATGCCGACGGGGTGTTTACGCTGCGCGTGAGCTCGCCGGAGGTGGTGCTGAGTGTCACCTATATAGGCTACCTGAGCCAGGAGGTGCCGCTGTCGGGGCGCAGCAACCTGAACATTGTGCTGGAAGAGGGTGTCAACCTGGGCGAGGTGCAGGTGGTGGGTACGCGCAGCCTCAACCGCTCGGCGACGCAGACGCCGGTGGCGATTGACATCATAGACCTGCGGGATGTGAGCAGCCGGGTGGGTCAGCTGGATGTCAACCAGCTGCTGCAGTTTGCTGCGCCCAGCTTCAATGCCAACAAGCAGTCGGGCGCCGATGGTGCCGACCATATAGACCCGGCCACGCTGCGCGGGCTGGGTCCCGACCAGACGCTGGTGCTGATCAACGGCAAGCGGCGGCACCAGTCGTCGCTGGTCAATATATTTGGTACCCGCGGTCGCGGCAATACGGGTACCGATCTCAATGCCATACCAGTAGCGGCCATCGAGCGCATTGAGATTCTGCGCGACGGTGCGAGTGCGCAGTACGGCTCGGATGCCATCGCGGGGGTCATCAATATTGTGCTCAAGTCCAGTGTCGATGAGTTTAGCGGCAACCTCAATGTGGGGGCTTACAACGCTACGCCGCCGGCCGACTATGCGGTGGAGCCCAAGGACAAGTACGACGGACAGATGATGCAGCTCAACGGCAACTATGGTGCGCGCCTGGGCGAAAAGGGCTTTGTCAATGTGACGCTCGACTACCTGACCAAGGACCATACCAATCGCCCGGCCGACCCCAATGTGTTTGACATATACCGCCAGCAGTATGGCGATGCGGCTTCCGACAATTTTTCGGCTTTTGCCAATGCCAGCACGTCGCTGGGCGGCAATACCAGCCTCTACGCTTTTGGTGGTTTCACTCACCGCTTTACGGATGCGTATGCGTGGACGCGCTCGCCCGACTCGGACCGCAATGTGCCGGCCATCTATCCCGACGGGTTCAATCCGCGCATCACGTCGATCATCGGTGATCAGTCGTACTCGGTGGGCCTGCGCTCGAAGCTGCGCAGTTGGGATGTTGATTTCAACAATACATTTGGGCAAAACAACTTCCGCTACACCATCGACGGCACGCTCAACGCTTCCCTGCTCGAGCGCTCCCCTACCCGCTTTGACGCCGGTGGCCACCGCTTTTCCCAAAATACCACCAGCCTGGCTTTCACCCGCTCGCTGCCCGACCTGCTGCAGGGCGCCAACATCGCCTTTGGCATTGAGCACCGCATCGACAATTACGAGATTTTTGCGGGTGAGGAAGGATCGTGGCGCAACTATGGCATCGTGGATACCATCATCAACGGGCGGCCGACGCAGATTGATGTGCTGGGTCGCCCGGCCGGTTCGCAGGGTTTCCCCGGCTTCCAGCCATCCAACGAGCTCAATGAGTACCGCACCAACCTGGGCGCCTACTTCGATGCCGAGTTGGACCTGAGCGACGATCTCATGGTGGCTGCGGCTGTCCGCTATGAAAACTACAGCGACTTTGGTGCCACGCTCAACGGCAAGCTGGCGGCGCGCCTGGCTGTCACCGACGACCTGGCGCTGCGCGCTTCGGTGAGCAGTGGGTTCAGGGCGCCTTCGCTGGCACAGATTTACTACAACAGCACCTTTACCGACTTTGTCAGCGGGGTGCCGACCGAAAAAATCATTGCCCGCAACAACAGCCCCATCACGCGGGCGCTGGGCATCCCGGCCTTGCAGGAAGAAAAGGCGCTCAACGCGAGTCTGGGCCTGACGGCCCGCCTCGGCAATTTTACGGCAACCATTGATGGTTACTATGTGGAGATTCAGGACCGCATCGTGCTCACCGGCGCTTTTGAAGACACGGATCCCGACATCGGTCAGGAGCTGCAGCGCCTGAATGTGGCGGCGGCACAGTTTTTCACCAACGCCCTTGATACCCGCACCAGCGGGCTCGACATCGTGCTGAGCTGGGCTAAGACCATCAACGACAATCGGTTCCGTTTGTCGTTTGCCGGCAACTTCAACCGCATGGAGTTGGGCGACATCAATACCAGCGCCAAGTTGCAGGGCAAAGAAGACATCTACTTTGGTTCGCGCGAACAGCTCTTCCTGCTCGCCTCGGCGCCTGAGAGCAAGCTCAACCTGACCATGGACTATCGCCGCGGGAAGTTTACGGCCAACCTGCGCTTCGTGCGCTTTGGCGAGGTGACGCTGGAGGACTTCCTTGGCACGCTGGACGTGTACGAGGCGCGCATCACCACTGACCTCACCCTGGGGCTCGACCTGTCGCCCCGCATGTCACTGAATGTGGGTGCTGCCAATTTGTTTAACGTATACCCCACCCAACAGGACACTGAGACCGAAACTGGTGGTCTGTGGGATGCCGTGCAGATGGGCTTCGGCGGGTCATTCTACTTTGCGAAGCTGAATTTCCGTTTTTGATGTGTGGTGGTTGTGTTGTGTTGGGCAGCCGTGGCTGCCCAACACAACTACCTAAAAGTCAAACAAATCTTCCAGGAAAGAATCGCGTTTCTTTTTCTTGTAGTCGTAGTGTTTGTGGTCATCGTGGTGGCGGTGATGGTCCCTGTCGCGGTAGGGGTCGGGCGCCGGCGTGCTCTTAGGCGCGCTGCGGTCGGCGCTGGCCGACCGTTCGATGATCTTGTCGAGTTCCCCGCGATCCAGCCAAATTCCCCGGCAGTTGGGGCAGTAATCGATTTCTACACCATTGCGGTCGGTCATCAGCAGATTGACGTCACAGGTTGGACATTTCATGCGTAGTGTTGTTTTTTTGGTAAAAAAGCTTCGGTTGGGCGCGGTGGTTGTGTTTTGGGGTAGCCCGGCCGGCCGAAGGCATATCAAATAAACATCTATTTTTTTATTTTTCTCTTGTAGGTGGGGAAAAATGGTGTTTTTTTATTGAGATTTCGGGGCTACGCCCCGCGGGGAGGGGCGTGAGCGGTTTTCTATTATGATTTTCGGGGCTACGCCCCGCGGGGGCATACGTGGTTTTCTGTCATGATTTCGGGGCTATGCTCCACCCCCTAGGGCGTAGCCCCATAATCTCCATACCAATCAACAACCGTTCCATAAATAACCCTTCCAAATACACGAAAAATTGTAAATTTGCCCGCAACTGATCACACTAATCAGCCACCACTAACGTTCTATTTTCGCTATCAAAGAAAAACGATCACTTCCATGTTTAACGACTTCTTGCTTCTCTTCCAGAGCTATGCCGCGGATGCTGCGGCAGACACTGCAGCAACAACGACCGAACCCCAGAGTCTGGTGGACATCATCGCCGCCGGCGGCTTCATCGGTATAGCCATCATGCTGGTGCTGCTGATACTCTCCATCGTCGCCACGGTCATCTTCATCGAGCGCTACATGAGCATCGGCCGGGCAAGCCGGGTCGATGAGTATTTTATGAACAACATCCGCGCCAACGTGCAGGCAGGCAACTTTGCCGCCGCCCGCGCCCTCTGCCAGTCAACCGACTCGCCCGTCGCCCGCATGGTCGAAAAAGGCCTGCAGCGCATCGGCAAGCCGCTGCGCGATATCGACGCAGCTATCGAAAATGTTGGCAACCTGGAGCTTTTCAAACTCGAAAAGAACCTGTCAACCCTCGCCAGTATCGCCGGCGCTGCACCCATGATTGGCTTCTTCGGTACAGTGACGGGTATGATCATGGCCTTCCAGGAAATGTCAACGACCAGCAATATCTCCCCACAGGTGCTGGCAGGCGGTATCTATCAGGCACTCATGACCACCGCCTTCGGCCTTTTCATCGGTATCTTCGCCTATGTAGGCTACAACCTGCTGGTGGCCAATGTAGAAAAGGTCGTATTTAAAATGGAACGCACCACGGTCGAATTCATGGACCTGCTGCAGGAGCCAACTACCTAATAAGCAACCAAACAACACTATGGGACTCAAAAAGAGAAATAAGATCAATTCGGAGTTCAATATGTCTGCCATGACAGACATTATCTTCCTCCTGCTGATCTTCTTCATGCTCACCTCAAGGGTCGTCAATGTCAAGCCTTTTGAGTTGCCCGAGTCGGATGTGAAGACGGTAGCGCCTTCTTCACTGGTGCTGTCGGTCACCCGCGATGGTGTTTTCGAACTCAACAATGAGCCGGTCGAGAGCGAACTGCTCGAAAGCTCGGTGCAGACGGCCATAGAGGCTGCCGAAAATAAGGACGAAATCACCATGACAATCGTGGCTGAAGTCGGAACACCCTTCGACAATGTCACCCGACTCATGCGCATTGCTGCCCAAAATGATATTAAAGCCATCCTTGCTACGCAGCCTACCTCCTAGGTGGTCTTCGGCAAGGCAACATCCTTTCACCGCAACACATGGCACTCAAGAAAAAAAATAAGGTTAGTGCAGCTTTTAGCATGTCGGCTATGACTGACATCATCTTTCTGCTGCTGATTTTTTTCATGCTTACGTCTACCCTGGTCTCGCCCAACGCACTCAACCTGCAGCTGCCGGGCCAGTCGACAGACACGCCGCCGCCGCCACCCAAGGATTTCGACAATGTTCTGGTAGGGGCCGACGGTAGCTTCATGATCAACAGCCAGCGGGTCGATGCCGAGCAGCTGGAGTTGCTGCTGAGCAAAAAGGCTGTGGATAGTGGTGTGCGCGAAGACGAAACGGGCAAGCGCGTAAGCAATTATGTCATCACCATCAGTCCACACCCGCAAGCACCGGTAGAGTCGGTGGTCAAAGTTATGGATACGGCCATGCGCTCGGGTATCGAGGCGGTACTTTCTGTCAATGAATAATACCGTCCAATACCCTGTAGATCAACACTATCTCTCTATATAAATTTTCGCCACTATGGATACGCTCAGTGCAATAGAATCAAAAAATTTGTGGACAGCACGCGCGCTCAGTCTGGCACTGCACCTGCTGTTGCTGGTGCTGCTGGCTTTTGTGCCTACCTGCGAGACGCCTGTCAAAAAGTTTGATACGGTCAATACCGTTACCGTCGAGCTCGGCGGCGGCGGTGGCGGTAGCCCGGCACCAGTGCCGACGCCGGCACCTGAGCCTTCTCCCAAACCTGCAGAGACCAAGCCAACGCCTGTCAAGCCGCAGCCGGTGACCAAGCCAACAACCAAGCCTGCTACTAAGCCGGTCAGCAGTCCTGTCATCAGCAGCAAGCAGCCAAGCAGGGTCGTGACGCCGCCGCCGGCAGATCCCGGCCCCAGCAGAGAGGAGCTGGAGCGACAGCGGCAGGAGCAGGCCGCCAGAGATGCCATTGGGGGGGTGTCTTTTAAAAAACCCGGCAGCGGCAGTGGCGGTAGCGGCGGAGGTAGTGGCGGCGGCAGTGGCAGCGGCTCCGGTGAGGGCAGTGGCCCAGGCAGCGGCCCCGCCCTGCGTGGCTTCGGCAACCGCGGCGTACTCAGTCGCCCCAAAGTCACCGATAATATACAAAATAACGCCACAGTCGTGGTCCGCATATGTGTAAATCCGCAGGGTAGTGTCGTCAGCGCCGACTATACCCTCAGCGGCTCCGAAGGCGCCGTGCCTTCGCTGGTAGCGATCGCTGAGCGCAATGCCCGCAGCTGGAAGTTTGAGGCGGTCAGCGGTGGAGAAAATCAGTGTGGAAGTATTCTGTACAGGTTCTCTGTTCAGTAGTTTTTGCGCTGGGTGGCGCTGCACGCCACCCAGCGCAACTTACTTTACTGCGGTACTACCGCCCAACCGCACCGCCGCTTGGGCAATCATCCGCGCCATCTCTCCTGCGCCGGGGGCCTCGCCTAGCTTCTCGTGTACCACCAGCAAAAACGGGTAGTGCTGCCAGCGTAGCTGTTCTGTCGTATTGCTGAACACTTCCGGCAACTTTTCAACATACCACAGGCAAAAAACCGATTTGGCAAGGTCATAGGTCACCAGCAACAGGTGACGGGGATAGTAATTTTGAACCGCCAGAAAGCAGGGGGCATCCAGCAGATTGTCGTTGCCGTCAGAAAGGCGGTAGGCGGAGTAAAAATACTGGTAGGCTACTGACTGCCAGGACTGGGCCGTGAGCAGCGACTGCAACTCCTCCAGCAGCTGTCGCTGCCGGCCGATGTGATCCTGCTCCGCAGGCGGCATAGCGGCTTTGGATACCCAGGCCGACTGCCGCAGGTCCCACAATTCCAAGTCTCCCAGGCGGTGCTTGTAGTCGAAACGCGGCGTGTCGGGCGACACATAGCCCGGGTAGTAGTACTCCATGCCCAGCTGCCGGCAGTAGTCGACTTCCAAAAACAAGGTATACAACCCCAGGCTGTAGGCCTCCCAGGCCGGATTATAGACACCCATTTTGCCGTAGGCGCTCTTTTCGCCCAGGTCAAAAAAACTAAAAGCTACCAACTCGCCCTCGTGGCTAACACTCACCTCCCAAGTGTTGAGCAACTGTTGCCCCGACTCCGTGCGCAGGTGGTAATCGTACCACAACTGCGTCTTGTCGGGATGCGCCCACGCATACACGCGGTATACATCATCTTTGGCCGCATCGGCAAAAGCCGGGCGAATGGCTACCTCAAAAAAACCATCGTGCTGCCGCAGCAGCTTGCGCTGCCGCTTCGACCAGCTGTGGTCGGTCAGCCGAAGGCGGGTCGGGATGAGGTTGACCAGCTGCCCTGCCTCGAGCTCAATATAATCCAGTTCGTACACCAATTGCCCTGTCGGTCGCCAACCGGCAGCCAGCAGGCTGTCCAGGCCCGCCGCTGTCAATCCCCGGGGAGTAATTATATTCGTAGGCATCTATTTTTTGGAAAAATGATTTTTGCAAATGTAAACAATTCCCGGGGATTTGGTAAATTTGCGTAAACAGCGAAAATTCGCTGTTTTGCAGAATTGCCAGGCTCGTCCGGCAAGGCAAATGCTGCCGGTATTCTTTTCACCGCTCGCAACATCACTTTCCATGAGCAGAAGAATCAAAAAAGTGGCCGTTCTCGGCTCGGGTGTCATGGGGGCAGGCATCGCCTGCCATTTCGCCAATATTGGGCTGGAAGTTCTCATGCTGGATATCCTCCCACCCGCACAGGAAGGGCAGGCAGCGCCCGTAGGCAATAAACGCAATGCCATGGCCGACGCGGCGCTGGCAGCCGCGCTCAAGTCCAAGCCCGCGCCGCTGTACGACAATGCCTTCGCTGCCCGCATACGCACCGGCAACTTTGAAGATCACCTGTCGGAAATCAGCAGCTGCGACTGGGTGATCGAAGTGGTCGTCGAGCGGCTCGATATCAAGCGGCAGCTCATGGAAAAAGTTGACCAGCTGCGCCGCAAGGGCAGCCTCATCACCACCAATACCTCGGGCATCCCCATCCACCTCATCGTCGAAGGCCGCAGTGAGGACTTCCGCCAACACTGCTGCGGTACGCACTTTTTCAATCCTGCCCGCTACCTGCGACTGCTGGAGATCATCCCCGGGGCCGACACATCAGCCGAAGTGGTCGATTTTTTCATGCGCTATGGCGACTACTACCTCGGCAAGCAGACGGTGCTCTGCAAGGATACGCCGGCTTTCATCGGCAACCGCATCGGTGTGTATGCCATGGCCAAAATTTTCCAGCTCACCATGGAACTGGGGCTGGACATTGAGACGGTCGACCGGCTGACGGGTCCGCCTATGGGGCGGCCTAAGTCCGGCACCTTCCGACTGAGTGATCTGGTGGGCCTCGACACGGCGGCCAATGTCATCATGGGCATACGCCAGCACTGCCCGCAGGACGAGCAGGCAGCGGCTTTCGAAGTGCCGGCCTTCCTGCAATGGCTGCTCGACAATCGATACCTCGGCAACAAGACGGGTCAGGGTTTTTATAAAAAAACCAAGACGCCCGACGGCCAGCGGGCCGTCATGGCGCTCAACTTGCAGACGCTCGAGTACCAGCCCTCTGCCAAAACGGAGCTCGCCAGCCTCAAAACGGCTAAGCAGATCGACTGGCTGCCCAAGCGGATCCAGGCTTTGTTTGATGGCAGCGATGCCGGTGCCGAACTGGTGCGCCGCAGTTTGTGCGGACTCTTTGCCTATGCTTCCAATCGCATTCCGGAGATTTCAGATACGCTCTACAGCATCGACGATGCGCTGCGCGCGGGCTTCGGCTGGGAAATGGGGCCCTTCGAGTACTGGGATGCCATCGGTATCGCCAAGGGGATCGAGGCGGCCGAAGCGGCCGGTGAGCGCATTGCGCCCTGGGTAAAAGAAATGGCGGCGGCCGGCCATACGTCTTTCTATAAGCGCGAAGGTGGCAAGTTGCTGGTCTGGCATCCGGGCCAACAGCGCTATGAGGCCAAGCCGGGTATGGATACGTTTATTCTGCTCGACAACCTGCGCGCCAATGCGCCGGTGCACAAGACCAGCGAAACGGTACTGCACGATATCGGCGAAGGTGTCCTCTGCCTCGAGTTTACCAGCCCCCACAATACTATAGGCGAAGGCGTGCTGCGCGGCATCAATGAGGCTATCCAGCTGGCCGAAGAGGGCAACTGGCGCGGATTGGTGATCGGCAACCAGGCAACCAACTTCTCGGTGGGTGCCAACCTCATGATGATTGCCATGATGGCCTACAACCAGGAGTTTGACCAGCTCAATATGGCGGTCGACTTTTTCCAGCAGACGACCATGCGCTGTCGCTACTCGGCCATCCCGGTTGTGACGGCCACACAGGGTTATGTGTTTGGCGGCGGCTGCGAGACGCTCATGCACTGCGATGGTGCTGTGTGCTCGGCAGAGTCATACATCGGTCTGGTGGAAGTGGGCGTGGGCCTCATCCCGGGCGGTGGGGGCACCAAAGAGTTTGCGCTGCGCGCCAGCGACCAGTTTTTCGAGGGAGATGTACAAATCCCTACCCTGATTGAGAAATTTAAGACCATCGCTATGGCTTCGGTGGCTACCTCAGCCCACGAAGCGTACAAATACGGCTACCTGCTGCCGGGCCGCGACCGCGTGGTTATGAATACGGCCCGTGCCATCAGCAAGGCGCGCGATATGGTCGTCTCTTTGTCGGAAGGCTACACGCAGCCCATCCGCCGCAACAATATCACCGTGCTGGGCCGCGGTGGACTTGCAACGCTTCTTACAGCCGCCAACGAACTGCGGCTCGGCAATTATGCCAGCGAACACGACATTAAGATCGCTCAGAAGGTTGCACATGTCCTCTGTGGCGGTGACCTCACCGGCACCCAACAGGTCAGCGAACAGTACTTGCTCGACATCGAGCGGGAGGCCTTCCTGAGCCTGTGCGGAGAGCAGAAGACGCTGGAGCGTATACAGCATATGCTTACAACCAATAAGCCACTGCGTAATTAAATGAGGTATAATTGGCGGCTTGCAGCCGCCAATTATACCTCGTTGGG
>CAZYAO010000061.1:12488-15841 GCA_964645715.1 uncultured Saprospiraceae bacterium
AAGGTTTACCAGACACCGCTGGCTGCTCCCCAGACTGATCAAGGCGCAGCACCAGCGCATCCCGCAGGCGACGGAAACTATCCATTTCCGAAGCCGGCAGCGGCTTGGCCGGCGGCATCTCCAGCTTGAGGTGATTGACCTGGCGGCCATTCTTCCAGAAGCGGAAACACACGTGCGGACCCGTTGCCAGGCCCGTAGAACCAACGTAGCCGATAACCTGTCCCTGCTGCACGCGCACGCCCGGGCGGATGCCCGAAGCGAAGCGTTGCATGTGCAGGTACTGGGTTTCGTGTACGTTGTCATGGCGAATTTTCACAAAATTGCCATTCCCACCATTGTAGGTCGCCGCCGTTACGACGCCATCGCCAACGGCCATGATGGGTGTGCCCGCCGGCGCCGCATAGTCGGTGCCATAGTGCGGGCGATTGTACTTGAGCACGGGGTGCAGGCGGCGCAGACTGAAGTGCGAAGAGATGCGCGAATACTTGACCGGCGCCTTAAGAAAGCGCGACTTCATCGGCTCGCCATTGAGATTGTAATAACCCTTATATTCTCCGTTTTCGTAATAGATAGCATGGTGAATTTTGTCGCCCGACTGGTAGCGGGCAGCCTGTACTCGGCCAACGCCTGCCTCCTCTCCTTCTACGAAATGCTGCTCATAGACCAGGTGGAAGCGATCGCCCTTCTGCAGGTGGTGAAAGTCAATGGACCACTGCAATGCGTCCTCCATCTTGTCAGTCAGCTCATAACTATAGCCTTTATCGACCATCGTCTTCCAAAGAGAAGCTTCTACTGTACCGCTGGCCGTACGCACCTCACTGCTGGTCGGCCGCTTGATGCGCTCAACCGAAGGCTCACCCTGCAGTGAAAAGCGCAGGTATTCATAGATCGAAGGCTCATAGATGATATAAGCCGCCCCTGCCGCCTTGCGGGGCATCAGCAGGTAAAAAGGCTTGTCGGGGCGCACATTGCGCACATCAAAAACAGCTGAAGCAGCCTCGATGAGCTGCTGCTGCTGCTGCACGGACAACGACTGCTCCTGCAGCAGATCCGACAACGACTGGCCGTTCTTCAGGCGATATTCGACAACGCGGAAAGTATCGGTCACCAGTCCCCACTCGATCGTAGGCTCCGTGATGGGGAAAGCCGAAAAGACCATACCGCTGGCCGCCGCAGAAGATATATATTTATGAGGAGACGAAGACTGACCAACAATCAATGCCGAAGCCGTGGCAAGTGTCACTATTCCCATCGCAATGACGGCAGCGAGACGCACAGCCGTACGGGAATTATTATCGTGTAGCGGTTCGTGATAGTTCACTCGTTTTTCTTTTTGTTTAACCCCTTAGGGCTTCCAATAGCCCCGTTTTTTCCATCTTTTTCAGAGCGCTTACAGTCGACCCGGAGCACACGCGGCGCCCTTGAGCAGTGCAAATATATCATTTGCTGCCAAAGATGCCTACTTATTTGTGTTAAAGTTGCCGTTATCGGCAAAGATCGTACCTTTGCGTAAACGTTCGGATTGCTATGACCAACCCCTCAAGATACGAGCAGCGCGGCGTATCGGCCACCAAAGACGAAGTTCATGCAGCCATCAAAGGTATGGACAAAGGATTGTATCCCAATGCTTTTTGCAAGATACTTCCCGATTTTGCCGCCGGTGACCCCGACTGGTGTAATCTGATGCATGCCGACACCGCCGGCACTAAGACCAGCCTGGCGTACCTCTACTGGCGAGAAACGGGCGATCTGTCGGTCTGGGAAGGTATAGCACAGGATGCGCTGGTGATGAACCTCGATGACATGGCCTGCGTTGGCTGCTACGACAACATCATCCTCTCTTCTACCATTGGCCGCAACAAAAACCGCATCCCTGCCGAAGTGATCAGCACCATTATCCGCTTCGCCGAATCGTTCCGCGACCGCATGGCTTCGCTGGGCGTACAGCTCCACCTGGCAGGCGGCGAAACGGCCGATGTGGGCGACATCGTGCGCACCCTCGATGTGGGCTATACGGCTTTCGCCCGCATGCCGCGGGCTGCCGTGCTGGAAAACCAGCTGCAGGAAGGCGACGTGGTCGTGGCGCTGGCGTCCTACGGACAGGCCAGCTACGAGACTTCCTACAATGGGGGCATGGGCAGCAATGGCCTCACGGGCGCCCGCCACGATGTCCTCGGCAAGCAGTACGCCCGCCTGTATCCGGAGAGTTTCAATCCCGACCTGCCCGACGAGGTCGTCTATACCGGCCGCCGCAGCCTCAGCGAGCCTGTCACCATCGACGGACATACCCTGCCGCTGGGCAAGCTCCTGCTCTCCCCTACCCGCACCTACCTGCCGGTCATCAAGCGGATTTTCGAAGAACTGCGCCCGCAGCTACACGGCATGATCCATTGCACGGGCGGCGGGCAGACCAAAGTATCAAAATTTTGTGGCGGGCTCACCGTCGTCAAAGACCAGTGGCTGCCGCTGCCGCCGCTGTTCGAACTCATACAGGCCGAGTCGCAGACCGACTGGCGGGAGATGTACCAGGTTTTCAATATGGGCCAGCGGCTCGAAGTCTACCTGCCGCCTGCCTATGCACAGACGGTCATCGACATAGCCACTGCCTTCGGCATCGAGGCGGCTGTGGTGGGCCGCGTGACGGCCTTCTCCGGCGAAAAAGTGCGGCTCGAAACGCCGCAGGGCACATTCAGTTACAGCTAAGCTGCTATGAGAAAAAAAGAAAAGGCTGCCGCTATTGCCGCCATGCTGGAAGCGCTCTACCCGGAGACGCCCATCCCGCTGCACCACCAGGATCCCTACAGCCTGCTGGTGGCCGTACTGCTGTCGGCGCAGTGTACCGACGAGCGCGTCAACCAGGTCACCCCCAGCCTGTTTGCCCTGGCCGACAGTCCGGAGAAGATGGCACAGCAGTCCGTCGAGGCCATTCGCGATATCATACGCCCCTGCGGTCTGTCGCCCCGCAAGTCACAGGCTATCTACGATTTGTCGCATATATTAATCGAAAAATACGGCGGCGAGGTGCCGCAGTCGTTCGAGGCGCTGGAGGCGCTGCCGGGCGTGGGGCACAAGACGGCCTCGGTGGTCATGTCGCAGGCTTTTGGTGTGCCCGCCTTCCCGGTCGACACCCACATCCACCGCCTCGCCTGGCGCTGGGGACTCAGCGACGGCAAGCAGGTCGAAAAAACAGAAGCTGACCTCAAAGCTCTTTTTCCCAAAAAAAGCTGGAATAAGCTGCACTTGCAGATCATCTTTTTTGGCCGGCAGTATTGCCCGGCACGCGGGCATAAGCCGACGGAATGCCCGATCTGCAGGCTGTATGGACGCAAGGAGTTGTTTGCGGAAAAATGAAC
>CAZYAO010000062.1:0-2765 GCA_964645715.1 uncultured Saprospiraceae bacterium
ACTTGGCGGCCATGCTGGGTTCGCTGGTGCTTTTCATGCTCATACTGCACACGCTGCTCAAAGTGTTTACTTTCCACGGGCAGCTGCGGCGGGTGTCGACCTACGCGAATATGCCGCTGGAGAAGGCTATCGCAGCCATCGAAGCCGATGGCTTCCGCGTGGTGGTTGACTCGGCTGACTACGACCCCGATGTGCCGCCGCTGCAGGTGCTGCAACAGCTGCCACTGCCGGGGGCGCTCGTCAAAAACAAGCGGTCCATCTACCTGACGGTCTCACCTGTCAATCGCAAACTGGTCAGGCTGCCTTCACTCACCGGCAGTGAAGACTATGGCATGTATACCCGCAAACTGCGCGCACTGAAAATCAAATTTGCCATTCGGGAAGAGGTCTACAACGCTCAGTTTGATGAAAACACTATCCTTCATTTTTTCCACGGCAACCGCAAAATTACCGACCAGGATCTCAAGCGCGGTGTCAGTATACCGCAGGGCGACCGGCTGGACTTTGTGGTCACTATCCGCCAGACCGGCACGGTAGAGATCCCCTTCCTCATCTGCAAGACGTATGACGAGGCGAGCTTCCTGCTCAGCAACCTGCAGCTTAGCCTGGGCGAAGTGATTGGCGACACCCTCAGCACAGTGCCCATGTATGTCTATCGGCAGGAGCCTGCCTACCTGCCGGGCAACATGATGCCGCTGGGAACGGTGGTCACGCTCTACCTCAGCGAGCTCAAGCCCGATGATTGTGAGCCGCCCATGGCGCCGGAGGCGGTGGTGGGCGACAGCTTGTCGTACTAGTTTGCGGCACGCCCGGGCAGCACCAAGCACCCGGGCGTGCCGCCTCATTTTTCATACTTCCGCACATCTGCCGGCAGGCAAAAGCGCTCCCAGATGAGTGGCAGCTGCGCTTTGGCAGCGGGGCTCTGCCGCAGCTGCCAGTAGCGCGCCTTGTTGGCAGCCGTAGCCTGCTCATAATCGACTACCGGCGCGGGGTAATCGCGCCCGATGACACAGCCGTAGAACGTCTGCTCCATCTCCGTCATCTTCCAGGGCTCGGCCAGCAGGCCGGGCGGCAGCTGCTGCAGTTCCGGCAGCCATTTTTTTATAAAAATACCCTCAGCGTCATGCTCCACGACCTGTACGGTGGGGTTGAAAATGCGCAGCGTGTGGTAGCCGGTGAGTGCCGCCTGCATCTGTATCTGCGGGTAGTGGATGCCGGGGTCGAAGTCGAGAAAAAGGCGCGCGAGGTGGGTGGCCAGCGGCCGCCAGTCGAGCCAGAGTGCAAAGGATGCGAAGGTGACCAGCATGGCGCGCATGCGAAAATTGATCCAACCGGTGGCTTGCAGGCAGCGCATAGAGGCATCGACCATCGGGAAGCCTGTGCGGCCGGCCTGCCAGGCCTCCAGCAGTGGCCCTCCCTGCAGGCGGTCGAGCGCAGCGAAGGCGCTGTTGATAGGCTGCTGCTCTATGCGCCAATGACTCTCCAGCTTTTGAATGTAGTGGGACCGCCAATAGACGCGGCTGCGGAAGTTGTTGAGGTTCCAGTCGTCGCCCGCCTGCCGGCGGCTGTACTGCATGAGTTCGCGGGCGCTGATGCAGCCGAAGGCGAGGTAGGGCGACAGCCGGCTGCAGGCCTGGCGGCTGGCGGCTGGCTTCGACAGTAATCGGCTGTACTGCCGGCTGCGTTCGCGGAAAAACGAATCGGCATAGCGCCAGGCCATGGTCTCGCCCCCCGGCTGGAAGGCCGGGTCGGGGCGGCGAAAGGCCTCCGGCAGGGAGTCTTCGCCCAGCGCGCCCAGGGGCGGCGCGGGCGGTGGCCGCAGCTGCGCCAGCGGCGGTGTCAGCGGCGGGCTGGCAAAATAGGCGTCTACCTGCTCCGCCCAGCCGTCGCGCCGCCGCAGGCCGCGCCGGCTGCCGTTCTGGGGAAATTCGCAGTAGTCAATGCCCCGGCTGCGGCACCAGCGCTTCACTGCCTTATCGCGATCAAAAGTAAGCTTGATACCCACCTCTTCATAGCAGTATATGGCCGCCAGCTGGCAGCTGTCGGCCAGCAGTTCCAACAGCTGTATCACCTCCGCATGTGCGATGAGCAGGCTGCCGGGCGGCAGCCGCCGCCGCAGATCCTGCAGGCTTTCCCACACAAAGCGCCAATGGCGTACATCGCTCACCGGCGCTGCCAACAGCGAGGGCTCAAAGCAGTAGACCAGCAGGCAGGGCCGGCCTGTGGCCAGGGCCGCCGCCAGGGGCGCATGGTCGCGCAGGCGCAGGTCGCGCTTTAGCCATACAATGTTGGTGGCTTGCTGCATATTATATGGTGGCAGACTGCCGGGCCTCCCTGCGCAGGCGCAGCCATTTTTCAAATTCTACTGCGTGAAACAGGAGGGCCGCAGCGCCCACGCATACAGTCAATTCAAACAGACTCAGCGGCTGCGTCCTGAAAATCGTATTCAACCAGGGCAGATAGATGATGGCCAGCTGCAGGGCAGCAGCCAGCAGCACCGATCCCAGCAGCGGCAGGTTGCTCAAAAGCCCCTGCCGGAAGAGGAAGCTGCGCTCGCCGCGGATGGCCAGCACATGCGCCAGCTGGGCAAATGCCAGCACGGTAAATACCATCGTCTGCCAGTGGGCGTTGGCCGCGTGGATGCTCCACGACTGTATGCCGAGGGTGATGCCGGCCATGAAAAGGCCTACCCACGCAATGTGGTAGCCCATGCCCTGGGCAAAAAGGGTCTCCTTGGCAGGGCGGGGCGGCCGCTGCATGACATC
>CAZYAO010000062.1:2865-15828 GCA_964645715.1 uncultured Saprospiraceae bacterium
TCGTTGACGCCGTCGCCCGTCATGGCAACGAAGTGGCCTTTGGACTGTATGGCGTTGACGATGCGCAGCTTTTGCGCGGGAGTTACTCGCGCGTAGACTTTAATTTTTTCTACCTGCTGTAAAAAGGCGCCCTCGTCGAGGGCGTCGAGTGCCCGCCCGCTCAGCAGTTCGGCCTCGGAAGTGGCGATGCCGATCTGCCGGGCAATGGCCATGGCTGTCGCCGGGTGGTCACCGGTGATCATCACGGGGCGTATGCCCGCCTTCTTGCTTTCTTCGATGGCGGCGGCTACCTCCTCACGGGGCGGATCAATAAGCCCTACCATGCCGGCCAGCGACAGCTCTTTCTCTACCTCCTCCGTCGTAAATGGCTCGGGCAGCTGGTCGCAGTAGCGGTAGCCATAGGCCAGCACCCGCAAGCCTTCGCTGGCCCAGGCGTCAGCCTGCGCCAGCAGGCGGTCGGCTTCTCCGGCATCGGCCAGCCGGCCGGCCAGCGCCTCGGCGGCGCCTTTGGTAATGAGTAAAAAGCCCTGCCCATAGGCGTGGGCAGTGGTCATGCATTTTCTGTCGGCATCAAAGGGCAGCTCGCTGCAGCGGGGGTGGCGGGCCAACAAGGCCTGCGCGTCAACGCCCGGCACGGCCGATGCCGCCTTTACAATGGCCGTCTCCGTAGGGTCACCTGTCCACTCGCCCCCTTCGCCCGGATGGGCGTCGTGGTTGAGCAGCAGCGACAACAGCCACTCGGGCTGCGCAGCGTCCTGTGCTATGGCTGGCAGCGCCTGCGACACCCGCATCTGGTTCATGGTGAGGGTGCCCGTCTTGTCGGAACAAATATAGGTCACCGAGCCCAGCGTCTCTACCGCCGGCAACTGCCGGATGAGGGCATTTTTGCGCACCATGCGGCGCGCGCCCCGCGCCAGCGCTATGGTGATGAGGGCCGGCAGGGCCTCCGGGATGGCCGCTACGGCCAGACTGGTCGACAATAGCAGCATTTCCCATACACCCTCGCCCCGCATAAGGCCCGACAGAAAGAGGATGAGGCATATCAGCAGTATCAGATAAGACAGCCGCTTGCCAAATGCCTGCATGCGCTGCTTGAGGGGGGTATCGCCTTCTTCTTCCTGCAGCATGCTGGCTATCTGGCCCAGCTCGGTGCGCATACCGGTAGCGATGACGAGCCCGCGGCCGCGGCCGTAGGTGATGGTCGAGCCTTTGTAGGCGAGGTTGTTGCGGTCGGCGGGGAGCAGATCCGGATTGTCAAGGGCTGCCGTCTGCTTGTCGAGCGGCACCGATTCGCCGGTGAGGGCCGACTCGTTGGCGCGCAGCTGGTGGGATTCGAGCAGCCGCAGATCGGCAGGCACCGCATCACCTGCTTCCAGCAGCACTATGTCGCCCGGCACCAATTCGGTAGCCGGCACGTGGAAGGCCTGCCCGTCGCGCAGCACCAGCGACTGTACTTCACTCATCTTTTTGAGAGCATCCATGGCTTTACCGGCGCGGTACTCCTGCACGAAGCCGATGAGGGCGTTGAGGATGATGATAATGACAATGATGACTGTGTCAACCCACTCCCCCAGCATACCTGACACGAAGGCGGCAAACAGCAGCACGCCGATCATAAAATCCTTAAACTGCAACAGGAAAATAGTCAGGGCGGATTTGCGTTTCTTTTCAAGCAGGGCGTTTTTGCCATACTGCGCGAGGCGGGTGAGCGCCTCCGCGCGCGTGAGGCCGCGCTGCGCATCAGAGGTGAGTTGGGTGACTGCCGCCTCGGGGACAAGGGTATGGTAGCGATCGGTAGCTGTTGGCATGGCTGCGGTTGGTTGCTGTACAAAAATACGGTTTATGCACCGGATTGAAGGGATTATCCGGTGCGGGCTGGGTAATTTTTGCTATTTTTGGGCGAAGCCCGCCCTACCGGCTGCCCCCAACCCGACCGATAAGCATTACAGAATACGTAAAACAGCGTCCGCTATGAAACAGATGGGAATGATACTGCTGAGTCTGCTGTACAGCCTGGGGCTGCTGGGGCAGTACGAAGCTGTCAACTACAACCATACCTATGTCGAAAATATTGGCTGTGTGCGGTTTGGCATCGCTGGCTACCAGAATACTTTTCCGCTGGTAGAACTGGGGAGCGAGGTGCAGCTGCAGCTCGATTTCGATGATTTCGATGCCCGGGGGAAAACCTATGTCTATCGCATCACGCACTGCGACATGAACTGGAATCCTTCCAACCTGTCGCCCCTGGACTATATCGATGGCTATGAGGAAGATTATGTGCGCGAACTAAGTTTTTCGTTTCAGACGGTCAATAATTTTGCCCACTACGAACTCATCATCCCCAACCGGGATGTGCGCTGGACCAAATCGGGCAACTACCTGCTTACCATCTATGAGGATGAGGACGAGAAAAGGCCGGTGATTACGCGGCGCTTTGTGGTGGTCGACCGCAAGGTGTCTATCTCTGCGCAGGTGGTGCGGCCGGCGGTGGTGAGCAAGCTGCAGACCCACCAGGAGATCGACTTCAGCATCGACCCGCAGCAGCTGACCATCCGAAGCCCTATGCAGGAGGTGCGGGCTACGGTGCTGCAAAATGGCCGCTGGGACAATGCCATCCACGGCCTGCAGCCGAGCCTGCTCCGGCTGACAAGCATGATTTTTGACTACCAGGACCGCATCGCTTTTCCGGCAGGCAACGAGTTTCGATTCCTCGACCTGCGCACCCTGCGCAACCCCTCACGGCAGTTTATTCAATATGTAGGTGTGAGCGACCAGCAGATTGATGTGACAGTGCAGCCCGACCAGGTGCGCCACATGCGCCCCTACCTGAGCTTTACGGACCTCAACGGCGATTTTGTAATCGAAAATTTTGATCAGCCCAATGCTATGCTGTCGGGCGATTATGTCAATACGCTTTTTCAGCTCAAGCGCGACGATGCCTACTACGACTATGATGTGTACATCTACGGTGCCTTGTCGGAGTGGCAGCTCAAGCCGGCATTCCGCATGGAGTTCAACCCGGCCCTGCCGGGCTATGTGGGCAAGCTACTGCTGAAGCAGGGGTACTACAACTATGCGTATGTGCTGGTACCTCGCGAGCTACCGCGCGGCAAGCTGCCCGTGCCCGACTGGTCAGATACCGAAGGTAATTTTTCGGAGGCAGAAAATAATTACCATATCCTTATCTACTACCGACCGGTCGGCGGGCGCTACGATCAGCTGGTGGGGGTGAGTACGGTTAGTTCGTGGCGGTAGGGGTTTTTTGGCCGCCCGTGGCGGCAAAAATCAACACTTTTTGGCGGCGGCTGCCGCCAGAAAGTATTGCCGGTGTGAACACTTTCTACTCCCACCCCATCAGATACTGCAAGCCAACACTGGCCATAATTATGGAAGACGTCGCTGGTGAGCTCGCCCCCACGGGCCGCAGATTGAGCTGATACTGCAGATTTCCCTCAACGGCCAGTGCCTCGCTGACAAAGTACAGTGCCCCGGCCCCGGCAAACGGCTGTATCTTCAGGTATTCCTCTGTTCTTGACTTCCAGACCAGGCTGCTGCCTACTCCGGCAAACGGCCGCAAACGGGCCTGCCCGTCACTGCTGACAAAGTAGCGAAGCTGCGGCCGAAACTCCCGGAAGGGCAGGCTGGCTGCAGCGCCCAGCGCCAGCCGGTCGGTCAGCAGGTAGGCGATTGTCGGCTCAAAACGGTGATTGCGGGCGTTGAGTGTAAGCCGCTGTGCAATGCCCAGCAGCAGTTTTCCCTTGCGAAGCGCCGCAGAAGTGGGCGGACTGCCATCGGCGGCCGTACTGCCGGACCAATAGACCTGCAGCCCTGTCCGCAGGCCGTAAGATACCCGCGACGAAGGCGTTTCGCCAAGACCTGTGAGCAGGTGGGCAGATACCAGCGCTTCCAGCGCCAGCTGTGGTGTCAAAAAGTAGTTGATGCCGCCGCCCGCACTGATGCGCAGCGCGCTCGTATTACTGTCCTCAAAACGGGCAAAGCTGTACAGACTGCTGCCTTCCAGCAGGAAGGATATTCTGTCGTCGGCAGTAGGGAAATAGTAGCGCAGGAAAGGCGACAACTGCAGGCTGGCAAACGGACTGCCATTTTGCCGCGCCCTCGCCAGCCCCAGGCCACTGCCCAGCGCGAGCCGGTCCGACACAAAATACCCGGCCACCGGGCTGATCGTCAGGCCACTAACTGATTCTTCCGTCAGGTTGACCTGAAAGCGCATATCACCCCCCAACAACCAATTGCCTTCGGCAGGCTGTGCCGACAGCGTACGGAGGAGGATGCCAAAGAGTATTGACAGGAGTACTGTTCTAAACATAGGTTCTTTTTTGCACGTGGTATGGAAGCGACTGGGCGATGGGTTTGCAAGGGCGAAGATAGGATGATTCTGCCGCAATATGAACTGTCGCTGTACTGTACGCTTACTGACGGTAATCATTACTACCATGCTGATTTAAATTATAGCGTACCTGCTCATCAGCAATGTATCTGTATTGTACTTCCACAAGCAATATGCCGCTTTAATTGTTTATTTTTTGACTTTATTGAAAAAATCAAAAAGTAAATAGTCATTAAGAATACTCTTTGGCGGCGGCAGCCGCCAAAGAGTATTCCGAGACAAACTCATCTGTTCAAAACACACACGCTCGCTATTGACACAAAAAAAGCTCCGGAAAGTCCCCCTTCCGAAGCCTGTTGTATGCCACGCATACCCCCCTTGTGGAAATAGATTACTCGACAACGGTTTGCACCGTATCAATAGGGATTTAGTCACAGCCCCCGCAGATGCGGCCGCTGCTACTTATAGCCCGCAAAAAAGATTTTGGTTAGCAGATGATATGATTGAATTTCATCAAACGCAAGCCAGTGCATATATTTAGTTATCAACACAATACATACATTGTACAATATATTCACGCAATAGAAGATTACTCAGAGGGTGCGTAGATAGTATAGGGCAAACTAGTATTGTTGAAATGGAAATAACGGGCAGGGAGCTCGGCATAGTCAAATATCTGCATCTTTGTGATAAATCTATCCGATTTCTCAATAGCCCATCGCAGGCTTTCGGGATTATCAAAGATACCGACAGAACGAGTCTCCCCGAGTTCAAGCGTGGACAATAACCAAAATTCCTCAGCCGAACCCCATGTATATATGAGTTTTCTTACATCCAGAACATCTTTTTCCGCATAGATGATTTTATCAGTTGGCTGTGCAAGTAAAAATTGCCTCTGCCAGGCAATTTTATCGGTAAAATACTGATGATATGTACCAATGTGAGTTAATCTAATCGCTAAAAATAGCAGGATTAGAATCGAACCCGAGGTGTTTATATGGTTGAGGATACCCGTATGAGCTAATGCTAACAAGGTCATAGTTCCTAAAGGCAGATACATGTGTTCCAAATAAAAATGGCGCAAGTTAGCCGGATCAGGGTAAGATGAATTAATCAACAACAGGTAACCTGTGAAAAAGAGAAAAAACCAGAAAAGGGCAACAAACTGTCTTCTTTTCAAAAAAAAATACACAACACCCAATAACAGCCCTATTAAAAAATAATAATCTGTAATCAAATACCTTAAAAAGAGTTCATTAGTAGGTATTTTCCAACATTCCCAAAATAGGTTAGTGATATTTTCAATCTTATTCATGGCAATGGTGTCATAGCTATGCCTGAAAAAGAAAACCTTACCCAGGTAAAATAGGCAAAAAGCTATCCCGGAATTCAGAATAATGAGCCGACGTGCTTTTTCTTTTTCACGAACCCAAGATAGACCCCAACTGAAGATAAATGGGAAAATGATAAGCGGGTGAATAAACGCCAACAGGGAAAGTAAAAAAGCGTGTACTGGCAAATGCCAGGCTGCATGTCCGTGGGTTAATATACTTTGCACAAAACCAAGATAAAAAATCAAAAAAGACAGGCCTTGTTTTATTTCAGATTGTATCCAGTAAAAAGTTTCGTTGACCATCAACAAACTATTCAGCAGCAGCAAAATGGCAAAAACTGGCTGACGAAGTGCCCAGAGTAACAAACCAAAAAGTACTGCGTCAAGTATCACAAAACTAACAGAGTATGCAATCATGACCCATTTGATTGGTAGCGCTGCCTTGACTGCAATCAATGGAAAACATTGCGTAAAAAATGTGCCAAATCGATAATTCTGTATCGCAAAATCACCCGTTCGTACAATGCTGAACAGGTGAAATGCAGGATCAAAGATAATGATGCGTTCTTTAAAGAACAGTACTGAGAATATAATTAGTGTAACAAATGCAATTGATCCAGCTGATGAAAATAAATTTATTGAACTTGGTTTGTGGTTCATATAGTACACAGGGTTGAAGATTACAAATAATATTCATTGACTCAATTATGATTCCAAATTATCCTTGTTATTCCTTTACTTGAATAGAGTCATATAATTATTTTAATTAAACCTAGAACCGCTGATTTCATAATTAGCGTATTGTATTTGTAATTCAAACAAGAGAATAGGAGGTGATTTCGTGGGCAATTGAATTGCGCAAAATCGTCCGAATTAAATTTAAGGAGTCACCTTTTTGAGGTCTTCTCTTCTCACAATGATTTGTACAAAACTCCCTAGACTTGGGATTGCAATTTGCACTTTGGTAGTACCGTTAAGCAGCTGTATACGTCCACGCTGATTTTTCAGAGGTCCGGAAATGATTTCTACTTCATCTCCCGGAGCAATTGCACCGCTATGTATTACCACTGGATGTTCCACTTTTGCTATTTGTGTTATCAGAGCGACTTCGCGCTCGGACAAGACAGCAATCCGGCCGCCGAAGCGTACAAAACCAACGACATGATCCAGTTTGTTCACAGCCTCATATTGGTAAATATTCGGGGCAAGAAAAACATAATTCGGAAACAATACAGTTTCTACTACTTTTTTTCTGTCGCTCCATTGTCGAATTTCTTTTTGTATGGGCACAATGGTTTCGATGTCCAGAACCTTAAGCTGGGCAGCCACCACTTTTTCACAACGAGCAGCCACGTATAGTGCACACCATTGTTTAGGGCCTTCTTTTGACATTGCAAAGTCTACTGGAAACTGGGAAAAGACTAGAAAAAATAAAGCTCCGCCACTTGAGTCACATCCAATGTACTCACCCAATAAGCGTACTGTTTCACACCATGCAGAAGTGTGAAACTATATTTTTACAGGAGGTGAAGTGACGCATAAATCTATTATGTACTTCACCGAATTTTTGCGTCACGCGCCATTTCAATGCGCTAAGCTTTCGATACAAAGTAATGCGCTTTGCCTCTTCAATCGCTTGGATTATTTGTTCTTATTTGTGGATTTATTGTTCACATCACCCAATACCTCCGCTTACACCCGGCTGTTTCGCCATTCATTGGGCGACAACCCGGTTGCTGACTTAAATACTCTGGAAAAAAAAGCGGGGTCGTTGAAGCCAACAGAAAAGGCGACATCCGAAATGCTGCAATCAGGGTCCTGCAATAATTCCTGTGCCTTTTGTATGCGCACCCTTCTCAGGTACTCGACGGCACTGATACCCATCAGTGCCGTGAATTTGCGGTAAAATTGGGCGTGACTCATGGCCATGGTCATTTCCAGATCCCCGATGCCAAAATCGGCATTTGAATAATGGCTTTCAACAATATCCTTGATTTTTGCCAAAAAGGCTTCATCCGTTTGACTGATTTTGACTGTTGCTTCGGGGGTGGTTGCGGCAGTGCCGGTGAGCGCCTGTTGCAGGTAATAGTTCCTAAGCCGCTTACGCTGCTCTGTCAGCTGCCGCATTCTGGCCAGCAGTTCAGCTTTTTCAAATGGTTTCACCAGATAGTCGTCGGCGCCCAAATCCAACCCTTCGAGCTTGTTTTGTAGCCCGGCACGGGCGGTGAGCAGGATAACCGGTATGTGACTGGTGCGTATATCTTGCTTCAGCGCTGTGCAGAGTGCCCTTCCATCCATTTCTGGCATCATCACATCGCTGACAATCAGGTCAGGAAGAATCTGCTGTGCTTTTTCCAGGCCAATACGGCCGTTCTCTGCAGTGTCAATCTGGTAATGTGGGTGCAGACAGGCTCGCAATACCTGTAGGACATCAGGATTGTCTTCTATCAGTAGCACCCGGAGACTGTCTGCTTCTGCAGGTACCGTTTCGTCTGTAAATGTTTCCGAGGGGGCATGGCTGACGCCATGAGATTGCATAGCCCATACGTCTGTGGTATCCGTCTTTCGAAGGATGGGCAAATAAAAGGTAAATATGCTGCCTTTCCCCACTTCGCTCTCCACGGTGATGTCCCCCTCCATCCATCGGGCAAATTCCAGTGCCAATGTCAGACCAACGCCTGTCCCGCTTAGGTTGTTGGTGTTTTTTACCTGATAATACCGATCAAAAATATGTTTCAATTCTTCGGCTGCCATACCAATGCCCGTATCTTTTACTGTCACTGCGAGTACGCCTTCGCTGTAGGCTGTGGGATGCATAGCGTGCGGCATTTCCGCAGCTCCCCACGCCAATTTTTGGATATCTACGCACACTTCTCCGCCGGCAGGCGTAAATTTTATGGCATTGGATAACAGGTTATCCATGATTTGTTGTACTTTTTCAGTATCAAAATCCATTTCCAATGCATTCAATGTGCTGGAAAATGACAAATTGACTTCACGGGAGGCAGCAAAGGAGGAATAATTTTCGGTGAGGTATTTCAACAACCTGATCCCGTCCCCTCGCTGTAGCCGTAATTCCAGCTGACCGCTCTCCAGTTTGGAAAGCTCCAGCACCTGATTGACTAACTCGAGCAAGCGGTTGCTGTTGCGGCGGATCATTGCTATACCTTTGAGAAGGAAATTATCCGGATTGTTTTCCATCTCTTCGGCCATCCCAAGGATTATCGTGAGCGGGGTACGGAATTCGTGGGTAATATTGGTATAAAACTGCGATTTAAATGCAGTCATCTCCCGTAGACGTGTCGATTCAGCCAGTTCCAGCTTGCGCTGCAATTGAAAATGATAGAGGCGGTAAATGCTCAAAATCAGAAGAACAACGTACATAATCAATGCTGGCCAGCTCAGGTACCAGGGCGGAAGGATACTAAAGGGCAGTTGAGCAACTTGCAGCGCCTCCAATCCTTCGCGGTTGCGTACCTGAATTTCCAGGACGTAACGGCCGGGAGTCAGACCGGTCAGTTCCACGCTGCGCTTTCCACCATTGTCCACCCATTCGCGACTGTACCCGATTAGGCGATAGCGGAAACGGAGATGATGCTGTTGCCGCATGGTAGCGCATGCGTATGCTATTTTTAGAAAATTCTCGGAATGCCGCAGGCGCAGGTTTTTTATCGATGCATAGATATCTAAGGCAATGCGCCGCCCATTGACCCACATCCCGTCAATCAGTACATTGGGCGGACGAGTATCCGTTTTGCGTACACTGTCAGGTTGAAAGAAATATGCACCTTCACCTCCCATACCCAGCACCACATGGCCATTGCGCAGGTAGCAACCCACATTCAGTGTTTCGGAATAAATGTCCGGCAGCCCGTCCTGTGTGGAATAGCTTACCAGTCCGCCTGTCCGCATCGACCAGCGTGCTGCGCCTGTCGAAAAAGCCAGTATCAAATCGTCACGGGCGCGCGCTGCAAACCTCACATATCCAGTGAGCGATGTACTCAATTTCTCTATTTCTCTGGCTGTACGGGTATTCTTGTCCAGCCAGTACAAATTCCGGCCGTATACCAGCAAACTATCCGAGCCCCACGCCACAGCGCCTGAGATGAATTCGTAGCCCGTACCTGCTGCTATCTTCGTTTTTCCGGATAACTGAACCAATTTCCAGGATTTCGTAAGCGTGTGGTAATGCAGGACTTGGTCTGCATATACCAGCCACAACCAACCTTCTTTGTCCGGTATTATTTTGTAGAGGCGCATTGGGGTTTGGGTAGAGGGGTCCATTGCTTCAAAACGGGATATTGTACGGCTTTTAGGATCTAACCTGGCTAAAAGCCCTCCTTGGGTACCTACCCAAATATACCCGTCGTTGTCTCTGGACAGGCAGCGTATCGTCCGGTAAGCAAGTACCGAATCCTGGCCTTTCCACAACAATTCACCCGAGGGCGAAAACTGCATAAGTACGCCCGCCTGGCAACCTGCCCAGATATTGCCCTCCAGATCACTACTGAAGCTCCAGACAGTATTGGCATTTCTATCTGAAATTTCCGCCGGTTTGTCATATGTTTCGTTAACAGGCGTAAATATTTTTTTTAATAACCGGAAGTCCTGATCCAGTAAATAGGTTCCGTGATTATACGTGCCTACCCATATTTTCCCCTCCGGAGATTCCCACATAGAGATTGGATCCCTGATTTTGCCATTTACTTGGTCATTGAAATTTTCGTATACCGGTAAAAACCTGTGTGCAGAGGTATTAATAACAAAGACTCCGTTTGTATTAGTCGAAATCCATATATTACCTTCCCTGTCTTCGTAAATACATATGATATCAGTAGACAGGGTCTTTCGTCCATCCATTGACTGCGGCCAGCAATAAACGGTAGGACTGTCGCTATTGGGGTTGATAAAACCAAACTCCCTTTGCTGCGACTTAAAAAACCATGCCTGGCCTTTTCGGTCAACAAACAGTGGGGAAAAATTCAGGCTGGATAAATTGAATCGCCGGGTTTGCCCGGTAGAAAGATCATATCGAAAAAGGAAATCCGGATACCAACTGTCCGTTACGCTTGAGGACCAGAGACCGCGACTGGGATCCAACCCAAAATGGCAGGCATTGCGGGTTAGTGTATCAAGAGCCCCTGGTCCGGGCGTCAGCCGGCCAGTTCTTCGGTCTATGTAGCCGAGGCATGCTATTCCATCCTGCCTTTTGTAAATCAGCCATATATTACCAGTTTGGCGGTCTTCTCCAATATTTCTGCCAATGATACCAGTATGGGCAGGAAGGGGATAACGTTCCCAGACGTCGCTGCCCGATTGGAGTCGGAAAAGTGTCGATTCACCCGTAGCGGCGAGCCAAAGGTCACCCCGGGAATCTTCCAGAAATTGGGAGGGGAATCCCAATGTTGGCTGATCACCTTGAATTTGATAGGTCTTGAAGTGCCCTGTCGCCGGCAGATAACGGCAAATGCCAACGGGCGTAGCTACCCATAAACGGTTATGCTTATCAGCATGAACAGCACGTATGACATTATCGGGCAGACTGGAGGCATCTCCGGATTGGTGACGGAATGTCTGGAAGGATTTCCCGTTAAAGCGCTGGAGCCCGAATTCTGTGCCCAGCCACCAGAATCCCAGCTGATCCTGCGTCACTGAATTCACCCGGGCAGAGGATAAACCTGAAGAATAATCGAGATACTGTATACTAAAGGAGAGCGGTTGGCATGTGGGCTGAGCGCTGAGCAATACCACTGAAAAAAGGAAGGCGATACACGGTACAGTTATGTAGGCGCATTTCGGCATTTTGCCAGTTGTTCTCGATTTGAAAGATAATTGTACGGATCTTACATGTGAGCATCCAGTTATGCTCCCCACCCTGTCAGATTAATGAGTCTTCAGCCACATGATCCGGCTTTCCAATTATCGGACAGTTGATTACGTATGTTACAAAAGTAAACAAAACCGAGAAAAATGCACTCCTCAATTCAATGAATATAGATTACCCAGATTAAGTAAAGTCAGCGATTGCTATTCAGTTAGCACACCTACCGCAACAAACCCTTAATCCGCGCATATTCCGTCTGGTACTGCAGTTTACCTGAGCAGCCAAGTTCATTGTTTTTCTTCTCGATGGCTGCCACCCGGTTGCCGGGGTTGGGATGGGTACTCAGAAATTCAGGGGAGGTGGGCTGGCCTTCCGACTCCGTGGAATACAATTCCCATGCATCGTTAAGCGGTGATGACGATGTTCCGAAGCTTGCCTCCCTTGGCGATTGCGAAGTGCTGGTGTGCCTGTTTTCTGTTTGTTTAGCACTGTAAAACGCAAAGGACAACAAACCTATAACAGCTAACGAAATCAAGCCAAGATTTTTTCCATTTCAATATGAATTTAATGTTGAGTAAATCGCTATTTACCATTTTAGCACCCCAAGCCTTCAATGCAAAGTAATGGCGAGCCAGTGAAGGTTTTGTCACATAGCTGATATGATCAAATACCGTTAACTATACTTCGGTTTATTGCATTTACCTTCAATGACAATGCTGCCGGAACACCCAGGGGATAGCAGGCTTATTGCTTCACCAATAATGCCTGATAGCGCGCACCACAGGCAGCTACTTCTGCAAAATACAGCCCGGCGGTCAGTCCCGACAACGAGCAGCGAATCCCGCCCTCAACTGCTGCGTACGTGCTAGCATGTATTTTCCCCGAAACATCACGGATATTCAGCTGCAGCCCCGCCCCACCACAATCCTGCCTCAGCCCCTCGGGGAGTGCGATCAGCACCTCCTCAGTCGCCGGATTGGGGTAGAGATCAAGTCGGCCCGACAGAGGCTCGGTCAGGCCGCTGACAGCCCTCAAATTTTCGTGGTATTGTATGCTGGGGAAAGTTGTCACCAGCAGGTCATCATCCCCGTCACCATCCATATCCTGAAAAATAGGCATAGCCCATACATTGAAATTGCTAAAATTCAAGCCAAAAGGATTGGCCGTTGCAGGGCCAAACTGCGGAGCAGTAGCGCTGCCTGTGTTCAGGTAGAGCCGGATACGCCCGGGATTGTAGCCGACCAGCAAATCGAGTAGCCCATCATCATTGGCGTCTTTGAGTACCGGCGCCAAAAAGGCAACTGTTCCGACAGGCTTCACGTAGCCAAAAGGTGCTGCCATTGGCAGTGCAAAGGCAGGGGCAATAGCCGTGCCTGTGTTTTTATAAAAAAATACATTTCCATTATAGTCTCCTACCAGCAAATCTCGCAAACCATCACCATCAAGGTCGCCAACCGT
>CAZYAO010000063.1:0-9679 GCA_964645715.1 uncultured Saprospiraceae bacterium
TGTGTGTTTTTGGTTTTATTTTTGTATTGTTAAAACAATTTATTAGAATCCCACAACAAGTTGCGTCATGAATACAAATCATACCTATGGAAATAAGCCAGTCCGACCTGCTGGCCGGCAGCTGCGGGATGGTCACCCCTCCGGGCAACCGATCATCAACTGGGGAGCACTTTGGTACAGGCTACGAATGGGGGTTCACAGGATTTTTCTCTACCTTCATTACTCGCTGCAGTCAAAGAAGGATCAACAGGCAGTGGACCCTGGTCTGGTTGAGTTGCGTACAAGCTTTAGCCGTACACTGCGCTATCTGCAGATTGCGGGTATTCTGGCAGCTTTGTATTACATCACCTATCGTGAAATCAATCTGTCAATCCACCTGCGGTCTCCGATTGCAGCGATAAGAAGTGGATCAGATGCCTTGTTGGGGGGTGGGGAGGTCGAACCTATGTCTATCGGAAGGGGTGTCAGCCTCATAGGCAATGGGTCGCAGCCAAAAGCGGCGACCGGAACCGTACGCCTGAGTGAGGAGGTGATTCGTTCCTATGTGAGCCGTTTTTCCAGGGTCGCCTGGGTGGAGTACGAAAAGTACGGTATTCCGCCGGCAATTAATCTGGCGCAGGCAATTCTGGAAAGTCACGCGGGTAGCCATCCCAATGCCCGAGAGCGCAACAATCACTTTGGCTCGGTTATGGGTACGCGTACCTTCGAGTCGGCCTGGGCCAATTGGCGCGCGCACAGTCTGCTGCTCAAAAATCATTACGCTTCATTATTCGCCCACGGCGATGATCTGCAGGCCTGGGCTAAAGGCTTGCAGGCTGCAGGATATAGCCAAGATCCGCAATACGCGGCCAAATTGCTGACGCTTATTCAAAAGTATCACCTCAACCAGTCTCCTATGTAAGACCAATGCAGGCCTTGCTGCACTGCTGGCAGTTGTCTGCACAGTCGCTGGGGTTGATCAAAGATTTCTCATTTCTTGAAGTGGTTTCTGTTCATTTGCTGCTCCTGCTTTCCCGGGGCAGCTTTTTTTATTATTGCTGGCTTGCCCGAATCGATTATCTTTGCTTTGGGTATCTGTCGGTTGTTTAGCCTTATTTGCGCGATGCCGATGCATTGTATGCTAAATGACGAGTAAGTCGGGTATTTTTGATTTGTTACAAAAAATTAAAAATACCCGACGGTTCACAATAGACTTTAGCGGCTGACGCCACCAAAGTCTGTTGCTGGCAGCCCCGTCGAACCGCTTCTGTTTTTTTTATAAAAATACATGCAATGACCTGGTTGGGATGGTTTTTCGTGGTGTTCTACCTCTTACTCAGCATTAGTTGGTACAAAGTTTTTGAGAAAGCGGGCAAAGCAGGCTGGAAGGCATTGGTGCCCGGCTACAACTACTGGGTGGCTTGCGAGCTGATCGGTAAAAAGCCGGCGCATGCGCTCTGGATGTTGTTCCCCATTGTGAATTTCTTTACCCATGCCGGTATTGTAATCGATCTTGCACGTTCTTTCGGGCGGTATTCTTTCCTCGACAGCTTGCTGGCGGTCGTTGCAGGCCCGCTTTACTTTGGCTGGATTGGCTTGTCGCAGGATACCTATATCAGTCCCGTCCTTGACCGGGAGCAGGAGTATCTCGACAAAATCAAAGAGGCGCGTGAATCTGGAAAGACTAAGCTGGTTGCCAAGCTGGAAAAAGATAATCCCTTCAATAAGTCTCCTATAAGGGAGTGGGCCGAGGCCATCATCTTCGCGGTGTTTGCTGCAGGTTTTATTCGCATGTTTCTGATCGAGGCGTATGTTATTCCTACGCCTTCCATGGAGGGCTCTTTGCTGGTCGGAGATTTCCTGTTTGTCAGCAAAGCGCACTATGGACTCAGGATGCCGCAGACGGTGGCTATGATTCCGCTGCTGCACAACCGACTGCCAATGGTCGATGGCGAAAGCTATCTGTCTAAACCGTCATTGCCGTATCGGAGACTTAAAGCGATCGAAAGTGTTGATCGCAATGATCCGGTAGTCTTTAACCTGCCTGTTGGTGATAGTGTCTTTGTTTTTCCTGATCGAACCTGGACGGTGGAGGATTTTCGCTACGGAGCCGTCAGGGAGAGCAATCCGCAATACCACAGCCAAATTGAGGCGGGTATGAAAAAACTAGTCGTTAGACCGGTCGATAAGAAGGATCATTACATTAAACGTTGTGTGGGTGTCGCCGGTGATAGCCTCCAGATTGTCAACCGCCAGGTTTTCATCAATGGCAAACCTGCTTCCAATCCTTCAACCCTACAGTTTATGTATATCGTTACCATGCCTTCATCCATGGTCAATACCAGCTCGTTCTCTGATTGGGGTATTGCTTCTACGGATTTTCAGCCGCTGGATCCGGGTAGGTTTCCCCCCAATTCATTTCTGCTCTTCGCTACAGATGAGGAAAAGGCTAAGGTCCAGGGGTTGGATGCCGGTGTTGTAATCGAACCTATCAATTTCGATTCGCTTCCGCAGAGTCCCTATAAGCTATTCCCCCATGCTCCTGAGTATTTTGCTGGCTGGACACTGGACAACTACGGGCCTGTCTGGATCCCCAAAGCTGGTGAGACCATCGAACTTACTCCTGCTAACATGGCTATGTACCGTCGATGTATCTCGGTCTATGAGGGCAATAAGCTTGAAGAGAAAGACGGCACTGTATTTATCAATGGAAGCAAAGCCACGAGTTATACTTTCAGGCTCAACTACTATTGGATGATGGGCGATAATCGCCACAATTCAGAGGACGCCCGATTCTGGGGGTTTGTCCCGGAGGATCATGTTGTGGGTAAACCACTCTTCATCTGGTTTAGCCTCAAGGAGAATAGCCTGGCTAAGGGGATCAACTGGAAACGGATTTTCTCAAGTGCCGACAAGCGCTAGCAGACCCGTCTCGTTTCATGCTGTCGTTGGTTGAGCACGTATGTCGTGATTTAGCTAATTCAACAACATAGTAAGTATATTAAAAGCGCTGTTTGGCGGCCACGGCCACCAAACAGCGCTTTACATATAGGGTCCCACCACTAACCCCTCGACTGCGCAAATGACTGCATGAGCTCAACCAGATATGCCACACTTTCTTTGGGCATGGCATTGTAGATGCTGGCGCGGAACCCGCCTACGGAGCGGTGCCCTTTTATATCCATGATGCCATTGGCTTTCGCGTAATCGAGGAAGGCCTTCTCATCGTCAGCCTGCGTGGTCACAAACGTAACGTTCATGAGTGAGCGATCAGCAGGGTCTACGACGGTTCCTTTGAAAAGCGGATTATGGTCAATCTCGTTGTACAATAAAGCAGCCTTTTCCTGATTGTGGCGTTCAATGGCAGTCAGTCCGCCCTGCTCCTTAATCCACCGCAGGGTGAGCATGGTTACATAAATCGGAAAAACAGGTGGTGTGTTGTAGAGCGACTGGTTTTCAATGTGAACCCGATAATCAAGCATCGAAGGAAGTGCCCGGTTCACGTGCCCAAGCAGCTCTTTTCTGACAATCACCAAGGTGACGCCGGCAGGTCCGAGGTTCTTTTGCGCACCCGCATAAATCAGTCCAAATCGATCCACGGGAAAGGGCCGGCTGAGCATGTCAGAGGACATATCGCAGACTAGTGGGCAGCCGGCTTCTGGCCAGTAGTGGTACTGGGTGCCAAAAATGGTGTTGTTGCTGGTGAAGTGAAAGTAGCGGAGTCCAGCCGGGATCTCATAGCCTTTGGGGATATAGTTGTAGTTTTCGGCTTTGGAGCTGGCCAAAACGTCAATTTTACCGAAAGCCTTAGCTTCTTTGATAGCTTTGGATGACCAGGTGCCGGTGTCGGCATAGCCTGCTTGCTCGTCTTCGTTGAGCAGGTTCATGGGTGCCTGAAAAAACTGGGTGCTGGCACCGCCACTCAGAAAAAGGATGGCGTAGTCATCGCTTATGCCTGCCAACTCGCGGATCAGGGATTCGGCTTCTTCGATGATGGCCGTAAAGGTAGGGCTGCGGTGTGAGATCTCCAGAATGGATAATCCGCTGCCGTTGATATCTTTGACACCTTCAGCGGCTTGTGCCAGTACGCTGGCAGGCAGAATCGCGGGGCCGGCACTAAAATTATGCTTCTTCATGGTCTGTATATTGAGGTTACTTGAATCGATGTTGCTCGGTAAACGATGCCCCAAATTTAGGTCTTTTAGACTAAGGGCGGAGCTAAAATGTGCTTTTAGCTGTTTTTTCTCATTTTTTGGATGGTTGACTTACAGAATTTTAGCAGCGGCATAATCCACGCATGATTCATTTTTGGGCGGCATGAGCCGCCCCAAAAAAAACATGGCAAAATGGCTCATCCCTCCACCGGACGGTGGAGGCAGCAACCCACAGTACGGGAAGTACTTTCACTGCATTGGATTATGGTGGTGTAGCAACACGATTTTAAAAGTTTTATCGTTACTTTTGTAAAGCAATTTGTCTTATTCCATACATATTTATTCATAAATTATGAAGCGTTCTGCAATGGCTCTGTTGATGGGCTTCCTTTCGGCTGCACTTGTTGTTGGTTGCTCTCCCAAAGTGGCTGAGGTCGCCACGCCGGCGCAGCCACCCGTGCAGCCGACACCGCCACCGGTGGAGAGGTTGACGCCTTGTCCTACTTTCCGGGATGCACCCAGTCCCGATGATGCCGAAACCAATTACGTTCTTTATCGCGATCACCTCAAGGCGGGCGACTGGTCAGGGGCTTATGGTTTTTGGAAAAAGGTACACGCCGTGGCGCCTGCCGCTGATGGCAAACGCAACACCATCCTGGCCGATGGCATACGCTTCGCAGAGTATTTTTTGGCGCAGACAAGAGATTCGGCCTACATCGATACAATCTTTGCGCTCTATGATCAGATCCAGTTCTGCTATCCGGAAGGGGGCTATGTCAGTGGCAGGAAAGGGTTCGATTACTTCTATAAATATCCTGCCAGGGCCAGCCGCCGCCAGATTTTTGATCTGTTTAAAGCGTCCATAGAGGCAGATGGCGAAAAGGCGGGGGATTTTATTATCAACCCCATGTCGGCAGTCATGGTCGAACTCCATGAAGCAGGCCAGCTTTCGGATGAAGAGGCCAAGGTGTATGTAGCAAAAATTCAGCAGGCGATTGCCTACGGCTTGGCCAATTGCCAGGGGACGGGCTGCGAGCGCTGGAGCATTGTCAAGGAGTATGCACCTGTAAGACTGGAGTATTTCGAAACGGTCAAAGATTTTTATGACTGCGCTTACTACGAGCGCCGCTATATGCCCGATTTTGAGGAGAACAGCACCGACTGCGACGTTATCCGTACAGTATATAGCCGCCTCAAGTGGGGGGGCTGTGGTGAAAATAGCGCTGCCTTGGCTAAAGTAGCGGCTGCCGGAAATCAGCATTGTGTGGACCCTGCTTCTGTGGGGCCGGTCGCCGAGGCTTATCGCTGCCTGCGCGATGGCAACTATGCCTGCGCAGTTAGTAAGTTCGAGCAGGCCGCCGCAGAGGAGGTGTCTGCTGCTAAAAAGGCTGAGCACTTGATGCTGATCGCCAAGATTTACTATACTCACCTGAAGAGTTTTAGCCGCGCTCGTACCTACGCGCTCCGGGCGGCGGAGCAACGCCCGGGCTGGGGCGAACCTTATTTGCTGATTGGACGTTTGTATGCTTCCAGTGGCCCGCTCTGCGGACCAGGCCGAGGCTGGGATAGTCAGATCGTAGTGTGGCCCGCTATTGATATGTGGGTCAAAGCTCGCAACATTGATCCCGCTTCTGCCGCAGAGGCCAACAAATGGATCGGCCGTTATAGTCAGTTTATGCCCAGCCGGGAAGATATTTTTATCCGCAACCTTTCCCCGGGCCAGTCGTTTTTTGTTGGCTGCTGGATTCAGGAATCGACCACCATCCGGGCGGGAGACTAATCGCAGTGGTTTGTAGCTTGTTGCTATATCGCAACCCGCCGCAATCGCGGCGGGTCGCAATGATGAATGACAGCTCATTGGTAGGTTTTTTTATAAAATTCCACTAATGAGCTGTCATTCATCTTTAGCGGCGGAGGTTGCCAAAGAGCGTTTGTGTACATACTCGTATAATCTCAATTCAATCCTGCAATGACAAAACTAAGCGTCAATATCAACAAAATCGCTCTCATCAGGAATGCAAGACAGGGCAACCTGCCAGATCTTCTGCAGGTAGCCAAAGACTGCGAGGCTTTTGGTGCCGAAGGTATCACCGTCCACCCCAGACCTGATGAGCGGCATATTCGCTATGCAGATATACCTTTACTGCGCCCGCACTTGTCTACCGAGTTCAATATCGAGGGTAATCCGACACCGGAATTTCTGAGCCTTGTGCTCGAAAATCCACCCGCCCAATGCACGCTTGTGCCCGATGCACCCGATCAGCTGACCTCCGACAGCGGTTGGGATACATTGCGACATGCCGGGTTTTTGCGCGAGGTGACGGCCCGCCTGAAAGAGGCGGGTATCAGGGTTTCTATTTTTGTCGATCCCGAAGAGCGCTTCGTGGAAGGGGCTAAAGCAGTGGGTGCCGACCGGGTAGAGTTGTACACAGGACATTTCGCACAGCAGTTTGTTGTCGATCCCGCAGCCGCTGTCGCCCCGCACCAAAGAGCCGCGCTGCACGCTCAGCGACTTGGTATAGGTCTAAATGCGGGCCATGACCTCAATCTGCTGAATCTAAAATTCTACGCACAGGAAGTACCCGGCTTGCTGGAAGTATCCATAGGTCACGCGCTGGTCTGCGATGCCCTGTACTACGGTCTCAAAAACACGATCCAAATGTATCTCGGGCGGCTTAGGTTTGTCTAATTTTCGGTGAATTAACAATGATTTTACAGGAGGAGGATAGCTGATTTTTGTCAGCTGTCCTTTTTTATACAATTGTAAATCAGCATTTTAAACACGTAATGCCCTTTTGGCAAAGGAATTATTCCGCGCTAAGCAGCAATAACCAATTTACCATCGTTTAATCTTTGTTAGGAGAATTAAAAATTTTCCGCAATATTTGCGTCTGAAAGCTAAAAACGGACTTTTGCAATTCGGCATACATTTTGAACCCTTGTTTTTTTTGCCCCACAGTGAACCAAATCAAGAAAATACCCCGGACTTGTTCCTGGGTGTGTTTCAGTGTTAAGTATCATTATCAAAACAGGATTCGTATGAAAAAACTCTCATTAGTACTGATGCTAATGCTGGGTGTCGCGACCCTTGTCATGGCACAGCGCAGCGTTAGCGGTACGGTGTCGGATGAGTCTGGCGAACCACTCATCGGCGCCAGTATTCTCGTAAAAGGGTCCACCATAGGGACCATTACGGACGTTGACGGGAGCTACCAGCTTTCCGTGCCCAACACAGCTACTACACTTGTAGTCAGCTACACGGGCTTCACTACCAAAGAGGTCGAACTCGGTTCAGGCAATGTGATCAATATCACGCTGAGCGAGGGTGTCGCCCTTGATGAAGTGGTAGTTGTTGGCTTAGGTATCAAGAAGGAACGTCGCGCACTCGGTTATGGTGTGACGACTGTGACGGAAGAACTGATTGCCAACCGACCTGAAGGTGACGTGAGCCGTATCCTTCAGGGTAAAATTCCGGGGGTCAATATCACTGCAACAAGTGGTGTTTCCGGTACCGGTACCAACATGACAATTCGTGGTTACTCTTCCATCACGGGTAGTAACCAGCCGCTGTTTGTCGTCGATGGGGTGCCTTTCAACTCTTCAACCAACCAGTTGAATGACTTCACCACGGGTGGCCAGACGGCTTCCAGCCGTATGCTTGACTTGGATCCCAACAACATCGCTTCTGTGAGCGTTCTGAAGGGTCTTTCTGCAACAGTTCTCTATGGTGATCAGGGTCGTAACGGTGTAATTCTTATCACGACTAAGTCGGGATCTGTTGCCCAGAAGCCGGAAATTAGCTTTACGCAGTCTTATTTCCAGAACCGCATCGCTTCCCTGCCCGAATACCAGAACAATTATGGCGGGGGCTTTCAGCAGCTGACGCCGGAGTCTTGGTTCTTTAGTAACTGGGGTGCGAATTTCCAAGATGTGACTGAGGTGCCTCACCCAATTGGTCTGTCTTCAGTTGCCAGTATCCGCAATGCATTTCCTCAGTATGCTGTGAATCCTGCACTCCCATGGGGTCCTTCTACTGCGGAAACCAGAGCGAATATTGTTCGTTATCCCAACAAGGCCTATGAGACAATTGGTACTTCTTTCTTCCGCACAGGACAGGTGTACAACTCTTCTCTCCAGATCTCTGGTACACAGGGCAAGTCTGGCTACAACGTAAGTTTTGGCTATCAGGATGAAGAAGGCTTCACGCCAGGCAATACCCTGAAGAAGCTTAATTTTGGCCTCGGTCTGAATACCGAGCTTTCCGATAAGTTTACCATCAAGTCTTCTTTCGCGTTCACGAATACAGACGTAGTTACGCCTCCGCTGAATGCAGGTTTTGGTAGTAATGCATCAGGCGGTATTCCTTCTGTTTTTGCTAACGTTCTCTACACACCCAGAAACGTGGACTTGGCTAACCTGCCATTCGAGAATCCCATCGACAGAAGCTCCGTCTACTATCGGGGTGGTAACGACATCACCAACCCAGTCTGGTTGGCCAAGTACAACTCCAATACCAGCTCGGTTACTCGCTTCTTCAACTCTACGTCGCTCAATTATGCGATCAGTGATAAGTTGAATATCCTCTATCGTGTAGGTCTCGATACCTACACAGAAAACCAGGAGGTGAAACTGAACAAAGGGGGGACAGGTTCCGCTATTGTTATCAGCGGTATGTTCAAGAGCACGGCTATCCAGAATACTATCTGGAACCATGACGTAAACCTTAACTACAATACCAGCATCTCCGACAAACTGAATTTGACGGCGCTGGTGGGTGCTAACAGTCGCTATGACCGCTACAATCAGTACGGTCTGGCTTCTACAGGTCAGTTGACTTTCGATCTGTTCAACCACGCTAACTTTACGGCTACGTCTGCTCGCGATCCTTTCACGGCAGGTCGTATCAACTTCCTGAGAGAGGAAAGAAGGGCGGGTATCTATGGTAGTGTTACCCTGGACTACAGCGACTTCTTATTTGTTAACTTGCTCGCACGTAATGACTGGACGTCTACCGTCGAAGCAGACAATCGTCGTATCCTTTATCCGGGGGCTAGTGTCTCTTTCATTCCTACAGCAGCATTCTCGGGTCTCGAGTCCAGCACACTGCGTTACCTCAAGTTCCGCCTGGGGTATGGTACTTCTGCTGGTTTCCCTTCTCCTTACAGCACGCGTAGCGTGCTTGCGCAGAATGCACGTGGTTTTGCCAATGGAGCAGGTACATTGTTTGCTACCCAGGCAATTGCCAACTTCCTTGGCAACCCCAACCTGCGTCCTGAGTTGCAGAAGGAACTCGAGTTCGGTACGGAGGCCTACTTGTTCAACAACCGTTTGAAGCTTGATGTCTCTATCTACAGCAAGAATACAGAGGACCTCATCACGGAGGCTCCGATTGATCCTGCTACAGGTTATACCAGCACTTCCGTCAACTTGGGCGGTATGAGAACTAATGGTGCTGAAGTTGCCGCAACTATTACGCCTATCCGCACTCGTTCAGGTCTGGTATGGGAAACTACGCTCAACTATGGTTTCTATGAGTCTGTAATCAC
>CAZYAO010000063.1:9779-15746 GCA_964645715.1 uncultured Saprospiraceae bacterium
GGCTTCAACTTGTCTTTCATGCTTGAGTACCGCCACGGTGGTGTTATTGTGAGCAATACGGTTAAAGGTGTATTGGCACGTGGTCTTTCCAGAGATACCGACCAGCTCGATCGTGCTCTGTCCCTCATCCTTCCGGGTGTTCAGGCCGACGGTACGCCCAACACGGTGCAGGTTACTGCGTCCAACTATTTCTTCGACAACTACTTCTTTACCGACGAAGCTATTACCTTTGATGGTAGTACCTTCCGTATCCGCGAAGCTTCTTTAGGCTATAGCTTGCCAAAGAAGATTCTGGACGGTACGCCACTGGGTGCCGTAAGATTTTCTATCACGGGCTCAAACCTGTGGTTCCGTGCACTCAACATGCCAAAGTATGTTAACTTTGACACGGATGTATTGAGTACTGGTGTGGGCAACAGCCTTGGCTTCGACTACCTGACGGGTCCTAGCGCAAGACGCTTCGGTGCTACCCTTAACTTAACTTTCTAAACATTCAACCGACTAAAGATGAAGAAATATCTCATTTATAGTTTGCTGGTCTTGGGAATGTTTTCATTCAACTCTTGTTCTGATCAGTTCGATGAGTTGCTGGATAGCCCCAATGACGTTACGCTGGAAAGCACGAATGTCGATTTCTTGCTGAATCGCATCCAGGCTGACTTCGCTGATTTCTTCAATGGTACCAGCCGCCGGGGTTGTCGTGTGACGCGCATCCACCACCAGGCTTCCGATACCTACGAAATTTCTTACCAGCCGGTCGCAATGAACGGCACCTGGAATGTGGCTTATGCCAGCCTTCTTAGTGATATTAAGGCACTCAAGCAGCTCGCTTCTACTGGTGGCTTCAAGCGTCACCTCGCTATTGCGCAAACGCTGGAAGCTTACGTACTTATGGTATTGGTAGATACATTCGGCGATGTTCCTTATTCAAAAGCGCTGGATCCTGCCAATTTTAACCCATCAACAGATCCCGCTGCCAATGTTTACAAGGCAGCTTCAGATTTGCTGGTTGAGGCAAAGGCCAATTTTACGGATGCTACCTCCATTGGTACGCCTAACGATTTTTACTACAATCGCGACTATACCAAATGGGTCCGTTTGGTGAATACGCTCCAGTTTCGCTATCACCTCAACAGGAGGCTAATCGATAAGCCGGGAGCTACTTCTGCCATCAATGCATTGGTTGCTGAGAATAACCTGCTCAAGGCAGGTGACGATTTCTACTGGCGCTACGGGGTTAGCAATGCCGACCCGTTCAGCCAGCACCCGCAGTTCTTTAACCAGTACCCACAGGGCGGAGGTGACTACCAGTCAGTTTTCTTCATGTGGCACCTGACAGAAGCTAAGGGTTTCGACGATCCTCGTGCCAAGTACTATTTCTATCGTCAGGTAGGTACCAACCCTACCAGCGAAGCTGAGGCTCGTTGTATCAACGAGTTTTTGCCAGCACACTATCCACTGGATATGCCTTGGTGCATGCCGGGTACGCGTGGCTACTGGGGTCGCGATCACCTCGATCCACAAGGTATTCCACCTGATAACCTCAAGCGTACGCTCTACGGTATTTATCCCGTTGGCCATTCCTTCGACAACAACGCGCCTGCCTCAATGGCTGCTGCTAACAGGGGCAACAATGGCGCGGGTATCGAGCCCATCATGCTCGCTGCTTATGTTGACTTCATGCTGGCGGAAGCTGCCCTCGAGCTCAACAACGATCCGGCTGCTGCTAAGACTGCTATGACGGCAGGTATCACTAAGCACATCAATTTTGTACGCACTTGGTCACTTACGACTTCAGAAGCTGCCAAAATCAGAGCGTTTGAAGACGATGCGACCTACAATACCAAGCGCGACCAATATCTGTCGGTTGTGAGTGGACAGTACGATGCTGCTTCAGATACCAAAGGCAGACTCAGAATCATCGCTCGTGAGTACTGGATTTCACTCTACGGCAGTGGCAATGAGGCGTACAACCTTTACCGCAGGACAGGCCAGCCTGACAATATGCAGCCCGGCCAGATCCCGCAGTTCGGTAAGTTCCCGCGCTCGTTCTTCTATCCCAATGATCACGTAAACCTCAATAATCAGGCTGTTCAGAAGGCCAGCCACGATGTTAAGGTGTTCTGGGATAACAATCCTGACGGGTTCATTAACTAGTCTTAAATCGGATTCAAAATGAGAAAAATAAAAATTCTATTCGGATTTCTGATGATCCTCGCTGTTTCCGCTTGTACGGACTTTGTGGATCCGGCAATCCCATACAATAATTTTGTCACGGGGACTTATCTCCGTACGCTGAGCGTGACAGCCAATTTTAACTTCTTTGAACTTTCTACAGCTAAGTTCTCTCTTTCTGTTGAGGCAGTCGATGAACTGGATGGCAAGAAGGTTAAGGATGTGGAAATTTTGGTCAAGCGCAGAAGGGGACAGTCTCTTTCTCCTGAGAAGTCAGTCAAAACTTTTGGCGCTACCGAATTTAAGCCGCAGGCCAACAGTAAGTATCCGGCAGCTACACTTGAGGTGACCGTGGCAGAGGCGCTGTCAGCCATGGGCTTTACAACAGCGGATGTTACAGGTGGAGACTTCTTCGAATTCCGTATTGTGCTCACAACAACAGACGGGTTCACTTTCTCCAACAATAACCTGAGTGGTGATATTGCTGGCGGTGCTTACTACCGCTCGCCTTTCTTCTACCGGGTGCCTGTGATTTGCCCAAGTACCTTGGCTGGCACCTATGATGTATCCACAGTGGGTTGGTGTGGAGATACTTACACGGGTAAGGCTAAGTTCGTTGCTGGTGCGACTTCTGGTACATACACTGTGCAGGTTGATCTCGATGGCACCTTTGTTGAAGACTTCTCCTTTGGTTTCTATCGCGCCTGCTATGGTGCCTCTACGGCTCCTCCGGGCGGGGGCAATGGTCTGCGCTTCACAGATGCTTGCGGTCAGGTTGGCTTCAACTCTTCTGGTAGTTCTCCTTGGGGAGACCAGTTCTTCCTCGACGAGGTGACTGTAAACGGGGCTGTTCTCACGCTGAAAGTAAGAACGAGCTATCCGCCAGAAGCGGGTACGGTTACGCTTACGCGCACAGATGGTACCAACTGGCCACCTCTGCGTCTCTAATCAGATGATGATTAATTTGTAATGTGAATAGTAAAATGGGCAGCCGGTTCTCGGCTGCCCATTCTTTTGGTGTGAGTTTCTTGGTTTTCTATTGACAAGAGGGCGTAAGTCCTTTGTGTATACGATGGTCTGGTACTCCGCTGTCTGCCATCATTATCGCACATCCCGTTACCTTCGCTGCCAATAAAGAAACGGGAATACAATTCTTTATCCCAGGGGAATCGTATACGTGTACGTACCTGGTTTTTCAGCCTGTCGGGGCGTAGTGACTTCTTTTTTTGTACCAATACCACTGCCACCCGTCACTGTGTACACAACAGCGGGCTGTACTAAAGGCTTCTCATCTGTTGGCGCAGCCATAATGGAAGAACCAGGATGCATCATGAAGTGAATATTGATGGTCTGGTGAAATAGAAGCCTGAGCCCACGATTTGGAGGAACGTCAAAGCGCATGAGTCTGGCTACGCGACTAGCTTCTTCGTCACAGCCGTGACCAAGTCCTGCAATCACCTTAGTGTCGGTGACGGCACCACTTTGGTCTATGCTGATTCGCAAAGTAACAACGCCCCCAATACCCGCTGTCCGCGCTGCCTCTGGGTAAACCAAGTGCTCCCGGACAAATGTTTTCATGCCTTGTGCCCCGCCCGGGAAGGAGGGCTTATGGATAAAATCTTTGTCTTTTCTTTCTCGTTTCATACAGATATCCCCCTCGGGCTTTTAGTTTGTGCAAAGATATGACCAATACGGGTATTATTATTTTTTTACAGATAATTGGCTGCCTTCCTGCAGTTAGTTGGCTGAAGGCTATTTATTTAAGGAGATATTGGACAGTTGGGGCATGATGGGTGGGTAGGTGCGGATCAATACAAGTCTTGACAATATCAGATTATCTGCTTATATTGGAGTAGTGATTTGATTAAAGGGTGTCTCTCGGTCACTGCAAGATGGAGCTGCCCGCTGTCAACGATTACATGGAAATATTGCCTTTTTTACAATATCTGGCTTACGAAAAACGCTTCTCTCAGCATACTTGTGTGGCCTATCGCGGCGACCTTTCGCGCTTGTGTGCCTATCTCAGGGAAGTACATGGAATTGAGAAGGTAGCGGCTGTCTCGCACCGACACATAAGAGCATGGATGGCTCAGCTGTTGAAAGAAGGGCAGTCCGCCCGAACCATAAGGCGCAAGCTTTCAGCTGTACAGTCCTTTTTTGCCTATGAACTACTGCGGGGTAATGTAACACAAAATCCGGCTAAGCGCCTACAGGCACCCAAGCCACCCCAAAAGCTGCCTGTAGCAGTGAGCAGTACTGATTTGGCCGGGCTTTTTGCCCGTTTGCCAATAGCTGCTTCAGCTGATTTTGCAGCCTGCCGCGATCGACTACTACTCGAAATTCTCTACGGTTGCGGTTTGCGCCGCTCTGAAGTTGTGGCGATGAGGACACAGGATGTAGATGTGCAGCAACAGCGCCTCCGTGTTGAAGGGAAAGGGGGAAAGACTAGACTAATTCCTTTTGGTCCAACGCTCAAAGAGGCTTTGTTAATCTACCTTCGGGCGCGAGCAGATGCTTTTCCGGATAATCACACAGAATATTTATTGCTCACCGACAAGGGTCGGCCTGTGTATGACAAATGGGTTTATCTGGCCGCTAAGGCCTATCTTATACAAATACCGACAGCTGAACAACATAGTCCTCACGTTTTTCGGCACTCTTTTGCAACCCATCTGGTCGAAAACGGTGCTGAACTCAATGCTGTGAAAACCCTGCTTGGGCACAGTAGTCTGGCAGCTACACAGATATATACCCACAATGCACTTAAACACCTTAAAAACGTCTATCGTCAGGCACACCCCAAAGCAAAACCCCAGGACAAAGATTAATGGAGGTAATTCTCGTGTATTTGATTCATTAAAATCGTTAAGGTATGAGAGTATTAACCGAAGCTGTTCAATTCAAAGCAGATGCTAAGCTGATTACTTTTATTGAACAGAAAATGAACAAACTTGATACGTTCTTCGATAGAATTATCGAAAGCAGGGTCACGATGAAATTGGAAAATGTAGGCCAAGTCAAAGACAAAATTGTAGAGGTTAGTCTGCATGTGCCCGGAGATAAAATTTTTGTCCGGGAATCAGATAAAACCTTCGAGGCGGCTGTAGGTAAGACAGTCGATAGCCTCAAGCGACAGCTTATTCGATACAAAGAGCGTCAACGAGGTCATGCGTAAGCCTCGCAGGCTCGGGCTTGGAATATGCCCGGTAAGCTAAATCAAGTGGAAGTACAGTTAACTGCACTTCCACTTGATTTTTTGGGGCTTACCAATTACAACGAGTCTTTGATGAAAGGAAGAGAAAAATAATTGATAAAAAACACGAGATTTTGTTTGTCAGTTCATCAACTTAGTCCTATCTTTGCAATCGCTTTTGGAAAACGATCTGAAAGTGGTTGAAAAACAACCGATGCCACCAGAAAATGGTAAATATTTTGGCAGACTAAATAATTGTTGGTCAGGTATGCAAAGTACGCTTGAATGTGATCACTTGGTATGCTAAATCGACTAAATAAGCCAGTGTAGCTCAGTTGGTAGAGCAGCTGATTTGTAATCAGCTGGTCGGGGGTTCGAGTCCCTCCACTGGCTCAAATAAATTGTTGGTCAATGCACTCAATGTTTGTATTATCAACAATGTCTAAGTAAATATTATTTTCTGGTAATTCACAGCTGACTGTAGGTTGTTACAAATCTTCAATCCAGCTGTTTGTAAAGATAGTTTAGGGGGTGCGCCGGAGTAGGAGAGCCGGGCCAGACTGTAAATCTGGTGCTTTTAGCTGAGTGGGTTCGAATCC
>CAZYAO010000064.1:0-14669 GCA_964645715.1 uncultured Saprospiraceae bacterium
TTTCCTTTATATAAGACCTCCAGCGTTTCCCGATTATATCTCCTGCCAAGGCACGTTTCACAGGGGACATGCACATCTGGCAGAAAATTCATTTCAATTACGCGCATACCACTGCCTTCGCAGGTTTCGCAGCGTCCTCCCTTCACATTAAAAGAGAATCTCCCTGGTTTGTATCCACGAATTTTTGACTCTGGCAATTCGGTGAAAATTTTTCGGATGTCGGAAAAAACGCCTGTATAGGTGGAAGGATTTGAGCGCGGCGTACGGCCGATGGGGGATTGGTCAATGTCGATTACCTTATCAACGAGGCTAATGCCTTCGATTTGCGTGTAAGGCATAGGTTTTTTGAGGCTTCGGTAGAGATGTTGTTGAAATAGGGGGAATAGCGTATCATTTATGAGAGTTGATTTACCGCTTCCGGAAACACCTGTAATACAAACCAGGGTTCCGAGAGGGAGATGTAAATCCACATTTTTAAGATTATTACCCCTGGCTCCGGAGAGTTTTATCCATTGGCCGTTGCCGGCGCGGCGTTTGGCAGGTAATGGGATATCTTTTGTGCGGTTGAGGTACTGCGCGGTGAGTGTTTGTGCAGCAGCAATGATATGCGAAGGGTGTCCGGCTGCGACCAGTTGTCCGCCATGCTTACCTGCTCCAGGACCGAGATCGATCAGATAGTCAGCTGCTGTCATGATGTCCCGGTCATGTTCAACAACAATCACGGTGTTTCCGATATCTGTGAGTTCTCGAAGTGCTTGAATCAGGCGCTGGTTGTCGCGTTGGTGGAGACCAATGCTGGGTTCATCGAGTATATAAGTGATACCTGTGAGCTGGGATCCTATTTGTGTAGCCAGCCGTATGCGCTGTGATTCGCCTCCGGAGAGGCTTCTAGAGGGCCTGTCAAGGCTCAGGTAATCCAAGCCTACATGGAGTAGAAAATCCAGGCGAAAAAGAATCTCCTTAATGATATCCCGACCAATCTGGCGTTGCCTGTCATTAAGTTTTTCCGTTAGTGTCATCATCCAGTCTCTTAGCGCAACAAGATCCATGCGAGACAGTTCGGCAATATTTTTCTCAGCTACTTTAAAATGAAGAGATTCTTGTTTTAGTCTCGTACCCAAACAAACCGGGCAATCATCAATGACAAGATATTCTTCTGCCCATCTGCGGATTTTTTCCGAAGAGGTTCCTTCGTACCAGCGAATTAACATATTGGCCAGACCCTCTTTAGCCAGATTGAAATAGCTTTCGGTGTCCTCCCGGCTTTCTTCGCTTGCTATCGAATCACTGGCTTCCTGGCTACCGTACAGTAGTGCCTGCATGGCTGGCGCAGGAATATCACTGATGGGTGTAGTAAAGCTGAATCCATGTTGCTTAGCCAGGATTCGAAGTTGTTGAAAAAAATGAGTGTCGCGCACTTCGCCCATTGCTGCGATACCTCCTTGGTTAATGCTGAGCGACGGATCCGGAATGATTTTGCTAAGATCTGGTTTGTTAACTTGTCCCAGCCCTTTGCAATGTGGGCAGGCTCCATAAGGGGAGTTGAAGGAAAAGCTATTGGGCGAAGGTTCCTCGTAGGAGAGGCCAGTGGTGGGGTCCATGAGATTTTTGCTCATACTCAGAAGATTTCCCTCCTGCGGAGCAATCATGACCAGGCCATTACCCATTTTGAGGGCTGTCTGCAGGCTGGCAGCCAGCCTGTCTGTCCTGTCAGCCAACACCTTAATTCTGTCAACGACCAGCTCGATATCGTGAACTTTGTAGCGATCTAGCTGCATACCGGGCACGATTGTTTCCATGAGCCCGTCGATTCTGACTTTAGTGAAGCCCTGCTTTCGCAATTGTTCAAAAAGCTCGCGATAATGCCCTTTACGACCTCTCACGATGGGTGCCAGCAGACTGATAGATTGTCCTTTGTAGTGAAGGTATATCTGTTCCCGCATTTGTTCTTCCGTGTAACGAACCATCTTTTGTCCGGTCACATGGCTGTAAGCCTCACCTAGCCGGGCGAACAGAAGTCGCATGAAGTCGTACACCTCGGTTATTGTACCTACTGTTGAGCGGGGATTGCGGCCCGTGGTCTTTTGTTCGATAGAGATGACAGGACTAAGCCCGGTAATTTGCTCAACCTCAGGGCGCTCCATGTTACCTATAAATTGCCGTGCATAGGCGGAGAAAGTCTCCATGTATCGACGCTGTCCTTCCGCATAGATGGTGTCGAAAGCCAGAGAGGACTTGCCGCTTCCACTGATACCGGTGATGACTACGAGCCGATTGCGGGGTATATTAATATTGATGCCTTTGAGGTTGTGCTCTCGCGCGCCAACGACACATATCTGATCATCAGCTTCAATAGCTGTGACATCTTTCACAGGTTGCATCTCTTCCATTGGCAGGAAATGATTATGAGTTTGCTCGCAGGTTGACCGCTTCGCGATAATTATCAGGAACCAATACAAAACCATACAACTCGGTGAAGGTTGTATGAACCCGGATAATTGTCCGCAGGCGTGGATTGTCAGCGCTAGATGTTTTCCACAGTCCAGGCCTCTGGCTTGGCAGCAAAAAGTATTTTGGTGCGTGCCCAAGTTGCCGCGAACAAAGCAGACTGTCGATATTCCGCAAGAGCTTTTTCATTTTCCCAATGGCTGTAAGTGAACAGAACAGCAGTATCTGCCTCAGTGGATCGCCAAAGTTCAAGATGTAAACAGCCAGGGAAAAGCCGGATTTTGGGGCTGCTTTCTTCAAAAATTGCCAGAAACTCATTGACCAAGGCCGGCTGAAAAGTCATTTTCACAATTCTTTTTACCATAATGCAGAGAGATTCTGTTTATCAGATTGCTGCAAAGGTACAGATGAAGTTGTTGTTACACGTCAAATTCATGCGGTTACATGGTATTATTCACTAAACGATCTGTATTTTTGCACCCATTGCTATGGGATCCGACCGTGTTGACACCAACAAAAGCAGGCAGATAAATAACCAACCGGTTAGGAACTTTTTATCCCACGAAACGTTTGTCATACAATCATCAACAAGGAAATTTTTGAGCGAGATCATCCTCCATATCGAAGAAGTCAATCCACTAGAGCTGTTTGGTGAAAACAACGTCAAGTTAAACCTACTACGAGAGGCTTTCCCCGATGTTGTCATGACCAGTAGAGGCCACCAGCTCAAGCTGGCAGGAGAAAAAGGTAGTACCCAAAAAGCAAAGGCCAGAGTGGAAATGATGGTACGGTTGCTAAAAGAGCATCATGAATTGTCCGTGCAAATGGTGCAGGATTTGCTCAGTGGTGAAAATCCTTTTGAATCAAAATTAAGCGCTGGTCGTCAAAATCAAACGCTTCTCTTTGGTCGTGACGGCAAGCCTATCAAGGCAAAGACCCGCAATCAGCGACTGCTCATTGAAGCATCGGAGCAAAATGATATTGTATTTGCTACAGGTCCTGCGGGCACTGGTAAGACATACACAGCGGTAGCACTGGCTGTCAGAGCGTTGAAAAATAAAACAGTCAAAAAGATAATTCTCACTCGTCCGGCTGTAGAGGCGGGTGAAAACCTTGGTTTTTTGCCCGGGGATCTCAAAGAGAAGATTGATCCTTATTTGCGCCCGCTCTATGATGCACTTGATGACATGATTGCAGCCGATAAACTGGCGCAGTTCATGGCTACCCGTGTAATTGAGATTGCTCCGCTGGCGTATATGCGCGGGCGCACGCTGGACAATGCCTTCATCATACTCGATGAGGCGCAGAACTGTTCCACTATGCAGTTGAAAATGTTTTTGACGAGATTGGGACCCAGTGCGAAATGTATTATCACAGGGGATTTATCACAGATAGACCTGCCTTACCATCAAAAATCAGGCCTGAGAAAGGCCATGGATATTCTCGAAAGAATCGATGGTATTGCCTGCATAAGTCTCACCACAGAAGACGTGGTGCGTCATAGGCTTGTTAAGGCCATCATTAAAGCTTACGAACGGCTCGAGAGCAGGGATCGCCGTCGCGACGAATTACCCGAGGGTTCAGATCAGTCACCTGCAGAGGAGGAAGAGTAACTTAACCAGCGCGGCCGTACGTTGTATTGGTTCCGTGTCCATATTTATCGTGTATGGAATATCGTATTAAAGTACAGGCTGAGAAGACAGAAGATTTCCTTCAATTGTTGCGTACTTGGAAAAGGCTGGGCATCATTGAAGATTATCTGTTGGTGAAGTCGGATTTCTTGTCCTCTGGAGATGCTGATTTCCATGCACAGCTCGTATTAGCAGAAGGGGGAACTGAGGTTGATGTTAGTCAGTTCCGTGACTTGGTAGATTAAGCAACTGCAAAATGCTGGTGTATGGACAGCCTTTCTATTTCTCGTCAGCCTAACCCTCTAGTTGGTCATCTCAGGCTGGCGGGCTCCAAGAGTATTAGTAACAGGGTATTGATTATAAGGGCTTTGTGTGGTAATTCGTTCGCTGTTGACGGGTTGGCTAATGCGACAGATACCCGAACACTTGCGGAGTTGCTAGCAACGGATGCACGTACTTTGGATGCGGGCGCTGCCGGTACCACTTTCCGGTTCATGACCGCTTTTTTGGCTGCACAGGGGAGGGATCGTATACTTACAGGCAGTGAGCGTATGAAGCAGAGGCCGGTAGGACCATTGGTAGAAGCTCTCCGACATATGGGGGCAGATATACAGTACCTGGAAAAAGAAGGTTACCCCCCGCTGCATTTTACTTCCGCTGCCAATTTCGGGTTATCCGGAGAGGTAACCGTAAATGCGGACACAAGCAGTCAATATATAACGGCCTTATTATTGCTGGCTCCGATACTACCCAATGGGCTGCAGCTGCAATTGGAAGGAACCATTGTGTCGAGGCCATATATTGAGATGACCTTAAAGTTGATGCAGTACTTTGGTGTTGGTCATGAGTGGGAGGGTAGCAGGATAGTAGTAGGCCCCCAACAGTATCAACCGCGACCCTTTGTGGTAGAGGCGGATTGGTCCGCTGCGAGTTACTATTACAGTATGGCGGCTTTGAGTGAATATGTAGACCTTCAACTGGATGGGTTGTTTGCCGAAAGCATGCAAGGCGATGCTGTTTTGTCAGTAATGTATGAAAAATTTGGCGTAAAAACGGAGTATACGGCTAGCGGTATCCGGTTAACCAAGCGGGCAGCAGCTACTACAGTAGGGTTATTTGAACAGGATTTTTTAGAATGTCCTGATTTGGCGCAGACGGTTGCGGTCACTTGTGCTTCCTTGGGTATACAGGGGTTATTTAGTGGCTTAGAGACGCTACGCATTAAGGAGACAGACCGCATTGGTGCGCTGAGGCAGGAGCTTCAGAAATTTGGAACGACTTTCGCTGCTTTACCAGCGCGATTCAGCAAGCGGCAGGATCGCCAATACTATCTGCTGGAAGGTCAGGCTCAGTCAGTTGGCGAAATTCAAGTCAGTACATACGACGACCATAGGATGGCCATGGCATTTGCACCTATGGCGATTCAGCGTTCTATTGTTATACAAGACCCCGGCGTGGTTACCAAATCATATCCTGATTTTTGGAAAGATTTAGCCCGGCTTGGTTTTCAGCTAAGCCCTTGCGATAGCTAGTCCCCGAAGCTAATAATTTTTATTTCTACCCGTTGGTTTCGTCTTCGACCTTCGGGCGTCTCGTTGGTATCAATAGGCTGTCGTTTTCCATAACCGCGATACTGGATACGCTCTCTGGAGATACCTTTGGAGATCAGGTAATCGGCAACGGCCTTGGCACGGGCTGCAGACAACCGATCTGCATACTCGTGATCAGGAAGGCTGTTGGTGTGGCCGCCAATTTCGACCACTACGTCATTATTAGCAGAAAGGAAGCGATATATATTGTCAAGTACCGGATAAGACTCTGCCTTTATACTTGAACTATCTGTCAGGAACAACAAATTTTCGATTCTGATTTTTTGTCCGGCGCGTATATCCTCACGTTTGACTCCGGCGAGAGTCGGTTCCTGTCTTCCATCTCCATTACCTGCAGACTGTTTGGGACTACCACTGGCAGAGGGGGAGGAAGGAGTACCTGTGGCCGAGGGTTGTTTTTCGGGAGCATTAACCAGCGGAGCAGGAGGTCGGGCTTCCTCTGCCACAGGCGTAGAACAGGGTATTTGTTTAATGGCAGAAGCATTGTCGAGCAGTAGGTTGCCATTATAGGGGAAAAGTGTGGGTGTCTGGTAGAACGCCTCAAATACAATGTGAGTATAATTGCCTTGTGGCTTGAACTTGAAGTTATACTCCAACCAGCGGTAATTAATAATCAAATCACTTTCAGCTAACAGATAAGCCTTGTCACAGTAGTTATAGCCGCCATAGATACGCAGTTTTACAGGCGTATTATAATTAGCGGCTTCGTTAGTGATTCGGCTTTGACTGAGATACATTTCAGATCTTGCCAGATGGATGGCAAACTTATAACAGTGCCCTTTAATCATAGGTGAGCTAAGACGTTGGCCAATGGCTTCCCAGGTATCATTATCCCGTACCACCATACCGATATAGGTATTGCCATGAAAGGCTGGTTTACTCACACTGAAAGTGAGATCCGGCTGAATGTCCGGGGGGGATTCATTCTGGAAACCACAGTCTGTCCAATCCCTGGGCGTATGACTGTGCCTGGGGAAATCTTCAAAAGAAGGGTTCATGAGCGTGATCGTTCCTTCTTGTCCAGCTAAAGGTGCCGAGAGTACCATGAAAAGCATTCCCACCCAAAGACGATCAAATGCCGACATCATAGGATATATTCATTTAGAAAAGGTACAAACAATTGCCCCGACTAAGTAGTGAAACCGTAATTTCTTTTATCCGGACGCGAGTAGGAGGCAATTGTTTTCATTTATACTGTGAAGCCAGTAAACGCCAGATCACAGCTAAACGTTGGGGGGCAGCCCATTGTTGTTGAGCTGCCCGGTATAAGTTATTATTTGAATGCATTGAGTCCCGTGATATCCATACCCGTTATCAGCAGGTGGATATCATGTGTTCCCTCATACGTAAGTACTGTTTCAAGATTCATCATATGGCGCATAACAGGGTATTCATTAGTGATACCCATGCCTCCGTGTATTTGCCGGGCTTCGCGGGCTATTTCGAGCGCCATGTGCACATTGTTTCGCTTTGCCATACTTATCTGCGCTGCCGTAGCACGCCCTTCATTGGCCAAAGTACCCAATCGCCAAAGGAGCAGTTGCGCTTTGGTGATTTCTGTAATCATTTCCGCTAATTTTTTTTGCGTCAGCTGGAACCCACCAATTGGTTTTCCAAATTGCTCACGCTCAAGGCTATATCGAAGAGCAGAATCATAGCAGTCAAGCGCAGCGCCGACAGCACCCCATGCAATGCCGTAGCGAGCTTTACTCAGGCAGCCCAAGGGGCCTTTCAGCCCTTCGACATTGGGGAGGAGATTTTCTTTAGGTACTCTGACATCCTCAAACACCAGCTCGCCAGTAATGCTGGCTCGCAGCGACCACTTGCCATGAATTTCGGGAGTACTGAACCCAGGCATATCTCTCTCTACAATCAGTCCCCTGATTTTTCCTTGCTCATCTTTTGCCCATACAACAGCTATGTCGGCTACCGGTGAGTTGGTAATCCACATCTTTGCCCCATTGAGTATGTAGGCATCTCCATCATCTTTGATGTTGGTGGTCATACCTCCGGGGTTGGAGCCGTGATCGGGTTCTGTGAGGCCAAAGCAACCGATTAGTTCACCACTCGCCAGCTTTGGCAAGTACTTATAACGTTGTTCTTCGGAGCCGTACTTGTAGATGGGGTACATGACCAGAGAACCCTGGACAGAGGCCATGGAGCGAATACCGCTGTCACCTCGCTCAAGCTCCTGCATGATGATGCCGTAGGCGATCTCGTCCATGCCGCCGCCGCCATAAACTGCGGGGATGCTGGGGCCAAAAGCACCTATTTCCGCCAATCCCTTGAATAGGTGGGTGGGGCATTGTGCTCGCTCTGAGTAGGCTTCGATAATAGGCGAAACTTCCTGCTTTACCCAATCGCGCACGGCAGCGCGCGCCAAGCGGTGATCCTCGCTGAGCAGCTCCTCGACGAGGTAGTAATCGTGAAACTGAAAGCGATCTTCGCGAGCCCTTTTTTCAATGGCCGGGCTCACCGAGCCGTTATCATTTCCTACGTACATCGACTGTTATATTTATTTGGTTAGTAACCATTTTTTCCGGCTACAAAGGTAGCGATTTTTCCAATGATTATCAACGCTCCCGAGCCGGGGAAGAAGACATCACTGCCGGGGATAGATACCCAAGTCTGGAGGATTGCCAAGGGATATATCTGTTGTGTCAATAAAGGGGAAGGCTTGTGGCGTATGATCGGTAGAGAGCATTTTGCGATAGGCTATGTGTACGCGTTGTATTTTTACGTTAAGCGTCTGTACAACATTGTTCATGGCCATGTTGTGGCCCCTAATAGTTGCCAGCAGTATATCGCTGTATTTTGTGGGGTTGGCGTGATTGTCCGATTCATACATATGTTGTACAATACAGGCAAATAGTCCGCGTCGTTGCCATTCGTTGGCTATACCAAAAGCGATACCTTTAGCTTTTTGGGGGCGCAAAAAATACTTACGCCATAGGAAACCAGGTAATGTAAGTATGTTGAGGCGCCCACGAGCCGATCGCAGGAAATCGTTGATTTCGGGGATAAGCGCGCAAAATCCGACAGGTTTATCACCGTCAAAAGCAAAGCATACCAATCTGGGATCCATGATGGGTTTCATCTGGCGGAAAACATGTGCTACCTGTGCAGGCTGGAGTGGTTTGAAATATGGAAAATCCTTGAAAGCATCGTTATAGACAGTTACAAAGTGATTAGCATAGGTGTTGAGGTCGCCGGGGTCAATATAGCGTGTGGTGATGCCATATCGGGCACGAACTTTTTGTGCGAGTGCCAGCAGACGCGTCGGATCTATGTCTTGTGTTTTTCCGTGGTAAGTAAAAATTTGCTCGTGTGGTTCGTATCCGCGTCGTTCAAAAAAGGCCTGATAATAAGGAGGATGATAATTTTCCTGGTATACAGGTTGGTACCAACCTTTGGTGAGCAGTCCCCAGAAACGATCCCGTTCACCAAAGTTGACAGGTCCGTCAATGGCTTGCATACCCCGGTCGCGCAAGTATTGTTCTGCGGTATCAAATAAAATATCAGCAGCCTGCTCATCGCGAACACACTCAAAAAAGCCTATCGACCCTACCGGATACTCTTTGGTTCTGTTGCGCTTGGCATCGATAAAGGCAGCAATTCTTCCAATGGGGCTGCCTTTAGGGGAAAAAAGCACCCAGAGGCAGGCTTCTCCTCCTTGCGCAAAATTTTTGTTATGTGTAGGATCAAATGTTTTTTCTATATCACTGTGCAAGGGCGATACCCAGTGTGGGTCTTGCCGATAAATGTAGTCAGCTACCTCATGAAAGGTCTTCCAGTCGTGTTTGTTTACGACCTGACGAATGTTCATGGTTTTATATTATTTCTGGTGACGCAAAGAGTAAGGTTTATTCACTGTAATGAATGGGTATTCAATGATAATCGAGGGTAGCAGCATCTAGGCGCTGCATAATCTCTACAACGCGTAGTGATAATTTTTTCACTTCCGGATCATCGCTGCGAAGGATTACTCCCTCTTTGAAAGCATCTGGTACATTCTCTATTGCCGCCAGTCTGACGGATACGCCGATGTAAAACTTACCGCCCAGCCAGTCATTCACCATGCCCGACATATCCCCGTCGAAGCCGTGAAACGTGAAGGGCCTGCCATTGGCCTTTTCGAGTTCGGCAAGTGAAGCTCCAATACCGAGTCCCTCGGGCGTTTTCCATCGACTTCCGGTTGTGCTGATACGAGCGTAGGCGGGCTCCTTATCACCAGCAAGAATGATTTCCACTGCTTCTGAGGTGCCCGGAAATACGACCAGACCAGGGGCATATTCTCCCTCTTGCAAATACACAGGCAATTCAGCTACATGTTTTTCCCCATATAGACGCCTGAGCTCCGCGAGGCCTGTTTTCATACTAATGAGTCCGAAGCCTTTGCCGGGGTAAAAAGTAAGGTCTGTTCCGTCAGGTACAGGAAGGGGAGGCCCTGCAGAAGGCTTAGTTGCAGGTGCCGGCGGTTTATCTTCCGATGGTTGGCAGGCAATGGCCAAAAAAGGGAGTATGAGAATGGCTCCAAAGAGAAACCGAACAGGCATGGTAGTATACATAACAAACGCAAATATTTTCTGCAGTGCAAAGATAGTACAGCCTGCTGAGGGCTAAAGAATTTTATTTGTTGTCAGGGTTTGTAGTATCGGTAGCTACAGCGTGTCCCGCCGCTTTGCGCACATACCAGTCGCGCAGCATAGCCAATAGTATCAGCATATAGGACAAAGCTATGAGCCAATAGTTCTCTCTCCAGGGTTGATAGCTATAATGGGCATAGGAAAGTGTCACGGCTGCTGACCACACAAATGGGTAGTAGTAGGGTGTAAGAACGCCGAGTGCAACAGGCATCATCAAATACCATGGATGGACAGTCGTGGTATTGAGCAGATAAATACTTATCGCAAAAAGACTCATAGTCGGCAACTGTGGCAGTCTGGGTGAAGTTTCTTTCCAGGTCAGCCACAACACGCTCAGCAATGTGGCTAGTGCCAGCATTGGGCCAATCAGCGCAACTTCATTTTTTCCCCGCCACCAATAGCCCATGGATTTGAAGATGTAAAAAAAACTGGCATTAAATTCGAAGCGGCGAAAATACAGCTGCAGGCTCTCTCCCATGTGATTAATAAATACCGCTTCTGCCAAAGGTATGAACAGCAGACCCATCACCAGAACGAGGCTACCCCAAAATAGTATCCACCTGACAAAGGGAATTCTTCGCAATAACAACGGTAAAAATAGCAGCGGTAATAATTTGGTGGCGATGGCCATCGCCCAGGCGATGGCACCGCCAATCCATAGCTTTTTCAACAGGAACATGAAAGATAGCAGTAAAAAGCAAATCATCACGGGCTCAAAGTGGAGATTACCTACACCTTCGGCTATCACCAAGGGGTTGAGGGCATATAAATGTACCCGGGAGGCGGGCAGATTAAGCCGTTTTAACAGATTGATCAAAATAAATATGCACAGGATATCGGCAATGAGGATAATACCTTTCATAACTGCGGCAGCAGAAGCAAGATCATTGGGGAAAAGGCTGGTTCCTGCCAGAAAAATAATTTGTGCTACTGGGGGATATATGGTGTGGTAGTCGGGGGAGTTGAGCTGATTATAGAGATCTTCATCGGCGCCTGCTACCGGGAATCCCTGTTGTCGGTATTCGCTTGGCAGTAGTTCAAAAGGATGATGTCCCGCAAGAATGAGTCTGGCATCCCAGACGAACCGATAAATATCATCGGAAAGCCTTGGGAAAGGTATAACGAGCAGCAACCGCAGTATCACGCTCAGCCAAAGACCTACCCAAAGCTGGCGTCGAACCAAAGGATATCCATTGATGAGCCAATAGCCCGCAAACGACACCCCATAACCGGTGGCTATCCAGGCAAAGGCCGTTTGTTTGGCCATAAAGGCCAATAAAAAAATGCCCAGTGAAAGAAATACAATACCTACAGCAAAGGCATGGTTCCGGATACTGGTTTTTACATAAACCAACCAGTTAACCCTTTTTTTAATCAGGTGCTGCCACATAGTATTATGTTTTTTTCAAGCAATGAGGTACCACAAAGCACACTTAGTGCGGCGGGGCACCGCTGGTTGGTGCAAAAAAAAAGAACATTTTTTTGATTTTGAAAAATCAAAAAAATGTTCTTTTTGCTGCATTATTTTGTCGCGCTGAGCGGCAAAATACTTTTGAAGCAGCCACCCTCTCGGGCTTATGGAGACAGCCTCGATTATTTCATATTGAGGTGACGAATAGAGTATACAAAGATACCTCCGTAACCAAATGCCAACATAAGATGGAAGAAAATAAAGGTTGTGTTCTGAATATACAAGCCACCAGCAACCGCTGCAAGGAAGTAAAGAGCCAACAGCCCTTCACCAATCGTTGTCCAAGTAATCTTCTTACTCAGGTACTGGCGCTTTACAAAAGAATCCTTGCCCGTTTGAATGTTGAACTTTGGTGTACGAACAAAAGCAGACTTTTTACCGATGAACCCCTGAATAACCGCTACCGTATTATGGAGTGCAAGACCCATGGAAAGTGACAGGAACAAGGGGAAGCGCAGTATAAACTTCATTACAGCCTTGTCCAGTTGTTTTTCCTGATTCGCAGGGCTCTGAATATTGGCTACGTAGTAGATAGAAATGATGGAGAGCAGACCAGCGAGGAAATAAGCAAAGAAGTGCTTGCTGAAGCCCATTTCATACAGTTCACCCAATAGGAAGAGCAGAGGCACACTGGAGACACCGGCAATAAACACGACCATAAATATTGAACTCGACAGCAGGTGCAGCGTCGCAAAAATCTTATGGTTGAACGACAAATCACTATTCCATACACTCGGCAGCATCTTACGGGCTGTTTCCGCACCGCCTTTCATCCAGCGAAACTGCTGTGATTTGAAGCTGTTCATCTCTGCAGGAAGCTCAGCAGGAGACCCGATATTTTCGAGGAAAAATATTTTCCAGCCGCGCAGCTGTGCTCGGATACTAAGGTCAAGGTCCTCAGTCAGTGTATCGGCTTCCCAGCCGCCAGCATCATCAATAGTTTCACGTCGCCAGACACCTGCTGTACCATTAAACTGCAGGAGATGATCACCGTTCATGCGGCCTACCTGCTCCACCGTGAAGTGTACATTCAGCTGCAACGCCTGCAACTGTGTTAAGAGTGAGTAATCCTGATTGATGTGTTCCCAACGCGTCTGTACAACCCCAACGTGGTCATTCTGGAAGTGAGGGATGGTCTGACGTAAAAAATCGGGACGTGGAACAAAGTCAGCATCAAAGATGGCAATGAATTCACCATGTGCGAAGGGCATAGCATCTTTGAGCGCACCTGCCTTGAAGCCTTGACGCTTTTCCCGGCGGATTTGCTCAATTTGGTAGCCCAGCTGTTTGTAGTGTTCAACCTTTTTTCGCACAATGTCTACTGTTTCATCCGTAGAATCATCAACGATATGAACTTCAAAGCGATCGCGTGGATAGTCGAATGCGCATACCGCATCAATGAGGCGCTCGATGACGTACATCTCATTGTATATCGGGAGCTGAACTGTTACAAAAGGGGCTTCTTCGCCTTCGGCCACAGCTACAGCCTGTCCGCTGATTACCTTAGGGGCAGCACCCCGTGCTGCCGCCTCAAAGCGGGCAGCATGAGCGGCCTCCCAGGCATGACCCTCCTCAGCAGGAATCAGCTCTGCTGTGTCAATGCGGTGACCTTTCTTATAGAAATACAGTAGATTGAATTGCATGACGCAGTAGATGGTGATATATACCAGCGCCAAAGAATAAATGCCTAAAACGATTAAGGCTATTGCGGACATAATGGCAAAGAATTTACGAAGCAAGAAATGCTAACAAGGAGTTAGCGTAGTTTGAATATTAACCATAAAATCTTGTGACCCGCAAGAAAAGTTCCCCGAATCGTGCCGGATACTTTCGATATGCCCACTCGCTTCCGGTAGCGGACAGGCACTTCTGTACAGGCGTAACTTTTTTTGGCCGCCTTAATCTGCATTTCGACGGTCCAGCCAAAGTTTGGATCCTCCATTTGCAGGGCCAGCAACTTGTCCCATCGTATAGCCCTGAAGGGACCCAGATCGGTGAAGCTGTACCCGTATATCCATCGCATCAGCGTTGTGGCGAGCCAATTGCCAAATCGTTGTTGTGGCAACAGGGCGCCTTGTTCCCTTTTTCCCAACACCCGCGAGCCGATTACAAGATCGAAAGAATCGTCAAGCAGGGGCTGCACAAGCAAGGGCAACTCTTCGGGATAGTCGGAATAATCCCCATCCAGAAAGACGACAATATCAGGTTGATCAGCTGCCGGCCTGCTTGCGATGTGAGCCATCGCCTTTAGGCAAGCGCTACCGTATCCCTTATGCGGTTCATCAACAACAGTCGCACCGGCTTTCCGGGCAACTTCAGCTGTTTGGTCTTGGCTGCCGTTATTAGAAACAATGACCTCGCGCAGATAATTCCAAGGGAGAGCCTTCAAAACCAACGCGATGGAATTTTCCTCGTTGTACGCTGGTATGATAACGTCTATAACTGGCTTTTTCAATAGTTGCGGCAGCTTTATTTGTACGGCTCTGCATAACATCCGCTACTTGAAGCGTAAGCAGAGGGCTTTGGTCGACCAGGATTCCTAGGAATCATTAGTTTACGGCCGCAAAGTTACGCACAATTAGTTGATAAAAGCAATATGCTTACAATGGACCTTTATTCTTTTTTACGGTGGCTAATGTGGTTGTTTATATTAAATGAGACGACCGGGTGACGGCTTCCAGTGTCATCCTTTACCAAGTGTAGATTTTCTTGTTTTTTCGTAAAAAAAAGGCTGCAGGTTGTAACAAAACGCGGGTTCCTGCGTAAAAGACCTTGTGTTTAATTATTCTGCCCAATAACCGAGAAAGGCACGACCAGAAAAGGCAGTGAGTGAGTAATTCTTCTTATATACAGATTGAGAAGA
>CAZYAO010000065.1:0-9778 GCA_964645715.1 uncultured Saprospiraceae bacterium
ACAGTGTTCCCAGGAACAGAAGTTGTAAAAAACGCCCCATAAAATTATGATTTGTATAACTTAACTTCAATATAATCAAGAGCAGATCGCTGTTTGTAAAAAATAACTTGACGGACATATCCGCCAAATAATTTTTTCGAATTGACGTTTTTGAGTTTTTTTTTAAACTAAAAACACTCCAGCATCTCGTTTTGCTGTTGCAACAGCAAAACAACTCATGAGACTAACTGCTCATAATTGGCACGACACGACAATGTCACCATGTTGTGCCAACACGACGAAATTTGCTAGTTACTTTTGGTTACTACGACGGACAAATAGTCAACGGGCTACAGGCACAAGACGGTTATCTTTTCAGTTCTTATAATATTGCTATAATTTCCCGCGCGGTCTCTAATCTGAATACTGTAAGAAAAGGTATCAACAGCTTGGGTTGTGCTTGCAGCGCATGCCTGACCGTTGATATAGCAACAAATGTTGAGGGGTTTGTTGGGGATATTAACCCAGATGTCACCTTCTATGCCATTAGATGCCCCTTCAGGATTGATGGAGGGAATCCGGTAGGTAATGGGGAACTGGGGTACGCGACTGTCTACCAGGAAAATATCAACACTGTCGTCAGCGAACGAAAGATCACCATCTCCGTCAGTGAACGAAAAACGAATGGATAGCGTATCGTTGGGTGCTGTAGCACTTCCTTGAAAAACCTGCGGATTATCCACGCCGACATAGGTAATTCTCGGTTCTACAGGAAATTGGGGAGGCTTAATGCAGGACATCATAAAAGTTAGCAGTGCAAAAACCGCCATAGTTATCACGAGGAGCGGAATTTTGATTTGCATACCTTTGTGTATTAATCCTTGAATTTGGGCGCAACCTACGGCAATTCTTTTATGTTTGCAAACATTATGGACGATATATTCTACAGGGATGCCTTGAAAAATAAGGTGGAACAACTTGAAGAGGATGCTTTTGAGGCGGTGGCACTGGAGGTATTCGCCTGGCAGGCTTTGGGTAATCCGGTCTATGCCCGCTATCTGGAGTTGCTGGGGCGTTGTCCTGCTGCTGTACAGAGGATGGAGGACATTCCTTTTCTTCCGATTGGGCTATTTAAGGAGTACGATCTGCAAACGGGGGCGTGGACACCGGAACAGGTTTTTACCAGCAGCGGCACTACCCAGTCGGCGCTGCATACACAACCTTCCCGCCACCTGCTGCGCGACGGACTTTTTTACCGGCACAATGCCCGCAGGGCTTTTGAAAAAATATATGGCCCCGTAGCCAATTATCGGGTGTTGGCGCTGCTGCCTGCTTACCTTGAAAGAACGGGCTCTTCCCTGGTGTACATGGCACAGGATTTTATCGAGCAATCCTCCTATGCCGACAGCGGGTTCTTTTTGCACGATATGGAAGCCCTGCTGGCGGTGATCGGCCGTGCACAGGCGGCAGGAGAACCAACCTTGTTGCTCGGCGTGAGCTTTGCGTTGCTCGAACTGGCTGAAAAGTACGCGCCCGACTTGAGTGGTATTATAGTCATGGAAACCGGGGGTATGAAGGGGCGCCGTAAAGAGATGACGCGGCAGGAGCTTCATGCTGTTCTCTGCAGTGCTTTTTCGATAGATCACATTCATTCTGAATACGGTATGACGGAGCTACTTTCGCAGGCCTACGCGCCTTCCGGGGGGCTTTTTACGCCCGCGCCAAGTATGCGGGTATATATGCGCGAACTCACCGATCCTTTTACTATTCTACCCGCCAACCGTCACGGGGCTATCAATGTTATAGATTTGGCGAATTTCGATACCATCAGTTTCATTGCCACGGATGACCTGGGTAAGTGCCTGCCGGATGGTCGTTTTGAGGTGTTGGGAAGGATTGACAACAGCGATGTGCGGGGTTGCAACCTGATGGTGGAATAAGGCCTGCTGCCAGGGGTGTTTGTTGTAAAGATTCGCAAAAAGAGCAGATTGTTGCAAGTTTTTGCTGTTTTTATTGCGGTATTTTTCAAAATAACTTACCTTGTGGCTAACAATCACAGAAGGAAAGATATGCAGAGAATAACGGAGTCCCCGTCTCACTACAGGCATCTGGAGCAGATGAGTGTCCATGAGTTGCTGGTGAATATCAACCGGGAAGATCAAACCGTTGCGCGCTCGGTGGAGAAAGCAATCCCCCTGATTGAGCCGTTGGTGGCAGTTGTTGCGGAAAAGCTGAGAGAGGGGGGGCGGTTGTTCTATATCGGCGCAGGAACGAGTGGCCGACTGGGGGTATTGGATGCCTCGGAGTGTCCTCCGACCTATGGGGTGCCCGAGAATATGGTCATTGGCCTGATTGCTGGCGGTGATGAGGCTATCCGACGGCCTATTGAAGCGGCTGAGGACAGTGAAACCCAGGCCTGGGAGGATCTTAGTGCTTTGGGGGTTGATGAACGGGATGTAGTGCTGGGTATTGCTGCTTCAGGCACTACACCTTACGTAATCGGTGCGCTTCGCGAATGCAGAAAACGGGGCATTACGACAGCCTGTATTACCTGTAACGAGGGTGTGCCGGTGCTGGAACATGCAGATTTTCCCATCGTGGTTGTGACAGGCCCTGAGTTTGTCACCGGCAGCACCCGTATGAAAGCCGGCACCGCACAAAAATTGGTACTGAATATGATTAGCACGAGCGTCATGATCCAGTTGGGTCGTGTGATGGACAACAAAATGGTGGACATGCAGTTGACCAACAACAAGCTTGTCGACAGGGGGGTACAGATGCTCATGCAGGCGACGGGTATGGATTATGGGGCTGCTGAGCTTGCGCTCAGAAAATACGGCAGCGTACGGGCTGCCATGGAAGCCTATCAGGCAGCAGCCTTATAGCGGAGGCAAACCTTTTGATGTTAATGACTTATGGTTGCAAGTTGCTTGTTGCTCGATAGCGGGGCGACAAAAACAGAGTGGGTTTTTCTTCGCCAGCAGGTACAGGTGGCAGGTGGCAGGCTGCCTGGCTTACATCCTTTTCTGACGCCGGCTACTGTCTGGCGCGAATCGCTGCAGGCATTGCAGCGTGCCACGGAAGGGGAACTGGTCGGGGAGATTTATTTCTACGGCACGGGCTGTGGTTCGGAGCAGGGCTGCAGTCAGGTGAAAGCGTATTTTAGTGAGTTTTACCGATATGGTCTTCACCCGTTTGTAGATAGCGATATCCTCGCGGCTGCGCGAGCGCTCTGTGGTGCTCAGGCGGGTATGGTGGCGATTTTGGGTACAGGATCCAATATGGCTTTGTACAACGGCCGGGAGATTGTCAGACAATTCGGCGGTTTTGGTTATGTATTAGGGGACGAAGGCAGCGGAGCAGCGCTCGGCAGAGCATTACTCCGCGCTTTCCTGTACGAACAGCTGCCGGCCAATATTGCCGAATATCTGGCGTCCACACACGGACTGAACCGATCGGTCATCATTGATGCTGTCTACAAAGGGAATACGCCCAGCCGATACCTGGCGAGCTGGGCAACGGAATTGCGGCGTTGGGCAGACGATCCATTTATCGATAGCCTGATTCACCGACTGTTCGATGACTTTGTACAGTCTAACGTGCTGCCGGTGGCTACCGCCGATTTTCAGGTACTACATTGCACGGGTTCTGTCGCCCGGCATTTTACACCCTGGCTGTCGGCTGCACTGAGCCGGGCCGGGCTGCAACTTGGCAAAATTTACCAGGCACCCATGGCGGGTCTGGTGGATTATCATATTGCGGAATCTTTGTAAAGTTAAAACCTACCCTTTGGCGGCAACGCCGCCAAAGGGTAGGCAACGCACCCGTATCAGTGCATACGATCACCTCTTAGTTCAAGCTCTTCCATGATTGTGGCTTCTCGCTGCAGGTATTCCTGCCAGCGGGCTTTTACTTTTTCTTCATCGAAATATTGCTTGGCCAGGTCCAGAAACAAGCGGTAATGACCTGCCTCAGAGACCATAAATTTGTGGTAGAAGCTTCGCAGTTTTTCATCGTTGATGTACAGCGACAGTAGGCGAAAGCGCTCACAAGAACGCGCTTCAATGAGGGCACAGGTCAGTAATTGCTCCAGCAACCTTTCTTCTCTGGAGCCTCCCTTTTTTTGAAAGGCCAGCAGCTTATTGACGTACTCGTCTTTGCGTTGCTTCCCCAGCTTGAGGCTGCGCTTTTCCATCTCCTGCAGTACCGCCCTGAAGTGGCCCCATTCTTCAGTGACGATGGGGGCAAGCTCGCGTACCAAATCCTCCCGGTCAGGATAGGCCTGAATCAGCGAAATGCAGCTGGTCGCTGCTTTTTGCTCACAGTAGGCGTGGTCGGTAAGGATCTCTTCAAGGTCTTTTTCTGCCAGATTAACCCAGCGTGGGTCAGTAGGCAGCTGCAGTCCCAGCATGCGCACACTATTGAGCTCTTGTTCTTCAGTCATGGTCTGTTCGTATTTGAAAGGCAAATTTCGCAATTTCATACCGCAATAGGAGGGTTTATTGGTCTAAAAAGTGCTGCCGCCCATGGACAAGTTCCCAAAAAACAACTACATTGAACCAAATTTTTGTTTTAATCCTTGAATTACAATTACATTACAAACAAAAACAACAAAAACATGAAAAATTTCTTTCTGTTTTCTCTACTTGGCGGAATTATCCTCTTTGGCTGGCAATTTCTCTCCTGGGCAATGCCTAATTTTCACGAATCGGCCGTGACGTACACGCCCTTACAGGGTGAAATACTGACAGCTATTCAGGAGGCCGGGCTGCAGGAAGGGATGTACATGTTAGGGCAGCCAGACCCGGCGCTGATGGAAGACAGGGCCAAGTTCGAAGAAGCGGCTGCACAATTTGAGGGTAAGCCCTGGGCAATTCTCAACTACAAATCCAGCAACAGCACTGCCATGGGCACCAATATGCTGCGCGGACTGATTGTCTGTATACTGATTGCCGCCATGTTGTTCTGGATGATGCAACAGCTCAAAGCACCTAGTCTGAAGAATCATCTGCTGCTTTCGCTGGGTATCGGATTCATAGGTTTTCTCTTCGTTCCTTACACCAATTTCATTTGGTTTAAAGCCCCGGATGTGTACGCTTATCTGTTGGATGGTATTGCGCCTTGGTTACTGCTGGGGTGGCTTGGCAATAAGTTGGCATAAAAATTTGTACAATATAAAAAAAGCTGTGGCAGCTCAAGCTGCCACAGCTTTTTTGTGTTGTACGTTTGTTTTTTGCCGCCACAGCGGCAAAAAACAAACGAGCAGTTTTGGCGGCCATAGCCGCCGCACTATCCCTACTGCTTAACAACAACTGCTCTGCCAGCCACACGTCCGTCGGCGCTAATGCGCACAAAGTACGTACCTGCCGCCCAGTTTTTGCCCAATATAAGCTGATTGGTTGCAGCGGGCACAATGGCTTGTTCAACCAGCTGACCCAACGTATTGTACACTTCGAGCAGCTTATGGTCACCCGCTACAGCTGCTGTCTGGAGTATGAAATCCTGGCGGAAGGGGTTGGGCATAGCCCTGAGTTCTGTGATATCGGCAGGCGTTGACAGGCTGCTGATCAGCTCACCATTTACGCGGAAGGCATCTACAGCCGCTTCAACCACATGTCCGTTGGGAGGCAGGTCGGAAGTTTCGAAAACAACCGTGAAGGAATCCGTAAGGCTGGTAAAATGATCAAGCACCCGGATGGCCGAGTTTGGACGCCAGGCACCTACTGACTGGTTAACCGTTTCTACGGTGACCGTCTGCTGTCCGTTGCTGAGCTTCACCTTGAGGTTATCATCCGGGTTACCACTACCACCCGTATTGACAAACCAAAGATTATAGGAAATGACCGGGTCGGTATAGATGCTCAGATCCATGGGCGGAGAGCTCAGGACGACCACCCCATTGTCAACATCATCAAAACCGATGCTGCCACCACCATTGCCTGTGAGGAAGCAGGCATCGCCCAGATCTGTATCCACATCTGTCTCCGGGTTGACCTGCTGGTTGCCACTAAAGGTACCTACGGGTTCATCCCTTACCCAGAATCCGGCAGAAGCCGCGGGCACACCCGTACCTGCTTCCCAGCCAAAGTCCAGCACGAAATCGTCCTGATAGCCGCGATCGAGCAGCACCACCATCGACTGGTTGCTGTTGATGCTGGCAGCAGGCAACTGCTTGTGCAGATAGCCCCAGGCACCGGCAGTGAGGTCGTAAGTATCTGCGAAGATGCCAGACAGACTAAAGGTGCCGTCTGCAGCCGCCTGCGCAATAAAAGAAGTCACCTCACTGCTGAAAAGCAGTTTCGCATTGGGGATGGGGGCACCTGTAGCGGCATCGGCCACCAGACCGCTCACGGTAAAGCCAGCGAGTGGCACGAGTTGCACATCGAGCAGGGTAAGTTCGCCATTGTTGAGTTCAACCTCGTAGGTAGCAGACTGATAGCCTGTCTTGCTGAACGTGACAACATAGGTACCCGCAGTCGCCAGACCTGTCTCATAGCGACCATCCAGGCCTGTTTTGGCCGTGTTGGGCTGAGCGGCCGCAATAGATACATCTACTTCATTGATTACACCGCCGTTGGTAGCATCCGTCACCAATCCTTCGAGCCAGCAGGCTCTCACATAATTCGCGCCCAATACGTACAGTCCACTGTTGATGTCAGAGACCAGTACAATGCCCGAAGGCAGGAAGGGGTAAGCGCCCCAGGCACCGCTGAAGCCACCGTTGCCACCCAGGAAGGTATCAAAATTGCCGACCTCGATGAGGTTGGTCGGGCGACTGGCATCGACGATTACACCGCCATCGGTATAATAGGAGATAATCAGCCAGTCCTGCCAGACATGCACGTTGTGCGGGATGACATTTTGGCCCAGTGTCTGTATCGGTCTGAACTGATCGAGCTCAACAATATCTGAAGGATCGCTCACGTCATAGGCACCAATGGGCGCATTGGCGCGTTCATCCGTGGTGTAGGCCACAGTGCCGTCATCAGAAAGCCAGGAGTTGTGGGTAAACTCAAAAGGTGTTTTCTGCCTTCCGAGCAGCAGGGTGTTGTTTTTATCTGAGATATCGTAGACACCCAGCTCCCCGTTGTAAATCTCAGAAGTATACATCCGGTCATTGCGAACATAGACATCGTGAGAATAAATATTGAATCCTTTGTTGACATAGATGGGGGTTCCGGGCTGGGTGAATACATCGAGGTACAGAATCCCTCCGGCATTGAGGTTGCAGCCCGAAAGATAGCAATACCCATTTTCGTCAATCCACAGGTTGTGGCAGGTACGGAGCGTACCCATACCCGGCAGATCGGGTGTCCAGCGGTAATAGGACACAGAATCGGGCAAATGGCTCATATCGATTACCAGCAGACCTTCGGTAGTACCCGGCTGATCGGTGGTTACGTAAGCGTAATTTCCCCAGGTCTTGATATCTCTCCAGGTAGAATTCTGGCCCGGAATGAAAGCTACTTCTGTAGCATTAGAGGGGTCTGCCAGGCTGACGATAGAAACGCCATTGACAAGCCCCATGATGGCATACTCGGTGCTGTCGGGTGCCACCCAACCCCAAATATCATTGCCGTTGGCATTGTATTGGACGTGCGACAGCAAGGTCATATTGAGCTGCCCGAAGACCGTCAGGGACAGCCAGCACATGGATAAAGACAACAGTAAGCGACTCTTCATGCTTGAATTCAAAATTAAGAAAGTAAAATATAGTCTGTCGGTAAAATTACCGAAAATCAGGCATTACCTCGCCTGAACAACGGCAATTGTTATGCGGCTGACACAAACAGGCCGCTCATTTTCGTCTTTGATGTCAATCTGCCATACGTGCATTGTTCTGCCCACTTTGATGGGGCGTACAGTCCCGTACACCCAGCCGGAGCGCACCGAATTCAGGTGGTTGGCATTGATTTCTACACCTACAACGCTTTGCTTGCCCATGTCTTCCAGACAGAGGACGGAAGCAACGCTGCCCAGTGTTTCTGCCAGGGCTACGGAAGCACCACCATGGAGCAATCGCATAGGCTGTATGGTGCGGTGATCAACGGGCATGCGGGCGCTTAGGTAGTCGTCTCCGATGGCAGTGTACTCGATGCCTAGCCAATCACTCAGGGTGTTGGCAGAGATGGCCTGCAGCCCTTCCAGGCTTGCGGGTTGTTTCCAAAGGTTTGTTTCCATGTGCTGTGAATGAGTAAAGTATGGCAGGGGTTTAAAAATCAAATAAATATAATTTCATTCCCAATACGCTTTGGTGGCGCCGGCCATCTTTGCGTATCAGGAGGTTATTTTTCCTTCATAACACTTATTCTCACCTGATCTACATACACCACCTCTTTCTCAGCCATGACGTATACCTTCAGCAGCTGTTCAGGCGCCAGCCCTTCCGGAAGTTTTACATAAAAACGAACCCAGCCCCAGTGTCCCGGCTCTCCGCCCCAGATACTGAAAGCAGGGTTGGCCAGTTTGCTGTCGATGCGCAGCGCGCGGTAGTGCTGCACAGCCTCTCCCAATTGGGTACTTACCACGATGGACGGTGCTACATACCAGGGAAACTCTTTGACATCTTTTTTACACATAGCCTCCACGCGCAGGTAATCCCCTGCCTGTAGGGGTAGTGAGTTTACATTTTTGGCCAAAAATTCCAGGTACTTCCGCTCGGGCGTCAGCCGGACGGCTTTTTTACCCCCACCAAGCGTGCTCTCCACGTACTGCAGACTGCTGTCGGCAGACTCAAAATCCTGGTTGTAGAGCAGCGCATGCTCTTTGAGCCGGCTGCTGTCGGGCTGGCGCTCACCCGTGTCAAAGGCTACGAGTGCATCGTAGGTCATTTTTGTTTTGCCAAAAACAGCCCAGTAATAGCCTTCATTGGCTGCTTCTGTCCAAAGAATACCTTGTTTGTGCTGCCAGTTTTGGAAGAGGTTGAGTCCGATAAAAAAGGCCATCAGCAGGTAAAACAGGATGCGCAGATACGGTTGTCTGCGCATGGCAGCGACGGTGAGCGTCATAGGAACTGCCAGCAGAGCTGCTGCCTCTACCATAGGGCGCGACCCGAAGCCGTTGATGTAATACCAACACCACCAGCTATAGGCAATATAGATGTGCAGGGGCAGAAAAACCAGCACGGGCCACAGCCAGCGGCGGTAGTAGACCAGCCAGCCGATACCGAGTACGCTGAGCCACATGGCGGGGCTGTAGGTCAGCCAGCCGTTCTGATAGGAAAAGAGTCCGCCGTGTATGCGGGCGTGCCTGAAGTCAAAAGCTTCCCCGGGGTATCCGTCAAAATGCCAGCTGCCGGTGGCCAGCTTCCAGTAGAACAACTGCGGCAGCCCCGCCAACATAAACACCAGTACAGCCAGGCCTATGTTGCCGGCTTGTTCCTTCCAAAATGCCCACCGCTGTTGCAGGGCTTGTCGGTCAACGAGTCCGTACCCCAGCGGAATGGCCAGCGCGAGGATCTCAACAGGTCTGATCAGGGTGATAAGCCCGGCACTCAACCCGATGAGCAGAGCATGGCGGCGACCCGCAGACAGGTAAAATTGCTGGCTGGCATACATGAGCAGGCCGTAGAGCGAAAAGAGATAGCCGTGTGCCATGGGTCCGCGGTACACTTCGAAATTGTACAGGTGTGTCCCTAGCGCAATGATGAGCAGGCTAAACCAGATGGCCCGCTTATCGTCGATTTCTGCTTCCAGTACCTTGTACAGGCACCAGAGCCCTGCAAAAAAATAGACCAGATTGGCCAGGTGAATCCACAACATGTAGGGCCATGCATAGCCGTCGGCGGCTACGCCCGGCA
>CAZYAO010000065.1:9878-14177 GCA_964645715.1 uncultured Saprospiraceae bacterium
AGGTGAATCCACAACATGTAGGGCCATGCATAGCCGTCGGCGGCTACGCCCGGCAACAGCAGTGCCATACCGTGTCCCAGCAGAAAAAACGGGAGTTGCAGAAGAGCCACGCCGGCTGTATACTTAATAACTCTGTGTCCGTTGGCTGCTATGGGCAACTCGCCTCCCTGAGCAGGAAAACTGAAGGCCTCGCCGGAGTAGTCGAATCTTTTGCGGTAGGTGGTATCTATGTCAGATAAATCACCATAGATGAAAGCTGCCGGAAGATAGGCGTAATATCCCCAGGTATCACCTCCGTAGATAATATTGACTTCCCAGCGCCGGAAGTAGAGCAGCGACGCCAGGTAGACGATACCGATGACAATTGCGAGGGATTTGAATGTAAGATGCAAGGCAGCCGAAATTATTCCGCTCAAAGATACAACTTAGCTGTTATACTGCATGGCCGACAAGCACTTTACTTTCGCTTGAACTTATTGTTTTTGTAATCTTTGAAGACCAGCTCGCCCAGCCCCTGCAAGTTGCTGTAAAAAGCCTTGCCGTTGTTGGTTCTGGTAAATTCGTCGACAAAGCGCACCAGATCGGGGTCGCGGGCAATCATAAAAGTCGTAATAGGTATTTGCAGCTTTTTGCACTGCGCAGCCAGCGTCAGCGTACGGCTGACAATTTTGCGGTCGAGTCCGAAGCTGTTCTTGTAATACTGATTGCCTTTTTTGATGCAGGTAGGCTTGCCGTCGGTAATCATGAATATCTGCTTGTTGGGATTCCGACGGTTGCGCAGCAGACTCATCGCCAGTTCCAGTCCGGCAACGGTATTTGTGTGGTAAGGCCCCACTTCGAGCCAGGGCAAGTCCTCCAGCCTGATGGGCCAGGCATCGTTGCCAAAGACAATAATATCAAGGGTATCTTTGGGGAAACGGGTGAGGATGTACTCGCTCAGTGCCATGGCCACCTTTTTGGCGGGCGTTATGCGATCCTCGCCATAGAGAATCATGGAATGAGATATGTCAATCATCAGCACCGTACTCATCTGTGCCTGCCGGTAGGTTTCATATACCTCCAGATCATCGGTATTGAGGGTGAATTCGTCAATTCCGTGATTAATCTGCGCATTGCGCAGGCTTTCACTCACAGCGATCTGGTCGAGCTTGTCCCCAAATTCAAAAGGACGCAGCTCGGAGCTGGTCTCATCGCCATGGCCGCTTTGGCGGGTACTGTGGTTGCCACGCCTGGTTTTTTTCAGCTCTCCGAAAACATCCCTGAGCGCCTGCCGCCGGATGGCGATATTCATCTTGGCAGAGGACACAAAACGGTTGTTTTCATTCTCATCCTGTTGTATGTAGCCCTTATCAATCAGGTCTTTGATAAAATCGGCAATTCCGTAACGGTCGTTGGTCAGCTTATACTCCTTATCGAGCATAGTGAGCCAGGACAGCGCCTCTGCCACATCGCCGGAAGTATACACCAGCAATTCCTTGAAGACCTTCAACAGCCTTTCAAACGGGTCTGCATCCTCGTCGGGGGGAACATACTTTGAAAATCTCCATCCAACCATTTGGCGGCAATTTGTTTTGAAGTCTATAACAGTCGGGCGGGGCGTTAAGTTGCATGTTGGGCATCAATCATCAGTATCCGCACTGTTTTATGGCAGCACAAAGACACAGAAGCATTGCGGTGCCGCGTTGGTTTCGCTATCTTTACGGCAAAGCAGGCTGGGATGTTGCTGGAAAAATTTGAAAGACATATTCGCGATACGGGCATACTTCCGTCCGAAGGGCAGTTGCTTGCTTTTAGCGGGGGGCTGGATTCTGTCGTGTTGGCCGATCTGTTGCTCTGCCTCGGGTATCGTCCCGCGCTCGGGCATATTAATTTTGGCCTTAGGGCCGAAGAATCGGCCGGTGATGCGGCCTTTGCTGCCGCTTTCGCTGATTTTTACAACTTGCCTTTTCACACCGCCTCTTTCGATACCCTTGCCTGCCTGCAGGCAGGTGAAAGTGTGCAGATGGGCGCCCGCCGGCTGCGCTACCAATGGCTGGAGGCGCTGCGCCAGCGTGAAGGGTATGCCTGCATTGTCACCGCCCACCAGGCCAATGACAATCTCGAAACCATGGTGATGCGCTTCCTGCAGTCGACCGGCCTGTCGGGTATCGCTGGCATCCCCCCGCACTCGGGTGCTGTCGTGCGCCCGCTGCTGCCTTTTGGCCGGGACGAGATAGCGGATTATGCGCAGTCGCGCGGACTGTCGTGGCGCGAGGATTCGTCCAACGCCAAAACGGACTACCTGCGCAACCGCATCCGCCACCAGCTGTTGCCGCTCATGCAGACTTTCTCGCCGGGCTTGGTGCGCATTGCAACAGAAAATGCCCGCCGCTTTCGCGAGGCGGGGGCTTTGTATGCGTGGAGTGTTGAGCACTTTCGTGCAAAATGTGTGCGGGAGGGATCAGGCCAAATATTCATTGATCGTGCCGAGCTGGCGTCGGCGCCTGCGCCGCTCAGCCTGCTGCACGCCTGGCTGCAGCCCTGGGGCTTCACTGCCGAGCAGTGCCGGCAGGCTTCCTGCGCGCGGGCAGGAAGCCTGCTCTGCAGCGGTACGCACAGTCTGCTCATAAAAAAAGACGAACTGTGTATCCGCCCTTTGGCGGCAGCTGTTGGCAGCATTGAACTGTCTGCGCTGTCGGGTGTTTTTCAGCTTGGTGAAAGTAGCTGGCTGCGCCTCAGCCAGCCGGCAACGGCTCCGCCGGTAGCCGGACAGCGCCAGCTCGTGGCTGTCGATCTTTCGGGCTTACAATTGCCGCTGCGGGCCCGCCACTGGAAGCCGGGCGACTGGTTTTGCCCGGCGGGCATGGGGGGAAAAAGGCAGAAGCTGCAGGATTTTTTTACCAACAACAAAATCGACCGACAGCAGCGCGCAAGCGTCTGGCTGCTGGTCGACAGTCAGGATACCATCGTCTGGGTGGTGGGCTACCGACAGGACGAACGCTACAAAGCAGGTGCAAACAGCGACAATTTACTCGTCATCGAGTATCTTTACGGGTCTGATTCTATAGTGTGACATCAAAAATAAATCATATGCGACCGTTAACGACCATTTTTCTGGGGCTGGCTTGCCTCGCAGGTGTTGCCAGCCTGGCTGCGCAGTCTGTTGAAGTTCCTCAGACGCAGCGTGTTGTTATTGTTAAAAAAACGGCAGACTGGTGCCCCAACTGCGGGCAGTGGGGCTGGACGCTTTTTAATCAGCTGGTGACCGATCAGGCTGAGCGGGCTACGCTCTTTGCAGCGCACTACAGCGGGGGCTTATCAAATGCCGTGGCAGCGGCCATTGCGGCCAACCTGCCGGGGGCCAGCCAGCCGCGTTTTTATGTCAACCAGACAGACATGAATGCCAACTCAGGCAATGGTACGACTGTCAGAAATCAGATAAACACCCAAGTCGACAATGCCGCGCAGCAGTCGCCGGTCGCCCAAACGGGAATTCTGGCTACGTACGAGGGGAACCGCCTGTATGTAAAAACGCGCACCCGCTTATTCCAAAACTGGACCGGTGGGGAGCTTTTTTTGGGTGTTTACCTGATCGAGCGCAGCTTTACCGGCAATCAGTCGGGACAGGGGGCCAATGCGCAGCATAAGCAACTGCTGCGCTCGGTAGTGCGGGGTGAGTGGTATGGGGTTCCTGTTCTCAACGGACCTAGTGCTGAGACACTTTTGCCGGAAATGACCGACACGGTGACGCTGGGCAATCTCTCTCCGCAAAATCTCGAGATCGCGACCATCCTGTGGCGCCGCAATGGCAATGGCTTTGCAGTGGTCAACACCAACAGCACCCGCAATATTACTGAGCTCATCTCCGCTACGACCGATCCTACGGTATTTCCTGGGGTGTCTTTCGTGGTAGCTCCCAATCGACTGGAGAGCAATTCTGTGGCACGGATAACGCTGGCGGAGGCGCAAAAGCTGGTCAACATCTCTGTATTTAATATTGGCGGTCAGCATCTCACAACGATCTATGACAGCTCACTTGGCAGTGGCGTGTTTGAGTTTCCGCTCGAGCACTTGCTGGGGTTGCCTGCTGGGGTGTATATCGTCAAATTGCGTGTTGGGGATCAACAGCATGTGCAGCGGGTGGTGGTGCCCTGAGTGACATTTTTGGCGGCTCTTGCCGCCAAAAATGATATGATATGTTTGTGACATTTTTGCGGCCTCAGCCGCCAAAAATGTCACGATGTGGTAGTGATATTTTTGCGGCTTCAGCCGCCAAAAATGTTGCGATGTGGTGGTGACATTTTTGCGGCCTCAGCCGCC
>CAZYAO010000066.1:0-13812 GCA_964645715.1 uncultured Saprospiraceae bacterium
TTGGCACCCTGCTGGCCAACGCCCAAAAGCAGGCCAATATCTGGCATTTCGGGGACGGTCGTGCGCTGGATTTCAACAGCGGTGAACCTGTGTCGGTGACGGGGAGTCAGGTGTTTACGACGGAGGGGTCTGCGTCCTATTGCGATCCCGCCGGCAATCTGCTTTTTTATACGAATGGAGGTGGTCGCGAACCTGCTTTTAGCTTACAGGATGGCGGGCATATTTGGAACCGGCTCAATGCAGTCATGTACGATATGCAGGGCGTGCAGGGCGGTGGTTTTTCTGCCGAACAGTCGTCCGTGATCGTCGAGGCGCCGGGGCAGGATTCGGTCTACTACGTCTTTACCATGGATGAGGTCGAGTGGGCGGTCGGGGCTTCGCCGGCGGTGACTGCTGCCCAGCCGGGGGGCAGGGGCTTGTCTTATTTTACGGTGGACATGCGGCTCAACGGCGGCCTGGGGGGCGTGGTGCTGGCCGATCAGCGTGTCTTCACGCCCAGCTATGAGGGCTTGTGTGCTGTGCGGCATGCCAACGGGCGCGACTACTGGTTGCTTATCCATCGGGGTGATCAAGGACTGGGGGTGTACAGCCTTACGCCTGCCGGCCTGTCGCTGGCGGGCACATTTTCGGCGCTCGGGCAGTCGGGCGGTGGCATCAAAGCTTCTCCGGACGGGACGCTGGTGGTGGTGCAGTTTCAGCCCGGTCCCTACCTGCTGCAGTTTAATCCGCTCACGGGTCAGCTGTCGGCGGCGGTCGAACTGCCGGGGCTGTCGTCCCGCTATGAATTTTCGCCCAATAGCCGCTTTTTGTACGCGCTACAGGCGGGTGCGGGTACGGATGTCGTGCTGCGCTATGACCTGCAAGCGAGTAATGTCGTCGGTTCTGCGACGGTTATCGGTTCTTTTTCGCTTCCGGGGGCTACCTCCGCTCCCGGGCAGATGCAGCTGGGGCCCGACGGGCGGGTGTATTTTGTGGCGTTAGATTTTTCGACGGGCGCCAAGCGCCTGCATCGCATCAATTGTCCCAATACGTCTGAGGCCAGCCTGCAGTTGAACGTTTTTAGCTATGTTTCCGATAGTCCTTTCTTTGGCCTGCCCAATTTCAGTGCCTGGCTTTTCGACAATGAAGAGGCGACTTTTGTGTCGCTGGGGCCCGATACGCTCGACTTGTGCGATACGGGGGTTCCGCTGGTGCTGGATGCCCTGAATCCGGGCGCTTCCTACAGCTGGTCTACCGGGGCAACGACCCAGCGCATTTCGGTCAGCGAACCCGGTACCTACTCGGTGACGGTCACTAATGACTGTGGCAGCGGGTCGGATGCGGTGCTGGTAGTCAGCTGCGCACCGGTGTCGGTTGCCTGTAATGTTTTTCAGTACACTGGCGGGCTGCAGCAGTGGACAGTGCCTGCCGGGGTAGATACTATTAGGGTAAAAATGTGGGGCGCAGCCGGCGGGGGCGGACCCGATGTCACCAACAATGCTGGTGGCGGTGGCGGATTCACGGAGTTGCGCCTGCCCGTGAGCGCCGGTGAGGTGATCGATATTGTGGTGGGTGGCGGTGGCGCAAGCGCCCAGGGTCATACGGGCGGCGCCGGCGGCTGGCCCAATGGTGGCCATGGCGGCAGTGGTAATCGGGTCGAAAGTGGCATTAGTTTTGGTGGCGGCGGTGGCGGTGGTGGCCGCAGCCAAATCAGTCGGGGGGGCGTCACGCTGGCCATCGCCGGCGGTGGTGGCGGCAGCGCCTACAACCATGGCGGCGGCGGTGGTGGCGGACTGCAGGCCAATTTCACGACTGCCAACAATTCGTTTTCGGTCAATGGTTTCGGGGGTACACAGACGGCCGGCGGGGCGCCGGGCAATAACAGTATCTGCGGGAATCCGGTGCAGGGGACGGCCGGGGCTGCCCTGCAGGGGGGCAGCGGGGCCACCGACCTTGGAGGCAATTTCAACGACCGCGCAGCGGGTGGCGGTGGTGGCGATGGCTACTTCGGTGGTGGCGGTGGCAGTAGTCACGATGGTTGTTTTGGTGTGGGCAGCACAGGTGGCGGCGGCAGTGGCTTTCTTTGTAATACCTGCCCTGGTCTGAGTGGCAGTACAGTTACAGCGGGTTTTGCGGGCGTGCCCGCGAATGCAGCCGATCCGCTGCTGGCAGGCTTCCCGGGCATAGCCAGGGGCGTCGACAATCGCCAGGGGGGGCATGGACTGGTGCAGATTTGCTATGATGCCTGCAGCCCGACCCGCGATAGCATCAGTCTTAGTAGCTGCGGACCGTACACATCGCCCGGCGGTGCTGTGTATACGACCACGGGAATCTATACAGATACGCTCGTGAATGCGGCCGGTTGTGATAGTATTCTTCAGATAAATTTGACTGTCAACTCAATACCTGCTGTTACCATTACCGGCGGGGCTGTTATCTGCAACGGGCAGCCGCTGTCGCTGACGGCTACGGTTACGGGCGGTGGGGGCGAACTGAGCTACTCGTGGTCGGGGGGTGAGACGGTCGCCACCATCAGTGTGGCGGTGGCCGGGGATTATTCTGTGACGGTCAGCAATGTCTGTGGCAGTGGCAGCAGTGGCTTCTTTTCGGTGACGGCAACCGGCACACCACTGGTGAGCATCACCGCCAGCGATACCCTGTGTACAGGCACGTCCGAGCGATTGCTCACCAATGTGGTTGGCGCGGGCTCTTACCGCTGGTCTACGGGGGCATCCACTCCCGACCTCGTCGTGAGCAGTGGTGGACTCTACGCTGTGACGGTCACCAATGCTTGTGGCAGCAGCAGCGACAGTGTCAGGCTGCAGGAGCTGCCCCTGCCTGAGGTGCGCATTGCAGGCGACTCGGTGCTCTGCAGTGGTGACAGCATCAGGATCAGGGCCTTCGCTGACAATGCCGATACCTTTACCTGGCTTGTGGGCACAAGCGGCGCTTCGCAGTTGAATGACAGCACCCTTAGCATCCGCAGCGGCGGACTTTTCCGTGTGACCGTTGCCAACGCCTGCGGACAGGCGGCTGCCGAGCTGGTGGTCACTGAGTTTTCGGACTGTGGGCCGGCCTGTCGCTACTATGTGCCCAATGCATTTTCGCCCAACGACGACGGCATCAACGATGCTTTTGGTCCCCTCAGCAACTGTGCTGTCGAGAGCTACGAGCTGCTGATTTTCAACCGCTGGGGGCAGTTGCTGTACCGCTCTTCGCAGTCTGATGGCCGCTGGGACGGCACGTACAAAGGCGCCGACTGCCCTGCAGAGGTCTATGGGTATCTGCTGAAATATACGTTTCGCGGGCAGGTGGCTCAGGTGGCCTCGGGGGAGGTGATGCTTGTGCGGTAGTAGGGGGGGATTAAAAAGCCATCCGGCCACATGGCCGGATGGCTTTTTACCCCAACCCGGACAGGGGCGTAAAGCCCCGCCTCAATAGGTCATCTCTTTTTGCAACAAGGCATCATCGATGGGGATATCCTTCAGGATGCGGAGGATCCGTTGTGCCGAATGTCCGTCGCCGTAGGGGTTGGGTGCCGATGCCGCTATTTGTTTAAATCCCGGAGAGATTGCCTCGTGTATGGCCTGCACAATATCATCTTCCCGATAGGCTACATTAATTACATTGTTGGCTTGTGGTCTGCCTTTAAGCCTGTCGCCAATGTTGACACAAGGCAAGCCAAAGGTGGGCGCTTCAAGGACGCCGCTGCTCGAATTACCCACAATGGCCTCAGCCCTGCGCATCAGCCCGAGATAATCCTCGCGAGCCAGATTGCGGAAAAGAGCAATGTTGCCACCGCCCATACCGGCAATGGCTTTTCTCGTATCCCAGCTGCCGGCATCCGCGTTGGGGTAAATCATGATTGTTTTCAGCTTTGTTCTTCTAAGTGCGCGCATGGTGATGGCGGCGTGTTCGCCGGCATAAGCTTCTTCCTCAGTTACAGGGTGTTGTACGGCTAGTAATATCTTTTCATCTTCACCCAGACCAAATTTAGCATTGAGCTCTGCGGCAGTTGAGTAGGCACCACTCACCAGTTCGTCCAGTTGCGGTGCTCCCGTGTTGTGGATGCGAAAAGGCTGTTCGCCCAGCTTAGCTACTCGCGCTGCAAAGCCCTCATTGGCTGCAAAATGCAGGTGCGCCAGCTTGGTGATGGAGTGCCGGACAATACCGTCGATGTGTCCTGAGATTTCACCGGCCTGCACGTGAGCGACGGGTATGTTGAGGTGTCCGGCGGCAATTGCTCCCATCAGCTGTTCCCCACGGTCACCTGCGAGCAGAAGTATGTCGGGTCGAAGTCGCTGAAGTACGGTGGGGAGTTCCAGCAGCAGTATACCCAATGATTTTACCATGGTCTGCCCGTTGTAGGCATCCAAGGTGATGTAAAGTTTCTCGGCAACGCGGAAGCCTTCTTTCTCTATTTCCTTTACCGATAGCCCGAATTCGGGCAGCAGGTGCATGTGGGTCGCAATGATCTGGTAGTCCATGGTCTCATCGGCCTCAATGGCTTTGATGATGGGCCGTATGTATCCCCATTCGCCGCGAGAGCCCGTGAGAAAAGCTATTGTTCTCATAAGTGCTGATGATTGAGTGATGGTAATTGCCTTGCATTTGCCTGTTCAGGTTGTTCAGCGGTCGATGGGGTGCGTTGGATTTCGTTGTGACCTCTGCAACGAAACGGATGCCGAGGATGGCAGGGATGTAGCTCTGGTAGCTAAAACGGCACACAATGTAGGTATTTTTATATATGAAAAGTATGAAATTTTGCTTCTTATTGAATTATTTTATAGGGCTGTAGCGGAAAGAATATGGCGGAGTAGCCATCGGTCGTACAGCTGACCAATCAGGTATTTACGGGGCATTGATACTGCATCTTACAATTTAGCAATTACAAATAGTCGTGCCAAACGTGAAATGATTGTATTATCTTTGTTAAACACATGACCTATATCTCGGCCATTTGGAAGCTGTTTTGCTGCTCATGCAGCAAAACAGGTTCTGCTCGGCTGTGTGATTTTGGGAAAAAAATCAACTACAACTAACCCATACAACAAAAACCCATGCACTGGTTTTTCCGCTACCTTATCGCCCGGGAATCGTACCGGCTGATCAATAAAAACAGAGCGACTATCGGTAGCTCGCTTGGAAGCTTGTTCCGCTGGCTGGTCGCCGTGATTTTTCACGCACTGATGCTGCTGTTGATGATTGGACTGACCGTGCGTTTTGCGTCACCGCCAGAGCAGCGCTGGCTGCGTTATTTCATCGCTTTGCTACTGATTTACCTGTTGCTGATCTACCTGCTGCGTACAGTGGGGTATATGTTCACCCGCATCCGCACCCACAATCGATCGGTAGACCAGCTCGCCCGGCAGCCGACGGCTACGCAGGCGGAGGCCGACCAGCTGCTCGACGGCAAGCAGCAGCTACAGCGGTCGATGCAGGCAGCGCTGGGCGCACTCATTTTGGGCCTGCTGGCCTTGCTGGCGGTTGGTGGATATGTGGTATATTTGCATACCAGTTGATGGCAGGAACCGGGTAAAAAACACGCATTGACCTCCCATGCGTGTTCCGAACTGCTGTTGGTACACGTGCATGCAATACTACTTTCTCTTACATATCAGCCTTTTTCACCGCCGCCTGCGCGCCTCGGGCTTGTCTCCGCTGGTCGGCTGGCCACTCCTGGCAGCCGGTTTCATCGGTCTGTCGGCCTATCTTTTTTACAAGACAATTTACGCCCCGCATCTCTACTGCCTGCTGGCGCTGCTGCTGCTCAGCTCACTGAGCGAGCGCCGCCGGCAGGATTTCCTCCGCACGACTTTTTCCGGCCCAGCCTTCCGACAGCTTCGGCTGTTGGAAAATATTGTCCTTGCAGCCCCTTTTGCAGCCTTTTTGGCCTGGCAGCAAGCCTGGCTGCATGCCGGCCTGCTGCTGCCGGCAGCGGCCCTGCTGGTATGGACAGGCGGCTGGCGCCCCGCTGCGCGGGTGCTGCCTACGCCTTTCGGGCAGCGCCCGTTTGAGTTTAGTACCGGCTTCCGCCGAAGTCTGTGGCTGGTCGCGCTGGCCTACTACCTGGCAATCATGGCCGTACATGCCGTCAATGTCAACCTGGGGGCTTTTGCGCTGCTGCTGTTACTGCTGCTGTCGGTCAGCTTCCTCGCGCAGCCCGAGCCCGTGTACTACCTATGGATCTTCCGGCGCTCGCCCGCCGGCCTGCTGGCCTATAAGTTCCGCTGGGCTGTGCTGCACTGCAGCCTGCTCTGCCTGCCCGTATGGCTGCTGCTGGCGGTGACTTTTCCCCAGCAACTGCTGCTGCTGGCCGGCCTGCTGCTGCTGGGCTATCTGGCGCTGGCGGTGATGCTGGTCAACAAGTACGCGGCTTACCCGCACAGTCTTACACCCGCGCAGGCTATGTTGCTGGCTTTTTCTGTGCAACTACCCGTTATTGCGGTGGTTATGTTACCTTATTTTTACAAAAAGGCTGTTCGCCAACTCAACCATTACCTGCATGATAAAGATTGAGGGACTGCGTAAATACTATGGTTCACAGCCGGTGCTGCAGGGAATCTCCCTGCAGCTCGAGACGGGCCGTGTGTACGGGATTGCCGGGGACAACGGCGCCGGCAAGACGACCTTTTTTCGCTGTCTGGCCGGCCTGGAGTCTTACGCGGGCCATATCACAAGACCACCTCACTTCAGGGACCGCACAGGCCTGCTGCCCACCGATCCTTACTTTTTGTCCTTCATGACAGGCGCCGAGTATCTGCGCCTGCTGTGTCAGGCAAGGGGCACGGCCGTGGGGGATGTTGAGTCATTCAACCTGTTTGAGCTGCCCTTGCATCAGTATGCCGATACCTATTCTACGGGCATGAAAAAGAAGCTCGCCCTGACGGCCCTGCTGCTGCAGGGCAACGATTTTTTCCTGCTGGATGAGCCTTATAATGGCGTGGATATGCACAGTAATATGTTGATCAACAAGCTATTGAAGGCAATGAAATCGCAGGGTAAAACTATTCTGCTTTCGTCCCACATTTTTGCCAACTTACGAGATGTATGTGACGAGATCCTGTGGCTGCAGGCGGGCTCGTTCAGCCAGCGGGTGCTGCCGTCCGATTTCGATGCACTGGAGCAGGCGATGGGGGCGGCCGCCGGGCGGGAGGAGGTGCTGGCCCGCCTGTTGGCGAGGTGAAAGCGCTTTGGCAGCCGAGGCTGCCAAAGCGCTTTATACTTTTATTCTTCAACTTTCACAAACCGCGCCTGCAGGATTTCTTTTTCCGAAACCAATCGCAGTAGGTAGCTGCCGGGCGGCAACCCCGACAGGGGCAGGCTATGCTGCTGGGCGGCCATGGCCAAAAAGCCCAGCGGCTGCCGCAGGAGTAGCCTGCCGCTCATGTCAATGAGCTGCAGCTCGAAGCTGCCAGCTTCGGCTGCGTGGAAATGCAGCTCAAGCTGCTGCCGGGCTGGTACCGGCAGCAACAGCAGGCTGGCGGCGGCCTGCGCCGGCCCGGCCGCCTGGCTGATGAAGCCAGCCTCCTGGTCGGTCAGGGTACTGGGGGTCAAAAATCGCCGCGTACCCGACCACTGACTCCACTGGTTGCCGCAGCGTACGGATACCTGGTACTCATACTGGCCGCCTGCCTGCAGCCCCGTCAGATCATAATGATTGACTGTGGTACTGGGCAGGTCTGTCCAGCCGGCAGCACCAGTGGGGCGGTACCGCCAGTCGTAAGCATTGATGCCGGCACTCAGGTAAGCGTGCAGGCGCACGCTGGCCGGACTGAGGATGGTGACGCCCATTTGGGCAAAGTTGGGCGGCAGGCACTGGTCTTCAGGAGTGAAAAAAATCTGTGAGGCCGACCAGCTGCTCCATTGGTTGCTGCCGCATTGCACGGCTACCTGAAACTCATAGCCGGTGGTGGGCTGCAGGTTGCTGATGGCTGCCAGTGGCAGCAGGGTAGGACTAAGAATCGTCCACTGACTGCTGCCGATAATCCGGTAGCGCCAGTCGTAGGCAAGAACGCCGCTTTGGCTGCAGTTGAGCTGGGCGGTATAGGCGGTGAGCAGGCTCACCGACAGCTGGGCGATGACGGGCGGCGGGCAGGGCGGCGCCAGGGTGGTGAAGGTGTTGCTGACCGACCAGGCGCTCCAGAGGCTGCCGCATTGCACGGCAGCCTGGTACTCATAGGTGGTGGCGGGCTGCAGCCCGTTCAGGCCAACCGAAGACTGAGTGCCTGCCGGCAGCTCGATCCAGCCGCCGCTGCCCTGCTGGCGGTAGCGCCAGTCATAGGCTGTCGCCCCTGCCAACAGGCACTGCAGGCTGGCAGTGGTGGTAGTGATGGCATTGGCCGTGAGCTGCCCGCCCGCAGGGGCGGTGCAGCTGCCCTGGGTGCTGAACGACTGCGACTGCGACCAGCCGGTCCAGACACTCTGGCATTGCACGGCCACCTGAAACTCGTAGTTGCTCAGCGGGCTGAGTCCGCTGAGCAACCGGCTGCCGACGGTGGTCGGGGGCAGTTCTGTCCAGCTGGCCGTACCCGCCAGCCGATAGCGCCAAGCGTACTGCTCAACGCCGGTCATGGCACAGTGGAGGGTGGCTGTCTGAGTGGTGATATTGCTGACTGTCAGTTGGTTGAGGCTTGGTGTTGTGCAGGGGGGCGTTTGGGTGGTAAAAAATTGTGAAGCTGACCAGTCGCTCCAGTTAATACCGCATTGTACCTGTACCTGGTACTCATAGGTCGTGGCGGGACTCAGTCCGCTGAGCTGCGCAAAAGGAGCCGTAGCGGCCGGCAGGTCAATCCAGTTGCTGCTGCCCTGCACGCGATAGCGCCAGTCGTATGCAATGACCGCTGGCGTACTGCAGTTGAGGGTAGCGGTGACAGTGCTGAGACCATTGACGCTAAGCTGCGTGGCTGTGGGCGCATCACAAGGAGGCGCGGCTGTGAGGAAGCGAACAGATTCCGACCAGCCGCTCCAGCTGCTGCCGCACTGCACTTTTACCTGAAATTCGTACTGGGTGGAGGCAGCGAGGCCGCCGAGCTCGTAAAAAGCCGCGCTGCTGGCCGGCAGATCCGTCCAGCTGGCTGCTCCCAGCAGGCGGTAGCGCCAGTCGTAGCCAGCAAAAGAGGCAGCGAGGCACTGGAGGCGGGCCGACTGATAAGTGATCTGGGAGGCTTGCAGGCTGGTGGAAACGGGGGGGTCGCAGCTTGCCACCGGATTGCTCAGGCTGAGGGCCAGCAGATGCAGGTAGCACTCGAGATTGGTGTAGCCGGCAATGCCGGTGAGGGCTACCGACAATTGGCTGCCGTTGTGGTCTTGCTGGGCGGGATTGAGGCCGTACTGCAGTTCCCAGCTGTCGGGCATGCCGTCATTGTCACTGTCCTGCGGAGGGCTGAGGGTATTGCTGATGAGAAAAGGATCGTTGGCACCTGCCTGGTCGACCGGCGTCGGGTCAAAAGTGTTGCTGATGACGTATTTGAGCAGGCGGCGGTCCATACTATCGCGGGGAAAGGCTCCTACCTGAGCTGTGAGGGCGCTGCGCAGGCTGGCCGTAGGGGTGTAGCTGATAGCAGGGTAGGGGTGCCGGTTGCTCAGGCGGTTGGCCTGTCCCTGATTGGTATTGGGGCCGTACTGATTGAAATCATTACAACAGTAGAAAAGATCATAGTCGGCCCAGCTCGGGTAGGCAGGCATGCTGTTGCCACTGACATAGAGGTCATTGGCACCGTAGCTGAGAAAATTGTAGTTGAAAAGAGGCCCGCCGTACGCGGCTCTTCCCTGGCCGATGTTGCCCACCAAATTGGCATCGACATAGAAGGGCGGTGCCGGGTCGTAGTACATCTGTATCTGCTGATCCCAGAAGAGATTGTTGGACACTTCCAGCCGCAGGGTTTTGCCGGCGCAGTTGCCGCCCTCGCAGGAGATTTCAGGCATGCGCCCGCCGATGCGGTTCCAAAGGTTGTGGTGTATGCTGAGGCTGTCAAGCTGACTCTGGGGTGAGGAGTAGTTGATGAGCATGCCACCGAGGTAGGCGTGGCCGCCGAGGGTTTCTGACAGCATGCAATACTGAATGGTCAGGCGCGAGCAGCGCGATATGTCTACAGCTTCGTCCGTCGCATGAGCAAAGGAACAGTGGTCGATGATGGCGTTGCGGATGCCGCCCAGCGTGAGGCCGTCTTCGGCCAGCCAATGGGGCGTGGGGTAGAGCTGGGTATCGCCTATGCGTGAGCGCAGGTGGCGTATGATGATATTGCTGGCCGTGGGCAACGCATCGTTGTAGGCCAGCAGCCCGCGCACAATGATACCGCCGGGCGATGTCTGTCCCGCCAGGGTAAAGTCGCCGCCGCCCACCGGTATCTGCACCGTACCCGGTATAACGCCGCTGACTTTGAAAAGGATGTAGCGCGGTCCCGGTGTGTTGAGCGCTGCCTGCAGCGAGCCCGGCCCCGATACGTTGAGGTTGGTGACGTAGATGACCTGTCCTCCGCGGCCGCCACTGGCCTGGGCGCCGAAGCCTTCGGCGCCGGGGAAGGCAGGGATCTGTGCCCGCAGGGGCGCCTGCAGGGCAAAAAATGCCGACAGCAGCAGCCAGCAGACGTGTAGATAGATTCGGGACATAGCACCTGTGTTTTGGGGCTGCCTGGTGGTTAGTGCCGGGCGGCCGGTAACAGAAACGAATGGTTGACGCATAGTTCGCCACAAACCTCTCAATAGCATGAAAAGTAGACGATTATGTACAATGCCAAACGCTGCAAGCGCAGCGTTTAGTGCATTGAGGCCAAATAAAATTTCGCAGGCCGTGATTTTTTTTGACAGACTTTGAGGTTTTTTATTTGGTTGTTGGGGCTGAGTAAAAAAAAGTAGTGGTTTTGGGGGGGTAAAGGGGAAATATTGTGTTTGGTGGCGTGTTGGGAGGCTGCCGGGAGCAAAGAGCAGGCAAATCATTTTTGGCACTCAGTTGTTCTTGTAGTGTAATTGCGCTCACAAAAAAGATACGCTCATGGCTTATGCTTATTCGGATACGAGCCTGCCCCACCTGGTGATTGTCGGGGGTGGCTTTGCAGGTCTGGAGCTCGTCAAAGCTCTGAATAACAAACCTTACCGGGTTACCCTTTTTGACAAAAACAACTACCATACCTTCCAGCCAATGCTCTACCAGGTAGCTGCCGGGGGTATTGGTCCCGACGGAATAGCCTACCCGCTGCGAAAGATCGTGTCCAAGTTTCCTAATATCGCATTTCGAATGGCGGAGGTTCGGCAGGTAGTCCCCGAACAAAATTTGTTGCGGACGTCTATCGGGGAGGTTCGTTACGACTACTTGATCATTGCTACCGGGGCTGAGACCAATTTTTTTGGCAATCAGGCTTTGCAGGAGCATGCTATGCAGCTTAAGTCAATCTCTGATGCACTGGATCTACGCAGCGACATCCTGCAGGAGTTTGAAAAGGCACTCATCCTCAAAGGTACACCTGCGGAGAAGCGGGTGCTCAACTTTGTGGTGGTTGGTGGCGGGCCTACCGGGGTCGAAACAGCGGGTGCGCTGGCTGAGATGAAGAAAAATGTGCTGCCGGCCGACTATCGGGAATTGAATGCCGAGCACATGCAGGTGCACCTTGTGGAGGCTTCTCCACGCTTGCTGGCGGCTATGTCTGAACAATCATCGGCCGCGGTGCTGTCATTCCTGCAGGAGATGGGGGTAGACGTCAAGCTCAATACGTCGGTTGTAGGCTTTGATGGGCACAGGCTGCAGCTCAACACTGGGGAAGAACTCGAGACAGATACGGTCATCTGGGCGGCGGGCGTGAAGGCTAAGGGGATTCCGGGCCTGGCTGCCGACAGTCTTGGTCGTGCCGGCCGCTATCAGGTCGATGCTTTCAACCGCATTCAGGGCTATGGCAATATATATGCACTGGGTGACGTGGCGCTGATGACAGCCGATCCCAACTACCCTCAGGGGCACCCGATGATCTGTACGCCGGCCATCCAGCAGGCGAAGCATTTGGCCAAGAACCTGCTGCGCATGCATCGTGAGCAGCCGCTGCTGCCGTTTCGGTACTTTGATCCTGGCACCATGGCTACTGTGGGGCGACACAAGGCGGTGATGGAGATTTTTGGTATACGCTCCAAGGGTTTTGTGGCTTGGTTGGGGTGGATGTTCCTGCATCTCATGCTGTTGGTGGGTTTTCGCAATCGCGTGGTCGTGTTTGTCAACTGGATGTGGAATTATTTCAGCTACCAGCGGTCCATCCGCCTGATTACGCGGCCTAAGCGCAAAGAGATGGAGTTTTCTGAGCCGTTGAGCTATTCGTAGGGTGTTTTTGCTGGCTTTAGCTGAAAATACTCGCTAGCAGCCCTTGCTGCCAGCGAGTATTTTTTTGCCCACAAACTTCGGCAGGTCTAGCAAAAAAGCATATTTTATGTTTTGTTTTGCGGATGTAGGCAGAAAAATAAGTATATTGAGACCTGTTTGCGAACATTGTTTAACAGCCCGGCTAAATTAAATACTATGACTAACCTACCATGGCCTAAGCGACTGCTTACCTACCTGACTGCAGTCCTGTTTATCTCTTTTTCGCTGAGTATACAGGCCTGTAAAGACGATGATCCGGCAAATCCGGTCATCCCTACGCCCAGTTGTGATACGGCTTATGTGCCCGTCATCTTTGTACATGGTTTTCTGGCGTCAGGGGATACCTACGCCAGCCAGGTGCAGCGGTTTTCTTCCAATCGTTATTGTGGCGACTACCTGTATGTCTTTGACTGGAATACACTTGGTAATCAAGGAGATGCACTGTTGCGCCTCGACTCACTGGTCAACAGGGTGATGCAGGTACACGGCAGGAGCAAAATCCACCTTGCCGGCCATTCGGCTGGCGGCGGTCTTTGCTACAGTTACTTGTCGGATACGGCCCGGGCTGCCAAGGTGGCGCGCTATGCTCATATCGGGAGTTCACCTCAGTCGCGGCCGGCAGGTCCCAATGGCAGCGTCCCGACGCTCAATCTGTGGTCGTCGGGCGACAGGATTGTCCAGGGGGCGGATATTCCGGGTGCTACCAATGTGTCTTTTGCCGAACTTGATCACTATGAGATTGCTACTTCTCCCCAGAGTTTTGAGGCTTTGTTTTCTTTTTTCAACGAGGGCAAGCTTCCGACAAGCCTGTCAATCGTTGCGGAGAGCAGTCTGCAACTGGCGGGTAGGGTAGTGACGCTGGGTGAAAACAGGCCGCTGGCACAGGCAACGGTAGAAATCTATGCCCTGGATCCGGCTACCGGCAGTCGCCTGCGCACAGCGCCCGATGCAGTCCTGCTGACCGATGAACAGGGCAACTGGGGCCCGTGGGCAGCCAAACCACAGATTCATTACGAGTTTTTTGTGCGCTCAGCCAATCCGGCCGACCGGCCTATTCACTACTACCGGGAGCCGTTTAGTCGCTCCGACAAGCTGGTCTATTTGCGCCTCTTCCCGCCGCCCAGTTCCCTCGCAGGTATACTGCTGTCGGGCATCCCCCGCAACGATAACCAGACGGTGCTGGCGGTTTTTTCGGCCAACAAAGCGGTGATTCACCAGCGCGACCAGCTCACCGTCAATGATTTTAATCTGGCAACCGCTTCTTATGCCTCGGCAGCGCGTACTTCTATCGCTTTTTTCCTCTACGACGACGGCAATGGTCAGTCGAGCGGCAATATCCACGCAGCTTTCAATTTTCTGACGTCCTTTATGGTGGGGATTGATTACTTCATTCCCACAGCTACGCCTGCGAGCGTGCGCTTGCAGTTTAATGGCCGCAGCCTCCAGGTACCCAATTGGAAGTCGAATGCTGATGGGGTGGTGGTGGCGGT
>CAZYAO010000067.1:0-12791 GCA_964645715.1 uncultured Saprospiraceae bacterium
GCTGCAGGGGGGCTTTGGTTGTGTGGCTGCTGCACAAGGCGCGCAACGGCAAAGATAAGCAGTGGCTACAAACCGGAAAAATGCTTTCACATTAGGCAATAAGCGAGAATTTACAGACATTCGCACCCAAATGTTTAGCATTTCCGAAAACCATGGAAGAAAAGAACGAATTGCCCGCAACGGGCATGTCTGCGCGCTACAGATACTTCGGCTTGCTGGTGCTCTTTTTTAGCCTTTCCTCTTTGTTGGTGGCCAATGACTATGCCACCGTCTGGCCCGGCGGAGAGGCCTGGCTGCTCTGGAAGGGGCTGTCGGGTGAGGCGGTTTTTTATTTTCCGGCCTGGCTGACAGGCCTGCTGGCGCAGGGGGAGCTGTGGCTGTTCTGGTCACGCCTGCCCGGAGTGCTGCTGTTGGTATCGGCAGCCTGGCTTTTTTATCGCTGGTCAGCACCCATATTCGGACAGGCGGTGAGCTTGCTGGGCTTGCTGGCAATGGCGGCTTCGCCGGTGCTGATGGCTTCCTTCAAGCAGGCGACTGCCGACAACTGGGCGGCAGTAGCGCAGTTGTTGCTGTGGATCACTATGCTGCGTACGCTGAAGACGCCTTCTGCTTTTTGGCGGAACATGAGCTATGTCTTCGCAGCCTTGTCTGCACTGGTGGCACCACTGGCTACCATCATTTTTACAGCCGTATTTATGCTGCTGCTCTTCTGGCGGCATCCGCAGGGCGGACGGCTCTTTCAAGGCAATCTGCTGCTGCCGGTTGTACTGGCTGTGGGTCTCGTCAATCAGTTTGTGTTGTTGGGAAATGCATACGTGCTGCCGATGAACTGGTCGCCGACGGGGGCTTCTTATGCGGTCTTTCTGGGGATCAGCCTGCTGGGAATGCTGCCGCTGGCGGGCTTCGTGCTGGCAGGGTTTCGCGATCTCTATTTCAAAATAGCCAAGGATGAGGAGTTGTCGCTCATCCTGGTCTTCGGTATGCTGGCAGCTGTGCTGGCGCAGTCTACCTTACTGCATTTTCTGCTGGCACTGCTGGCTGCCAAACAGATGCAGCTGTACTTTTCGGCTGCTTACCCCTGGCGCGACTGGGTGAAGGGGGTGGCGGTGCTGCACGTGGTACTGGTATGTCTGCTGCTCTTCTTCCTGCTGGTCACGGGCTTTATTCAGCTCGAAGGGACTGGCTACCGGGCTGTACTGGGGGCTGGTCTGCCGTATTGGGTGTTTAGCTTCATGGGCGTGGTAGGCTTGTTTGCTGTGCGCCGCGACTGGGCCGTCGGGGGTACAGTGCTGGCAGGGGTGGCCGGTATGCTTTTTTTCTGGTTGCAATTGTATCCTTCGCTCGAGTTGAGCCGCAACTGGCCGGTCCGATTGCTGTCAGATATGTCAAAGGTACCCCCCAAAACGGTCTTCCTGAGTGCCGAAGAGGGCTTCTCACTTCCCGCAGCGGCTTACTTCCACCGGGCGGGCTATGATGTAATGGTAAAAACGGATATCGAAAATTTGTCGGCTGCCTTCAAAGGGGGAGCCAACGGGTTCTTTCTCTGGCCCAATGATCGGTGGCCTGATGTCAATCCTTATACGCCCTGGCAGTCAAAAGAGGCCGCTTTTCAGCTCAGAGGGTGGTACTATGACTGGCGCAGTGGCAACTGGTCAGTATACCAGCAGTAAAAAGTACAGCAACGCTAAGCCTTGCCAGATGGCTGCAGGGCGGTATGTCAGCGCTGAGACTACCGCAACTTAATGCTGTACTTTGTGTGTTCTCTGGCTATCTTTGTGTCGTTTGAAATCTATATCAATATGATAATAACCTTCCTGAAAGGTATGGCGATGGGTATCGCCGAGGTTATCCCGGGTGTGTCCGGTGGTACCATCGCTTTTATCACGGGTATCTTCGAGCGCCTGCTGACGGCCATCAAAACCATCCTGAGCACTAAACCGTTACATCTGTGGCGTTCAGGTGGGTTCCCCGCTGTCTGGCAGGGAATCGATGGCAACTTCATGGCGCTCTTGCTGGGGGGAATGGCTACAGGTATTGTGACGGGCATTTTTACCATCACCTACCTCATAGAGCACTATCCGCCCATCATTTGGGCATTCTTCTTCGGACTGATCATCGCTTCGGTGGTCTATGTCGTGCGACAGGTGCGTGGCTGGAAACTAGCCGAACTGCTGTCGCTGCTGGCCGGGGCGCTGCTGGCGTACTGGATCACCGTGGCGTCACCCATGCAGGGCAGCGAGTCGCTGGTGGTAGTGTTTTTCTCGGGTATGATCGCTATCTGCGCGCTCATGCTGCCGGGTATTTCAGGGAGCTTCGTACTCCTGCTGCTGGGTATGTACACCTTTGTTATAGGCTCTCTCAAGGCAGTACTTTCGTCACTGGATCCTGGCAGCCTGCAGGTAGTGGTGGTGTTTGCACTCGGCTGCCTGGGAGGTATGGCTTTCTTTAGCCGTATACTCACCTGGACGCTACAGCATTTTCACAATGCTACCATGGCCATGATGGCAGGCTTCATGATCGGCTCGCTCAATAAGTTGTGGCCCTGGCGCAATGTGCTCTCGTATCGCACCAACAGCAAGGGCGAACAGGTGCCTTTTCAGGAGGCTAATGTGCTGCCGGAGGCTTATTCCGGCGAACCTTATGTCTTCGCCGCCCTGACTGCCATAGCAGCAGGGCTGGTGCTGGTAGTGCTGCTGGAGCGTATGGGGGAGGCAGGAAAGACAAAATCGTAAGGCTATGCGTACTGGTTCGCTGTTCGGTCTGATTGGCTACCCACTGTCGCATTCTTTTTCTAAGCGCTATTTTACGGCCAAATTTGCCGCTGAGGGACTGTCCGATCGCTTTGCGTATGAGCTGTTCCCGCTCACGGCTATTTCCGAACTGCCAGCCTTGCTGCAGGCGTACCCACAGTTGCGGGGACTCAATGTCACGCTCCCCTACAAAAGTGCGGTTATCCCTTATCTGTCGTCCTGCGCTGCAGAAGTCGACCAAATGGGTGCTGTCAATGTAATCGATATAACTTCTGAAGGACTCAGGGGTTATAATACTGATGTAGTTGGTTTTGAGGTGTCGCTCAGGGGGCTTTTGCAAAAAGCTGCCGCATCACCCGCGCAGGCACTGGTGCTGGGTAGCGGGGGGTCTTCTAAAGCGGTCTGTTGGGTGTTGAAAAAGTTGCAAATTCCTTATCTGCTGGTTTCGCGCCAGGATTCGGAGACTACCATCAGCTATGCAGCCCTCGACAAAGATACTTTTTACAATAGTCAACTGATTATCAACACCACTCCGCTGGGGATGTATCCCGCCGTGAATGACTGCCCACCCATCCGTTACGACTGGATAACCAGCGATCACCTCCTTTTTGATCTCGTCTATAACCCCGAAGATACGCTCTTCTTGCAACGCGGAAGGGCAGCCGGTGCCCAAGTGCAGGGTGGCCTCGAAATGTTGTACGCACAGGCAGAGGCTGCCTGGCAAATATGGAGTGCAAACAGCCAAACCAAATAAGCTATGAATAATTCAGGCAAACCAGTTCCTTCCAATCTGGAAAAAATGCGTGCCATCGCGCAGGGTGTTGTCGGTGAACCCATTGATTTTTATGATACCGCTATTGCTTTTGCCAGCAAGTCTGACGATGCACTCAACCAGTCGGCCTGGCTCTTCGGTCTTATGAACCACCACTGGCTGGTGGGACTGGGCTCCAAGCTGGGACTGGCAGCTATCAAACTCCGGTTGCCTTTCGTGGAGTCGGCGGTCAAACAAACGATCTTCCGCCAGTTTTGTGGCGGTACTACCTTGCTGGAGAGTAAACCGGCCATCGATGCGCTCTTCAGGCAGGGCGCTGTGTCTGTACTCGATTATGGCGCCGAGGCCAAAGAAACGGAGGCCGATTTCAATCATACGATGAATGAGACTATGCGCGCTATCGATTTTGCGTCTCAAGGTAAGGCTATGCCCATCGTGAGCAGCAAAATCACCGGCCTCGCTCGCTTCGGCCTCCTCGAGGATATTCAGGCCGAGCTGCCGTTTACGCCCGAAACACGGGAGGAGTACAAAAGTGTGCTCAAACGTATGGACGCTATCAGCGCGCATGCTGCCAAAAGGGGCGTCAGTGTCTTCTTCGATGCGGAGGAAAGCTGGATCCAGCAAACCATCGATCACCTGGTCATGACGGTCATGCGGCGCTACAACAAGGAGCGGGCTGTCGTCTACAATACTTTTCAATTGTATCGCACGGATCGGCTGGCCTACCTCTTCGAGTCGTTCGATGAGGCCCAAAAGGGTGGGTTCGTCCTGGGAGCCAAGCTGGTCAGGGGGGCTTATATGGAAAAAGAAAGGGAGCGGGCAGCTGAGATGGGCTACCCGTCGCCTATACACCCGAGCAAGGAGGCTACCGATGATGCTTTCGATACGGGTATCCGCTTTTGCCTCGACAATTGGGATCGTATCGCTTTTTGTAATGCTTCGCACAATGTGGAAAGTGCCCGCAAACAGGTAGAATACATCAGGGCAAAAGGGCTGGATCCTAAGCATCCTCACCTCATGTTTTGTCAGCTGTACGGCATGAGTGATAATCTTACATTCAATCTGGCTCATCATGGTTTCTATGTGGGCAAATATCTCGTCTACGGCAGCGTCCGGGAAGTGGTGCCTTACCTTATCCGTCGTGCCGAAGAAAATTCGTCGGTGACAGGGGATATGAGTCGGGAACACCAGCTGGTGCTCAAAGAAATCAAACGCCGTAAGTCGGCACGGGGCTAGGGACTGTCTGTTGTCATCAGGGGGGCTACGAACAACCGCCCCCCTTGGCTTGTTATGTCCCAAAAAGCGCGTATGGCCAATCAACTTCAACACGAAACCAGCCCCTACCTGTTGCAGCATGCTCACAATCCTGTCAACTGGTACCCGTGGGGCGAGGAGGCTTTCGCATTGGCCCGGCAGCTGGACAGACCTGTGCTGGTGAGCATCGGCTACAGTAGCTGCCATTGGTGTCATGTGATGGAGCGCGAGAGCTTCGAGGATGCCGAGGTGGCCGCTTTTATGAACGAGCATTTTATCAATATCAAGGTCGATCGCGAGGAGAGACCAGATGTTGATCATGTATATATGGAGGCCTGTCAGGCAATCAGCGGTTCGGGCGGGTGGCCGCTCAATTGTTTCGTACTGCCCGACCGCCGGCCTTTCTACGCGGGTACCTACTATCCGCCCAGTCCCGCCTACAATCGCCCTTCCTGGTTGAATGTACTCATGCACCTGGCTAAGGCTTGGCGGGAACAGCGCAATGAGGTGGTGGGACAGGCAGAGAAGCTGACGGATATGATCGCCCGCGCCGGGGATGTTTTTATACAAAATGACAATCGCCTCGCACTGCCGGGCGGGCAGCAGCTGCACCCGGTGCTGGCTGCCAATATTTACCACGAACTGAGCCGTCGGTTCGATCGGGCACATGGTGGTTTCGGGGGGGCACCCAAATTTCCGGGCACCATGTCGCTGCATTTTTTGCTCGATTATTATTGTTATACAGGGGATGCCGACGCGCTGGCGCATGTGCATTTTAGCCTGGAAAAAATGATCCGCGGGGGAATTTATGATCAGCTGGGCGGGGGCTTCGCCCGCTATGCAACGGACCAGGCCTGGCTGGTACCGCATTTCGAGAAAATGCTGTATGATAATGCGCTCTTGCTGGAGCTGATGGGCAAGGTGTACCGGGTCGACCCGCGGCCAGTCTACGCCGAGGCGATACGCGAGACGTTGGCTTTTGTCGAACGCGAACTGTCGGCCCCGGACGGGGGCTTTTATGCTGCACTCGATGCGGATTCGGAAGGCGTAGAGGGCAAGTTTTATGTGTGGGATCAGGAGGAGATTGAAGAGCTGCTACAGGATGATGCGCCCTTGTTCAATCATCGATATGGTGTCCGCTGGGATGGCAACTGGGAAGGGGTCAATATCCTTTGGCAGGCACATAGCCTGGCGGAAACGGCAGCGCAGTTCGGATTGTCAACAGAGGCCGCCAGCCGGATCATCGAGGGGGCCAAAAAACAGTTGCTCGAGCGGCGGAGTCATCGGCAGCGTCCGGGTCTTGACGATAAGCAGCTGCTGGACTGGAGTGCACTCATGGTGTCGGCTTATGCAGAGGCAGCACTGGCGCTCAACAGTGATGCCTACCGACAACGGGCGGTCGATCAACTGGCTCATTTGCTGCGGGTTTTTGCCCGGCCCGACGGGGGCTTGTATCACCAGGCTACTAAGGGACAGCCACGACAACTGGCTTTTCTCGACGATTACGCTTTTTTAATCCAGGCTATACTGGCGGTCTATCAACTGACGTTCGAATCCAAATATATACAACAGGCGGGACTGCTGCTGACGTATGTGCTGGAACATTTTATGGACGAATCAGACGGATTGTTGTATTTTACCGATCGAAATCAGTCGGATGTGCCTGTGCGAAGGAAAGAGCTGTACGACAGCGCTACGCCCTCGGGCAATGCAACCATGGTGCACAACCTGCTGCAGTTGTCAGTGCTGACGGGCAATAGTGCCTGGGGTCAACAGGCAGAGCGCATGCTACTGGCTATGTCCTCAGCCGTTGAACGCTACGCCTCCTCGTTCTCGCGCTGGGCACAGGCCATGCAGAAGCTGGCCTGGCCGTCAAAAGAACTGGCTGTAGTGGGGCCGGATGCCTTCGAGGAGGCACGGGCTTTGCAGGCTGGCTACCGGCCGGATCGGGTGGTCATGGCCGCACTCGAAGAGGAGGCTGCCTTTCCGCTGCTGGCAGGCAGGTCTGTTGCAGGGAAGACTGTTTTTTATGTTTGTGAGCAATATGCTTGCCGCCTACCCGTTGAGAGCAGGGAGGAAGCCTTGCACTTGCTCAGCGAGCGCAGCTTCGAGCTGCCCCAATCAGCCAGCCAATGATATGGATATGCAAATAACACATAGCAGGCTAGTATGGGTGGTGCTGTCGGCACTACTCACTTCCTTCGGTTTGTCAGCCCAACAGCCGGCGCAGTTCTCATTGTATTTTCTGGATCCTATGCAATGGAATCCTGCCTACGCGGGTATGGGTGAGGGACTGCAGATTACGGCCCTGCACCGGCAACAGTGGGCAGGGCTGGAGGGCAACCCGCAGACGCAGCTGCTGAGCGCGCATCTGCCGGTCTCTTTTAGTCGGGGCGGACTGGGTATAAGCTTGCTGCGCGATCAACTGGGGGCCGGCAGTAAGACGGGTGGTCAGGTCAACTATACTTATCAGCTTTCGCTGGGAGAGGGCCTGCTGGCCCTGGGTGGCGGTCTGGCCTTCAATCAGTGGCAGCTGGATGGCAGATTACTGCGTACGCCTCAGGGCGATTATGGCCAGGCAGGGCAGATAGAACACAACGATATTCTCCTCTCTTCCGGGGTCGAAAGCGGACAGCTGTTGTCGCTCGCACTGGGCGTGTATTACAGCGATGGCCGCCTCTTCGGCGGACTATCAGCTTCGCATGTCAATCAACCCGTAGCTACTTCCGGTAATTTTACTTACCGACAGCTTCGCGCTTTTTTTGCCAATGCAGGCTATAATCTCTTTCCGGATCGCGACTGGTCACTCATACCCATGGTCTGGGTCAGAAGTGACGAAATTCAGACGCAAGTGGATATTTCTTTACAGTTTGTTTACAATAATAATATTTTTGCAGGCCTTTCGTTTAGAGGGTATGATCAGTCATCCACCGATGCAGCTGTACTGTCTGCTGGTGTGCGGCTGAAAGAGCGAATGAGGGTATTCTATGCCTACGATCTGCCACTGTCTGCACTGCGCGATGTACACAACGGTTCTCATGAAATCGGCCTGACGTACAATATCAACGCACGTATCGGACAGGGTAAGTTGCCGGCCATTATCTATCATCCGCGCGCCAATCGCTGATAAACGGAAGCAGTTACAGAGGCCTGAAAGCTGATATGCAATGGTATCGTCAGCCGGCCGAATGTTCCAATGAAATTGAGGAAAAATTGTCGTTCCACAGTCTTTATTTGTTAAACTTTGCATTAACGGGATAAATTCTTTTGTGGAAATGCGCAAAGTTTCTACTTTTACGTTCGCTTTGAAAACCGCATTCATTCTGAAGGTAAACTCGGGTGTTAACATGAAAAGATTATTCAAAGTTTCACTGGCACTCCTGGTGATCGTGCTGTTTGGTTGTGGCCGCCAGGAAAATGGCCAGCTTATGGGCGTGATGGATCGCCCTACATGGAAGGGAGTCAATCCCTTCGGTATGGTGTATGTCCCCTCGGGTACCCTCCACATTGGGCCCAGCGATCAGGACATCACCAATACGTACATCCAGCGGCAAAAGGCTATCTCTATTGCCGGCTTCTACATGGATGATACAGAAATTACCAACAACGAGTACCGTCAGTTCGTATACTGGGTAAGAGACTCTCTCGCACATACCTACCTGGATCACTACCAGGAGACGGAAGATGGCGAAGAACTCATCGACTGGGATTATGAAATCGACTGGGAAGATGAGGCGCTCGAGGATCTCTACTATCAGGGCAATGACCGCTTCGCAGGTCGCCGTGAGTGGGACGTGAGCAAGTTCGTCTACGAGTATGCTTGGTATGACTGGCAAGCAGCTGCCCGCGACCGCGGTCAGTCTCCCCGCAATTCTTTTATTAAGAAGAAAAAGGTGAACATCTATCCCGATACGCTGGTATGGGTCAGGGACTTCACTTACTCCTACAATGAGCCTATGGCTCGTAACTACTTCTGGCATCCCGCTTTCGATGACTATCCCGCGGTGGGTGTAAACTGGCACATGGCCAATGCATTCGCCTACTGGCGTACGTTGCTGTGGAGCACTTTCGAGAAGACGAGCGGCTCCGGTATCATTTCCGAAGACTTCCGCCTCCCGACGGAGCAGGAGTGGGAATATGCAGCCCGCGGTGGTCACGATCTTTCTCCCTATCCTTGGGGAGGTCCTTACATCCGCAATGCTAAGGGTTGCCTGCTGGCTAATTTCAAACCCGGCCGGGGCAATTATCCCGAAGATGGTGGCCAGTACACGGTTCGTGCAGATGCCTACAATCCCAACGATTATGGCTTGTACAACATGGCAGGTAATGTCGCCGAATGGACAAGCACTGCTTTCTACGAGAACGCTTACTCTTTCGTTCATGACCTGAACCCGGATATCCGCTACGATGCTAAGGACAGCGATCCTGAAACTTATAAGCGTAAGGTCATCCGCGGTGGCTCCTGGAAAGATGTTTCTTACTTCCTTCAAACGGGTACGCGCAACTGGGAATTCCAGGATACGACCAAGTCTTATGTAGGCTTCCGTTGTGTGCTCACGTTCCAGGGACGTTCCATTAACGATTTTTAGCATTCCCTTTTGACGCAGGGTCAGTAGCGGACTTTGTTGCTGCTGACCCTGCGCGCTCAACGATAGCAATTGCAGGGTGATTGCAGCGTGGTTGGAGGTGCCCTTTTCGCAAGGAGAGGAGAAATTCGATGAGGCTGACAAGGGGGGGCTTTGCTAAAAAACATATTAAATCTTCATTCTCTAATTCATCTTAAAGTAAACGGTGACATGAGTTTTTTGAAATCCAAAGGGTTTAAGTACTTCAAGAATCTGCTTATCGGTGTGGGTGCATCCGCTGTACTCGTCGGTGCTTTGGCAAAAATTCAGTCTTGGGAAGGTGCCGATCTTCTGCTGACAGTAGGTATGCTGGTCGAGGCAGGTCTGTTCTTCTTCCTCGGCGTAATCGGGCCCGATCCTGATTACTACTGGAGCAAGTTGTATCCGGGATTGGATGACTACAACGCCAATTTGCAACCGCTTACAGATGGACCGTCAACTTCAGTCAAAAATCAGGTGCCACAGCTTAATGGCGAGGTTGTTGAAAAGCAACTGGGTGGTATGTTGGCTGAGCTTCAGGTGATGTCTAAGAGTATGTCAAGCCTGAAGGCGCTGCAGGAGGTTGATTTCTCTGGTACGGGCGATCAGATTAAGGCCATGACCAACTTCTATGCTAAGCTCAATGAGGCTATGTCAGATCTGTCTGAGTCTGCTGACCAAACGAAGCAGTACAAGAACCAATTAGGCGAGCTGAACAAGAACATTGCTTCACTGAACAACGCTTACAGCGCGCTCGGTTCTGTCTACGGTAATATTATCAGTGCAATGTCTGGCATCCGCCAGTAAGGTATGGCATTCTTTTATCGGAATGTAATTGGTAAACATTAAAAAAATTACTCATGTCCATACCAAAGGAGCCGCGGCAGTTAATGATCAACATCATGTATCTGGTGTTAACTGCCATGCTCGCGCTTAACGTGTCTGCTAAGATTATCAATGCATTTTTCGTTATTGATAAAGGTATTAAGGGATCCAATAGTGTTATTGAACAGTCCAACGTACTGGTTCTCCGCGGCCTCGAGGCTAGCGTACAACAGGATCCTGAGAAATACGGCCGTCTGCTGACGACTGCCAATGATATACAAAAACTTTCTAAGGAGTTCAATAGCTATGTGGCTGAACTGCTCAACCAAATGGTTGAGGGTTCTGGCGGTATGTATCCCGACAACGACGAGGTGCATCCCGGCCAGCCTAAGGGCTACAAGAATAAGGATATCACTACCCGTATTCTTGTAAATGAGGGCAAAGGCGATGAACTGGAAAAGAGAATCATCGAAACGCGGGACCAGCTGCTGCAGAAGGTCCGTTCTCTGGTCGGAATGCCAGGTACGCAGATCACCGAGGAGACGATTAAGGAACTTGAAAACTCAATTACACTCGGTGTAAGTGAGGATTGGAAGCGTGAGAAAAAGCCGATTAGCTGGTCGCATTTCACGTTCAACCAAATGCCACTGGCGAGCGTTTTCCCGCTTTTCAGTAAGTTCCAGAACGATATGAAGAGTTCTGAAGCGGCTGTCCTCAATTATCTGGCAAGCCAGGTAGGTGCTACCTCTTTCAAAGTAGATGATTTCATTCCGATCTCTTCTGCTGTAAAGAGCTATATCATCGCCGGCGAAGAGTATCAGTCGGAAATTACCATCGGCGCCAGCTCTAAGTCGGTACAGGAGAATATGGTGGTAACCGTAAATGGTTCTAATGTGCGTGTTGAAGATGGCTTCGCTAAGTTCACAGAGCGTCCAACCAATACGGGTGTGCGCAAGTACAATGTAGGTATCACCATCGTCAACCCAACTACGGGTGAGAAGAAAACGTATACGAAGGAGTTCGAGTACGAAGTGGGTCGTCGTTCGGTAACGGTTGCTGCCGAAGCTATGAACGTGTTCTACATCGGTGTCGACAATCCTATCTCTGTTTCTGCAGCAGGTGTGTCTTCCAACCAGCTCCAGGTTTCTGGTTCTGGCTCGGGTATCACGCTGAAGCCTAATGGCAGCGGTAAGTATATCGTTAATGTATCTTCTGCCGGGGTTGCTAAAATCACAGTTACAGGTGGAGGTCTCACGCCTACAACCTTCGACTTCCGCGTCAAGCGTATCCCCGATCCACAGGCTCGTCTGTCCAACAGTCCAGGGGGTGCTATCGGCTCCGGTGAAATGAAGGCGCAGGGGGGTGTTGGTGCTTTCCTCGACAACTTTGACTTCGATGCTAAGTGCGAGGTGGTGGGCTTTGTGCTCTCTTATCAGGCTAAGCGTCAGGACTTGGTAGAGGTTAATAACCCGGGTGCCCGCTTCAACGATTCGGCTCGCCGACTGCTCGAGCAGGCTCGCCCAGGGGATGCTTACTACTTCGATAACGTCAAGGCGAAGTGTCCCGGTGATCAGAATTCTCGTCTGATCAACTCTATGGTATTTAAGATTCGCTAAGCCAGCTTGTTGCGCTCCGGCGCAGTCTGCTTCCTGGCGATGACGATGAATGTTATGGCTGTACTACATCAGCAGCTTATGCGTTAATGAATAGAGGGTTTCCGCCGGAAAATATTTTCCGGCGGAAATAACCCTACAATTTTTTCTGTTGAGGTTTTTATTTTAAATGCTGTTAAATTCTTACTTCATGAAAATCGCTCTGAAATTAACGGTAATGTCGCTGATGCTGGGCAGTTCGCTCGCTGTTTGGGCTCAGCTCCCGTCTAATATCTCCATGATGACGGAGGCGGGTGAGTCACAGACACCTACGGATTTGCCATTGGATGATGTTGTTCAGCGTCGTACAATCGCTGAGAAGCCACCGCTCTCCTACGATCCTGTAAGAGAGCCGGATATCCTCTTCGAGAAGAGGGTTTGGCGCGTCATCGATATCCGCGAGAAAATGAATCAGCCTTTCGCTTATCCAAAGAGGATGTTCTTTACCATCCTGCAGGAAGCGGCTGAAAATAAAGAGATCAGGGTTTTCGAAACTACGACGGATGGCGACTTCGAGAAGGCGCTTTCTCCTGATGAGGTGAGTGCAATCGGTGCTTCTATCGATACCATCACTACTTTCGACCCTATCACCTACGAAGAGGTTCCTAAGATCGTCCGCAACGAATTGAATCCTAACGATGTACTCCGCTTCCGTATTAAGGAGGTATGGTTCTTCGACGAGGAGTCTTCCAGATTGCAGGTAAGAATCCTGGGCATTGCACCGCTCCTGGATGTACGCGATCCTACCACCAATGAGTCCAGAGGTGAAAGGGCCTTGTTCTGGGTTTACTACCCCGAAATCCGCGAGGTACTCGCTAAGGAAAAGGCCTATACAGTAGGCAATGATGCTTCTCCACTGACTTGGGAAGATATGTTCGAGATGCGCTACTTCTCCAGCTATATCATCAAGGAGTCAAACGTGCGCGACCGCCGT
>CAZYAO010000068.1:0-10981 GCA_964645715.1 uncultured Saprospiraceae bacterium
CAGCGACAGCTGCACCTGCCCCCGGCTGGGGTTGGGCTGCAGGCGGAAGTCGCGCAGACCGACCACCTCCTGCAGGGCGGTCACAAACTCGACCACCACCTCGGCAGTGGCCGTACAGCCGTTGGCATCGGTGACAGTGACGGTATACAGGCCGGGCGGCAGCTGCTGCACCACCGCCGTGCTGTCGCCCGTACTCCAGAGGTAGCGCAGCGGAGGAGTGCCGCCTTCTGCTGTGGCCGTAGCGCTGCCGTTGTCGGCATCCTGTGCGGCCGTGGCGGTGGCGCTGAGGCGCAAAAAGTCTGCCGGCGGCGGCACCTCCAGCTGCAAGCTGTACTCGCAGCTGCCCGCATCGACCACAGTGAGGGCATAACTGCCTGCACACACGCCCTGGCGGGCGGCCGCCCGTGAGCCATCGCTCCACAGGTAGGCCACCGCCCCCGTGGCGCCCGTCACCGTAGGCAGCAGCTCCGTGGTGCAGGGGCTACAGTCGGTGGGCAGCACCGCCACCGTGGCAGCCAGCGTGCAGCCGGCATCGGCGGGCGGCAGGTAGCACACCTCCATCGACCAGTCGGTGAGCTCGCCGCCGTCGGCAGCCCAGGAGTCAAAGACGCGCAGCGTCCATACGCCCTGCGGGTTTTCACCGTCAAAAACCGAGAGCGGCTCGCGCGGCTGGTAGAGGCCGCCGCCCACCGGCGGACACGGCAGGCTGCCGTAGGTGGCCGTCGCCTCGTCGTCGAGGCCGAGCGCAAAATTGTCTTCATCCCAGCAGACAGGCCCCAGTATGGCCGCGGTGGTGCCTGCGGGGCTGATGAGCGTAAACTGCAGGTCGTTGATCCAGTCGTGGGTGCCCCGGAGCAGCGGCAGATTGAGGTCGGTCAGCCGCCCCGCGGCGGGGAAGGGGATGCTGGCTTCAATGGTTACGGTATCGGTAGCACTGATGGGCAGCGGCAGGTCGCTGCTCGCGAGCTGCAGGCAGGCCTCGGCGGTAGTAGAAAAATGGTAGACCGGCCCCCAGGGGCCTTCGCCGCAGGCGTTGCGCGCCCGCAGCTGCCAGTAGATCGTGCTGCCCTCCGGCAGGTTGTCGGGCAGGCGGTAATCGCTGCCGGTCAGGCCCGACTGCCGCAGCAGCAGGGGCGAAAAGGCCGGATTATCGGCCAGCTGCAAGCTGTAGTCGTCGGCGCGCTCCGCCGCCACCCAGGCCAGCAGGGGCGTCAGTCGGGCGTTGGTGGCGCCGTCGACGGGCGCTACCGGCTGCACCGCCGCCGGCAGCGCCGGGCTGATGCTGAGCACGAAAGCTGCCGACTGGCTGCCGCTGGCAGCACTGCCGGTCAGCAGCAGGGTGTACAGGCCGGGCGCTGCCGCCGACAGCCCGCTGAGCGTCAGGGTCGTCTGCCCGCCGCCGGCCAGGCTGTCCTGGCCAAAGGCCGCGGCCAGGCCGGCAGGCAGGCCTTCGACCGCCAGCCCCAGCAGGCCGCTGAAAGCGCTGCTGGTGTCGGCGCGCAGCACCACTGTCAGCGCCTCCTGCCCGCAGGAGCTGGCTGCATTGGGCTGGGTGTGCAGCACAAAGCCGGCCGCTGGCGCCTCGATGGTGAAGTTGTTGTCGGAAATGTCAAAAAATACATTGCCGGCGCCGACGACCATTACCCTGGCGGTCGTACTGCTGAGCAGCGGCACATCGACCGCGCAGGCGCCATTGTTGGGCTGTCCGCTGGCCAGCACCACCGGATAGCTGAGGCCGCCGTCGGTAGAAAGCAGGATGTCGACTGCCTCGCAGCTGACGGGTGCCAGTTGGGTGTTGGCTACCTCCCAGTACACCACCTCCTGCCCGCCGGCTGCCCAGCGGAGGCCGGCCTCGCTAGGGCTGCGCACCACAAAAGGACCTGCGGCATCGCTCACACTGATGGCTGCACTGCCAAAGTTGGCGCAGCCGCCACCGACCGCATTGTCGCGCACCGACACCCTAAAATCCATGCTGCGGGCAACCGTCGGCAGCACCTCCCAGTCGAATGGACCGCCCTGGACGAGTGCCGGCAGGGCCGGAAAGTAGCGCCGTGGACTCGCTGAAGGCGGCAGCGTCCTGAAATTGGGGCCGCCCGTATTGTTGGGCTGCGGCGGCTGCGGACTCAGTTCGTCGTCAAACTGCTCCCAGCAGTAAGTGAGCGGGTCGCCGTCGGGGTCGGTTGCCGCCGCCTCCAGGAAGAAGGGCGTCCCCTGCGGGATCACATGCGCCTGCGTCGGCAGGCTGAGCTGCGGCGGCGCATTGTCGAGCGGCAGCTGCTGCCCGCAGGTATTGCCCGCCCCCAGACTGATGAAGCGGGACATTTCTTCGAGGTTGAAGCCGTGAAAATAGTCGTGCGAATTGAGCTGCACATTGTCGCCGCAGATACCCGCATACGCCATGATCGTAGAGCCACTACCCGGCTCGAGCGCCGTCGGGTCATTGGCATTCTGGTTGCCACAGCCCCGAAACGTATGGCTGCCGGCAAACTGGTGGCCGAATTCGTGGGCGACGTAGTCGATATCGAAGGGATCCCCCACCGGACTACCAATGCTGGTGACGCCAATCGCTTTGCTACCAGGATTGCATACAACACCATAGCCGGCAACGCCGCCGCCCACAGTCCCAAACACATGCCCCACATCGTAGCCATCCGTACCAATCAGGCTGTCGATGAGCGCCTGATTTTCGCCCAGCATCAGGCCCACATCCTCATTGGTAAAAGGATCCGTTGCCGGGTCGAAAAAGATGAGCGTATCATTGGCTGCCACCAGCTGCATGCGCACCGCAAAATCGCGTTCGTATACCCCATTGACCCGGTTCATGGTCGTGACCATAGCGCCCAGCACCAGCGGCACGCTGCCCCCGTGAAACTGCGCATATTCGGCTGAGCACGACAGTGCCAGGCGGTAGGTGCGCAACTGGCAGTCGCCCAGGCTTTTGCCGCCGGGCGGCGGCGCAGCAACTGCCGATGCTTGCGCAAAAGCGCAGGCAAACTGCTTGTCTGGCGGCGCCTGAAAATCGCTTTTGGCATACACCTGGTAGAGCGAGTCCTGCCCGTGGTAGAGCGGATCGATGTAGGCGGTACCCCCCTGCATGAATATGACGGCATGGAAGCCCTGAGGCGTAAGGTCAAAACGCAGGCTGACCGACGGGTCGTCGAGTCCGCGGCCGGCATAAGTGCGTATGCCGGGATAGCGCGCCGCCAGGCGTTTGTCCATGACGGGCGACTCCCACACCTGCAGGCGCAGGCTGCCGCCATCGGGCAGGGGCATGTGCAGTATGGGCGCGCGCTGCGCGGCCGCCGGGCTGTGCTCCATGGGCGCCTGCGCCAGCAGGCTGCGCAGGCTGTCGAGTTGCAGGCTGTACAGCCGGCTGGCCTGCGGCCGTATGCGCTGCTCGCCGGCGGCGGCGGGGGCAGCGGCGGGCTGCCAGAGTGCTGCCTGGGCTGGCAGCAGGAGGGGGGAAAGCAGGCCCATGAGCAGGAGGAAACGATACATAGTAGTTAGTTGTGTGGTGAGCAGCCTGCGCTGCCTGTTTTGGATGGGGAAAAGATACAGGATTTTTTGCGGCTGTCGCCGCAAAAAAAGTATGCTGTCAGCCCATGGGCAGCAAAAGCTGCCCATGGCTGACAGCGGGGAGGTGGCTATCGCCAATAGGTGGCAAAAACCAGCCAGCATACACACATTACAGCAAAAACTGCATCAACTCCGCGACAGCCACCTGGTAGTCCCATTCTGTTTTCAGGACGTGCAGCAGTGCATTCTGGTAGAAGCTCATCTCCATGAAGTACTCGAAGGTCGATATTTCGCCCAGTCGCAGCGCCTGGTCGAGGGAAGCAATGCTGCTGGCCGAAGCCAGCGCCTGGCGGTAGTCTTCCATGGACTGGCGGAGCATTTCCTGTCGGGCATAGAGTTCCTTTATCTCAAAAAAATGCTCATTCAGGTGATCCTCCAACGCCAGATTGGCCAGCAGCAGCTCCGCCTGCCTGGCCTCCGTACGGTACTTTTGCTCCCAAAGCGGCAGGTTTAATCCAATGTGCAAGCCATTAAACCTTTGGCCCAGAATAGCCTGATAATGATACCCCACCTCGAACGATGGCAGCCGCCACGCCTTGGCCAAGTCGAGCTCTTGCGCGGCAATCTGCTGCTGCTTTTCGAGGGTTTTGCGCAACGGATCAACCGCTTCGTAGGCAGCTTCTACTTCTTCAAATGAGCCGATGACGGGCAGGAGTGGATAGACAGTATCGCGAAAAACGATAACCTCCCCGCCATTCAGTTCGGTCAAATGAACGAGCAGCTTCTGCAATTCCACCTCATTTTCCTGTTTCAACTGACTGATCTCCAGCAGCTGTAGCCTTGCTTTATTCGCATCCTGCACACGGCCGGCGCCAGCTGCCAGCTGCTTTTGGACATTGGCCAGCAGCTGCTCAAACTGCTGCCGTCGCGCCTCGTACTGGGCAGCCAGCTTATTGCGGTAGACCATTTCGAGGCAGGTGAGCTTAGCGTCGAGCAAAACCGCTATGCGGCGGGTATTGATGTGCGAAACGGATACAGCCCCTTGGGCTGCTGCCAGCTTGCGCCGCATACCATAGGTCGTAGGAAAATTAAATGGCTGCAATACAAAAAAATCCACCTGATTGCCTGCCGTTACCGGAGAGCCAAACAGGTACTGCCCTTGCATGCTCGGGTTGGGCATCGTCAGCCCGGTCTGGTAGTCGAGTTTGCGGGCTTCCCAAAATTGTCTCTCCACGGCCAGCCCTTTGTTGTTGTTTTCTACCGAAGAGAGTACTGCATTGAGAGTTGACTGCGCTGCTGCTTGCAGGTTGGTGAGCCATAGACCGAGGCAGAGAAAGATACTTTTATGCGGCATGGTACTTGCTTGGGTTGGTTATAAAATACACCACCGGCACCACAAACACGTTGAGCAAGGTGGAAGTGAGCAGCCCGCCGAGGATGACCCTGGCCATGGGGCTCTGGATTTCATTGCCGGGCAGATCGCCGGCAATGGCAAGCGGGATGAGCGCCAGCCCGGCGGTGAGGGCTGTCATCAGGATCGGCGAGAGGCGCTCTACCGAGCCTCGCATCACCGTTTCTGCAAGTGGCAGCCCCTCCTGCTGCAGCGTCTGGTAGTGCGATACCAGCAGGATACCGTTGCGGGTGGCCACCCCAAAGAGAGTGATAAAACCGATGATGGCCGGGATGCTCAGGATGCCCGAACTAAGCCACACGCTCAGCACGCCGCCGATCAGGGCGAGGGGCAGATTGAGCAGGATGATGGAGGCTGTTTTCAGGTTGTTGAATTCCTGAAAGAGCAGCAGGAAGATCACCAGCAGGGAGAGCAGCGATGTGAGCAGCAGCATGCGGGCGGCAGCCGTGGCGGACTCAAACTGCCCGCCGTACTCGATGCGATAGCCTTCGGGCAGCTCGACGTTTTGGGCAAGCAGCTGCTGGATTTCGGCGACAACACTCTGCTGGTCGCGCCCCGCCACATTGGCCGACACAACCGTTTTGCGCTGCACATTCTCCCGGTTGATGGTGCTTGGCCCCGACGTACTGACCAGGTCGGCCACATACGAGAGCGGTATTTTCCTGCCGTCGGCGGCATCGATGAGGGTATTGCGGATGCGTTCCATGCTACCTCGGTTGGCCTCATCATAGCGCAGCACCAGCGCAAAATTGCGATTGCCTTCATACACTTCTGATACGACCTCGCCCGCCAGGGCTACCTCCACGAAATCGTTGAACTGCCCGAGCGGGATACCGTAGTAGCTGAGCATCTCCCGCCGGGGCTTCAGCTGAAGCTGCGGCACCTCCGTCTGCTGTTCTACGCTCAGGTCAACCAGGCCGGGCACATCCTTCAGGAGCGCCTCGACTTCTTTGGAGAGCGCAAACAGGCGGCTGAGGTCGGCACCAAAGATCTTGATGGCAATGTTGGCCCTTGTGCCCGAGAGCATGTGGTCAATGCGATGACCGATGGGCTGGCCGATCGTAATGTTTGCGCCGCTCACATTAGCGAGCTTTGCCCGCACGTCTTCCATAAACTCGGCGCGACTGCGGTTGCGCAGCACAAAGGGTGCCTCTACTTCGGAAGAGTTGACACCCTGGGTATGCTCGTCTAGCTCCGCCCGGCCGGTACGACGGGTAGTGATACTGATCTCCGGCACTTTCAACAGCTCCTCTTCGACCCGGCTGCCTATTTTATTGCTTTCCTCCAGACTAATGCCCGGCAGGCTGACGGCCGTGATCACCAGTGCCCCTTCGTTGAAGTCGGGCAAAAAGCTGCGCCCCAGCTGCGACAGCAGCAGGACGGCAACGCATAGCAGCGCCAGACAGGCCAGCAGCACTGCCTTTTTGGCCTCCATCACCCGGCGCAGCAAGCGGGCGTAGCCGCTTTGCAGCCGCTGCACCAGCCAACTCTCCCCCGGCTGCCGCTGCAGCATTTTTTCATCAGCCAACAAATAGCTGCCCAGCACGGGGGTGAGCGTTATGCTCACCACCAGCGAGGCAAAAAGCGACACGATAAAAGCGATGCCCAGCGGTATCAGCAGCCGGCCCTCCATGCCCGACAGAAAAAACAGCGGTATGAATGCCACGATGATGATGAAGGTAGCATTGATGATACTCGTCCTGATTTCGACCGACGCATCGAAGATGACCGACAGCACGTCCCGCTGCTCGCTGACGGGCAAAGCGGCGTTTTGCTTCAGGCGTTTAAACACGTTTTCTACGTCGATAATGGCATCGTCTACCAGCACGCCTATAGCGATGGCCATACCGCCGAGCGACATGGTGTTGATTGTAAAACCAAGCCAGTGAAGCGTCAGCAGGGCCACGATGAGCGAGACGGGTATGGCCAGCAGCGAAATCACCGTTGCCCGCCAGTTCATCAGGAACAAAAACAGTACGATGGCCACAAAAATGCTTCCCTCGTAGAGTGTTTTCTGGATATTTGAGATGGAAGCATTGATAAAATCGGCCTGTCGGAAAATTTGGTTATTGATCTTCACATCGGCGGGCATGGTCTTCTGCAGGTCGGCGACGGCAGCATCGATGGCGGCTGTCAGCGCCAGCGTATTGGTTGCCGGCTGCTTGGTCACGGTCATGATAACGGCGGGCTTGCCCATCTGTGCGCCATCGCCTATTTTGGGCGCAGGCCCGATTTGCAGGCTTGCCACGTCTTCGATTTTGACGGTGCCCCGCGCCGTCGTTTTGATGACTGATTTGCCGATTTCTGCGAGCTCGCTCGTCCTGCCCATGCCCCGCAGGATGTATTCATTGCCGTACTCATTAACAACCCCCCCTGCTGAGTTGGCATTGACCCCCTTGGCTGCTGCCAGCAGCTCGGTGAGTGACACGCCATAGGCCTGCATTTTTTGCGGCGAAGCCAGCAGCTGATACTGCTTGTACTCGCCGCCGATGACTACCACCTGCGCGACTCCGCCCATGGCCAGCAGGCGGGGTCGCACCACCCAGTCGGCCAGCGTACGCAAATCCATGGGAGAGGTGCTGTCGGCGGTCAGCGAGAGCAGCATAATCTCGCCCATGATGCTCGACTGCGGCGACATAATGGGCGTGCCTACGCCCTCGGGCAGTTGGCCGGCGATGGGAGCGATCTTCTCGCTGACGATCTGGCGGGCGCGGAAGATATCGGTATTCCATTCAAATTCAACCCATACGACCGAAAAGCCTGCCGAAGAGGACGACCGTACCCGCCGCACCTGGGTAGCGCCGTTGATGGCCGTCTCAATCGGAAAACTGACGAGCTTTTCGACTTCCTCCGAAGCCATGCCGTGTGCCTCTGTGAGTACTACCACAGTTGGCGCCGTCAGGTCGGGAAATACATCCACTTCCATGCGCAGTGCAACGAAGCTGCCAAAAAGCAGGAGCAAGGTTGTTGCGACCATGACGAGCAGGCGGTTGTGGAGCGCAAAACTGATGATTCTGTTGAGCATATCGCGGGGGTTTTAGTGCTCGTGACCATGCGCCGGCATGGTGGCAGAGGCGACAGACAATTTGATTTGATAAGCGCCGCGAACGACTACTCGTTCGCCTTCCCGGATACCCGAGAGCACCTGCACCAGCAGGCCATTGCTGGCGCCGAGCCTGAGTTCGCGCTTCTGGAACGACTCCCCGCCGGTCTGCACATAGACATAGTAGCTGCCCTGCTCTTCCATCACGGCTGACACCGGGACGACCAGCGCGGGCGTTGCGGCCGACCGCAAAAAAACATCGACAGCGGCGCCGGGCAGGAGGCCGGTGCGATTATCGAGCGCAAAATAGACCGGCAAAAACGGCGCCCCCCCTTCGGCCGACTGGCCTGTAGCTACGACCTTGCCATTCAGCGCCTCGGTGCTGTAAAGCTGGCTGCTGCCAGCCATGCTAAAATTGGCTGCCGAAAATGTGGCCAGTTTGTGAAAATACTGCTGCGACACATCGGCCCGCAGCAGCAGCCGCTTGTTTTGCGAGAGCGTAGCCAGTGGCTGCCCCGCCTGCACGAAAGCGCCATTGTCCACCAAAATATTTTTGACAAAACCACCCACAGGTGCTGCGACCCGCTGCCGGCTGCGGTTAAACTTTTGAGCGTCGGTAGCATACGCGAGCTGGGCACGGGCATTGTCGAGCCGAAGCTTTGCCTCCAGCCACTCTTTTTCCGGGATGATCTTATCCCGGACCAGGGCCGAAGCCCGCTCGAACTGCGCTGTGGCGGTAGCCAGCTCCTGCGTTGCCTGATCGACCGCAGTTGCCAGGCCACTCATTACGAGCTCGTTGCTTTTTACCTCAAAAAGCGTGCTGCCGGCCGCCACGAAGCTCCCCACCGTCCTGTTGTTGGCCACCCAGGAGACCAGGCCGCTGGTCTGGGCGGTCACTACTGCCTCATCGCCGGGTGCAGCGACGAGCTGCCCGCTCGTCCGCACAATTTCCCCAAAAGGCTGCACCCTGACAGCTTCGCTGGCAAAATCGACCTTCCAGGCCTGCTCTTTGGTGTAGCTGATATCGCCGCCGGCAGCTTGCTGCCCTTGCGGCACCGAGGCAGCCGACGCATATACATCTACCGGCGCGATGGTAATCCGGTCGGTGTAGGCCGGCGTTTGGATATCAAAAACCAGGCTGAAGACACCTGTTTGGGCAGGCTTCATCCGCAGGCGGAAAATGCCCGGCACCTCGGGCTGCTCGGCAGTAACCGACTGCTGCCGCACCCCCTGGGTATCGACCAGCGAGAGGGTGACGCTGCCCTCGGCGATGGCCTTGAAGGTCTCCCCCAGGGCCGTAAAATGCGCAGCAAAGCGGACTTCCTGCCCCAGCACCAAGGGGCGAAACTCCACGAAGAGCTCTGTTTTGTCGGAGTATAACGTGTAGACCAGCGGCTCGTGCTCCTGCCCGGCCGCGGGGTGGTGATGCCCATTTTCGTCATGCGTATGTCCCCCCGCCTCCTCGTGCGAGTGGGTATGGCAACCGAGCACAATGCTCGCCAGCGCTGCCAGCAGCAGCAAGCTATATTTTTCCATGAATGTTATGTGTTTGGATAGAAATACCCGCTGTCCGGGCGGTCACAAGACACCCTTTGGTGGCGGTTGCCACCAAAGGATATTTTTTAACACAATACCCACACAAGGCTTTATTGGGTCGCCATGGGCGGCCCAACACCTGTACGAGACAGCTTGTGGCAAAAAATCAGTCAGCAAAGAAAGGATATGCGCCTATGCCCTGGGCGGTTGCCAGACTTTGCCGGCGTGCAAGGCAGAGCGCCAGCGCGCTGCGTGGCCCATCAGGCGGCGGCCATCGCCTTCTGGTGCCGGCCTCACGGGCAGCCGCAGGTGTGCAGCCAGCGTATAGGAAAGCAGCAGTCCCGTAGGCAAATGCGTGTGCTGATGGCAGCAGTCGAAGGGCAGTGGATCATGCGCATGGTCGTCGTCCCCCTGATGCTCATGCCAGATAAAGTGGGCCGAAAAAAGTTCCTCCAGGCTGGATGCGCCCTGGTGCGCAGCGAGGTGATGGAGCGTTATGCCCAGCTCCGCCACAGCATGCAGCAAGCGGTTGGTTGGCGAGGCCGTCACCAACAGCAATAATGCCAGCCATATAGCGCATGCTTTTTTCATGCAGTAAAGATAAGGAATGGCAGCTTTTGAGGGCGTGGGGGGGGGGATTTTTCTGTGAAAAAATCGCGGGCGAGGCTTTGGGTCGGCGAGAGCCGCCCCAAAGCCATTTTTTACACCCGCACCCCAAAAAGATAGCCCACCAGAGCGGATAAGCCCATGGCGATGCTCCCCCAGATGACGATGCGGATCACCGCCTTGCCGACGCTTGAGCCGCCCGTTTTGGCCGAAACGGCCCCCAGCACGATGAGCGAAAGGATGGTGAACCCATACAGGAAATACTCCATACCTACCACCGGCGCAAACAGGGTCACCAGCAGGGGCAGCAGGCCGCCTGCGGTGAAAGCCGCGCCCGAGGCGAAGGCCGCCTGTATGGGCTTCGCCTGGCTGATTTCGTTGATCCCCAGTTCGTCCCGAATATGTGTACCCAGCGCGTCGGCTTCGGTAAGCTCTTTGGCCACCTGCCGGGCCGTGGCTTGGGAGAGCCCCCTGCGCTCATAGATTTCGGCCAGGATCTGCATCTCCACTTCGGGTGTGTCGGCCAGTTCCTGCTGTTCCCGCGCGATGTCAGCCTTTTCGATATCGGTCTGCGAGCTCACCGACACATACTCGCCGGCGGCCATAGACAGGGCTCCGGCCACCAGTCCGGCCACCGTTGCCAGCAGGATAGGATCGCGGGTAGCGCTGGCCGTCGCCACCCCGATGGCGAGGCTCGATATCGAAATAATACCGTCGTTGGCGCCGAGGACGGCGGCCCGCAGCCAGTTGCTGCGGTGTATGAAGTGACTTTCGAGGTAGTTGTCGATGGTGATCATGTTGGCTGTGATGTTTTGTGGTGGTATAAATGTAGGGAAAATGTTGGTGGTGGGGTGGTTTTTTTTTGGGGG
>CAZYAO010000068.1:11081-12710 GCA_964645715.1 uncultured Saprospiraceae bacterium
AGCCCTGTAATCTTCGTAGCAAACCAAGCGCAACATGACTTCCGCGGTTTTTCAACACAAAAATTTATTTCAATTGATTGCCAATTAATTAAAAAATAAATTTGGGTGTCCCAGGGTGTCCCAGCCCGAAAAAACGAGGCGTTTAGCTTTTTTACCAACAAATCGTTGGACAGATTGTATCAACGCTCGCGAAAAGTGACGAAGAAGCATTTTGCGTGGCAGTTGACATTCCATGAATGTGCTCGAAAATCTCATCAAGATTCTTGAGGGGGAGCAGATTGTTTTTCAACCTGGCTAAGAGCATTGACCATTCATACTATAAACATGGTATTGACCGCCCGCTGCCTAAACACTAAGTTTGTGGGTCACTATATCCAGCAATACATGGCAAGATGTAGCGCTAAGTTATCTATCTGTAAATCTATAAAATTATTGAATCATGACCGGACCAGAATTATTAGAACGTTATGCAGCAGGGGAGCGGGATTTTAGCGGAGCTGACCTACGCGGTGCTGCCCTTAGCGGTGCCGACTTAAACAGTATTGACCTACGCGGAGCTAACCTAAGCGGTGCTGACGTAAGCAGTACTGACCTTACCGGTGCTGACCTAAGCGGTGCTAACCTTAGCGGTGCTAACCTAAAAGATGCTGATCTAAGCTATGCCATTCTGTGCGATGCTGACCTAAGCGATGCTGATCTAAGCGGTGCTAACCGAAGCGGCGCTTTACAGTGATTAACCTCAGGCACAGCACTTCGCAAAGAGCCCTACTCCTCATCCATATAAAAACAGACCCGCGCATCCCTGCAACTGCTTAGTCTTAGAGATACAACTCCAAACATTTCAGGGACGAGCCTTGGGAGGGTTGTCTGCGGCTTTTCGCGGTCCTTCCAAGGCTCGTTTTTTTTCCGCTGTTTGAAAGGCTAACAACCTGGCCGGTTGTTGAAGTAAAGTATTCAAAGTTGTATATATGTCCATCCCGTAGCTAAGGAAGTTGACAAAATACAGTGGTGTATTTTCGTGATGGCTGTCAACAACTTAGTTCGTCCGACTACTTAGCTGCTTGCCGGGGAAGATTGTCTCTTCTTAGTGTGTGCGTGATGATAAAACCCACGGTACCCAAGCAAGTGACACCTATGATAGCTGCACCTTCTTTGGGGATCTCTTCATGGTAAATGGCCACCCCAAAGAGTAAAAGCTTAGCCATATTTCTTAACACGAGATAAATTCAGGAATCTTTAGTAGCTTAGTCGCATGAAAATACCGAACGAGACAAACGAATTGAAGATGCTTATATCAGTACTTCTGATGCGGATAGACGCACTGGAGACTGAGATTGCATCTGTTCGTTCGGAGCATATCGAACTACGATCTCAAATTGCGACGCTTAGTTCAGAGAATGCACGCTTAAGTTCGGAGAATGCTGAGCTACGATCTCGGCTAAATCTGAACAGCAAAAACAGCCACAAACCACCCTCTACGGATGGGCTCAGCAAGAAGCCGGGGCTTCCCAAAGAGCCTGCCAAAAAATCGGGAGGTCAGCATGGTCATAGTGGCACAACGCTGCGTATGGTAAAGCAAGAACCCACACACACGCCCTAGGGGCGTAGCCCTCAAACGGGGCGTAGCCC
>CAZYAO010000069.1:0-12351 GCA_964645715.1 uncultured Saprospiraceae bacterium
TAGCGCTGCAAGCTTCGCATTCCTTCCACCAGATCCAATAGCCCTTACAAATCAAATACTCAAATCAATACATCGGCCTCCACACAGGGGAGCTATACTTTTCCGAACATTGACCAAATCTACTCAAACAGGGTCAATCACCACACATAAACGCACAGCATCATTTCAAACGGTTTCTATCGCGTGTCATCACAATAATTTTTTTCACTGCTTCGCTTGTGAGAGTTTTGCAGCAGTACTTATGCATACGAGAGTATCAATCCCGATGAATCCCTCCGTAGTGGGGGGCAAAACCAACACTCCCGTGTGATTATCTCGTCTACCGTATAATTTTTATACATTAAAAAAAATTACTCAATGAGATTGAATCTTTCCATCATGAAGGTAAAGCCTCTTGTTTTTTTCATAACCTGCCAGACTCTCTTCTCTGCATGTGGCATAAATAAATATACTTCTACGCTGGAACAGATGTCAACAACAGAAACGAAGAATATTGTATACACAGAGCAGGAGATCGCAGAGGATATTGATTATTTCATACAAGCTGTTGAAGAGGTTTCGCCTTTTCCTTATATGAATGCAGACTCGCTTTCGGTTCAGGCTTTGGCGATAGATATGAAAACGAAAGGAGACCGAACGGGGAAAGAGTTATACCTCGCTTTTATGGAACTTGCTGCAGCCTTCAATGTCGGACATATATATACTTTCCCGCCTGATAAGATGCTGGATGAGGCAGTACAAAACAATGATAAATTTTTTCCTCTATTTATAGAATTGAATGACGGAAGATGGGAAATATTGGGCATAATTGACAACGCTATCCCTGAGGAAAATATAGGTGATGAGGTTACAAAAATTAACGGGGTGGAAATAAATGAAATAGTGGCTAAATTTCTGCCACTGGTTGCTGATGAGGCTGACAAAGAACAGACCATCGGGGCTTCTCTACCGTTTTTTTTGTGGGCTGCCAATATCAATCATCCTTATACCGTAGAGATAGTAAACAATGAAACCGGCTTGTCAAAAATAGTCGAATTGGAGGGAATTAATGATATGGCAAAATATAGAAATCAAGAGCCCAAGGGTGCACAGGAAAAGCTGGAGGACTTCGTTACATTTCAAATATTGGATTCAAATATCGGATATATTAATGCTAAATCTTTCTACTTTGCCCACAAACGGGTGATTGCAAAAGCATTCGAAAAAGAGTTGAATTCGTATTTTGCCGAGTTACAAGAAAAAGGGGTGGCCAATCTGATTATTGACCTCAGAGAAAACGGAGGAGGTTCCAGTTTCCCGGCCGAAACTATGCTCCGAAAAATCGCCAACAAACCCTACCAACAAACCGGAGGTTCAATAATGCGCGTCAGTGCTCAGTTTAGAGAATTTATTGATGATTTGCCCTGGGCACTTAAGGTGATCGTAAAAAGAGGAATGATGAAAGACTATTACCAACATCCAATAGGCACTAACATCAGAAAAGAAAGTGAGCCGGCTTTACCTAAAAAAGTAAAAAATCGTTTCAGTGGTCAGGTGTATGTGTTAATTGGGCCAGATACCCGTTCGGCAGCAATGATGATGGCAAATGCTGTCGAAGATTTTGATTTAGGAATCTTAGTAGGCGAACCCACCATGAGTATTCCCCGAGAGTTAAGCAATGCGCTGCCAATGAAAACACCTAATGCCAAAATATCATTCACAGTACCTGCTAGCTTGTTTACACGCGCCAATGGTGATGAGAGCAACTACAATCCGGTGATGCCTGACATAATTATAAAAACTGCTTCGGAAGATATTCAAAATAATCTTGACCGCGTAATGCAGTATGTATTAGAAAAAATAGCCGGCAACTGATAGCTTTTTAAGCAATAATAGATCTGTTTAATCTTTCATAAATGAATCTTTACAGCAAAATACTGCGCATAGCTCCTCATCTGCTAGGTTGGGGAGCTATAGTCCTTGTTGTACTGCTGCAAAATGACCTGAGCAATTGGGATTTTGAAGATTACTACATTTTAGTCGGTTTCTTGGGGCTAATGGGTATAGCAGCCTACTACAATCTTTACATACTCATTCCCCGTTATTTGCTCAGGGATAAATATTGGTATTATGGAGGGTCAGTCTTTGCTCTTGTTATTGCTACTGCCATGCTTACGACATTCTGGATGGCTGGTCTCGATCATATTGATTGGTTTTCCCGTTTTGTTGTTATGACCATCAATTCGGGGTTTTTTCTTTTACTTACAAGCGGGGGGAAGCTATTTGTCGAGTATTCTCGAAAAATAATGAAGCTAAAGGAAATTGAAAATAAGCAGTTGAGGGACGAACTCTCGCTGCTCAAGGCGCAAGTACATCCTCACTTCCTCTTCAATACACTGAATAATTTGTATGGACTCATCACGCACAATCAAAACGAGAAAGCTTCGGAAATTACCTTAAAGCTTGCCGATTTGATGCGGTATTTACTGGAAAGCAGCAAAAAGGACAGGGTGACTTTAACCAAAGAAATCAGATTTTTAGAAGATTATTTAATTTTAGAGGAAATCCGTTTGAGCAATAATGCTGATATTAAATTTGAAGTTTCAGGTGTTATTCAAGATGTTTTCATAGCTCCCATGTTGTTTATTCCATTGGTAGAAAATGCTTTTAAACACGGACTGCTAACGATTTCAGAGGGGGGGTTTGCACACTTTTCACTGGCTGTGCAGGGCAGGGATCTTTTTTTTGAAGCTAAAAATTCTGTAGACAGAATTTTGGATAAGCAACTCCAAACTGGTATTGGTTTAGATAATTTAAAAAAAAGATTGCAACTCATCTTCCCCGAAAAACATCAATTCGAAATTGAAAGAGCCGATACATTTTTTAAAGTCACTTTACACCTGCAATTATGAAGTATCAGTGCCTAATTGTTGATGATGAACCGATAGCTCAACAAATCTTAGAAAAGTACATTTCTCAAATAGATGCGCTTCATTTAGCCGGTAAATGCAGTAATGCCTTTCAGGCCTTACATGTTTTGTATCAGGAAAAAATCGATATTTTATTTTTAGATATTCAAATGCCCTCGCTTTCGGGACTTGAAATGCTTAAGACGTTACAAAATCCACCTAAAGTAATTCTGACAACAGCCTTTTCAGAATTTGGTGCGGAAAGCTATGAATACGGAATCGCTGATTATTTGCTCAAACCAATAGCTTTTGAACGCTTCTTGAAAGCAATTAATAAGGTTTTGATGTCTCAAAATATAGGTCTCGCCAATGGTTACGCAGGAGAAAAGTCAATTTCAGAACCTACTTTCATGTTTTTTAAAGCTGATAAAAAGATCTATAAGTACTATCTCGCAGATATTCTCTTTATTGAAGGAAGCGGAAATTATGTTAAAATCCATTCTCAGAATGATAGCCCGCTGATGGTTTTAGATAAACTCACGGAACTACAAGACAGATTATCTGCAAAACAATTCATAAGGGTGCATAAGTCATTTATTGTGAATGTTTCACATATTAAAAAAATAGAGGGCAATATGCTTACAATTAAAGACAAGGTAATTCCGGTTTCTTCTACTTTTAAGCTAAATTTAGGAGAGCTGGTGAAATATAATAAATAAGTTACAGCTGTCAGTCGAGTAGCCTCACCTGCTGCTGCCCACAAGCGTGAGGGGGCAACCCCTTTTGAACAGATTTACCCAAAGTCAAAGAAAAGGATAGTATGTTATGTTTGCTTAACTTACTGCCCAAAATTTAATCGACCACCTCACAGAGCCTCCAATTTTTCCGTAACTTTGACTACAGCTCCATCTCTCAATCAATACCATCACATGGCAACCAACAAAACCACGTACACCGACGAGGACGTGACCGCCTTCATCAACGCTTATGTCGACAGTGAACAGAAAAAGGCAGATAGCTTCCAACTCCTCGAACTGATGCAGGCCTGGTCCGGATTTCCTCCGCGCATGTGGGGACCCACCATCATCGGCTTCGGTAGCTATCACTACAAGTATGCCAGCGGGCATGAAGGCGACGCGCCGCTCATCGGCTTTTCTCCCCGAAAAGCAGCCATCTCGCTCTATGTCTACTCACCTTCCGAAAAAAGTGCCGAACTGCTCGACAGACTGGGCAAATTCAAGATGGGCAAAGCTTGTATTTATGTGAAAAAATTGTCAGACATACAGCTCGATACGCTGGAGGCATTGTCGCGCGAATCTATGGCGCATGTCAAAACGCTTTTTGGCGGCTGAGGCCGCCCAAAACCTATTTAAAAATGCCATAAGGTAACTACCTGCAACTAATAAATCCTACAAAACAAGTAGGAATTTAAACCAATTTCTACTACCTTCGTTCCGTCGATTTCTTTTCAGGCCTCTTTGTGACAAAGGTCACAGTTATTGAGGAAGCATTTCGCGTATTTTTGTGGTAGTCTGTGCGCTGGTACGTAGTGCCCGGCACAACAACATCACCATCAAACGCTTAGAGAAAACATGGAAAAGAAAGTTTCATTCACGGATCTGATCAATGGCGATAAGCCAGTGCTGGTCGACTTTTCTGCCGAATGGTGCGGCCCTTGTCAGGCCATGGCGCCTGTGCTCAAAGAAGTAGCCGCAGCTGTGGGCGAAAAGGCGTCCATCATCAAAATTGATGTGGACCGCAACCAGGCGTTGGCCGAAAAGCTCAACATTCGGGGTGTGCCCACTTTCATCCTCTACTACAAAGGAGAGGTCAAGTGGCGGCAGTCGGGTATGCAGTCAGCCAAAAATCTGGCCTATGTGATCGATCAGGCGCTGGCGGAGAAGGTGTAAGCCCTCTCCCCGGCGATGCCCGGTCAGGTATCTCGCCGGAAAAAATCCAAATACCACGCCCAAAACCCTGCAAAATGCCATTGGCTAAATCACCACAATAAATTGTACCACCATGATTAATCTGCTGCTACTGGACACCTCAGTCGGTGCCCTGCAAGGGCATTGGCACTGGGCTGCTTCGGGTGTCGTCATTGCCATCATCCTCATCCTGATGTCCTGGATGGGTCGCCACTTCGGGGTCTCTTCCATTTTCCGGGATTTTTGTAACATCGCAGGCGCCGGCAAGCGCTATTCTTATTTCAATGTCGACCTCAAAGACGAAGGCTGGCGCATCGCTTTTATCATCGGCACCGTGCTGGGCGGTACCATCGCCGCTGTCTGGCTGGTTCCTGCCACTCCGCTGGCCATCAACCCGGCCACCATCGCGCATCTGGCCGAGTGGGGCATTGCTTTCCCCGCCACCACGGCCGAAGGGGTAGGCTACCTGCCTGATATGTTTACGCTGTCCAACCCCAAAGGGGTCATCATCGCCATCGTCGGTGGCTTTCTCGTAGGCTTTGGTGCCCGCTATGCCGATGGCTGCACCTCCGGGCACTCCATCACGGGTATGGCGCAGCTGCAGCTGCCCTCGCTGCTGACAACCATCGGTTTCTTCATCGGTGGCCTCATCATGACCTGGCTGATTATGCCGCTGATCTTCGGATGATGCACTTCGCACGGCATGACGTGCAGGCGCCAATGCCTGCCTGTATTCAGCAAAACCAACTTCAGTAAACAATTACCCGAAAAAAATTCTCATGAGATTATTTAGCTTTTTCCTGGTTGGCATCGTCTTCGGTATCGTAATGACCAAGTCCGAGGCCGTCTCCTGGTACCGCATACACGAAATGTTTCGCTTCGAGAGCTTTCACATGTATGGCATCATCGGCACTGCTGTCGTGGTGGGCGCCATCGCCATGGCCATCATGCGCCGCTCCGGTGTGCGCACGCTGCGCGATACCGCTATCTACATCAAAACCATACCGCTGAGTGTGCGCCGCCACCTGCTGGCAGGCTCCATCTTCGGCCTCGGCTGGGCACTGCTGGGCGCCTGCCCCGGTCCCATGTTTGTTATGCTGGGCCATGGCTACTGGATTTTTATCGTGGTCATCCTCAGCGCTACCCTGGGCACCTTCGTCTATGGGGTGGTCAAAGATAAGCTGCCACACTAATGCCTCATAAGCCTGGCGGATTTGCCGGAAAAAGCAGCTATTTCCCGCAAATCCGCTACGCTTACGCAATTTTTTTTCCCTTCCCACAGCTCGTATTTTATTTTAAAAAAATAAACTCTACCGCTGCGGCCGCGCTGACGGCCAGCGCGGCCGCCAGTAAATAAAAAACACTTATTTTGATTTAGTCTAAATTATTTTCCCGTATCTTTGGCAGCCCGAAGGCTCACAGGTATAGTGATATTCATCATCAACTGCCAGTCGTGCAGGCTATACCTTGGTGCTTTCAATAGCGAAGGAAAAGTAAGCAGGGATGACAGACCATCAAGTACAAAGCCCGGTAGCGGGCAAGCAGCCCGCCCCAACCTACAAGCGCGGGCAAAAGGGCAGGATCGAGGGCTTCAGCAGCGAGCACCTGGCGGGCAAGCTCATGGCTATGGGCGTACTGCCAGGTACGGACATAGAGCTGCTGCAGGCAGCGCCGCTGGGCGGCGGCTGGTATGTGCGGGCAGGCAACCTCTGCCTGGCGCTGCGTAGCAGCGAACTCGAGGGTATCATCTTGCAATCCAACTGATTACGGGTCTATTATGGCTGCAGCTACGCATTATTATACGGTTGCACTGATGGGCAACCCCAACAGTGGCAAGTCGTCGGTTTTCAACCGCCTCACCGGTCTTCGGCAGAAAGTCGGCAATTTTCCGGGAGTCACTGTCGAAAAAAAATCAGGCGAGCTGCGGCTCGACGCGCATACTACGGTCAACATCATTGACTTTCCGGGGGCTTACAGCCTCTACCCCAACTCGCTGGATGAGCGAATTGTAGTGCAGACGCTGCTCAACCGCGCCGATGACAGCTATCCCGACCGCGTGGTCTATGTGGCCGATGTGACACGGCTTGAAAAGCATCTCTTGCTGTTTACGCAGTTGCACGATCTGGGGCTGCCGCTCATCCTGGCACTCAATATGGCCGATGTAGCTGCAGAGGAAGGCTTGCAGGTCGATATCCCCGCCTTGTCGGCACAGTTGCAGGCACCCGTGGTGCTGCTCAGCAGCCGCACGGGGCAGGGCTTCGAGGCCTTGGAAGAGCTGCTGCGACAGCCGCCACAGCCGCTCGCCGGCCAGCCTTTTTATACCCTCACGCCTGCCGAAAACCGCCTGGCGGCCGCGCTGGAGGCGCTGGCGCCTGCGACCACGCCCTACCAGCGACTGGTGATGGCTCATCATATCGACTGGCTCCCCTGGGTGGCTAAGGCAGACAGACTGGGTGTGCAGGCTGCTGCTGAGGCAGTGGGCTTTCAGCCACTGCGGGCACAGGTAGATGAGACGATGCGGCGCTACGATTGGTTTACGCCCCTGCTGGCGCGCGCTGTGCGCAGCCAGGGGCAGGCGGCACGCCAGCAGTTTTCTACCCGCCTCGACAGGATTCTCACACACGCCTTCTCCGGGCCGCTGATCTTCTTGCTGATTATGCTGCTGGTTTTTCAGGCTATCTACGCCTGGGCTTCTTATCCCATGGATGCTATCGACTGGCTGTTTGCGTCGGCTGCCGAGGGCTTGCAACAGTGGCTGCCCGCCGGCTGGCTGAGTTCGCTGCTGGTCGACGGTATACTGGCGGGCCTGGGGGGTATCGTCGTCTTTGTCCCGCAGATCGCCCTGCTGTTTCTGCTCATCGGCCTGCTGGAGGAGGTGGGTTATATGGCCCGCGCTGCTTTTATGTTCGATCGCCTGATGCAGTTTTTTGGCCTCAACGGCCGCAGTATGGTCGCGCTGATATCGGGCGGCGCTTGCGCTATCCCGGCCATCATGAGTGCTCGTACCATCGGCAACCACAAGGAGCGCCTCATCACCATCCTGGTGACGCCCTTCATCAGTTGCTCGGCCCGCATACCGGTCTACACAGTGCTCATTGGTTTCGTGGCGCCTCCCGTGACGGTCTGGGGCTTCCTCAACCTGCAGGGGCTGGCCTTTATGGGACTCTACTTGCTGGGTATTCTGGCTGCGCTGCTCTTTGGGCTGATTTTCAAATACATACTGCGCTCCGAAGAGCGCAGCTACCTCATGCTGGAGCTGCCGGAATACCGCCCGCCTGTGTGGCGCAATGTAGGGCTGACGGTCTGGGAAAAAGTCAAAACCTTTGTGGTGGAGGCGGGAAAAATTATCCTCGTCATCTCGGTCATCCTCTGGGCTTTGTCGAGCTACGGCCCGGGCAATGCTATGGAGGAGGCGCGGGCAGCAGCGGCCCGCACGGCAGCCACTGAGCAGCTGGATGCCGACGAGGCGGCGGCCTTGACGGCTACGCGGGAGCTGGAGGCCAGCTACGCCGGCCACATGGGCAAGCTGCTCGAGCCGGCCATCGCTCCGCTGGGCTTTGACTGGCGGATAGGCATTGCGCTGATTACGAGCTTCGCAGCCCGCGAGGTGTTCGTAGGCACCATGTCAACGATCTACAGTCTGGGCGATGGCAGCGACGAACTCACCGTCAGGGACCGCCTCGCGGCCGAGCGACACCCCGAGACGGGTGAGCCTTTTTACAACCTCGCTACTTCGCTCTCACTACTGCTGTTCTACGTCTTCGCCATGATGTGCATGAGCACGCTGGCGGTGGTCAAAAGAGAAACGGGCAGCTGGCGCTGGCCGATACTGCAGTTTGTATTTATGACCGGCCTGGCCTACCTGAGCAGCCTGCTGGTGTATCAGTGGCTTAGTTAAAAAAAGGTTTCTTTCGCTGCCGTCGGCAGCGAAAGAAACCCGTAAAGCGCCTACTCGGCGCCATCTGCCCGTGCTACAGCTACCGAGTAGCTACCCACGCGCCTGCCTTGCTCCAGCCCCGCCTCCGCATCAAAGCGAAAGTGAATACCTCCGTAGAGGCGCGACAAAGCGGCCTCTTCGGCCCAGGCATCGCAGCGGTTGGCCTCGGCCGGAAAAATGTGCCCCAGCACGGTAGCCGCAGCCGCCGAAAAGGTCGAGTGCCCCGACGTATAGCCCGGAAAATTGGGGATACCCAGGATGGTCTTAAAGCCCGGCATGAGCTGTGAGGGGCGCGGGTAGTAGTAGTAGTATTTGGCGTCCCAGCAGCTGATGCCGGCATCCATCATGGCCATATTGAGGTAGGCAAAGGTGCGGGCGGTGCGCACGGGATTGAGCTGGTACTGGACGACGAATTCGCTGGCCAGGCGGTTCCAGTGGCCGGGGGGCGTATAGGTGCCCAGGCCGTCGGACCAAAAGTTGGCTATGCGGCGCTGCTCGCGGCTGAGGTTGTCGGCAATCTGCCGGAGCTCCTCCGCATCGCGCTCAAAAGCCGGCGTGCCGGGTGCCGGCGGCACCGGCGGCCGCACGATTTCCACAGAGGGCACACACCACAGTTGCACCTGCCCAAACAGCGGCGCGAGGCCGCTGGGGCGCTGGGGCTGCTCGAGGTTTTCCCAGGCCCAGCCCCAGCGCGCCTGAGCGGCATTGCGCAGGGAGTCGGTAGTGCCGGCATTGCCGCCGGCATTGCGCGTGCCGTCGCTGGCCGCACGGCCCAAAAAGAGCGCCGCTACGGCTTTGCCGAGCGCCTCGCCGGCCGTCAGGTCGCTCTCGAGCTGTGTGCCCGACCAGCGCATGGCCTGGCGGTGCTCAGCGGCTTTGGCCGCCAGAAAGTCTTTCTCCAGCGGAAACATGGCGCCGAGGATGGCCTCGGAGACGGCCGCCACGGTGGCACCGTCGGCCGGGTAAGCAGGCAGCCCTGAGGGGGGCCAGGCGGCTACTATGCGATCGTCGGCCGTCGCAGGCGCCGGGCGGTTGTATACGTATTTGTAGTGCCATACGGCTATCAGGGCGTCAAACTGGGCGGCACTCCAGTAGGCATACGCGCGGCTGCTATAGACGGGGTTGGAAAAGGGAAAGAAGGGGTAGTCAGCCGGATTGGCTGCGCTGGGGCTGCCGTAGCTTCCGTCGGCATTGGGTGCTGGTATAAGGTTGTACTTGGACACCAGTTCGCGCGCAATCTCATTCCAGCGTACCAGCGGATTGTTGCTCCAGTAGGCTACTGCCGCCTGCGCTTCGGCACTGAGGCTGGCAGTGGCCTGCCGCGCCTGCGCCAGCTCGGCGGCGTAGGCGTCGCCTTCAGGCGGCGGCGGCACCGCTATCTGGTCGGGCCTGCTTAGCAGCAGGGGCTTCCAGCTACCCGCTTCAGGGTCCTGACTGCTAAAGGTATAGGGGTCAAACTCGTAGTAGGTGGGCAGGTCTTTTTCGCAGCCCAGGAAAAGGCTGCTCAGCAGGATTGCTGCTGCTATGAGTATGCGTGATATGTATGTTTGCATGATATTTATTGATTAATTGTGTAGAAAAAAACTAAGCTGTGCAGCATTGGCGGCGATAGCCGCCAATGCTGCACTAAACCAAGCTACACTTTGGTGGCGAGAGCCACCAAAGTGTATGTCAAACCAACGTTTTTTGATTTTTTGAAAAAAAATCAAAAAACTAAACCGCATATTCTTTGGCGGCGACAGCCGCCAAAAAATATCATAAACCACTCCGCAGCCCAAACTGATAAAGCACTCCCCCAGTCAGCACCGTCGACTGACCCGTATTGCGGCCGCTGAGCAGGTAAAAACCACTGGCCGTAAGGCCCCAGCCCTGACTCTTTTTGAAGTAAAAAAGAGCACTGCCACCGAGGCGCGCCTGCAGGACGCGATTGGAAGGGAAGCCGGCATCCTGCCGGCGTATATCATGCCCCCCCTGACTGATGAGGCCGTCGGCACTGAGCTCGGCGCGCAGGCGGCCGTCGGCCAGCCAGCTGCCCATCGCAGCTCCGTAGGTGATGGCGTTGGGCACGTCCACCTGGTCAGTGTAATACCCCTGCTGGGTATAGTAGTAGTCGCGTTCAATGGTAGCATAGCCGCGCCAGTGGCCGGCGAGCTGCAGGCGCAGGTAGGCGCCGCCAGGGCGCTGGTAGTGCAGCAGGCCGCGCAGACTGAGCTCGGGGGCGCCCAGCCCAAGGCTGAGGGGCGCATAGTCGGGCAGGTAGCGGGAGGCAGGCATGGAAAAGCCGGCAGCAGCCAGCAGTCGCAGTTCTCCACTGCCGACTGACTGGCTTGCTATTGCTGCCTTTAACCAAACCGATAGATCTTGTAGCCCTTGGACACCGCGCAACTGTCCGGCGCTGGCCTGGGTGCTGACCCAGGGGAGGGCAGCGAGCAGGTTGATGCGGTCGCTCAGGCCTATGGCCGTCATGGCGGTGGCTGTCTGCCGCGTCAGCTGGCCTATGTTGCCATTGGTGCGCAACAGGCTGCCTTCCCAGTAGTGGTCCCACTGGTCAAGGGTGTAGAGGCCGGCTACGCAAACGCGCTGCCGTGGCATCATAATTTCGTCGGTGCTGGTCTGGGCACGCAGCGGGCCATAAAGCTGGAGTAAGAGGCAGGCCGCAAGCAGGGCACGCCTAAAGAGGTCGATACGCATATCGATGGTGGTCGTGGAGGGTGGTGCCGAGGAGCGTTTGTCGCAGCGTATTTTTTGGCGGCTGCAGCCGCCAAAAAATGCACCGCATACGTGCACATTTGTTTCGCCGCAAACGGCAGCGAAATAATGCAACAGGCAACTTTCCCCGGCATGCAAAAATGTGTCGGAACGAACCCGGTTGGTGCAGGTGAGAAAAACCGGGAAGCAGTGGCGTCATGTATGTTCTGTTTCGCCGCTCTCTGCGGCGAAATAAAGCACCCAATCAAGGTTTACGCCCATGATTTTTTAAAAAAAATCACAGATGTAAACACCGGCATAGTATTGGGTAGCGCCAGCCACCCAATAGCATGTCAAGACAGCCTAGGTGATGTTCGACCTGCTCAACTACGCTTCGGGGGGCGGGGCCTCGGCAGCCAGCAGCCTGCTGCTGAGCTGCAGGGGCGTAGGATAGAGGCCGCTATAAGCCGCCTGGCCTGCCTGCCCCAAGGGCAGCTGCATGGCCTGATCAGGCAGGTAGTGGGAGAAAAAATCCTGGAAAGATACAGGCGGCAGGGGTGCGGAAGGGTCGCTGCCACTGTCGCCCTCGCCTTGCAATACAAGCCGGGAGGCTTCGGGCAGCTGGCTGTGGACCAGATACCAAGTGGTGTCACCCCCTGCGGCCGCGTTGGCAAACGCAAAATCGTAAGGGTCAATTACCCCGAGTCTACCTTTGTAGGCCTGGTCTACAATGCGTACGGCCGACTGCTCCAGCAGCTGCGCCCGTAGCTGGTCGGCAAGCGCCGACTCCTCCAGCGTCATCTCGTGGCGAAGCTGCCAGCGGTGGGTATACTCAAAGCAAAAGAGGCAGCCCTGTACCCAGTTGTACAGCACGAGTATGACCAGCGCGCTTGCCTTGAGTGTACGCATA
>CAZYAO010000070.1:0-6759 GCA_964645715.1 uncultured Saprospiraceae bacterium
CGCGATAACACGCCCAGCTACCAGCCGAGCAGCCCTGCGCCGCGCAGTTCGAGCCCCAGCTTCAACAGCGCACCATCGCGCAGCCCTTCACCATCGCCCTCTTATTCTGCACCCAGGAGCAGTGGTGGCCGTGGCGGCAAGTAAATAATACAGTAACAAAGGCATACGTTGCCTGCAAAATGGGTGGGAGTGCTTGCATTTCCACCCATTTTTTTACCGGGCAGAAGACGCTGTCGGCCACCAATGATGGGCTTATCCAGGGGATTGGCAGCGGGCGAAAAAGAAGATCTGCAGCGGCGGGGTCGCGGGCGCAGTCAGGCAACAGGAGGGAAGACTGCCGAGAGCCCGGCTGAATTAAACATATACATATGAAGCATACAACAACCAAACGAGTAGCAAGATACCTTCAGCTATTCCTGCTGGGCGGTTTGCAACTGATTACCTGCACAACCGTTGTCAGGGCACAAAATTTCAATGATGCACTGCGATACAGTTTTTTTCAACCTGTAGGAACAGCCCGTTTTACGGCCGTGGGAGGCGCCATGTCATCATTGGGATCAGATTTTTCGGTGCTGTCGACCAATCCGGCCGGCATTGCATGGATGCGTCGCTCAGAACTGTCACTGACGCCGGCGCTCTCCATTGACGCTATGCGGGCGGAGCTGCAGACAAGTCAGCAGCAGCGCAGCTATCGGGAGGGATCAACCAAGTTTATTTTTCCGAGCGGTGGGTTGGTGATAGCAACCCCCGGCAACTATAACCGGCGAGCACTCAACTTTGCGATGGGTGTCAACCGGCTGGCCGATTTCAACGAGCAGATTTTTTACCGCGGCAATTCGAGGGGCAGTCTGCTAAACCGATTTGTGGAGCAGGCCAACAGTGATATTGGACTGGATCCCTTCGAAGCAGGACTTGCTTACAATGCGGATGCGCTGCTCGAAGACAACCAAGGATTTTACTACAGTGATTTTGAGGGGGCTCCCAATGCCATCATAGCGCGGGAGGAAGAAGTAACGCGTACGGGTGGCATCACGGAGTTGTCCTTTGGATTGGCAGCCAACTACCGCGACCGGGTGCTGCTGGGAGCCAGTCTGGGCGTACCCATTGTCGATTTCCGACAGGAAAAAAACTATACTGAGACGGATGCGAATGCTGAGGTGCCTTTTTTTGACAACCTCAACTATACCGAAGTGCTGGCAACTACAGGCGGTGGCATTAACCTCAAGCTGGGGATGGTGGTGAGACCCACGCAGGCAATCCGCCTGGGGCTGGCCATCCATACGCCCACCGCCTACCAGTTTAGCGACACCTTCTACACCAGCATGGTCTACAACTACACCCTCGACAATAGTTTTCCCAATCGTGGGGAAGCCAATTCGCCGGAGGGGACGTTTTCGTACGGTCTGCGCACCCCTTGGCGCGTCATTGGCGGACTGGGCGTACTGTTTGCCAAGAACGGTTTTGTGAGCGCCGATTTGGAATACCTCAACTACGGTGCCAACCGCCTTCGCTACCGCGATTTTCCGGAAGACGAAAACCGCGTCAACATTAACATTATCGACAACCTGCAGGAGGCTTACCACCTGCGCGTCGGCGGTGAGTACGTCTTCAGCGATTTGTACGCTCTGCGGGTGGGGGATGACTACGGCATGAAGCGGCTGAGTCTGCGGGCAGGCTTCAATGCTGTGTCATCTGCAAGAAGGCTCAATGAGGATCCGCTGATGTTGGCCTTCAGTACGGGAGCAGGTGTTCGCTTCCGCGCCATCTACCTCGATTTCGCCTGGCGCTGGCAGTTGGTCGATGAAAGCTATGTCCCCTACGAAACGGTGCTGGCGCCCAGCCAGCTGGTAAACATCAACGGCAGCGCCAGCATGGCAATGCTGACGTTTGGGGTTAGGTTTTAGGAAAATGTGTGCGGGCAGCTTGCCACGGCAAGCTGCCCGCACACATTATTTTTTTTGGCGCAGCCACACCCACAACACTGCGCCGGTCAGGCTGATAGACAGTGCGATGATCTCGGCCTGGGTAAGCCCCAAGGCAAAATCGTATCGCTGATTGACACGAATTTTCTCGATCACCCATCGCTCCAGACCATTGAGTATCAGGTAGAGGGCAAACAACTGACCCGGAATATTTTGCAGCGGCCTGCGCAGCCACCAGAGGCCTGCGGCCAGCGAGAAAGCCATGGCTGCCTCGTAGACGGAGGTGGGATATACAGCCTGTGCGAGGCGCATGCAATAGATATCGCTGCAGCCGTCGATGGGAATCCCTTCGCGTAAAATATTGTGTGGATAGTCGTAGCTCCACAGCCAGTCGGGCAGAAACCATCCGGCGGGCTGCTCGCCGGCAGCGACGCCCCAGTCGCCATCGCCGGAAAAATGGCAGCCCAGCCGGCCGAGGCCGTAGGCGGCCATCAGGCCCGGCGCCAGCGCATCGCCGAAGGGCAGGATGGCAATCTGGCGCCGGCGAAGCCCCAGCGCCACGCCGATGAAGCCGCCGATGAGGCCGCCATAGATGGCGAGCCCACTGCCGGAGAAAAAGACCCCGAGAGGGTCGTTGAAAAACTCGGGCAGCCGCTCGAGGATATCAAAAATTTTTGCCCCCACTACGCCGCTCACCGCCGCAATGATGGTGATATCTCCTACCGCATGGTGCGGCAGGCGCTCCGCCCAGGCCTGCCTTGGCGGCCCGGCTGCCTGCTTTTTTCGCTCGGCGAGCCAATAGGCGCCCAAAGCGGCCAACAGGCCGAGCAGGCCACCAGGCCAGCTGCCTTTTTTTGAAAAAATAAGCCCGGCCGCATCCGCCTGCAGCTCCCCAAAATGCAGGAGCGCATACAACAGCTTGAAGCCTACAAAAAAGCCAAAGAGCGCATTGAGGAGGTAGTCCAGCCAGGAGGCACGCGCATTGGCGAGGATAGTCACCCGCACGGGCAGGAACTGCCCCTCCGCCTCGCGCCGCAGCAGGTCTTTCCATAGCAGCCAGGCAGCCAGTAGTATGGCCATGACCAGGAAAAGCCCGTAGGTCTTGAATATGGAGGTCCAGTTGTCGCGACTGCTGCCGAGCAGGTCATGGAAAAAGTAGGATAAATCCGGGTACATACATCAGAGCGTTTCGCGTAGCCATTTGAAAAATTCACGCTGCCAGACGATGGCGTTGTTGGGCTTACTCACCCAGTGGTTTTCATCGGGCAGGTAGAGCAGGCGGCTGCGAAGACCTTTGAGCTGGGCTGCCTGAAAGGCTTCAAACGCCTGCCCGTCGGGAACCCGGAAGTCGAGCCCTCCCTGAATGATGAGGATGGGCGTGTCCCACTTGTCGACCAGGTTGCTGGGGTCAAACTCCCGGTAGGTACGCTGCGCCTCGCTGTTGTGGGCGTCCCAGTAGGGGCCGCCATAGTCCCAGTTGACAAAGAAGAGTTCCTCTGTGGTGCCGTACATGCTCCGCAGGTTGAAAATGCCGTCGTGGGAAATAAAGGTCTTGAAGCGGCCTTGGTGAATGCCGGCGAGGTAGAAGACAGAATAACCACCGTAGCTGGCACCAATACAGCCGAGGCGGTCGCGGTCTATGTAGGGCTCCTTGGCCAGGTAGTCGATGGCCAGCAGGTAGTCGTCCATGACCTTGCCGCCATGGTTTTTGCTGATGGCTTCGTTCCACTCAACTCCGTGGCCAGGCATGCCGCGGCGGTTAGGGGCAACGACGATGTAGCCCTGTGAGGCCATGAGCTGAAAATTCCAGCGGAAAGAATAAAACTGGCTGAGGGCTGACTGGGGTCCTCCCTGGCAATACAGCAGGGTAGGATATTTTTTCTGTGGGTCGAAGTCAGGCGGCAGCACGACCCATACCAGCATCTCCTTGCCGTCGTCGGTAGTAATGTAGCGAGACTCAACTTTGCACATTTTGATGTTGGCGTAGGCCTTGTCGTTGACGTGCGTCAGCTGGGTCATAGCACCGCTGCCAAGATCCACGGAGTAGAGCTCCGCAGCATGGTTCATATCAGTGCGGGACACAATCATGCGGTTGCCTACCTGCCCCACGAGACCATTGATGTCAAAATCGCCGCGGGTAATCTGCCTTACAACCGGCAGTTTTTTGGTCAGACCAGGATAGTCAACTTCAAAAAGTTGTACGGTACCATTGACGGGCGCGTGGAAATAGATGCGGCTGCCGTCGAGGCTCCATTGAAAATTATTGACAGTCCCATCCCACTTGGCCGTCAGGTTGAGCGGACCCGCAGGGGACATGACCATGATGTCATTTTTGTCGGACTCATAGCCGTCGCGGGCCATGCTCAGCCATGCGAGTACACCCTGGGAGGAAAAAAGCGGATGCGTGTCATAGCCCGGATTGTCCTCGGTCAGGTTGGTTGTCTTACCGCTGGCCAGCTCGTAGGCGTAGATGTCCGTATTGGTACTGAGGGCATAATCGAGACCAAAAGCCTTCTTGGTGACGTAGAGCAGCCGCTTGCTGTCGGGGCTCCAGCAGATATCCTCAGAGCCGCCAAAAGGTTTTTGCGGACAGTCGTGCGGCTCACCCGGCATGATATCCAAGCCCGGTTCCGCCGTGGTATTGGGTATGGGCTGGATAAATACGTGGCTGTACTGGCCATCTTCCCACTCGTCCCAGTGGCGGTAGTTGAGGTTGTCGTAGATGCGCGCCGATGATTTGGTGATATCGGGATAGAAGTCAGCAGCCTCTACCGGGTGTATGCTGACTTCTTTGAAGCTGGCAAGAAATTTGCCGTCGGGAGAGCGCAGCGGGTTGGACAGGTACTCGCCGGGGTCGCTGATTTCCTGCGCTTCTCCACCTGCTACAGGAATCCTGTAAAGCTTGGACGACATTTTATCGGTGGCCAGCGAGGGCGTCGATACACTGTAGATCACATATCGCCCATCGGTTGAAATACCGCGGGCACTGACCCTGCTGAGCTGCCACAGCATCTCCGGGCTCATCAGCTGCTGCTGGGCGGTAACCATGCCTCCGAGCAGCAGGCAGCCAAGAATTAACCAGTTTACTTTTGACATAACTGAAAAAATTGTGGTGATATCATATATGGTTTTCAAAGGTAGCGCATTTTTTGCTAAAAGCCGCGCATGTGGCCGGTAGACATGAGGCTTTCGCCGCCGCTGGCGGCAAAATAAACCGGGCCGGCCGCCCAGGCCTGTGCCGCAACTCAATGTTGCGCATTTATCCAAATCGTGTATCTTTACCTGCATAATACTATCCGTGTATGAAAGCTCGCTTGTGGTTGTCGGGGCTGTTGGCCTGCTGGTATTCTGTCGCCCTGTGGGGACAGTTTCACCTGAATGGTTCTGCGCTGGCTTTTAACGATAACTGTTATCAGCTCACACCTGCGGAGAACGCCCGGGTCGGCTCCATCTGGAATCCTAACAAAATTGATCTGCGACAAAATTTTGACGTCGTCATGGAGGTGTTTCTCGGCTGTCGTGACAGCGGTGCAGACGGTATGGTCTTCGGGCTGCAGCCTGTCAGTACTTCCATCGGGCAAGTGGGTGAAGGTATCGGTTTTGGCGGCGTATCGCCCAGTCTGGGTGTAGAACTGGACACTTACCAGAACAACAACCTCGGGGACCCGCCTTTTGATCACATAGCCATTATGCAAAACGGGAATCTGAACCATCTGGGTTTCAATAACCTGGCGGGACCCATACGCGCGCGTGCAGCAGGTGATGATATCGAAAACTGTCGCTACTACGATCTGCGCATCAGCTGGGATGCAGCGGCCCGCAAGCTGGAAGTTTACTTTGACTGCCAGTTGCGGCTCAGCTATTCAGGGGATATTGTCAACAATATTTTTGGCGGTAATCCTTTTGTCTTCTGGGGGTTTACGGCAGCTACAGGCGGCGCAAACAACGACCACCGGGTTTGTTTCAGCTACACGACCTTCCTCGATCAGCTGGAAGACAAGGTCATGTGTCCCGGTGGCCAGATCCAGCTCCGCACCACGGGCGGCATACGCTACGAGTGGACGCCCGCTGCGGGACTCAGCAATCCCGCCATTGCCAATCCTGTAGCATCGCCTACTGCTACCACCACCTACCGGGTACGCATCACCGATGCCTGCAACAGGCCATTTTTTGACGAAGTGACCATAAGCGTGGCCGGTAATCCTGTTTTTTTTGATCTCGGGCCGGATACTACAATCTGTACGGGCGCACAACTGGTGCTGGATGCAACGACCCCCACGGCCTCCTATCAGTGGAGCACGGGTGACAGTACCGCCCGCATCACGATCAGCGAGGCCGGCGAGTATGCGGTGACGGTAACTCGGCGGGATACTGTATGCACTGCCGAGGATGCCCTGCAGCTGAGCCTGCTGCCGCTGCCAAGTGTGGCGCTGGGGCCAGATACAAGTCTTTGTGAAGGGCAGCTGCTGCAGCTGGTGGCTTCCTTTCCGGATGCGCGCACGTTGTGGCAGGACGGCAGGGAGGGGGATACCCTCATAGTCGATGCGCCAGGCAGGTACCTGGCAACCCTTTTCCACCCTTGCGGACTGGTATTTGACGATTTGCTTGTATCTTATGAAAATTGTCAGGAGGTGTATATGCCCACGGTCTTCAGTCCCAATAGCGATGGCATCAACGACTACCTGTTTCCGCAGCACGGGGGAGATGTGATTGACGTCATTCGACTGGAGGTATACAACCGCTGGGGTGGGCAGGTGTTTTCGCGTTCGCATTTTGCCCCCAATGAAGCCATGCAAGGCTGGGACGGACGTGTTGACGGAGAGCCGGCACCTGCCGG
>CAZYAO010000070.1:6859-11799 GCA_964645715.1 uncultured Saprospiraceae bacterium
GCAGCCTAGCCCTTATTGGCAAGCTGGCCGCAGGCCGCATCTATATCCTTACCGCGGCTTCGGCGTACCGTAACAACGATGCCGCGCTCACGCAGGAAACGCGCAAAATCGTTGATGCGATGCTCGCTCGCCTTTTCGAAAGGCGCCCCGTCGATGGGGTTGTATTCAATGATATTGATGCGCACAGGGAATCGCCCGCAGAGCCTGGCCAGCCTGGCAGCATCTTCCAGACTGTCGTTGAAATGCTGGAAAGCTATGTATTCGTAGCTTATCCTGTTTTGTGTTTTTCGGTGAAAATAAGTGATGGCATCCAGCAGGCTTGCAAGATCGTTCTGCTCGTTGATGGGCATGATTTCGTTGCGCTTGGTATCATCGGCCGCATGCAGGCTCAGCGCCAGGTTGCATTTGGTGCCGTCGTCGGCAAGTTGCCGGATCATTTTGGCAATACCGGCTGTACTGATGGTGATGCGGCGGGGCGACATATTGAGGCCGTCGGGTGCGCAGAGGCGGTCGATGCTGTCCATGACATTGCGGTACGCCAGCAGCGGTTCCCCCATACCCATATAGACCACATTGGTGAGCGGGTGACCAAACGTTTCGAGGCTCTGCCGGTTGACCAGCACCACCTGATCATAAATTTCGGCAGGATCGAGATTGCGCAGGCGCTTCATGCGGCCGGTGGCACAAAAGGTACAGGTAAGGCTGCAACCTACCTGAGAAGAAACACAGACGGTGAAGCGGTTCTCTTCGACAACGGGTATAAGTACCGATTCTATCAGGTGGCCGTCGTGGAGGCGAAAGCGGGACTTGATGGTACCGTCCGCGCTATGTTGCACCTTATCGAGTGCGATGGGGCGCAGCAAAAAACTTTCCGCCAGGCGGGCGCGCAGCGGCCTGGACAGGTTGGTCATCTCGTCAAAGTCGTGGGCAGCTTTTTTCCACAACCACTCATATACCTGACGGGCGCGAAAGCGCGGTTCCCCCCAGGCTGCAAGCGCTGCCTCAATGTCAGCAGCAGAAAGCTTGCGTATATCCAACCGTGTATCCTTAGCAGTGTCTGTCATCATGCTGCAAAGTTACGGCTTTTTGAGGATGCATGCACAATGGAATGCAGCTCGCTGCACAACGTAACTGGCGTAACAGGCTGTATACAATAAAAATTCGAAAGAGATGCTTGCCTGATGAGCACAGGCAGGCGCGACAGCTGTACTAGGCGTTATGAAATATGAACTCGCTGGCCAACCATCTCCTCAAAAAAATGGTGGATGGTAAATGTTTGCTCGGCACCCAGCTTTTGGCCCAGCTGGCTGAGGATGTACAGTGCGGCGGCCAGCAGCGCCAGCAGTGGCAACAGCCAGAGGATGTAGCATTCCATGCCGAGGCTCATGCGCGAAAAGCCCACAATGCAGACAAACATAAACAGGAAGCTGAGTGCCAGATAGCCGCCGGCAAACATCGTCCATACGTTGGGCATGGGGCCGTAGACACCGAGGATACGGGTGAGTTGCTGCTGCTCGTCGCGCAGCAGCGTCACATTGAGCTGCGGCGACCAAAAATGGAGCTCGTGCTTAGGCATCCGCAGGGTAATGTGGTCGTGCACGGCCAGCCCCCGGCAAGGGATGCCCGGCTCATGCAGCTTGGCCTGCGCCTGACCGATAATCTCTTCAACAGAACGAGATGTCTGCATCTCGAAGCGGGGTCTTATTCGGAAACTGGTCATAAACAATTACCAAAAGTGCAACTAAATTATGTACTCAGTTTTTATCTTCCTCTCAGTGGTTAAAAGTATGTTATTTATTTTGATTCATGGGCATAGTGTAGAATTATTTTTTGAATTTTGGCGCAAACTGCCGGTCTTATGGGTTGCGTTTTGTTGAAAAAAAAGGATTAAGTGGGTGGTGTGCAGGCCTTGGGGCTGGGGCGTGGTCAGAAAATAGTTGTGAAAAAAGGGTAGGCTGTCCGGCAAAACTCGCAGCGGTATTGTTATCATTGTGTTTTGATCACAGGATGTATGCATAACAGGCAGGCAGAGCAGGCATGGTTGGTAGCGCTGCGCTCAGATGATTCGGGAGCGTTACGGGCTATTTTTGATGCCTATTATGCGATGGTCAGGCATACAATAGACCGACTGGTAGCCGATGCGAGTCTGGCCGATGACTTGGCGCAGGAGGTATTTATCCGCCTGTGGCAAAAGCGTGTCGAGATACAGATCGAAGGCAGCCTGGGCGGCTACCTTCGGCGTATGGCGATCAACGAAGCGCTGGCGCATTTGCGGAGGAAGCAGTTGTTGGTTTTTGAGGAACGCCCTGAGCAGCAGGCGTTGGCTTCCTTTGAGCGCACCGATGCTGCGCTCTTGCAGGGCGAGTTGCAGCAGGCTATTGAGCAGGCCATCAATGCGCTGCCGGCTGCCTGCCGTGCCGTTTTCCAGCTTAGCCGACAAGAATCAATGACCTACCAAGAGATAGCAACACAGATGAATATTTCTATAAAAACTGTTGAAAATCAAATGAGTAAGGCTTTGAAAATCTTGCGAAGCAGGCTTTCGGGCTATTTTTCCTGGTTGTTGTGAGCATCTTCGCGGCTATCGCCCGCAGGGCGGAGCCGCTGCCTGTTTTTTTTCAAAAAATCAATATTGCGCTTAAGGCCGGCAAAGCGCGTGCGCTTGACGGCACTTTTTTTAAAAACGAGCTGAAAGACCTCCTCGGTAAGTTCTTCCCACGCTTGCCGGTTGAGGCCCAGCAAGGCCGGCGGCGGCAGGAAGGCAGGCTCCTGATGCACCTTGGCAAATCGATTCCAGGGGCATACTACCTGGCATACATCACAGCCAAACATCCAGTTGTCCATTTGCTGACCAAAGGCGTCGGGAATTTCGTCGCGGAGCTCTATGGTCAGGTAGGAGATGCAGCGGGAGGCATCGAGCCAGTAGCCTTGCGGACTGATGGCCTGGGTGGGACAGGCGTCTATGCACCGACGGCAGCTGCCGCAATAATCCTTGAGGGGCGGGTCATAGGCGAGCGGGAGATCGATGATTAGCTCGGCCAGAAAAAACCAGGAGCCTGCACGGGGGTGGATGAGGAGGGTGTGCTTGCCAACCCAGCCATTGCCGGCGCGCTTCGCCCAATCGCGCTCGAGTACGGGTGCTGAGTCGACAAATACGCGGCCGTCAACCTCGCCAATTCGGTCGCGGATGAAAGCGAGCAGGTCTTTGAGTTTGCGCTTGATAACATAGTGATAGTCTTCTCCATAGGCGTAGCGGCTGATTTTGGGAGCCAGCGGATCTTCCTGCTTTTCGTCGGACTGGTAGTTGTAGAGCAGGCTGATGACAGAGCGGGCGCCCGGAACAAGCACCGTAGGGTCGATGCGCTTGTCAAAATGGTTTTCCATCCACTGCATGCTGCCATGCATGCCCTGATTGAGCCAGTGCTCGAGCCTGCGAGCCTCCTCGTCCATGCGCTCGGCCCTGGCGATGCCCGTGAAGGAGAATCCCAGGCGGGCAGCTTCTTCTTTGATGAGCCGGCTGTTTTCCTGTTCCTTGGTATCGGCAGCGGGTAAATGTGCCATGCAGCTGATTTGTACTCTTCGCCAGCCAAAGATAGGGCATTTGGAGCTGCCTGTCAGTAAAAATGTGCAGCCATGGGGCTGGGGCTTGTTGGGGGCTTGGTCAACAGGGTGTTGTGATCAGTGTCACAGGAGGAAGCTATAACAAAAATCACCCTTCTGCAGGCCGTTGGTCATTGTCGTGCGGGGGGCAAAACAGGAAATTTGGGGTTGAGCGGATTAGTTCACGTTATTCAATTCCTCAGCCATGCTAACCATTTTTATTATATCTTCTCATACGCTTCTGTGGGGTATCGCCACTACCTCCGGATTGGTGTTGCTGTCAATCGCGCTGGGTCGGTATTATATGCGGCGTACATCAGAAAGTGACCTGACGAATAAGCACCGAGGCAGAAAGTGGGCATCTCCGCTGGAGGCCCGCAATAAATATCCGGAGGTGGATATTTTTCGGTACAGTGATACGCTGTTTCGGCTGGGACTGGTTCTTTCGCTGACGATGATTGTACTGGCGATGAACTGGACGAATGTTGAGGAGAAGGTGTTCATCCCCGACAATGCGCTGGATATGGAGTATGACCTGGAAGTAGAAGTGCCCAGAAGTGCGGAGCCTCCACCCCCACCGCCGCCTCCGCCGCCGCCTGTTTTTGAGGCAGTGCCCGACGATGTCGTGCTGGAAGAAGAGCCCATTGATTTTCGTGACAACTCATTGGATGAAAATTCGGCGGTGAGCCAGCAGCCAGCGCAGGAGAGTAATCGGCCACTACCCCCCCCGCCACCGCCCCCGCCACCTGCGGAGCCCGAAGTAGCAGAGATTTTTAAAGTGGTAGAAGAGATGCCGCGCTTTCCTGGTTGCGAAGATTTGCCCACGATAGCGGAGCGGAAAACTTGTTCGGAGCAGAAACTGCTGGCGTTCATCTATGCCAATATCTCCTACCCCTCGATGGCCCGGGAAAACGGCGTGGAGGGTACGGTGGTAATCCGCTTTGTGGTAAATGAAAAAGGATTTATTGACAATGCTGAGGTTGTGCGCGATATTGGGGCTGGCTGTGGTGATGAGTCGTTGCGCGTAATCAAGCTGATGAACAACATGGAGACGCGCTGGATCCCCGGTAAGCAGCGCGGCAGACCGGTGAAAGTATACTACACACTGCCAGTCAAGTTTATCCTCAAACCCAACAGCTAGCGCTTCATCTGATGGTATAATTGTAGCAGCTGCCCGTTTTAATTTTTCGGCGAAAAATTAAAACGGGCAGCTGTGCGTTATCTTATTTTGCCGCCACAGGCGGCGAAAATGCGCTGGAGACAGTCTTCTTATTAGAAATAGACCTATCTTTGAAGTCATTAACAATCTACTCTTTTTACTTCCCGCAAGGGATCACAGC
>CAZYAO010000071.1:0-11363 GCA_964645715.1 uncultured Saprospiraceae bacterium
CTCTTGTATGGAAAAAATACGCAAATTTCTCACCAAGTACCGCAATGAGGTCATTGTGGGGGTGATTGTGTTTCTGTGCTTTCTTTTCAGAGATGTGATAAAGATGTTGTTTTGATGCACGCAAGCCCGGCGGAGGGGTGTTTTTTGGGCGGCCGCTGCCGCCAAAAAACACCAAAACCCGGCATTTGCCGGCGGCAGCGGCCGCCGGCAAATGCCCCGGCGGGCCATACAGCCCCGCGGGCGTGCCGCCTGCCCCATCTCGAGTGGGCTAAGAAAGGCCTTGCCTATGCCTCGGTATACCAGATAGACATTGCCGCTGCAAGGAATATGGGCAGCTTAATTCAACAAATATTCGTATACTTGTTCCTAAGCTACCGCATGTCGTAGGATGGCAATGAATCAAACAATCTACCGGGACGAAAATAACAACCACATCCGCTTCTCCAACGTCACCAGGCTGGAGTTGGACTGCCCGTTTTCCGGCTTGGGGGTCAAGTATGTCGCTTCCGGAGAGGAGACTTACTACGCCAACGATAAAAAGTTTTCTATCCGGCAGGGGGCATATATTCTCGGCAATGATTTCACTACTTCTCATGTTCGTATCAACCAAAAAGAACCCGTACAGGGACTTTGTATCGATATTTCTGCCAGGATCATCGCTGAAGTCGCGCAATACCATGATCTGAACGGCTCAGATTTGCAGGAATTCCTGCTGTCTGACCAATTTTTTGTCAATTGCTATCCTGTGAATAACAACCGCCTGGGAGCGCTTCTGTGCGAGATGAATACAAGGATAAAAGCAGGACAGTTCAACAGCAATGCTCCGCAGCAGGATGAGCTTTTTTACAGCCTCGCAGCATGCGTCATAGCAGACCAGCGGTTTGTCTTTGATCACCTGCGAAAGATGGAATTTAAAAAGAACTGCACCAAAGAGGAGGTCTTCAGGGCAATTCTCCATGCCAAGTCATTCATCGATGAGCACCTGCTCGAAAATCTGTCGCTCGACCAGATCTCCCGGCAGGCGGGCATGTCAAAGTATCATTTTCTGCGTATTTTCAGGAAAACTTTCGGCCTGTCGCCCTATCAATACCAGATAAACATCCGGCTGGAAAATGCCCGGCAGGAGTTGTGCAAGGGCAAATCCATACGGGATACCGCCCTGCGCTACGGCTATGCTGATGCGGCAGCTTTTTCCAAAGCCTTCAAACAGGCCTTTGGCCTGAGCCCGGGCGCACTGAAAAAATAGCAATTTTTGACAAGAGAAAGTGTACGACAGCCATTTTCTTTGTCAAAAATTCCACTCATGTTTCGCATCGTATTACTGTGTTTCTTTGGCCTGTACGCGCTCAGCCTGAGCGCCCAACTGCAGCGGAAAGTGCAGCTGGGGGCGCGGCTGGCATACGTTACGGAAGACGGCGCCGCCGGGTGCAAAGTTTTGCAGGTTGTGCAGGGGACGAGTGTCGCGCTGAAGCTACAGGAGAACGATCTCATCCTGAAAATCGGGCAGTCCTCGTTCAGTTCAGTCGATGAATTTATCCACCATTTTCTGCAGTATTCAGCAGGGGAGGAGGTGCGTCTGACGGTCCTCCGTGCCGGAAAAACGCTGGAACTCAGCGCAGCCGCGCTGTCGCGTCCGCTGGAAACGGACGATAATGCCAGCGTCATCTACGATGCGGCTGACTACAAGGGCGGTCAGCTGCGGGTCATCATCAACAAGCCACTGCGGGATCAACCGATGCCGGCAATGCTGTTTATCCCTGGCTATACCTGTAGCAGTATGGATGGTTTGACCGACGACCATCCGTACAAAAGGATTATCGATGCTTATGTGGATGCGGGCTATGTAACGCTGCGCATCGAAAAAAGCGGGCTGGGTGACAGCAAAGATACTCCCCCCTGCGAGTCTTGTGACCTGCTGGACGAGATTGAAAATTTTGAAGCAGGCCTGAAAAAACTGAAGACGCTTCCGTATGTGGATACCAACCAGATCATTATGGTGGGGCACTCCATGGGGGGGATTATCGCTCCGGCCATCAGCGCCCGACACCAGGTTGCTGGTGTCATCGTCTACGGCACAACGGCCAAGTCATGGTTTGAGTATCAGCTTGAAATGTTTCGCGTTCAAAATGCGCTGGCCGGGATGAATCCCATAGAAGTTGAGCAGTCGGTAGTCGATCAATACGATCTCAACTATCGTTATTTTGTGCGCAAAGAAAAACTGGAGGACATCGCCAAAGATCCTCGGGCAGACAGTGTCCTGCGCGTATCCTGGGAGTACGACGGCAACGGGAAAATATATGGTCGGAATGCAGAATACTGGCGGCAAATTCAGGATTTTCCGCACCTCGAAAACTGGAAAAATACCACCGCCAAAGTGTTGGTGCAGTTTGGTGAATCCGATTTTCAGGCTTTCTCCAGAGCTGATCACCAGCAGATTGTCAATACGGTCAACCACTTTCATCCCGGCAACGCGACCTTGCTGACCTATCCCGCAACGGATCATTTTTTTGCCCAATCGGGCACCATGCAGCAGGCCTATGATAAATTTGTGAATGGCCAGATTCAGGAGTTGTTTGATGCGTATAACCAGGAGGTGGGGCTTTCTGCGGTGCGCTGGAGCAACGAACTGTTGTCTGCCAGGGCCGGGCTGAATCCACAGGAAAAAGGCTGGCGAAAATTGAAAACGGATGCGTATCCGGGCAAGCAGGACGATATCGCCTTTGTCAATGCGCGTGAAGGCTGGTATGTCAATGGCTACGGCAGCATTTACCACACCCGCGATGGCGGAGAGACATGGGAAAAGCAATGGGAAAAGCAAGGCACTTTTTTTCGTTGCATTGCTTTCGTCGACAGTCTGCACGGATTTGCAGGAACGGTAGGCACGGGTTATTTCCCCAACGTGACAGATACCATTCCGCTGTACAGTACGAAGGACGGGGGCAAATCCTGGCAGCCTGTAGCTTACCAGGGGCCTTACGTGCCAGGTTTGTGTGCCCTTGATATCGTCAGAGAGCCCTACATACAGCACGGTAAGCTGGATTACAGGGTGCACATCTATGGCGTTGGCCGGGTCGGAAGTCCGGCCAGTATGCTGGTCTCTCACGATGGGGGCTCCAGCTGGACATCCGGCAGCATGGATGGGGACTGCAAAATGTTGTTTGATATTAAAATGTTTGATCCCCACAACGGCATCGTTTGTGCTGCTTCCGACGAGGCTATTGAAAAATCGAATGCCCTGCTACTAAAAACGAGCGACGGGGGTAAGACCTGGCAGAAGGTCTATCAGTCTGACCGACCTTTCGAGACCACCTGGAAAGTCTCATTTCCAACGGACAGCGTGGGTTACGTAACCATACAGTCCTACAATCCCGATCCCAACGCAAAGCAGCAGCGCATAGCCAAGACCACAGACGGCGGTAATACCTGGCAGGAGCTGCCACTCGTTGAGGATGCCGCCGCCCGCACCTTTGGTATCGGCTTTCTCGACGAAAACCACGGATTCGTAGGCACGCTCAAAGGTGGCTACGAGACCAAAGACGGCGGAAAAACCTGGACGCCCGTCAATCTGGGCATGGCCTGCAACAAAATCAGGCTCTACAAAGATGCCAATGGGCGGAACTACGGCTACGCTATCGGCGTTGACGTCATGAAGGGTGAGTTTTAAAACATGTCTCATATATAAACAAAATCATTATGCATACCTTGCTCGCAGATCTGAAAAATTTAGTCACCAACAACTGGAAAATTCTTCTGCTGATCGGATTGGGCTATGCGCTTCTCCATAGCTACGGCGACATCAAGCAGGGGATTATGGATGGGTGGATGGGCAATTGAGGCAGGTTGGGGTGTCTCACCAATGTTTCGCCTGCTTGACAGCGGAATAGGGTGCGTACCTGGTTTTTTTTGGAAAAAATGCACACTTTAGGGGCTAGAGCCCCCAAAGCTTTCCCAAAACCCGGCATTTTCCGGCGGCTCCTGCCGCCGACAAATGCCGCACCCAAAAAGCTTTGGGGGGCGCCAGCCCCCAAAGCTTTTTTCACCCATCCAAACTAACCAAGGCCCGCAGCTCCGCCCCGGAAAGATCGCCAATCCACTTTTCCCCGCTGGCGACGGTCAGCTCCGCCAGCGACTTTTTGACATGCAGCATTTCATCGATTTTCTCCTCCAGTGTACCCTGGGTGATAAACCGGTGCACCTGCACATTGCGCTGCTGCCCGATGCGGAAGGCGCGGTCGGTCGCCTGCGCCTCCACCGCCGGATTCCACCACAGATCATAGTGGATGACGTGGGAGGCCGCCGTGAGGTTGAGCCCCGTACCACCCGCTTTGAGTGAAAGAATGAGGATGCGCTCGCTCCGCTGCTGCTGAAAAGCATCGACCAGACGGTCGCGCGCCGCCCGCGGCAGGCCGCCGTGCAAAAACGCGGCTTCCTGCCCCAGCTCGTTGCGCAGCAGCGCCTGCAGCAGCTCGCCCATCTCGCGGTATTGGGTGAAAATGAGCGTTTTCTCGCCCGTAGGCAGCAGCTGGCCGAGCAGCTCCAGCAGCAGCTCCGCCTTGCCCGAGAGGGCGGCGGCAGCTGTCGTTTTTTTGAGGTAATGCGCCGGGTGATTGCATACCTGCTTGAGGGCCGTAAGCATTTTGAGCACCAGCCCCCGCCGCTGCATGGGCGACAGCCCGGCAGCGTCGATGGCCTGCAGCGACGCTGCTACCACCTGCTGGTAGAGCGCCGCCTGCCGGGGCGTGAGCGTGCAGTAGCAGTTGGTCGTAATCTTGTCGGGCAGATCGCTGATGACAGCCTTGTCGGTTTTGAGGCGCCGCAGCAGGAAGGGCGCGGTGATGCGCCGGAAGCGCTCGGCAACGGCCCGGTTGCGATCGATCTCAATGGGCGCGCTGTAGGTGTCCGTAAACTCGCGCAGGCTGCCGAGGTAGCCGGGGTTGGCAAACTCGAGGATGGCGTAGTACTCGCTGAGGCGGTTTTCGACAGGGGTGCCCGTCATGGCGATGCGCAGGGGCGCCTGGATGCGCCGCGCTGCCTGCGCTTGCTCGGTGGCCATGTTTTTGATGTTTTGCGCCTCATCGACCACCACAATGCACCACGGCAGCGCCTGCAGCCGCCTGCTCTCGAGCCGCAGCAGTCCGTAGGTGGTGAGCAGCACATCGGCCTCTGCCAGCGGCTGCAGGCTGCGGCCGGCGCCATGGTACACATGGGTGCGTAGGCTGGGCGCAAAGCGGCCAATCTCCTTGGTCCAGTTGGTGAGCAGGGTGGTCGGCAGCACGATGAGCGCCTTTTGGTCGCCGCCCAGCAGGCCATCCTCCTGCAGGCGCAGCAGCAGGCTGATGACCTGCAGCGTTTTGCCCAGCCCCATATCATCGGCGATGAGGCTGCCCAGCCCGAGGCGGGCATTTTTGCAAAGCCACTCATAGCCGCGCTGCTGGTAGGGGCGCAGCTGGGCGAGCAGCCCGGCCGGCAGCGGCATCGCCGCCGGCTGCCGCAGCGACTCTATCAGCTGGCAGGTGGGCTCGTCGAGCTGTATGCGCACCCCCTGGTACTCGCCGGCCAGCGCCATCTGCAACAGCTGCGGCCCCGAAGGCGGCCGGCTGTTGTCGAGCTGACGGAGGATGCCGGCAATGTCCTTGTCGTCGAGATAGGTGTAGCCGTCGGCCAGGCGCACAATGCCACGCAGGCTGCCCGCCAGCGCCAGGAATTCGGCCCGCGACATAAACCGGTCGCCCAGCGCTATCTGCCACTGAAAGTCAATCATACTGGCAAATGACAGCAGGCCTGCCCCGGCCACCTTCCCCTGCGGACGGCTGCGCAGGGCAATGGTCGCCGCCGGGCGCAGCAGCTTTGTCAGCGCCTTGGGCAGCAGCACGCGCATGCCCAGCAGGCGCATGGCGGGCAGCGCATCGAAGAGCACTTCGACAAACTGCAGGCCGTCGAAGCGCAGCTTCTGGCGGCCGTGGGCGGCAATGTGTGCCCGCAGGGGCGGGAAAAAATCGGCCACATTGCTCAGGTCGCGCAGCAAGCCCAGCCGCTGGGCGGCCAGCGCTTTGCTTTCCATCAGGTCGGCCAGCGGCAGCGGGGCCGCCAGCGGTTGCTCGCGGTCTTCGACAACAATGCCTACCTCAAAACAATCGCCCACTTCGCTGACCTCAAACACCGGCAGCAGCCGCTGCTGGGAGAGAAAAAAGCGGCTCAGCCACAGCTGCAGGCTCTTGGGGTGCTCGCGCAGCGAAAAATCCTCGAAGGGCATCGGCCGACCGCCGAAAAACCAGTCGCTGAGGGGCGCCTGCCGGCGCAGCTTGTCGTTGCGCTGCCAGTAGTAGCCCAAAAACAGGGACAGCAGGGCAGGGCCGTGGTCGTCATCGGCAGGCTGCCCGCCAGGGCCGTACTGCAGCGGGCAGCAGCGCAGCAGGGGCGCTGCCTGCGCCAGCAGCGCCTGCACTTCCGGCTTGAGCAGGGCGGGCACGAGCCGTATGAAATAGCTGGCGGGGCCGTCGCCGCCCGCCAGCAGCTGCGGCACGTAGGCGCCTTTTACCACCAGCCGCTCGGCCAGCTGCTGGGCCAGCTGCAGCGCCCGCAGGCTGTCGGCAGCGCTGACCAGGAGGGGCGGACTGATCGAGTGCAGGAAGACGAGCAGGGCCGCAAAGTTGTCAAAGCGGTGGATGGGCTGCGCGCGCCCGTCGTAGAGGGTGCAGGCCTCAAAGCTGCCGTCGGCAGCACTGAGCTGCAGCGCCAGCCGCTCGGTGGCGGCGGCCAGCCGGTCGGGATCATCGGGCAGGTCGACGGTCAGCGCCATGGGCGCCGCCGCCTGCCGGTAGGCGGCGGTGAGGATTTTTTTAAAATCCCCCTCCGGGAAAAAAACAGGCTTGTCGGACAGCAGCGAGAGCAGCTCGCTGCTGCAGTCGGGCAGCAGGGAAAAGTCGAGTGCTGCCAGCAGCTGCTCGTCGAGCGGCGGCAGGGCCGCGCCGGGCAGCCGCGGCTGCTGCAGGCTGGCCAGCGATGGCACCGCCAGCAGCTCGGCAGCCGCGCCGGGCTGCTCGTCTGCCAGCAGCGACTGCTGCAGGTCAAAGTTGTGGAGGTTGAAGACGATGAAGGGGTTTTTGTCTATCTCGTTGGCTATCAGGTACAAGACAGCCGCCATGTGTTTGCAGGGCACAGCATGGTCGGGGCAGGAGCAGCTGCCCCGGAGGTCCGTCCAGCGGCGGGGGAAAATGTGGATGTTGGCGGCGAGGCAGGCGTCGTTGAGGTCGGGGGGCAGCTCGTGGTTGAGCAGGCGGGAGAGGAAAAGCGGGTGGTCGTTGATGAGCTGCAGCAGCCGCAGCTGCTCATCGGCGGTAAACGGGGGCACGGTGATGCTCACCTTGTAGGGCTGGGGGCGCGAGCCACTGACCTTGGCGGTGATGGTATTGCCCTCGCGCACAAGGTCGTGCGCCATGCCCTTGTTGGCGTAGGTTTTGCCCCGCGGAAGCCGGTTGGCATTGTCGATCTGGTTGAGCGACTGCAGCCATTGCTTTCCCCACCAGGTGGTACCGTAGGCCCGGGTGACCCGCGGCCCTGCGGGCGTGCTGCTGGCGGGGCGGCGGCCCCGCTTTTTGTATGGGAAGCGCGATCTCATTGCTTGTCTTTTTGGTGAATGCTGCGCGCCATCGGCAGCAGGCTGGTTGTGTGGTTGATGATGGTGGCTTCAAAAATAGGGATTAGTGGGGTTTTTTTGGGGGAAATCTAAATGTGTTTCGGCAGCAGGCAGGCGTCGAAACACATTTTTGTGACAGCCGGGAGTAATTAAGTCCCTTTGAGCGGCTGCACGTGGCGGCTGGGCAGAGGAAGAGATCGATGTTTAGTGGATGCTAAGTGAACATGACACAGCACGAACCCGCCAGCAGCCCGGAAGAGATCGATGTTTAGTAGATGCTAAGTCGCTTTATGTGGCTGTGCGAGCGACCCTGGCCAGTGGATGCCGGGCTCATCGCTTTTCAGCAAGTCCCTGACCTGCAATTCGAGCGACTTTACAATAATCACATTCGAGTCCAGCCCAAAAAGTCTGTTCGCAGCGGTTTCTCTCGTCTGAATAAGAATTTTCATTTTATAGGCTTTCCCCAGGCATGCTTTTTCGAGTTTTTGGATAGCCTCTTCCACGGTTTCGCCATCACCCTGGATTTTTACCGGGACAGGCATGCTTGCAAAATGATCTTTCAGAAAACCGTCTATTCCGCTGTTTCTTTGTACTGGGAAAGCATTGATATTCTGTAGAATCGCCAGTTCTTTATCTGTTTTTTCCCGAAATTCATCCACCCCTTTTCGCAGTAAATTTGATTCGGAGATAACCATTGCTTCCAGTCTTTCCTTGGCGAGCTCAACAGCGTCTGGCGAAATATCCATTCCGATAAATTGCCGCTTCAAATACTTTGCCGAAACGCAGGTGGTTCCGCTGCCACAAAAGGGGTCGAGCACTACATCGCCCTCATCGGTTGCGATGCGGATAATCTGGTTGAGCAGCAAGACTGGTTTTTGTGTCGGATAGCCTACCCGTTCCTTAGCTTTGGGGTTCAGGTATGGAATATCCCACACATCTGAGAGGGGCACACCTTTTTTTTCCTTGCCGATTATGACATGGCCGTTCTCATCTTTTTTGTAGACGGCTTTGCCGTATTCATCGCGTTTTCTGTCCTGCAGTATTTGATCGAGATTGGTGGTAGCAGCATAGTCCGTGTAAAGCGTATTGAATTTGAAGTGTGGGGATTTCGAATAAAAGAAAATCACCTGGTGCGCATTTAAGAGTCCTTTTTTTGCATTTGACCACCGTCTGTACGACCAGACAATCTCACTTTGGAAGTTTTCGGGCCCCAGTACTTTATCCATCACCTCACGCAGCTTGTGCGAAGCTGTTTTGTCGCAATGAAGAAATACGCTGCCTGTACTTTTCAGCACCCGCTTAGACTGTTCCAGCACATTTTCGATGAGTGCAAGGTAAGCGTCCAGCGAGTTGTACTTATCATCAAATTCGTATACTTTGGATTTGTCTTTATTAGTGAGGCTATGCCTGCGCTGCGTAAAAAAAGGCGGATCAAAGTAGACCAGATCGACGGTACTCTCGCCAATGGAGTGGAGTAATTCGATGCAATTACCTTGGTAGATATTGTTAATTTCCATTGTCGGGTGTACGCTCGTTTGCAATTAGTATTAATATGGCTCTCAGGTCTATTCCTGAATATGCTTTCATATATTCCCAGGCCTCTTCACCGCCGTAGTATTCGCCCCCTATACCTGCGTACAACGTTTTCAGGGTCTGCTGAATTTTTATGGCTTGCGCTCTTTGAGGATAGTAAAACATAATTCTCACGGGTTTGTGTCCATGAGCCTTTATCACTTGTACGCTGGTGTGCTCTTTGGTGATATGGTCGCCGTCTGTGGTGGCATCCCGCCATTTGACTTCTATGGCATCCTGTCCATGTAAGAAATCAATTTCGAAGAACTTAGGTTTCTGTCCGATTGTGTTAGCTACTTTGGTCTTTTCGCCGTCGGGGAACTTATTTTTTAAGCAAAGCGTCGCAGCTTCCTCAAGAAAGGAGCCTGCATATTTGTATAAAAATCGTCCGACATTTTGATACTCATCTATCAACTGACCCTCTTTTACCGGGACACCCAAAACGCTGTAGATGAGATAATGTGATGTATCATCGGCCTTCATATCTTCCTTTCTCTGTTTAATTTGATTAGTCAGATTAGCTGAGTAGATATCTGCAAGTTTTTTAATTGCCTCCAGTAACTGATCCATCGATCCCTTTTTTCATTTACCTGTGCTGAAATGCCCGGTCTCCTCATCATTGCGCACTGTATATACTACCTGTGGCTACGCACAAGTTACACCCTGCTGACTAGATATCCAAATCGTCTTCGGCTTTTGACCTCTTTTGGCATACATTGAGCGAACGATATGTTTGACGGTTGTTAACGGATGAATCATGTCTGTCATGTTGATTGGTTATTACAGGTTTTTGGGGGCTATGAAGATTTTGGGGCTACGCCGCCCCGTGTATGTGGTATGCAAGTTGCGGGTGTTATGAAGATTACGGTGCTACGCTCCGGACCCCGGGGCGTAGCACCCCCAGGGCATTCGCCCCACAATCTTAGTAGCATCAATCATAGCCACCCCTCCCGCAAGGGGCGTAGCCCCGACATCCCCTCCCTCGCCACACACACCACCACCATCATCAATAATTTTAAAATAAAATATCAAAATTATTGTAACAAATAAAAGAACACACCGTATATTGAGTAAGAATCAAGCAGATTAGATACCCAGGCCACAGGCCAACAATAAAAATTAGTGCAAGGGAGATATCGAGCTAAAGCAATGAAATCAATCCTGTTTAATTATTAAAAAAAATAAAACTATGACACTCACTATTAACAGATAACAGCCAGCAATTTTCCAAAAAAACAACAAGGATGCACGTGAAAGCAAGTACCCGATGGTTCCCATGCATTCCTTTGCAGTAATATACCGAAACAGCAGCTACTTCTGCCCCGCAGTAAGCCTGCCAGCCGGTACACACAAACTATGTATAGTGTTCAAAGGAGGAGTATTTCCCGCTCGATCCTCACAGCTGGCATACCAGCAGTAAACTTATTGTCACGTATCAGCAAAACCCAATATTCATGCCATCAACCGTATTCTTCATCTCTTACCGCGTAGCCGACGCCGCAGAACAGGCGGCACAGCTCTACAACCTTCTTGCCAATCGCTACAGGCCCGACTGGGTGTTCAGGGATGTAAAAACCCTGGAGCCAGGCCAACTGTGGCCCCACGAACTCAAAGAGAAAGTCAATGAGGCCGAGGCCGTCGTAGTCCTGGTAAAGGATGCAGAAAAATGGCTGGGCATTGACGAAAACAAGCAAAGAAGAATCGACCATCCCGACGATTGGGTCAGAAAGGAGATCGAAACCGCACTGCTCAACAAAAAAACCATCATTCCGGTGATGATTGATACCGCCACCCTCCAGCCGTTTATTTTGCCCAACGCCATCGCAGCGCTGACCAATCACCAGACAGTGCGCATCCCGGCCGCAAGCCTGAGCGACCCCCTCTACGAAGGCGGGCTGGCAAGCCTCATGGAATCACTCGATAAAATAGTCGCCAGGTACCACTTCAAACTGGACGAGTTGTCCGAAGCCATGAACATGCTGAAAAGAATGAACCTACATTCTTCTGATGAACAAATACTTGTGCTGACAATGGCCAAGCTGGCCAGCCTGAATAGAGATATAAGAAGCGGTACACTTAGCGATGAGCACATTAAATTAGAGAAGAACAGGATCAGGAACAATGTTTTTTACCTGCTGGATAAATATGCCTGAGG
>CAZYAO010000072.1:0-10869 GCA_964645715.1 uncultured Saprospiraceae bacterium
ACAAAAAACTAAAAGTGAGTGTTCATAATCAACGGATTTTGCGGCGGTATGAGGGATAATATACTATAAACATGGTATTGACACCTACTTTACCCTTAGTTAGCTTTGCGTGGTCGGTGTAATATTGGCATACGGCCGGGTAAAATCGTCCAAATTGCCTGGGGGTTGATGAAGCCCTTATCCAGATGGAGGGCAATAATTGGTCTTTGTAAAAAGAAACGAATATTCTCAAAAATCAGACGTATGAAAAAATTAATCCAACCTTACTTACTGCTACTGGCAATGTCATGTATGGTCATTGCCCTGAGTGCACAGGAGTTTCCGGTTATTAATATTCAAGGCACCCTAAAAGACGGCGATGGCTCTGCCCTTCCAGATGGTACGTATTCCGTGATATTTCGGCTTTTCAACCAGGAGACAGACGGCGAGCTCGTCTGGCAGGAAGAGGCTACGGTAGAATCGGTTGGTGGCATTTTTATCCACAATCTGGGAAGTATGAATCAGCTAAATTCTCGGGTTTTTAGTACTACCGTCTATCTGGGGCTGAAAGTGGGGAATTTTGAGATGAATCCCCGCACCCGCATGACCTATGCACCTTACACCTTTACTTCCACAACCGTTATTTGTTCCGGTGCATTGGGAGATGTCAAGTACTCTACTCTCAGTCCTGCAAAATTTGCGGAAGTGAATGGTGCATGTTGGGTGCCGATGGATGGCCGCAGTATTGTAGGCTCCCGGCTGGCTGCCAAAATAGGCATTAGCAATCTGCCTGATGCAGGTGGTATGTTTATTCGCGGGCAGGAATTTGCCAGCAGCCCCAATTATGACACTGGGAGAGACAGCAATTCACCGATTGCAGCGGCACAGATCGATGATGTAAAACCGCACAATCACTCCATGAATAATGCAGGCGGGCACAACCACATCTATGATTATTTTGTCGCGAGTGGCCCCACGAATCTCAGAAACAGGGCTGACTTTACAAACATTCGTTATGGTATAGGCTGGCAAGGGCGCTCTACGAGTACTGCGGGCAACCACGCGCATGAAATCTACAATAATAGCGGCAATGAGACTCGCCCAAAGAACCAAAATCTCTGGACGTATATTCGCATCAACTAGGGGTTTGGTGCGGCAATAAATTTTTAAGAATAAGCATTACGGTGGCAAATGCCCGGGTCTAGGTTTTTCTTAAAACCAAAGCCCGGGCATTTGTTATGAGGATACTTTCACTACCGATGCCACCAAAGTAAACTTGCATTGATTTTCGGGCTAAACGACGATTTATATTTATCTAGAAACTGCAATTTTATAATAAATAATATAGTCTTCGTCAGAAAAAATTACTGGGTAGTTCAGAATTTAAGGGTGGGGTACTGAGTGTGCGCTTTATTATCTAATAGGCTTTGTAATGGGGTTAGGGAGTGATTTGAGAAAAAATATACATTCCAAGGATAACACGAAATTTTATAGGGTAGGTGGTAGGACATAAATTCTGAATAAAGAACCAGTACTATTCAGATATTAGGGGTAAACACTGAATAGGTATTATCGGAATACTTTTCAAAAATATAATTTATGTGAACGGTGAGAGGATTAGACGACAGGTTAACCAGCCTGGTTAAATCATAATGCAGGGCTGCTAAGGGCATAAATACTTAGCAGTCTTTTTGTATAAGAATAACATGATACACATATATTAATTATATTTAATTGTTATACAGTATTTTGTGTTCTTTGGCAGAAAATATTTTAGGTGGCAATTAATGCCAGCCAGCGGCAAAAAATGATGAGACGGTTTGCAACTAATGCTGCAGTGTAAATTTCGTACATGGGTAGCAGTGATGATAATTTTGTGGAATTACATGGAGGGGAGTGTAATCGCTGCGGGGTGAAACTTACCTGGCAGTCCGGCCAAAGGTAATGGAAACAGGCAGCGATGATATTGGCTTGCTTTCATGTCAATCACGAGTAATTCAAACAATTCACTGCTAATCGTTATGAAAATGAAGAAGACAAAGAATGTATTACTGCTAATGGCCTTGCTTTGCGGCATAGGAGTAAACTTATGGGCACAATCTCCGCGTATTAGTATTCAGGGGATTTTGAAAGATGCTAACGGAACTGCCGTATCAGATGGGACATATGCCATCATATTCAGGCTGTACGATCAGGCAACAGGGGGCACACCCTTGTGGGAAGAGCAGGCCAATGTAGAGGTTGTGGGAGGCATATACAGCCATTACTTGGGGAGTGTAACACCATTGGTTACTTCAAATTTCGCCTCGATTGTATATGTCGCTGTCAGAGTAGGCGCCCATGAGCTCACGCCTCGCTCTGAGCTCACATATGCGCCTTACACTATGTCTTCAGCTGGTGTTGCTGGTCTGGAAAACGTAGTCCCCTCTGTTGGTACAGTGGGCATTGGTACAAACTTGCCTGATGACGATTTTAAATTACACGTGCATGATACAGACGGGGATGCAAGAATACTGATTGAAGGAGGCAACAGGAGTACTATCGAACTAAGAAAAGGTGGACAGGAAGCTTCGATAGGATATCACAGTTCTGCCGATAGTGATTTGAGTATTCAGCCAGGTGCTAACAAAACGCTGTTTTATTGGGGTAATAATGTGAAAGCTGCGGTTACAACAGAGGGCTTTGAGGTGGACAGGGAACTCAGAGTGGGGTCAAGTATTGCAGCAAGGATAGAATTTGAGCGTTATGGTGTTGTATCAGGAGGTATTGGGATTCCGCAAGGGAGTGATTTTCTAGCGATGCATGTGAATCAACAGGAGCAGTTACGCATATATAACAACGGTAATACAGAAGTCAGGGGCGGTTTGCGAGTATTTGGAGGAGTTACGCATGGAAGCGGAGGACATGCCTATTTAAACTCTGGTGGTACAGGCACAAGTGGTGGCGGGGGTACTATAGGAGCCGCTATTTACACGCCTGGAGATATACATGCAGGTACATTTCGTGCATTTTCAGACCGCCGGATTAAGCATAATCTTCGGTTGAGCAATCCTGTGGAAGATCTGAACAGGCTTATGCAGCTTCAAGTAACCAATTATGAATATATTGATTCATATGGCAGGGGAATAGACGTTAAAAAAGGATTCATTGCACAAGAAGTAGAAACAGTATTTCCAGAAGCTGTCAGACAAGGTGTAGATTTTATTCCTAACGTTTACACCCTTGCAAGCAAAATTGGACAAGTAGGCAGTCAGTTGCAGCTACAGTTGACGAAAGAGCATGGTTTACAGCCAGGTGACGAATTGCGGTTGATTTTAGAAGAAGATGTGAAGGAAATAACGGTAGTAAGCGTGATAGATCCATTGACCTTTTCCGTTGCATGGGACGGAGAAGTACCAGACAAAGTATTTGTATACGGAAAGAAAGTGAGCGACTTCCGGCAGGTAGATTATGACCAGCTACATACGCTCAGTATATCAGCTACACAGGCGCTTGTACGTCGTGTCGAGGAACTAGAGCGCGAGAATGGTAAACTGCATGAAGAAAACCGAGTATTGCGTACAGATATTGAAGGATTAGATGCGCGCATGCAGCGGCTGGAGAAAGCAGCCACAAGCTCCTTGGTTGAGCATTAAATTGTAGTGTACGGAAAGTAGTTACGTACGGGTGCAGGGTAGTATCCTACAATCAAACAGTAAAGTTTTCGCTGGTTAGTCTCTAGACTTGCAGGCGGTAGATGACTTTTTATTTCCGTTACATTTTTTCACGCATTTAATTGTCAATCGACCATGTCAACAACAATTATACGACATTTAACAGTTGCCATACTTCTTTTAGCGGGGTTATTGCCGCTCTCGGGGCAAGTGCAGACGGACTGTGACCCCACAGCCAACCTGCCTATCACAAAAGGAGAAATACTGTTCAACTATGGTACAGTTACCGATGCATTTTCATTTAGAAACCGGTCGAGTTGGACAGTGGCGCAGCCAATGATAAGTGGCGGTCTGTCACAGGTATATAACATGCAAAGTGGATTTTGGACACGCTTTTTGTTGCCCCCGCAGGCTCCTGTTGTCACGGCCAGTCAGGGAGATTTTCCCGACCGGGTATTGATTCGATGGTCGTTGGATCCGTTAAGTTCCGGAGCAACCGATGGCTATGTGATATTGCGCGATGGTGCATTCTTAGCACAAGTGGGTCCGGGATTTCTGCAATTCATTGATTTCAATGTTCAGGCAGGCGAATTTTATGAGTACAGTGTACTGGGGCGCAATCAGTTTGGAAATGGTTCACAAGGTCGTGCCGTTGGTTTTGTCAACCCCAATGGTATCGTGACGGGTAAGCTGGAGACTTTCAGCGGTAACCCGGTGGTCAATGCTGTGGTCAAACTGACGCCTACGGTTGGGCGCTCGCTTTACTTCGATGGCGTCAACGACTACATCTGTGTGACCCATGTGCCGGTCGTACCCACCAACATGTGGACAGTCTCGGCCTGGGTAAAAATCGATGATGGCTACGACAGCGACGGCATTATTGACCTGGGCAGCGATCTGAACAAAAACTTTTGGCTGCATACCACACCTGCCGGTAGTGGCAAGGGTGTGGTAGCTGGTGTGGGTACCGGCAGTGGTGCGGTAAGTCTTACCCATGCTTTTACCGAAAACCCCAACGGCTGGCACCAAGTGGCGGCAGTCTACAATGGGATCTCGCTGCTGCTGTATGTCGATGGTCGCTATGTTTCTTCCACGAAGGCCGCCATAGCAAGTGAGCCGGCGCTGTTTACCATTGGCAGCCGCCGCGATCAGACAGGCTTCTTCAAAGGCCGTATTGACGATGTACGTCTTTATAGTGCACCCCTGACGAGTACGCAGGTTTTTCTGACGCGAGACCTGACGGTCTCCAAGTCGACCGCCAATCTGGTGGCCTACTGGAAGTTTGATGAAGGTCTGGGGGTAAAGGTTTTTGACCTTTCCGACAACGATATGCACGCCTTCATCAATGGAGCGTCGTACAGTTCTGATGCTGCCCCGGTCAACAATGCAGGCTTTACTGATGAGGGGGGCTTTTATTCCATTGAAGGCGTCAACTACAGCCAGGCGCAAACATTTACGGCCACGCCGGTCAAAAACTTCTATTCGCGCTATGCACTGGAGTTTAATGCGGCCTATTCGTCCTATGCCATGCTGACCGACTTTGACCTGCCGGATACGGCTACGGTCGAGATCAACCTGCACCCCTTTGACTTGCAGTCGCGGCAGGTAGTGCTGGCAAAAGGCGATGCGGACTTTTTATTTGGTATCGAGAACAACAACTTTTTCCTGACCATCAACGGAGAGACGCAAGTACTGGGGCCGGCCACAACGGCCTACCAGCACCTGTCGCTCACGCTTGATGCCTATACAGGACAGGTAGCGTATTATAAGAATGGCGATCTTCAGAATACGCTCACTTACAGCGATCTGAGCGGCGAGTGGACGGGCGATGTCTGGCAGCTGGGTGCCGCAGGCAGCCCAGAAGCCGATTTTTATACCGGCCTGCTCGATGAGGTGGCTTTTTACCAAAGTATATTGACAGTAGCCAACATACAGCTCAACGCCTCACCTTTTGGCAGCGGAGGAACGGATGTAGCTAATCCGCACCTGTTAAGCTATTTTTCACTGGATGAAGGGGATGGTACCGAAGTAGTAGACTATGGTCCATTGATGAGCGGTGTGGGCACGGTCTACAACGCACCTTTTTCCATCATTACCTATCGGCAGGAGCTGGTTCCCAACTTGTTTTTACCAAGTCAGCGGGTAATCAACATCAACGAGAGTACGACGGCGGCATCTGGTGTAGATTTCGTCAACCAGTCAACGGTGACAGTTTCCGGCGTTGTACGTTTTGAAAACACTTTTTGCTATCAGGAAAAAGTAGAAATATTGGTCAATGGGGAGCCGTATTTTCCGCCGATTGTAACGGACGCTAACGGACGTTTTGTTGGTGACTTCGAGCCGGGTATGACAGTTACTTTATCTCCTCGATTCAGCGATCATGTATTTAGTCCGGGTTTTTTTCAGGTGCGGCGGCTCAACCGGCCAGTGGCCGGGGTGCTTTTTCAAAACCAGACCAAGCGCGAGGTAGTTGGCCAGATGGCAGGTGGCAAGTGCCGACTGTCGGTAATCCCCGACGGGGCAGTGGTCAAAGTGAAAGCGCAGGCGCTCAACGACTGCTACTACCAGGAGCTCGCGCTGGATAATCCTGACGGCAATTTTCACTTCAGGGATCTTCCACCCATTCCGATGGCCATCAGCGTGACAGAGCACTCTAATAATATTATCTACAGCTACTTCCAGGTACAGGGAGGTAAAGAGACGGACTTGCGGGAGATAGAGAAGGATACCATAGACTTCATCTACATCGCCCCACCCAATGTACTGATTCAGCCGTTTGAAGAAAATGGCTGCGCAGATAGCGGGCTTAAGATGATCGAGCAATCGTCGCCTGATAATGGCAATCGTCTGTACAAGACGAAGGTGAGGGTATACGAGCGCTATGACGGAGGAGACTGCTTCCTCGATACCTTCCGGCTGACAATCAACAACGACATCGCCGATTTGGGTGCGTATACGGTCGATTCGGATACTTCCACCTACACCATCGAATTTTGGGCGGGGGTACCCAACATCACGGGTAACTACGAGAAATTTCTGCAGGTGACGGCCAGCATCAATGGTTCACAGGCATCGAGTGTTGAGCGGGTGGTGGTACTGGGTGAGCGCTCGCGGGAGTCGACTTTCACCACAGCCTCACCAGCCATGCCGTTGATTATCCTGCGTGATCCGCCGGGCGATGGTTCTTCATCTACACTGGCAGAGGGCTCTACTTACTGTCAGTCATGGTCGAATGCGGCACTTCTCAACACCAGTACAAATGCATCACTCAACTTAGACTTGGCTCCCAAAGTAGTTACCTATTCGGGGACACCTGTCGCGGGAACAATCACAGAAACAGATCTGATTTTTGAGTTAGATTTTACTGCCAGTGCCAGTTATGGTTTTTCCAATACCAATTCGACAGAGGTATGTGTAACCAACGATATCGTTTACAGTACTTCGAGTGGTGATATTGTTCTGGGTGACGATGCCGATTTGTATGTAGGGGCTGCCGTCAACTTTGAGTTCAGTTCAACCGATGTGCTGGGCTTTGATCCGGATTTGTGCGAATTTACACTGGGCAGCAATGTGCGTGTGTGGCCGGATGGTTTTGGTACGAAGTATGTATACAGCCAGTATCAGATCATCAATGATGTCATTCCTGATCTGGAGTTTATTGGTGACACAGCTTCTGCCGACAACTGGCGGCGGATTCTTGACTACAACAAGCAACTTAAAGAACAGGCGATATTCACAGAAAACATCAGCTTTGACGCCCTGTCTACCTACAGTGAAACGCAGACAACTAGTAGATCAGGCTCTTTGGAGGTCTCACACGAATTTGAAATTACCGCAGGTATGGCGATGACACTGGGTAATTCCTTTTCCGGCGTGGGTGTCAAAGCAACTGTTGGCTTTGAGATAGGGGCAGGCGGTGCTTTTACCGAAGGTTTCACCAACCAGACGTCGCGCTCGGTGACTTACACTTTGGGGGATGATGATCTGGGGGATAATTTTACAGTTGATATTTTTGATGACCCTGTCTTTGGTACACCTGTATTCAAGCTGCGGAGTGGGGAGACTTCCTGTCCGCACGAGCCCAATACGCGGCCACGCGAAGGGGTGACGCTGACGGCCGACCAGATTGTAGCGGTTAATGTACCGGAGAATGACGCTGCGGTATTCAATTTCTCCATCGGCAACACCAGCCAGACGGATGAGTGGCGCTACTATACCTTCGAAATATACCGGGAGACCAATCCGCTGGGAGCGGAGGTGCGTCTGCAGGGTACTTCCAGCTCCAGTGGTAGTTTTCTGGTGCAGCCGGGCGGCGCGCAGGATGTGCTGGTGACCATCGAACGTGGTCCGGAGGCCTATGATTATGAGAACCTGCTGTTTTACGCTATTTCGGCCTGCGAAGGGGCGCGCTATGATGCTTTTGGAGAGGGGGACTTTCCGCCGGAGCCTTTCTTTGACGCCATGGAGGTATCGGCTTTCTTCCTGGAGCCCTGCAGCCCGATTGATATCGGCTTTCCATTGCAGGACTGGGTGGTGACGCCCGATGATGGCAATATACTTTTCATCACACTGAATGAATATCTCTACAACGATCCGGATCTGGAAATCGTACGGGTGCAGTATCGCCGCACCGGGGGCGACGGTTCGTGGATTAATATTGCAGAGCTTCCGGCGGCCGAATTTGCCAACTCACCGGTATTTAAGATTGTACAGTGGGATATGTCGGAACTGGCAGACGGCGCTTATGAGATACGGGCGGTGACACAGTGCTTTGATGTGTCGCTCAATCCTGGGATTTCTACGGTTGTCAAGGGGCGTAAGGAGACAAGGCCGCCACAATTGTTTGGTGTGCCTCAGCCGGGTGACGGGGTGCTCAATCCGGGGGATGACATCTCCATCATGTTCTCCAAGCGCATCCGCTGCGACCGGATTTTCCCAGCCGATGGTATAGGTACTAATATCAATATCAATAGCCTGGCGCTGCAGGATATGACCAACGGGGGTATACTGGTAGATGCTACCATTAGTTGTAACAACGACAAAATCGTAATCATCCCCAATATCCCCAATCAGTTTATCGAAAACAATACGCTGCGGGCCACCGTGGCGGGTATCGAAGACCTGTACGGCAATGCAATCCCCGAGCCGATCTCCTGGGAGTTTTTGGTCAACCGCAATAATCTCTACTGGGAGGGCGGCCGCATTGACGAGTTCGTATTCGAGGGCAATCAACTGATTGTTAAGCGGAATATCCGCAACCAGGGTGGATCTATCACGGGCTTCAGCCTGGTAGATATCCCCGACTGGATGGAGGTTTTCCCGCTGACGGGCAATGTGCTGCCGGGGGACTTTGCGGAGATTACCTTCCGTTTCCCGGCCGATATCGTAGGGGGCCTGTACAACACAACCCTGCAGATGATCACGCCCCAGGGTCCTGAGCCGCTGCCGATCGATCTGCGGGTAGCCTGCCCGGATCCGGCCTGGACGGTGAATCCGGTCGACTACAGCTTTTCAATGAACCTGACGGTGCAGCTGGATATTGAAGGTGAGCTGTCGACTGACCGACTGGACCTGATCGGTGCTTTTGTGGGCGATGAGCTCAGGGGTGCTTCGTATATACAGTACGTGCGCGAACTCGACCGCTACCTGGCCTATATGACGGTGTTCAGCAACCAGGTGTCCGGAGAGACGGTCACTTTCCGCATCTGGGATGCATCAAGCTGTTTGCTGTACGGTACGGCCGCGGAGAGCTTCCCGTTTGAATCGGATGACCTGATTGGTTCTCCGCTGGTACCGCAGATGATTCATACCAACAACCTTTTGCGGGTGGCGATACCGCTGGTACCTGGCTGGAACTGGATATCATATAACGTGAACCTGCCGGATCCGTCGATCAATACGGCCCTGGCGAGTCTGACCGCTCCGCAGGGGGCGACAATCAAGGGGCAGACGGCTTTCAGCCAGTACTTCAATGGTGGAGGTGTATGGGCCGGATCGCTGGCCCAGCTGTCGCACCTGACGATGTACCAGTACCGATCAAACAGTCTGGATTCGATTGTACTGCTGGGCAACCCGGTCAATCTGGAGACGACCTCCATCCCGGTGGTGGCCGGCTGGAACTGGATTGGCTACCTGCCACAGCAGGGGATGAGTGTTGACAGCGCGCTGCAGTCACTCACCCCGCTCAACGGTGACGTCATCAAAGGTCAGGCGACCTTTGCCCAGTACGTGGCAGGTGTAGGCTGGCTGGGCAACATGAGCTTTATGCGCCCGACGCGTGGCTACCTGCTTCGGCTGAGCAATCCGGATATACTGCGCTACCCGCCACGCCGCCTGTGGGATGACGAAGCGGTAGACTTCCGCTCGGCGGGCAATGACCCCGAACTGGCGAGCCTGAGCGAGCACTGGACGGTTAATCCGACGCAGTATGAGCATACAATGAACGTGATCGCGCTGGTGCGCAACAGCGCCGGTGAGAACATACTGTCCTCCGACACAGAGGTAGGCGCCTTCATCGAAAATCAGGTGCGGGGTGCCGCCAAGCCGGTCTACATCGAGGCGCTCGATGCCTGGCTGCTGTTCCTGACGGTCTACAGCAACGACGAAGGGGATATGCTGAGCTTCCGCCTGTACGACGAGTCGGCAGGTGCCGAGTACGCGCTCAACGGCCAGCAGGTGTTCATCGCCAACCGTATAGCGGGCAGCGTTGATGCACCGGTGGTGCTGACGCTGGGCAGCGTGACGGAGGTGAGCGAGCCGGGCCTGTCGGCAGGCCTGCGGGTGTTCCCCAACCCTGCCCGCGAGCGGGTATACGTGCGCTTCGAAGCTACCCAGGCCGAAGAGGTGACGCTGCGGGTGACGGACGCCCTCGGTCGTCAGGTGGCGCAGCTGAAGCATGGTGCCCACGCAGGCGAGAATACGCTGGAGTGGGCGCCGGCAGGGCTTGCGCGCGGCCTGTATACGCTTAGTCTGCAGGGCAGCGGGGGTGTGCAGACGGTGCTGGTTGAGTTGCAGTAGTGCTTTTTTTGCCGCCTTCGGCGGCAAAAAAAGGAGGTTTTTTTCTTCGTCACCTGAAGGTGACGAAGAAAAAGCAAAATAAGATCCATGAAAAAAATGCAAACCATAATAATGGCCATAGCAGCAACCCTGCTGCTATGGCTCCCCCTCACCCCTGCCGCAGGGCAGGAGACCTGCCACAGCGCGCTGGCCTCCGCTGCCGTGTACGACAACGGCTGGC
>CAZYAO010000073.1:0-10284 GCA_964645715.1 uncultured Saprospiraceae bacterium
TTTTATCTATAATCATGTCACCCCTTCGGGGTTGGAATGGCGGTTGTTGTGGGATTACGTGATATAATTATGCCAGCCTATAATCATGGCAGCCCTTCAGGGTTTCAAGCACGTAATCCCATAACGAATGTCATCCAAACCCCGAAGGGGTGACATGATTATAGCAAAACATAATGATAACCATCATTGTAACACCCACAATTGTGAATCCACACATCCCATCAAACCCCTACTTCCCAATACAAAAACGCCCAAAAATATTGCCCAGCAGCTCGTCTGTACTCACCTCGCCGGTAATCTCGCCGAGACCGAAAAGAGCGGCGCGCAGGTCCATGGCTAAAAGGTCGCCCGTGATGCCGGATGAAAGGCCGGCGTCTACAGCTTCGAGGGAGGAAAGTACGGATACAAGGGCGCCGTGGTGGCGAGCATTGGTGACCAGCGTGCTTTCCAGCGACACTTCTCCGCTGACGACCATAGACAGGAGGCGCTCTTTGCAGTACTCAATGTTCATAGCGTTGCGGGCCGACACGGGCAGCCAGTTGTCGGCAGTCACGGCTGAGCCCGGCAGGGCGTACTGCTCCCAAGTGGTGTAGGGATTGAGGTCCATCTTGTTGGCAACAACCAGCAGGGGGACACCCGCCGGCGCCAATTGCGCCAAATCGGCAGCCACCTCGGCCGGACTAGTGCGCACTACATCAAATACGTATACCAGTACAGCCGACTGCCGTATTTTCTCCATGGTGCGGGCTACGCCCATGGCTTCGATGGCGTCCTGGGCATCCCGTATGCCTGCGGTATCGATGATGCGGAACGGTACACCTTGTATATTAAGCACTTCTTCAATCACATCCCGGGTGGTGCCCGCCACATCGCTCACAATCGCCCGGTCTTCATTGAGCAGCGCATTGAGCAGGGTACTCTTGCCGGCATTGGGGCGGCCGGCGATGACCGTAGCGACCCCCTCCTTGATGGCATTGCCCAACTGAAAGGAGGCTACCAACTCCCGCAGCAGCTGCCGCAGTTCGGCCACCAACAGTTTCAGGTCGTCGCGTTTTGCAAATTCAACATCCTCCTCGCCAAAGTCGAGTTCCAGTTCGATCAGGCTCGCGAAGTCAATCAGTTTCTGCCGCAGCGCTTTCAGCCGGTCGCTGTAGCCACCGCGCATTTGCAGCATCGCCTGCCGGTGGGCAGCCTCGCTACCTGCCGCGATGAGGTCGGCTACCGCCTCAGCCTGGCTCAGGTCCAGTTTGCCTCGCAAAAAGGCCCGCATGGTAAATTCGCCCGGCTGCGCCAGGCGGGCGCCATGGTGCTGCAGCAGTTCCAGCATTTTTTGCAAAATGTAGGGCGAGCCGTGGCAGCTAATCTCAACCACATCTTCGCCCGTGTAGGAGCGCGGCGCCAAAAAAAGAGTGACGACTACCTCGTCCAGCACCTCGCCCTGCGCATCGATGATGCGCCCAACATGCGCCGTATGGCTCGGCTGCTCTGCCAGCTTTTTTCCCCGAAAAAGCCCTGCGACAATGCTCACAGCTGCCGGGCCTGACAGGCGGATGATACCGATGGCGCCAAGCCCCGGAGGGGTGGCCAGTGCGGTGATGGTGTCTTGCAGTTGGTGCCTGCTGTAGTCCATGTGCTTTTATTTTTTGGCGGCTGTTCCGTAGCTGTTTCGCCGCTAAGGCGGCGAAATACGTATGGAAGGTGTTGTTTTTTTTCAAAAAAAGAACCAACACGCCTCGTAACGCCTTTCCGGCGGCTGAGGCCGCCAAAAGTATTTAAAAAATTCTTCGCAGCTTGCGCAGCGATATACTTTTTAGTAAACCTTTTTGTCGCGGGCTTGTTTAGATTTGTAATTAGATGTATATACATTTATTTTACTACACAAACGAACTGCTATGAATCGCAAGGAGTTTCTGAAAAAAGGGCTGTTGGGCGCCGGTGCGCTGGCCTCCGGCAGCTTGGCGGCTACAGCTGCTGACAAAGAAGAAGCGCGTAAGCGGGCCGACGAGGAGATTGTCGGCTTTAACCATATCCCCAATACCAATTCCGGCATTATGCACAACAGTGTCCTGCACCGCGCTGATACGCGCGGCAAAGCCAACCACGGCTGGCTCGAAAGTTATCATTCTTTCAGTTTTGCCAACTACTACAATCCTGAGCGCATGAACTTTGGTGTGCTGCGGGTACTCAACGATGACACGGTACAGGCGGGCATGGGTTTTGGTACCCACCCGCATGACAACATGGAGATCATCAGCATCCCGCTGGAAGGGGATCTTGAGCATCGCGACAGCATGGGCAACGTGACGGTGATCCGCAACGGCGACATACAGGTGATGAGTGCCGGCAGCGGCGTCACGCACAGTGAATACAACAAGAATAAAACCCAGCTGGTCAAGTTCCTGCAGATCTGGGTTTTCCCCAATAAACGCAACGTGACGCCTCGCTATGACCAGCTGACGCTCGATCCGGCGCAGCGCCGCAACCGGTTGCAGCAGATTTTGTCGCCCAATCCCGATGATGAGGGGGTGTGGATCCACCAGGATGCCTGGTTTCACCTCGGCGACCTGGATGCCGGCTTCCAGACACGCTACGAGCTCAAGCGGGCCGGCAATGGCGTCTATGCTTTTGTGCTGAGCGGTGATGTCAGCATCAACGGGCAGGCGCTGCACCGCCGTGACGGGCTGGGGCTGTGGGATCTTAGCTCGATGGATATACAGGCCGACAGCCACGCAGAGTTGTTGCTCATGGAAGTGCCCATGATGCGCTAAGCCCACAACTGTCAGTTTTAATTTTTCTTCGAAAAATTAAAACTGACACACACGTTTTGCTTAAGCGGCGAAAGCCGCTTAAGCAAAACAACACCTTCTGTTGACAATTTCTCAAAATTATTGCTACTTTGCCGGGTAAAGCGATTGATCATCACAAACAGGGCCATGTTTCGCTTATTAGGCAATGTAGACAATAAAATAAAGCTGGCATTACTGCTCACCCTATTTATGGTAGTTGTACTGCTCAGCAACTTCCTTGAGCGCTCCAATTTTTCCAGCATTGACGAATCTGTCGAGTCAATCTACGCCGACCGGCTGGTGCCGTCGGCTTACATTTTCCACCTGACCGATCATCTTTACCGGCGGCGGCTCATCCTGCAGGCGCACTTCAGCGGCGAGGCACCCAATCCGCCCGAGCTGTGCAAAAAGCGCCTGTGGGCGCATGCCCTGGCCATGGATACGCTTATCAACGACTTCGAATTGACCTACCTTGTGGGCAATGAGGAGGCTATACTGGACGATTTCAAAAAAGAACTAAAAGCCTACACCCTTTTTGAGCAGGAGCTCCTGTCGGCGGGCAACAACTTTCTGCAGCCCGGCATGACCCATGACCGCTTTATCCGGCTGTTTGACAGCACCTTGGGCAGCCTCACAGCACTCAGTCAGGTGCAGCTCACCGCCGGCAAGCAGCTGCTCGACGACTCGCACAGCATCGCTGCCAGTTCGCGCCTGCTCACCAACTTTGAGATGGCGCTCATCATCATCGTCGCCCTTTTTGTACAGGTGCTGGTCATTGCTTCGCGCCCTGTGCTGCCAGCTAATCAGCGGCCCAACCTCAATTAGCCGTCATTTTTGCTGCCGCCGGGGCGGCAAAAAAGCTACTGAAACAGCGCCTCGTTGAGCTCCTCAATTTTGCCAATGGTATGCACCTTTATCTGGTAGCGGCTGGCATCCAAGCCCTTGGTATTGTACTTGGAGATAAAAATATGGCGAAACCCCAGCCTGTCGGCCTCCTGTATACGCTGCTCGATGCGGTTGACTGCCCGTATCTCGCCCGACAGGCCGATCTCGCCCGCAAAACAGATATCGGTAGGAATAGCCACATCTACCCGGCTGGAGATCAGGGCTGCGATGATGGCCAGATCGATGGCAGGATCATCGACCCGAATCCCCCCGGCCATATTGAGAAAAGCATCCTGCCCCCCAAAGGGAATCCCTACCCTCTTTTCCAGCACCGCCAGCAACATACTCAGTCGCCGGAGATCAAAGCCCGTGGCCGTCCGCTGCGGCGTACCATAGACCGACTGGCTCACCAGCGCCTGCGTTTCGATCAGCATCGGGCGCATACCCTCCATGGTGGCTGCCACCGCGCTGCCCGACAGGTCGGCATCCTTCTGCGCCAGCAGCAGCTCCGACGGATTGGGCACCTGCCGCAGCCCGCCCGTCTGCATCTCATAAATCCCCAGCTCATCGGTTGAACCAAACCGGTTTTTGAGCGTACGCAGGATGCGATAAGAATAATGACGGTCGCCCTCAAACTGCAGCACAGCATCCACGATATGCTCCAGCAGCTTAGGCCCCGCGATAGCCCCGTCTTTGGTGATATGGCCGATAAGAAACACCGGAATATGGCTTTCCTTCGCAAAACGCTGCAGCTCAGCCGCGCACTCCCGCACCTGGCTGATGGAGCCGGGCGTAGCATCGAGCAGGGGCGACGACATCGTCTGTATGGAATCAATGACCAGCAGTGCCGGCAGCAGTTGCTGCGCAAACTGCAGTATTTTGTGGGTGTTGGTTTCGGTCAAAATATAGCACTGCTCCCCGTCGCCGCTGAGGCGCTCCGCGCGCATTTTAATCTGCTCCTCACTCTCCTCGCCCGACACATACAGCACCCGCTCGCCCAGCTGCAGCGCCAGCTGCAGCAGCAGGGTAGACTTACCGATGCCCGGCTGCCCCCCAAACAAGACGATGCTGCCCGGCACGATGCCCCCCCCCAGCACGCGGTTGAGCTCGCCGTCGGCCGTCGTCAGCCGCCGCTGATCGCCCGTCTGTATGTCTGGCAGCGCCACCGGCCGCGTCTCCTGGCGGCTGCCTGTGGGCCGCCAGCTGGCAGCCGCCGCCTCCCGCGGGTTACTTTTCACCACCTTCTCCTCCACCAGCGTATTCCACTCGCCGCAGGCGGGGCAGCGCCCCATCCATTTCGGGGACTCCGCCCCGCAGCCTGTACAAAAAAAAGCAGTTTTTACTTTGGCCACTTGCGCTTACTGTTTGCTTCACAAGGTAGGCATTTTGCCTGTATTTTGAAAAAAAGCAGCCGCGCCGGGCCGGCTCCTGCCGCCCGAGCCTATTTTGCGCAAGCGCAGCTTTTTTCAGCACCCCCACGCGCCTTTTTGCCGTAAAGCAAAAAAAATGGATTTATTTTTACCCCCGACATAGGGGTAGCCCCCCCACAGCAACATCATTCAATCGGTAGCGGGCCGCCATGCGCGGCCGGCGGGCTGAAAAGCCGCCGGCGGGCAGGCGTACCTGCGGTACAGCGCCTGCGGGCACTGTGCAAATGGAGACAACAGATGGAGACAAATCGCTATGTAGAGCTCATCGCTGCTTACCTTTCCGGCAATGCTACCGCCGAGGAAGCCGACCAGCTCATGCAGTGGCTGTCTGCCGCCCCCTCCAACCGAACGTTCTTTGAGGAAATGAAACAGCTATGGGAGGCAAGTCTGCACACGCCTGTGGAGCTCAGTGAGCCCGACAAGGAGCGCGCCTGGCAGCAGCTGGCGCAAAAATTGTGGCAGCCGGCGGCCGCCGGGCTGCAACCTTCTGCAGAAGCAATGCGTCCTTTAGGGGTAAAAAAGGGAGTACCTGCCGGTTGGCGGCTGTGGTCGCTGCGGCTGACTGCTGCTGCGGCGGTAGCGCTGCTGCTGGTAGTCGCCTGGCAACTGTTTAGTCCGCCCGGCGCGCCTGAGGCGGTGGCAGTGCGCACCGGACCCGGTGAGCGCAGGCAGCTGGCGCTGCCCGACGGGAGTCGGGTATGGCTCAATGCCAACAGCCTGCTGACCTACACCTTTGCCGAAGACGCGCGGCAGCTGAGTCTTGCGGGGGAGGCCTATTTTGAGGTCGCTACCGACAGTCTGCGGCCCTTCCGCGTCGTAGCCGGCCGCGCTGTGGCTGAAGTGTTGGGCACCTCCTTCAATCTGCGCGCTTATGCGGCCGATGCGGCCGCTGAGCTCAGCGTGCAGACGGGCCGGGTAGCCTTCGCGGCGGCTGATAGCCGCCAGCGACTGCTGCTGCAGGCAGGCGAAGCAGCTACCTTGGGGCAGGCAGGCGGACAGCCGGAGCGGCTGGCCAGAGCAGCCAACAACGCGCTCGCCTGGAAAGAGCAGCAGCTAGCCTTCCAGGATCAGCCGGTGTCGGAAGTAGTGCGCCAACTGGAGCGCTACTACGGTGTAGCCATCGTACTGTCGGATCCACAACTGGCCAACTGCCAGTTTACCGGCCGCTTTGAGCAACTCAGCCTCGAGCAGTGTCTGGCCATACTGGCTGCCACACTCGACCTGCGCACAGAGCCGATCAGTACCGACAGCCTGCGCCTGCGCGGCCGCGGATGCCCCTAACCAGATTGCCATTGCCATGAGTCAATGTATCAGGCTGTTGCTGTTGCTCCACTTGCTGACACTGTCGATTGTCGGGCAGGCACAGCAGGCCATCAGAGAAAATCAGGGTGTGAGCGTCAGCTACCGGGCGAAGCCGCTGGCCGAGGTCATCCGTGATCTTGAGCAGCGCTACGGCTGGTCTTTCTCTTACAGTCGCGATTTTATACCGCTCGACTACCCCATAACGGCCCATTTTTCCAACAAACCCAAAGCGGAAGCGCTGACCTTGCTTTTTGGCGACAGCCCGCTGGCCTATGCCGAAATTGGCCAGCAGGTAGTGCTGCGGCGCAAGCCCGGCTATACAAGCACGCAGCTCAGCAGTCGGCCGGTGCGGGCGATACAGTCGAGCCCGGTGCACCCGACGCCTCCGACAGCTACGGCTGAGAAGATGGCTGCCCGCACGGCCCGCAGCACGGCACCCCTGCAGACACTGCCGCCGCGGTCGGTGAGGACACTCGACCCCACTACCAATAGCATACTCGAGCGCGAGCTGCTCATACGGCCGCTTGCCCTCGCCATACAGGAGGCTGCGCGGCCGCTGCCGCCGCCAGAGCGGCGCATGGCGCAGATATCCCTTATGCCTTACCTGGGCACCAACAGCTTCCGCAGCGCAGCCATCACCAACGAGATGTCGGTCAATGTTGTCGTAGGCATCAGCGGCGGGGTCGACGGATTTGAGCTGGGCGGACTTGTCAATATCGTGCGGGGCGATGTTGTGGGCGTGCAGATCGCCGGCCTCAGCAACCGCGTCAGGGACGAACTTACAGGCATACAGCTGGCCGGTGCTCTCAACCGGGTAGGCGGCACATTTACGGGTCTGCAAATCAGTGGGCTGGCCAATACCAACTTGTCTGACAGCCATGGCATCATGCTGGCCGGCATCGTCAACCAGACCTATGGCGACACCGCCCATGTGCAGCTCGCCGGTCTGACCAACTACAGCCACGGCCATGCCGAGCTGCAAGTGAGCCTGCTGGCCAACCAGGCAGGTGGCGTAGTCGGCGAGCAGGCAGCCCTGCTTTTCAATAAAGCCGGCTACGTGCGGGGGTATCAGCTAGGGCTCGTCAATGTAGCCGATACCGTTGCGGGCATCTCCATAGGCCTGCTCACCCTGGTCAAAAAAGGCTACAACCGCGTAGAAATCAGCCTGAGCGACTATCTGTGGGCCAATGCAGCCTTGGTCTTCGGTACGCAGAAGTGGTATAACAAGCTACTGCTGGGCGCCCGCTGGGACGAGGTGGCCGTGGATGCCCAAGCCAACAAGCGCACGTTTATGAGCTGGGGCATTGGCTACGGACTCGGCAGTGCGCACGCGTTTAGTCCGCGCAGCCGGCTGCTCACAGAAATCAGTGCACAGCACGTCAACGAACTCACGCGCTGGTCGCCCAGACTCAACCTTCTCAGCCAGTTGCGACTCGGCTGGGACTACCAGCTAAGCCGGGGACTCAGCTGGTTTATGGGACCTACCATCAACCTCCTGTGGACACGGGATGCGGCCGCCGGCCGGTCGGTGCTTGTCCCGCGGCCGCAATGGACCTGGGAGCGGGGCGAGCTACTCCTCAACGGCTGGGTAGGTTTTCAGGCCGGATTCAGATTCTAGGCGGTGGAACAGTGACGATTTTTTTGGCGGCTGTCACCGCCAAAAAATGTCTTGCATACACATCCGTTTTTTCATTTTTTTCTGAGAAAAAATAAAAAAACGAACATCTTTTCATTCACAAAAATTTCAAAAAACATGAAAACAAGGATTTATCTGGGCATGATAGCCCTGCTGACCATTTTTACCCTTACCACACTCAGTGCACAGCACCAGACCCTTTTCAACTCGGCCCGACTGGTGGGCGCTTTTGGCGGCCCGATTTCAGAGTACGGCATCAACAACGGCCTCGCTACTTCGGCAGGCGGTGGTGGCGGTCTGGTATTCAGCAAATATTTTCTGGGCGCCTATGGCATGGCCAGCGCCGATTTCAACCAGATTATCAACCAGGGGCAGCTCTCCCGCCTCGATCTCGCCCATGGCGGTATCTGGCTGGGCGTCACCCACCAGCCCTGGCGACTGCTGCACCTCTACGGAAGCGCGCGCGTAGGCTGGGGCGGCCTTGACATACAGGTCAACAACGACGACTGGGACGACCTCGACGCCGTTTTCGTGTTCACGCCCGAAGTAGGTGCCGAGCTCAATATCACGAGCTGGTTTAGGCTTGCAGGGGCTGTTGGCTACCGCTGGGTGCAGGGCGCCAACAAGGACCTGGGCTACACGAATGAAGATTTTAGCGGCGCCGTAGGTGTACTTACTATGCGTTTTGGCTGGTTTGGCTGGCGCCGGGATCAACACAGTTCCACGGATTTTTGAGTGTGATGTTTGGCGGCCAGCGCCGCCAAACATCGTTTTACCAGCTATATTTTTCCCCATAATCAACATCCAACCAGTATGAAAACAATTCAGGGTATCAGCCTGGCAGCCGCGCTTGTGCTGCTCGTTTCCGGCTGCTTCATAGACATTGACGACGACGCCCCCTTCCGCTGCGTTTTCGGCGAAGGCAGTGTTGTCACCGACAGCCTCAACCTCAACAATTTTGATGGCATTGTACTCGACATCCCTGCGGAGGTTGACATCCGCATCGGCACGGAGCAGCGGGTTGTTGTCGAAGGCAAGCCCAATGTCCTCAACGAGCTTGAGTGGGACGTGCGCAACGGTATCTGGGAGATTGAATTTGACCGCTGCGTACGCGACATGGGTACGCTCAAAATATTCATCACCCTGCCCAATCTTCGTTCGGTCAAAAACAGGGGGTCGGGCATCATCCGCAGTAGTGAGGAGCTCATTGTGGGCGACCTGGACCTCGAAGTCAACGGCTCTGGCGATATTGAACTACAGTTGCAGGCCGACGATCTGCGCCTCAACAACACAGGCTCCGGCGACTTATTGCTGGCAGGCACTGCAGACGAACTCAACGCCCGCCTCAGCGGCAGCGGCGACCTCTTTGGCTTCCCCCTCTCAGTGCGCGAGGCCGATGTCACGATCACCGGCAGCGGTGATGCCGAAGTACGCGTTGCCAGCTTGCTGCGTGCCCGCCTGAGCGGCAGTGGTGATCTCAGGTACAAGGGACAACCGACCATCGATGTCATTCAGTCAGGCTCAGGGCGATTGGTGGATGCCAATTAGCGGGGCAGCTGCGCTTATTTTTTAGCGGTGTTTTTTCCGTATTTTTTTTGTGGCAGTTCCACAAAAAATGTTGAGAATACGTGTTTGCTTTGTTGGTTTTTGAGAAAATCAACAAAGCAAACACTTCCCGGCCATGCCTTTTGTTGCTGAGGGCGACAAAATTTGCTCCCCACAGCCCTATAAAAAAGAACAGGGTATTGTTGTAACAATACCCTGAGTAACCCCAAAAAACCAAATGAAAACAATCTACATATCTTGGTAAAAACCCTGCAAACAACAGTCTTTGCGGGGTTTTTGCTTTACTGTCGACCGATAATAAATTTTGTGTTATTGATTAACAACACGACAAATATACGTATTTTTTGAAAGTTCAAAACTATTGTGCGATTTTTTTAAGCGACTCGGGCAGCATTCAGACGCAAAATGGCCTGTATGTTTGTCGATCCTTGCCACAAAAAACAGTTATGGATGCTGCTTGTCAGCCCCCCGTATGATGCTGGCCGGCCACAACTTTCCCGCTTGAGTGCAGTTGCATTCAAGCAATAAACCATTCTTGTGATTTCGTTGGTCGCTGACCGTCATACCCCGCCCAAGTACAGCTGCAGAGAGTTAGACGCCACGTGAGGCTTGGCAGCGGCTTTTGTCATACCCCGTCCAAGTACAGCTGCAGAGCCGAGCAGAAATTTGTACATTAGCA
>CAZYAO010000074.1:0-5303 GCA_964645715.1 uncultured Saprospiraceae bacterium
CTGCTGCTGGCCATCCACGCGTACTTCTACCTCAGTGGCCAAGTGTCACCCCTGCGCGACTGGGTCGCCCCGCTCATACTGCTGACCATCCTCAGTGGTAGTATTTTGCGCTACGCGCGGCAGAAGGCTTCGGCACAGTGAGCACCGTACTTCCCTAAGTGGCGGTTGGGCAAGACTATCTCCCCCCCAATATCCGGGTTATTTTTATTTGCGGCGGCTCAGGCCGCCAAAAAAGCTACCGCAGGCCGGGGCAGCACGCCCTTAGTGCAGGTATTTTTGGAAAAAAGCCGCCAGCTCCAGCCAGCCGGGGCTGGTGTATCTCGCGGCAGGTAGCCGCGCCAGACAGGGCGATCCCAGCGCCGTAGCGCGGCGCAGCAGCGCCTGCCCATGGCGATAATGATGAAAAAGTGCATCCTGATCCTTTGGCAACCCCCGGGCCGGCAGGGGGTTGTCGATCCAAAGGGGCGGATCATCGGCGGATAGCATGGCCAGCATGTCTACCTGCTCGCGGTAACGCGCGACCGCCGGCGCCTTCAGCGATACCGGCAGCCGGCAGCCGTAAAAAGCAGCGATGCGGTCGGCCCCGACCAGCGCATACAAGTGCTTAGTCTTAAAACGTTCCCGCCTGAACACCTCGTTCCAGTCCAGCAGATCATAGGTCGCCTGGGTAGCAAATACCGCTATGGCGCTGACGCGCGTAGATTCATGCGCAGTCGGATCCGCCGACGTCTCGTCTTTCATATCTTCCTGCAGGCCTATCCACAACGACGTGCCAGCGCCCGCTGAAGTACCGTACAAAGCCACCCGCTCCTTGTCAATATTGAAGTAGGCAGCATTATGCCGAATGTACTGCAGGCAGCGGCGGGCATCGTGCAGCGACTTGAGTACCCCCGTAGTATCCCCCACTGCCAGCAGGCGGTAGTTGATCGAAGCAAAAGCGATGCCCTCAGAAAGCAGCGCATTGATCAGCGCCACCCCCGTCTCCTGCCCGTACAACTCCGACTTGTCCCCGCCCTCAAAGCCCCCACCGTGAATAAACAGCACCAAGGGCAGCGGTTGCGACGCATTGGGTACAAACAGATCGAAGGTATGCAGGCTGTCGGCACCATAAGACAGATTTTCGAAAAAGCTAACGGACAATTCCGGCCGCAGGGCAATGGGTGCCCGCGCCCGGGATGTCAGCCGCTGCTGCCCTTGCAGCAGTCCGGCAGTCAGCAACAGCAAGACTCCCAAAAAATGCCCCAGCAAAAACTTAACACATACTCTATTGACTATCTGGTACATGATTATTTCTTTTTCAATTTATTTTCTTCGATCCGAAACCGGATTATCTCCTCAATCAGCGCCCAGGGCATGGGCTCTTCCAGCGGAAACTGCACTGACCCCTTGCCTCGTTTGTAGGCTGCCAGCGCTGCCGCAAAATGGCTGTGCGCCGATGGAAGAGCATACAAACCTATGTGATGCGCATGGGCTGCAAAGTACAACAACGGCCGTCCGTACAACTTATAAGCAGGCATACCATAGGCCATAGCCTCGGCCGCTTCCGGTGCCAGTCTCCTGACCAGCTGCCGCAATTCCTGCAGCCGCAGCTGCAGCTCCTCCGAAAAACGGCTGATATATACATCGACTTCTGGGTTGGCTGACATACCACAACAAATTAGTAACATACAAGTAACACACAACACAAATTTGCCACTAATCCATTAATTATTTGTCCTGCACACAAAAAATACTCGCTACGAAAGCTGATTTCACCTACCTTTAAAACAAAACTATCCACATGGAAGCCACCGCCATCATCGCCCGCAACATCCTCTCAGCACTGGGCAGCCTGATTTTTTTCGTTGCCCTCCTCTTCACCCGCTGCGACCGCAGCCCCGCATCTCTGCAAGCCGACTACGCCCGGCCACCCTCTGCCTTCCTCGACCTCATGGGCATGCAGGTACACTACCGCGACCAGGGCAATCGCTCCGACAGCCTTCCTCTCGTTCTCCTCCACGGCACGGGCGCAAGCCTGCATACCTTCGATGCCTGGGTGGAAGACCTGCAGCGCGACCGCCGCGTACTACGCATGGATCTACCCGCCTTTGGGCTTACCGGCCCCTTCCCCGACGGCAACTACAGTATCGACCACTACCTCCGTTTTCTCGACAGCTTCCTGCTGGCCACCGGCATTGAGCGCTGTATACTGGGCGGCAACTCGCTGGGCGGCAACATCGCCTGGCGCTACGCTGCCCGCTATCCCGACAAGGTTGCCCGCCTCGTGCTCATCAATGCAGCCGGCTATCCACTCACCTCAGAGCGTATTCCCCTAGCCTTTTCGCTGGCCCGCACACCCCTCATCAAAGAGCTCGTCCCCTTCATCAGTCCCCGCTTCATCGTCGCCTCCAGCGTCGAGAATGTGTATGCAGATCCAACCAAAGTAAGTGACGCGCTCGTTGATCGCTACTACGAACTGAGCCTGCGCGAAGGCAACCGACGCGCTTTTGTCGACCGCCTCAATGCACCAGCCGATGCACAGCCCATCGAGCAGCTTCGCACGCTCCGGCAGCCGACACTCATCCTGTGGGGACAGGAAGACCGGCTCATCCCCGTCGCCTATGCGCACCGATTTGCCAATGATCTGCCCGATAACCAAGTACACATATTAGCCCGTAGCGGGCATGTGCCTATGGAAGAAAGCCCCGCAGAGAGCCTGCTGCCACTGCGGGCTTTTTTGGAAAAATAAAATACGCAGCTTACGCTGCCAAAGAATCTGCTGCCTTTGTGTGTATTTATTAGGGGTAAAACCCCAAAAAATACACACAAAGGCATTTTTTTTACTGCGGCCTGAGCCGCAGCAAAAAAAACATCCACAAAAATTACCCTAAAGAGCTGGCATTTGTCAGCTAAATGTCAACAAAATATATATACCTTTAACTCACAGACCAGTACTGCCGACGGTAGCCCGCATTACCAGACCAGCAAGCAGACACTTTGAACTACCACTAACCCACAAACCGCTCCGCAATGATGCTTGAAAACGTGTTAATACAACAATTCACCAAAACATTCAGCCGTAGTCCGCAGCAAATCAACGGCTTGCACGAATCAGATGCCGAATTACTGCGGTTCGAGTCCCTCGGTGGCGAAACACTAGCCATTACCGTTGACGGTCTGGCTGACGAGATACAAGCGGGTCTCTACGACGATCCTTATATCATTGGGTGGACGGCCGTCAACGCCTCCCTCAGCGATCTGGCGGCCGTAGGCGCCTCCCCCCTTGGCATCCTCCTGCAGCTGCAGCTGCCAGCCAGTATGCCTTCCGAGCAGCTGCAGGCGCTAAGTACAGGCGTGCGCGATGCCTGCGACCACCACCGCACCTATTTGCTGGGCGGCGACACCAACCACGGAACACAATTGGACGTTTCTGTCACTGCCCTCGGCCGCTGCCGCCGTCCCATGCTGCGCAAAGGCTGCAAGCCGGGCGACTGGCTGTTTTGCAGCGGCCCCATGGGCTACGGCAGCGCCTACGCTTTTGCCAAAATATTCAGGCAGCAGCAGCTGCCCTACCGGCCCCTCGCCCGCATTGAAGCAGGCCTGCTGATTGCCGACTACGCCAGCTGCTGTATCGACAGCAGTGACGGTCTCTTCCCGGCCCTGGCCCAGCTTTGTGAAGCCAACCCCTTGGGGTTTGTCCTCGAAACACCCCTGCAGGAGGTGTTGGAGCCCACTGCGGCCACGCTGGCAGCAGCCCATGGCATTGCTGACTGGATGATGCTGGCAGGCCCTCATGGCGAGTATGAACTCGTCTTCACCATTGGCGATGCGCAGCTCAACGACTTCCGGCAGGCCGCTGCGCAGGCCAGCCTGCCCGTACTACAGTTAGGCCGCTGCCAGGCAGCGCCGTTGCTGCGCTTTACGACCGCCGGCCGGCAGATTGAACTGCCGGCAGCTACCATTGCCAACCTGTACGAACAGCAAGGCAGCGACCCGCAAGCTTACTTCCAACACTTACAAAAACTCAATCAATCATGGCAGCAATAAACCCGAATCTCAGCGAGGAGAGCCTGCACCAATGGCAGCTCCGCAACCAGACCGCGCCCCTGCTCGACAGGGCTCGCAATTTCAGTGCCTTTGTCGACGCCATGCAATCGCAGGGGCACATTCTCTACCGCCGCAAGATTGTTTCGCCGGCCGGCCGGGAAGTGTGGGTCGATGACCCTATCAGTGGACAAATCAGGCCCATGCTCATGTTTGCCTCCAACAACTACCTGGGCTTGGCCAATCACCCCCACGTGCTGGCCAAAGTACAGCAGGCACTGCATGACTATGGCGCCGGCATCGGCGGCCCGCCCCTGCTCAACGGCTACCTCAGGCTCAGCAGCCAACTGGAGGAACGACTGGCAGCCCTCAAAGGTAAAGAATCGGCCATGCTCTTCTCCTCCGGCTACGCGGCCAATCTGGGGCTCGTGAGCTCCCTGCTCCAGCCACGCGACCAACTGCTGTACGACGAGCTCAGCCATGCTTCTTTTCTCGATGGCATCAAACTCAAGCGGGTGGCTGCCAGATCCTTTGCACACAACGACCTGCAGCAACTTGAACAGCTGTTGGAAAAAGCCAGCAGCAGCAGTAGCGACCAATTTGTGGGTGTCGAGGGCATCTACTCCATGGACGGCGATATGGCACCGCTGCCAGCCATAGCAGCCCTCTGCCAGCGCTACGGCGCCCACCTGATTGTCGATGACGCCCACGGCACGGGAGTGGTAGGACCAGGCGGTGCCGGCACTGCTGCCTTGTTGAGCTGCGAACAGGACGTGGCGGTAGCCATGGGTACCTTCAGCAAGACGCTGGCCGCTGCAGGCGGCTTTCTGGCCGCTTCCCGCGATCTGATTGACTACATGCGCTACCACGCGCGCTCTTACGTTTTTTCCGCCTCTTTGCCACCTACCGTACAGGCGGCAGTGCTGGCAGGCCTCGAAGTCATTGAAAACGAGCCCTGGCTGCGCGACCAACTCCACCAAAATGTACGCTATGCCACCGAACTCCTGGCACCTTACGGCATTATGCAGGCACCGGCGGGTGGCATCATAGCGCTGGCTCCACCGCCTGGCATGCAGGTGCGCGAAGCCAACCTGCGCTTCCACGAGGCAGGCATTTTTATCAATGCCATTGAGTACCCGGCAGTGCCCCTGTCACAGGAGCGGTTTCGCATCAGCCTCATGGCGCAGCATACCCCTGCTGATATTGAACGGCTGGTGGCGGTGGTTGAGGAATTGTGGAGGCCGTATAGGTGATAAACATTCGGGCGGCTGTCGCCGCCC
>CAZYAO010000074.1:5403-8128 GCA_964645715.1 uncultured Saprospiraceae bacterium
TGAGGAATTGTGGAGGCCGTATAGGTGATAAACATTCGGGCGGCTGTCGCCGCCCAAATGTTTTTTGTGCTTTATTTTTCCGCTTTTAGCGGAAAAATAAAGCTAATGACGCCTTTTGGGGCGGCTGTCGCCGCCCAAATGTTTTTTGTGCTTTATTTTTCCGCTTTTAGCGGAAAAATAAAGCTAATGACGCCTTTTGGGGCGGCTGTCGCCGCCCCAAAATATTAATTAAAAAGCTATTGCGCATGCTTTATTATACTCACGTCAATGAAGACTGCCGGCCTGAGCGCCGCAGCCTCCGACAGGCTGGCAGCAGCCGGCTGGTGTGTATCGCCGGCAGTGGAGAGCGGGTTATAGGCCTGCTGGACAGCAGTGAGCTGCGGGAGGTGGTGATCATCGACAGCAATCCTGAAGCCCTGTGGCTCACCAACCTGAAGCTCACCGCCCTGCAGCAGCTCAGCCCTGCTGACTATCTTGCCTTCATCGGCGGCGGTACGACAGTCGTGGCGGAGCAGTATGCCCACCTGCGTGCGCAGCTGCTGCCTCCCTGCCGGCAGTATTGGGACGAGCGCCCAGACGTGCTGCAGGGCGGAATCATCAACGCAGGTGCCTTTGAGCAATTTTTGGCTCGCATACGCCCCCTGCTACGCATGTGGCTGGGCAGCCGCTTTCTCGACAGCCTGCAGCCCGGCAGCCCGCTTCCCTTCCCGCGCTACCGTTGGCAACTGCTCAGCGCACTGTTTGCCCAGCGATGGGTGTACCGGCTATTTCGCAACAGCGACCCCGCCTTTGTAGGGCCCGGCGCCCAGCTTGGGCTCATCCCCGCAGCACTCAACGCATCGATAGCAGCCGGCGATGCCTATTCCTCCTTCATGACACACCTCATTTTCCGCGGTCGGCTCGACCGCATGCTGCCGGCCGACCTCCCCCCCTCCATGGATGTTGCTGTGCTCGAACGGGTACAACAACGGCTGCGATCGGCCGAACTGCACATAAGCTATATGGCTGGCGACTGGGCAGATAGTTGCCGGCAGCTCGACGACAGCGCGACTACCTTTTACTCCGCCTCCGACCTGCTGAGTTTTGTAGATTTTGACTACCTGACCCACTTCATTGCTGATGTCGGCCGGAGGCAATCCGCAGCCGTCGTAGTCGTACGCGCTTTTCTGCGCAACCGACCTGAGGATGCGCAGCTGCAGGCACTACAGCACAGCCAGCCAATGCTGACCGTAACCGATCTTTCGCAGGAGGAAAGCAGTGGTATGTATCAGGTATTTGTGCTGCAGACGCCATCAGCTTCTGTTTCACCCGATAACTCATTGACATGAACCACTTCTGTACTGTCCCAAAATACACTTTGGCTGTTATAGCAGCCAAAGTACAGTTTGCATCAATGAATGTTTTTTCAAAAAAACATTCATTGATGCAGGATTTCATTGCACAGACATCGAAAGGCTTACATCACTTATGTTTTACCCGATAACTAATGGATATGAACCCGATTGTCCCCTACAATAGTCAGTACGACGACTTCCTGCGGCAGCTCGACCAACAGGCACCCCAGGGAAGCTGGGTGCAGCTGGAGCTGCTGCGCGACCACTTTCTGAGTCGTGCGTTGGTCTTTGACGACTATCAGGCGAGCATACTGCTCGATGCCCATGGCCAGCCTGTAGGTGCCGGCATTTCTGCCCTCGTGCCCGTACTCCTCGACGGCCAGCGCACAACCGCCGGCTTCGGATTTGATGTAAAAGTGCTGCCCGCCTACCGCGGCCAGCATTTTGCCAGCCGCCTGGCGGCGCATGCCATTGAGCACCACTTCAAACCCGCCGGCGCCGACATACAACTGCTCACCACCAAGAAGAGCAACAAGCTTATCCTGGGTCGTATGATTGGCCGGCTGATGGATACCCACCTGTACGATTTTGTCTACCTCACCCTGCCCACCCGGCGGCCGCTGCGGCCCGGCAAACCGGGTGGAGAAGCCGTACGACTGCACATTGACCTCCTCAGCGAGCGGCCGATGCTGCACGACTACTACGAGCTCAGCCCCACAGGCTTCGGCATCTGGCATCTTCATAAGTGTTATCAACTGCGCATCAGTCACTTGCATCCGATCCTCAGGGCCACCCTCCGGCTGCAGTCCCTATTGCGCGGACCGCAGGCGCTGCCCCTGCCGCAGCAGGGCGACGAGCTGCGCATGGCAGCCCTTTTTCGTTTTTCCGAAAGCCAGCTGGCGCAGCTCGACAGTCACCTGCCTGCGCTGGCACAGCAGGGCATTGACTACCTGCTCGTCTGCTGCCGCCGCGGCGACCGCATCTACCAACAGTTGCGCCCTTCTTCCATCTATACTTACGACTACTACCTGATAGGCAACCACGATTTTTCACAAAACCAGTCCATCACGCTGGATGTAAGATGCCTCTAGAGCGATACATCGGGCCTGCGACCATGTCGATACCCATGCAAGAAACTTCCGCTGCACACAAGATTGCCATCATCCTCAACCCCCACGCCGGCCATGGGCGCGCTGTACGTCGCTGGCGCACCATTGAAGGCACCGTCCGCCGACAGTTGTTGCCGCAGGCAACGGCGGTCGATGTTTTTGAAGCAGGCCAGGCCGACAGTAGCGGCGCGGCGCTGGCCGCGGCAGGTTACAGCCTGTTGCTCGCCGCCGGCGGCGACGGCAGCGTCAACCACCTGCTGCAGGAGCTGATGGCTATAGAAG
>CAZYAO010000074.1:8228-10242 GCA_964645715.1 uncultured Saprospiraceae bacterium
GCTTTAGCGGCTGTGGCCGCCAAAGCCCATGCAGGATTGATGTTTGTTTTGGTTTTTGTAAAAAACCAAAACAAACGTAAGCACGCTTTGGCGGCTGTTGCCGCCAAAGCCAATGCCGGATTGATGTTAGTTTTGGTTTTTGTAAAAAACCAAAACAAACGTAAACTTGCTTTGGCGGCTGTTGCCGCCAAAGCGTACTTAAGAATACAAACTAAAAAACATGGCAACTTTTACACCTACTCAACTGGCCTTCTGGCGCTATTACCTGATACAAATGCGCCCTTACCTGTTGTTCATCTCCGCGGCGGCCGGCATGCTGGGCGTTGCGGCGGCCATGGCCGTACAGCCTGCTGCGCCGCAGCGGCTGCTGTGGCTCGCCTTTCCCCCCTTCCTGCTCGCCTACGGCTTTGGGCAGGCGCTGACCGACTGTTTCCAGACCGACACCGACCGCTTGTCGGCGCCTGACAGGCCGCTTTCCAAGGGACTGCTGGCGGTGCGGCATGTCCTCATCATCAGCAGCCTGGGACTGGCAGGCTGCGCCATAACACTTGTGTGGCTCAACCCCTGGAATCTACTGCCTGCACTCCTGACCGTGGGCGGGCTCGCCACCTATACCACCATCAAGCGGCAGTACTGGTGGGGCGGGCCGCCTTACAACGCCTGGATTGTGAGCCTGCTGCCCGTCATGGGCTTTCTGACCGTGGCGCCCGACCTGCGAGGCCTGCCGGTTGGCTGGGTGCTGATGACGTTTGTAGCCTATGCCAATTTTGTGCTTATGGGCTACCTCAAAGATATTGAAGCTGACGCGGCTACCGGCTACCGCACCTTTCCGGTCGTCTTCGGCTGGCGGAAGACTGTATGGGGTGGACACCTGCTTGCTGCCCTCTCGCTGGTCGCCTTCGTACCTAGTCTGTCCACGGGCGGCCTGTACGCAGGCCTTGCCTGGTCGCTGGCAGCCGTTTTTGCGCTGCTGGGCCAGCGCAGCGCAGCCGGGGCGAAGCCTTCGGCCCGGGCATCTATCTTCGCCATAGAATGCACTGTGCGGACATTTGTCCTGCTGCAACTGGCTGCCATACTGAGCAGTCAGCCTGACTGGTATGTGGCTGCGATAGTTTTTTACCTTTTGTTTGAGTGGGTACTGCGTGCCCGGTATGAACAAGGACAAGTGTGACAGCCTGTTCTGTGGCGGCTTTCGCCACCGCAGAACATTGAATACTGGAGGGTGGCATGAAAACGACTGCAGCATTTCGCCTGGCCCTCATTGCCGGCAGGGTCAACAAAGCGTATAGTGGCATGAAAACGACTGTAGCATTTCGCCCCCACAGAACATGCTTAGCTACCTCCTACAGTTGCACAAAACTACTCACTAGCAATGCATGATTGTGCTGAAATACATTGCGACCCGTCACCTCGCGCCCTAGTTGCACGATCTGACTGAGGTAGCCGGCTTCCAGCCGCAGGCGGCGGCTGAAGCGGTAGCCCAGCACAGCCCCGAGGCGATTTTGGTCGAAGACATTTTCGTTAACATTGCGGCCGAAGCCGATGAGGATTTCGTCGTAAGCGGCCAGGTAGGGCGTCTTGTCGGCCATAGCAGTACCTTTCAGTGGCAGCTGGCCGCGCAGCATGTAGCGAAGGCGATTGGCGTACACATAGGCGTCCTCGCTGGCCGCGTCGGGCGTCGAATACTTGCCCAGCCAGCGCTGTTCAAGCATCAGGCGGTGCGACAGGTCGATGCGCCAGACCTTATCGGTAATCGTCAGCATCTGATAGCTGCGGTGCTCCGTAAAATCTCGACCCAGCGGATTGAGCGGATACTCGCCATAAGGAAACGTTTCTATCCACGCATAGCCCAGCCGCAGCTGCACCGCCGGATCCAGTTGGTAGTTGATGCCCAGCCGCAGCAGACTCTGCTGCCAGTGAGTGATAAGATGATCGCGCCGCCACTGGTATTCCGTGTGCAGCCCCAGCTTATCACTGAGCTTGATGGTACCGAAAAAACCGTACCAGCCCACCG
>CAZYAO010000075.1:0-9875 GCA_964645715.1 uncultured Saprospiraceae bacterium
GCTGGATGCCAACAACTGTAGCACGCAGATGATGGTCACCGTAGCTGCGCAACAGGAAGCACTGCAACTGGCTACCAGTACAGCCGACGGGCTTTGTGGCCCTACGGGTACCATTTATGTAAATGTCAGCGGTAGTAGTGGCGGACATTTACTGACGTGGGAGGGGCCCAATAATCTCGGCGGTACGATGAGCACCAGCGGATCGCTGGCGCTGTCAGATATGCCAAGTGGCTCTTACCAGTTTACACTGGTGGGTGCCAGCGGGTGCGTGCGGGAAAGCAGCGTAGTGCTGAACAATGCGGAAGATACTTTTGAGGTTTCTTATATGCCGATCACCGGAGGATGCGGAGAGCTGTCGAGCCTGTGGCTGGACTTTTACGGCGGATCGCCGGGCTACACGATTATGCTGCAGGGGCCGGTGAGCGGTGTTTATCATACAGAGGAAGATTACTTTGATATTACGAATTTGCCCGGGGGCGAGTATTCGCTTACGATTATTGATGCCAATGGTTGTTCGGATGAGCGCTCCGTACAAGTGAGCGTGCTGGCAGACAATCTGGAGGTTCTGTTGTCTCCGCAACCAGTATCCTGCGGGGGACTGGGGCGTATCACGGTAGGACTGAGCGGCGGACAAGGGCCTTACCAGCTTCAGTGGACAGGGCCGGTCGCAGGTAGCCTGACAACTTCGGTTACCCACTATCCGCTGGTTAACTTTCCCTCAGGGACCTATACGTTTACGGTGACGGATGCTAACGGATGTAGTGCGGAAGGGGTTACAGAGGTAGAAAGTATGCCGAGTAGCCTGTTTGTCAGCACAACGGTGGCGGCCGTAGGTTGTGTGCAGCAGGGTGCAATTGGTCTGGTGATGCAGGGCGGGGTAGCGCCCTATCAGATTAGCTGGACGGGTATGGTAAGCGGGTCGTCCTCAACTACCAATCCGGCTTTCCTAATCAGCAATCTGCCGGCTGGCAGCTATGTTGTATTGGTCAGTGATATCAATGGCTGTCTGGGATCAGAAATCATCATTGTAGGGGGCGGTACCACAGGTGCCAGTGTTGCCAACTTCAGCTACCAGCGCAATGGCAACCAAGTGACATTCAGCAACCTGGCAAGTGCCGGCAGTTATGTGTGGACGATGGGCGATGGCAGCGTGTCTACCCTGACCAATCCGGTACATACCTACCCGGGCCCTGGTCTGTATACGGTTTGCCTCACAGTCAACAGCGTCTGCGGCAGTGCCGAGTATTGCTCGCAGGTGGTAGTTGGCGGCGGGGGTGTTGTACCCGAAATCACCATTGGTCAACTGACGGCGGCGCGTGGTTCGGTTGTTGACATTCCGGTGCGCATCGCCGACTGTCATAATCTGGTGGCCATGACAGGCAACCTGCAAGTTTCGGATGGAGAAGTAGCAGAAATTACCGGGCTTGTACAGGGGGCTATCCTGCCCGCCTACAATGCCCTCAACCAGTCATTTAGCTATCAATCACCCGGTACGGCAGGCATAAACCTGTCAGAGGATGCAATACTCTTCTACATCAGGGTATCTGTAAACGGCGTTTATGGGAGCTCCTCTCAGATACGGTTCAGCAACTCGAGCCTGTCGCTGTCTGGTCGTGTAGGCGGGTTGTTACAGATGCTGGCCTGCCAGTCAGTAGCGGGCAGCGTCACCGTACTGCCGGCAGCGGTTATCAGCGGAGAAGTAGCCACTTATTGGGCGGAGCCCATCCCGGAGGCTTCCATACATGTGTCGACAACCGGCATGGAAATGACAGATGATGCAGATGCAAACGGGCAGTTTGCCGTCGCTGATGTACCTGTCAACGAATCTTACGAACTGCGGGCATCAAAGGACAGCGAAGACTACCTCAACGGCCTGTCCAGCTACGGCTTGTTTATTGGGCAGCGCTATCTGTTGGGCATGCAGCCACCGCAGATACAGTCGCCTTACCAGCTTATCGCAGCCGACGTCAACTGCAGTCAGTCGTTTACAGCCGCCGATCTGCTGTTGATGCAGCGGCTAATCGTGGGACTGTCAACGTCGCTGGGGAACTGCCCGTCCTGGGTATTCATACCCTCCGGTACGGACTGGCCCGAGAATTTCGGTCCGGCAGATGTATTCCCCTACGCTACAGCAGCAACCATGGAAGTCAGCCAGGACACAAGTATCAACTTCACAGGTGTAAAAAAAGGAGATATCCTGGGCCACGCCAACCCGTCACTGCAGGCACCATCGGCTGTTGATGAGCGTTCGACACCCCCACTGGCCTTCCATTTGCCCAACGCATATACAGAGGCAGGTGAAACAGTTACCTTCTACTTCCGGAGTAGTGATTTCGACGATATTGTCAGTTATCAGTTTGGGCTTGAGTTTGATCCGGCGGTCGTAAGCTTTATCAACTTCTCTCCGGCAACAGCATCGGCACTGCAGTCAGTCGCACTGGGCAGCCATCAGGCAGCGACCGGTCGCCTGCGACTGAGTTGGTTTAGTATGGACGGACAGGGACACGGGCTGGCGCCCGACGAAGCCTTGTTTGCAGTGACCTTCCGGGCACTGCAGCCGGTGAATGACTGGACGGAGGTCGTTGCCATCACAGAAACGGGCTTCCGCCCGGAGGCCTTCACAGCGGCCGGGCAGCGACTGCTGCCGACCCTGATTTTCGAAACGCCCAGCAGCACAAGTCAAGATGCGCCGTCACCTGCATTTGTGCTGGAGCAAAACGCACCCAATCCCTGTACAGCATGGACGAACATTCGCTTCCAGCTGCCAGAAGCTTCCAAAGTGCAGGTGCAGCTCCGCGACGCTGTCGGGCGGCTGCTGTGGACACAGGCTGCGGACTTTAGCGCAGGAGCACACCAGCTACCGGTGAATGTCAGCCAGCTGCCGGCCGGCACGTATATCTATACCGTGCAGGCAGGCCAGCAGGTAGCTACAAAACGAATGACAGTAGTGAAAGGATTCCACGAATAAAGTGCTTACAAAAAAGGCACGCACTTGCATGTTTATAGCCCGGTCTGTTTGGCCGGGCTTTTTTTATAAAAAAACCTGAGCGGCCTGGTTTTTTATAAGAAAAAAAGCCACACAGCGCCTGGGCGCTGTATGGCTTTTAATCGAAAACCATTACTTGGCTGTGAGGGAAGGATTCGAACCTCCACAGGGCGATTAGCCATGGCACAAAATCTAGTGGTCAACCCTAGTCACGCTTGCGCGTGGCATTATACCAGGTTTTTTTCGTAACTCCCTACCCCCGAGACAAGAGGGCATGGCTGCCAATTTCAACACCTCACAAGATGAAGACAAACCTTCGGGTCCGGATTTTCGAATCTTTATTCGCTGCCGCTCCCGCGTTTTGACATTACAAATATACAATCAAAGGAACCGTAAATTAAAATTTTTTCAACAAAATATAAAATATTTTAAATAAAATCAAAAAACAAGTGCTTTTTATGGTGAAATTTTAATTTGAGTGGTTCGTGAGGGGTTAAAATTGTGAAAATGATAAAAGCGGGAATATCATGTGGGGAATTGCATTTGGGTGATAAGCCGGATGAAAGCGGGTTGTGTGCGCAGTGGGTTCCAGACGGGATCGATACCGATGGAGATGAGCCAGTTGGCACGTTGCTGATAGGCCTGCTGGAGCGCACTGAGTGCCTTATCCTTTTGATCGAGCGCGAGGTAGACCATGGCTAGTTCTACGGGGGCGAGCGTATCGAGGGTATATTGCTGCCGGAGGGAATCGAGCTGCCGGCTGGCCTGTTGTTGTTGGCCACTGGCAGCGAGTGCTGCCAGATAATAGAGGGTGGCCCAGGGTTCGCCTTCGGAGAGTGCGACAGCCTTCTCAAACTGTGTGATGGCCTGCGGGTAGCGTCTTTGAGAAAAATCGATGAGGCCGAGCATCCAGGCGAGTTCGCTGTTATTGGGGTACTGTCGCTGCATTGCCAGGCATTGCTGGCGCGCTTCGTCATAACGGCCATACATGCGGTATATATCCGCCAGATCGAGGTTGTACTCGAGGTTGAGGGGGTCTATGGCTACCGCCTGATGCATGAGGGTAAGCGCCTGATCGGGATGATTACTGATGGCTTCGAGCCAGCCGAGGTCCAGATAGGCGCGGGCTTCAGAGGGATTTTTTTGCTTTGCCCGTTCGAGCGCTATACGGGCGGCCGACCACTGCCAGTCATACCAGAGGCTCACAGCGCCCAGCAGGGCGTGGGTATAGGCGAGGCTGGTGTCGAGCTGCAGCGCGGTGAGCGCATATTGGCGTACTTTGGGAAAAGCTTCGTTGGAAGGAAGAAGGTTGTTCCAGCCAAGCCACAAATAAGTATGACTGAGGCCTGCGTAGGCCGGTGCAAACTGGCTGTCGAGGGCTATTGCTTCATTGAAATAGCGGACGGCCTCCGGCAGACTGTCGGCGCGCTGACTGAGCAGGTGTTTGCCACGAAGATAGGCTTCATAGGCGCGGCTGCCAGTCTGGGGGGTAGTAATACTGGGCAGCAGGATACCTGCAAGTTTTTGGCTGACAGAGGCCGCAATCTCCCTTTGCAGTCCGAAGATATCGGTCAGGCCGCGGTCATAGGTTTGAGACCACAGATGGAAGCCGTCGCTGACATTGATCAGCTGGGCTGTCACGCGCAGCCTGTCACCCTCGCGGCGGATACTACCTTCGAGTACGGTAGCCACGCCCAATTGGCGACCGATAGACCGCAGGTCTCCCCGGCCATCACGGTAGGTGAAAGAAGAAGTACGCCCGGCTACCTTGAGGCCTTCAATCTGTGTCAGCTCGTTGAGGATTTCTTCGGCAATGCCATCGCAAAGGTGCGCGAGGTCATGATTGGGGCTGAAGTCCTGAAAGGGTAGTACGGCAATGGATTTGTCCACTTGTCCTGCGCTACTGCCCGTCAGCGCTGGTCTGCCCCAAAAGTGTAGTACTATGGCAGCCATGATGATGAGCCCCGCCACAAAACTTCCCCAGCGCACAAGCCGCGGACTCAGCTGCAGGTTGCCTATACGCAACTCCAATGGCTTGCCTTTGTCGCCCGTGAGCCGGTCGGGTTCCACCTCCGGCAGTCCCCGGCCCTTAAGCGCATAGAGCAGCAGGGGTGCATCAACATTTTTAAAGGAAAATTTCCCCAGCGGCTTGGCCGAAAAATCGGGCTGGTTGCGCAGGTACTCCCACACCTGGCCGGTAAAGAGAATGCTGCCGGGCGGGGCAATGGACTGCACGCGGGCAGCGATATTGACACCGTCGCCATAGACCTCCTCACCATTGCGTACCACATCGCCTATGTGAATGCCTGTGCGCAGCAGCACACGGGGCTCCTCGCTCAGTCCAAGCGTGATCTTACGGGCACAATGCATAGCCTCCACCACACTGGAAAAGAGGGTGAGCGTACCATCGCCGTAGTGCTGCAGGATCTGCCCACCGTGCTCCGCCACAAGGCGGCCAATGGTTTCGCGATAGCGGCGTATGCGCTGCAGCGCATCGGCTTCGTCTTGTTGCATCATGGCTGTATACCCGACGATATCGGTAAACATGATGGCTGCCAGCTGGCGGACACTTTGCATGGGCGTAAGCGTTGATGTTATGTATACTAATTCACGGCAGATTTTGCGCCTGGGCAATTGTGCTGATCATTGCTTATGGCAACGCAGGCAAAAGCTGTACACAATATCTGGCTGTATGATGTACATAAAAAATACAGACAGGTCAGGGGCATGCCCACAGCCAGTCTGAGAGGGCAAATTGTTGTAGCCGGTAGCTGTAGTGCCACCATTCGGTGCGGATGTGCATCATACGGTGGCGAGCCATGGTCTCGCGCAACAGCTTTCGGTTGGCGAGCACTTCGGCCGGCAGGTTCTTGTAATCGTGATATCCCTCGGCACCAAAATAATCAAAAGGAACGCCCATGTCAAGTTCATTGCCGAGGCTATCGACGATAGTCAGGTCAGCTGCACCGCCGCGGCCATGGACGGAGCCTTCACGAGGGTCCGCCACAAAGCGCGGATCCGGCACTTTATTCCACAATTTCCATTGTATGGGCCCTGGCCGGTAACAGTCAAAAAACTTAAGTCCGAGTCCTTGCTGCCGGAGTTCCCGATGTGCTGCCAGCAATGCGCGGGCAACAGCCGGCCGGAAGAAGCAGCGGCCGCAGTCATACATGGCTTCGTTGACAAAATTGTCGGTCGTTGCATAGCGCAGGTCCAGGAGGATGCTGCTGTCGAGTGATATTATCTCCAGCCACTGGGTACTGTCATAGTCGATGGTAGCCGCTACCGCTTGTTCGGGCAGGCTGTCGACAGCAACGGCTACTGCCGGCTGTCGCGAGCCGCTGGCCAATAGTTCGGGCTGTCGCATCTCGCAGCCAGTGCCAAGAGCCAGCAGCAGCAGCCAGCCGAATGCGCGAAGAGGACGGGGAAGCACGGCAGCACAGCTCATATCATTCCTTCATTTTTGAATCCATCCAGATGGTGACGGGCCCGTCGTTGATGAGGCTCACCCGCATATCTGCTCCAAAAATACCCGTAGCAACCGGCCTGCCGGAACAGTGGCGAAGATGCGCAACGAAGGATTCATACAGGGGGACGGCCACTTCCGGGCGAGCTGCCCGTACATAGCTGGGTCGGTTGCCCTTTTTGGTGCTGGCGTGCAGGGTAAACTGACTCACCACGAGAAAATCACCGCCGACATCCTGTATGGACAGGTTCATGAGACCTGCCTCGTCACCAAATATGCGCAGCTGGCTAAGTTTTCGGCACAGCCAGTCCGTATCGTCCTGTGTATCGGATGCTTCAATGCCCAGCAACACGAGCAGGCCGTGGCCAATAGCACCAACGGTATTACCCTCAACTACCACTGAAGCCTCGCGAACGCGTTGGATAAGTATGCGCATGATTACTACATCTGATTGCACAGCTGTCGCTTTTCGCGACAAAATAAAACACTGAGCCGATGTTTGTTTTCTGATTTTTTTTGAAAAAAAAATTCAGAAAACAAACATCAATCGAAGATACACTTTGGCGGCGACAGCCACCAAAGTGTGTGAGGCGGCAGCCAGCTGCAGAAAGCACAGTTTAGTATGCCTTCGCAAAAAGCACCCGCTGGGTAGAAGCCTTGCCTGTCAGCACGCAGTGGCCATCCTCCAGTTCGTTGTTGAGTGGGATGCAGCGGATGGTAGCCTTGGTAAGCTCTTTGATTTTGAGCTCTGTTTCGGTTGTACCATCCCAGTGAGCAGATACGAAGCCGGGCTCATCGGTATTCATGATGGCTACGAACTCTTCAAATGTATCCACCCGGGTAATCTTAGCATCCCGATAGGCAGCAGCTTTGTTGAAAAGTTGCTGCTGGATATCCTCAAGCAACTGCTCCACATAAGCCGCCAATCCCTCTACCGGCACGCTCTGCTTTTCCTTGGTATCCCTTCTGGCCACCTCGACCACTCCGTTTTCCAGATCGCGCGCGCCTATGCCGAGGCGAACAGGGATGCCGCGCATTTCGTGTTCGGCAAACTTGAAGCCGGGGCGCTTTTTGGTGTCTGTATCGTACTGGACACGGATTCCGCGCGCTTTGAGTGCCTTCATAATATCAGCGGCGGCGGTATCTATTTCGGTCGCAGGCTTGGGGATGGGGACGATAACGACCTGTACAGGCGCGATCCGGGGCGGCAGCACCAGCCCGTCGTCATCAGAATGCGTCATGATGAGCGCACCTATGAGGCGTGTAGAGACACCCCAGGAAGTAGCCCATACATACTCGAGCTGGTTGTCTTCGGTCAAAAATTTAACATCGAATGCCTTGGCAAAATTTTGGCCGAGGAAGTGAGAAGTACCTGCCTGCAGCGCTTTGCCATCCTGCATGAGGGCTTCGATACAATACGTATCTTCGGCTCCTGCAAAGCGCTCGTTAGCGGTTTTTACCCCTCGGATAACCGGCATGGCCATGTATTCTTCTGCAAAAGTTGCGTAGACATCCAGCATGCGCAGCGTTTCTTCTACGGCCTCTTCACGGGTTGCATGCGCAGTATGTCCCTCCTGCCAGAGGAACTCGGCTGTGCGCAGAAACAGGCGCGTGCGCATTTCCCAGCGCACAACATTGGCCCACTGGTTGATGAGCAGCGGCAGATCCCGGTAAGAGTTGATCCAGTCTTTATAGGTATGCCAGATAATCGTTTCGGAAGTAGGCCGTACAATAAGCTCTTCTTCGAGCTTGGCCTCGGGATCAACAACGACACCGCTACCATCGGGTGCATTCATGAGGCGATGGTGCGTCACCACAGCACATTCTTTGGCAAACCCTTCAACGTGCTCTGCCTCGCGGCTCAAAAAACTTTTGGGGATGAATAGTGGGAAATAAGCATTTACGTGCCCCGTTTCCTTGAACATGCGATCTAGTTGATCGCGCATGTTTTCCCAGATGGCGAAGCCGTAAGGCTTAATGACCATGCACCCTCTGACGGCCGAATTATCGGCCATATTGGCCTTCTTAACGATGTCGATGTACCACTGTGAATAATCGTCAGCCCGATTGGTAATCTCTTTTGCCATGTTGTGTCGTAGTTGATTTCCGCCTCCGGCAATCAGCCCCTTAGCGGCGGAACATTCTAAGTCGTATGGTTGTTTAACAATTAGTTTACAGCTGCATATGTATGCGTCTGCCCGGTTTAGGGGGCGTATTTGCAGGACAAAGGTCTGCAAAAAGCGCGTTTTAGAAGTGTTAAAAGACTTTAACACGCCAAAAAAACGGTTTTAATAAGCCCTTAACACATTTACTTCCACAAATGTAGTAATTTCGGGTCTGAAAGCTTACTTAAAGCATTTGAGGTCTTTGTATTTACTCTAAATTTACTGCCATGAAAAATATGAATTGGACAACCAGCTGGCTTTTGCTGCTGGCCATCCTCGCAGCCGCCAGCCCTCTGCGGGCACAGTACGACGATATGTACTATGACCCGGATCGCGACAACTGGTATTCTGCCAGCAATCGCCCACCGGCAGCGGCTCCTGTCAGTGGCAGTCAGGCTGGTGATGAGGATTATGACGATGAGGCGTATGCGTATGAGGATGAAAACTATGACTACTACTACGCTTCGCGCATCCGTCGTTTTCACCGCCCCTACTACGGCTTCAGCTACTTCGATCCTGTGTACGTAGATGTTTTTTACTATGATCCTTTCTGGCGTCCAGGACTGACAACGGTGCTGATTTATGAAGACCCGTGGGCAGTCAACTCCTACTGGCAGTTCCGCAATCAGCGTCGCTGGAACAACTGGAACAACTGGGGTGGTTCAGGCTGGGGCTTTGGTTTCTACAGCTGGAATAATTCGTGGAACAATCCCTGGAATAATAACCCTTGGAACCGCCCGTTCAATAGCTGGGGGAATACCGGTTGGAACAACTGGAATAACCCAGGCTTCGGTGCCTGGAACAATGCTGGCTTTGGCGGTGGCTTTGGTGGTGGTTTCGCCGGTGGCGCTTCCAACCTCTATTGCCCGCCTTCCTGGGGAAATAACTTCAACTACAACACGGTCAACGTAGTTAATAACAACTTTGGTAACAGCGGTAATCGCCCCAATGCAACGGACAATGGTACCTACAATGGTCCACGCCGCACGGGTGTGACGGCTGACCCAAGGCCTAACAATCGTCCTGTACAGCCAACGCAGGCCCCGGCCGTTAGCCCTCAGACGCCTGCAACGAGCAGAACGCCGGCGGCTACCCGCAACAATGGTACTGCACCAGCCGATGTAGCGCCAACTCGCACGCCGGCAACGCGTGAACCTGCTATAGATACCGACCGTGGTACGCGCAGTCCGGTGACCCGCGAACCGGCAACGGGCGCTGATCGCAGCAATCGTACACCCGTAGCACCGCGCAGCACGCC
>CAZYAO010000076.1:0-7101 GCA_964645715.1 uncultured Saprospiraceae bacterium
TCCTGGGCAGTGGCCCACATGGTACTTACCACTTCATCGAGGGTCACTTTGGCCTTGGTCGGATCGCTGTCAATGGCTATGTTGGCAGCTGTGATAGCTTTCACGGCGCCCATACTGTTGCGCTCAATACAGGGTACCTGCACCAGCCCGCCCACAGGATCGCAGGTGAGTCCGAGGTGATGCTCCATCGCAATTTCCGCTGCCATCAGCGCCTGACCCACACTACCGCCCAGCGCCTCAGTGAGTGCCGCCGCCGCCATGGCGCTGCTCACGCCAATCTCAGCCTGACAGCCGCCCATGGCTGCAGAGATGGTGGCTCCTTGCTTAAAGATACTGCCAATGACGCCCGCTGTCAGCAGAAAGCGTACGATCTGCTCGTCGCCGGGTTTTTTATCCGTGAAACACACATAGTATAGCAGTACAGCGGGGATAACTCCCGCCGCGCCATTGGTCGGGGAGGTTACTACGCGGCCAAAACTGGCATTCTCTTCATTGACAGCCATGGCAAAGCAGCCAATCCACTTGACGATATCCGAAAAAGAATGTTTCCGCTGGCGGATGGCTTCAACCCAGCCTGCAGCATCCGTATAGGAGGTTTCCGTGCCCAGCAGACCTCGCATGATGCCCGCTGCCCGTCGCGTAACGTGCAGCCCGCCGGGCAGCTCACCCGTGGTATGGCAACCGCGCCACGTGCATTGCAGCATGACATCCCAAATGCGCAGCAGACCCTCTTTGACGGCGGCTCCGCTACGCCAGCTGAGCTCGTTCGCCAGCACTAGCTCCCAGATTCCTGCATTTTCAGCCAGGCAGTGACGGCGAAGATCCTCAGCAGTGACGATCGGATGCGGCGGCATACTGCGCCCCGACTGCCCGCTGTCGCCCTCCCGCAGGATGAACCCTCCACCGGTCGAATAGTAGGTAGATTCCAGCAGCAGTTCCTCACCCATACCGATTGCACGGAAGATCATGCCGTTGGCATGGAAAGGAAGGGTCTTGCTGTAGTGAAAAAGCATATCGTGGTCGGGGTCGAAATATATGTCCTGCTCTCCGCCAAGGCAGAGCCGCTGCTTCCGCTTGATGCGCTCAGGCATGGCTGTCACCTCGCTCACTGGGATGGTCTCGGGATTGGTGCCGCTCAGCCCCAGCACAATGGCCAGATCCGTTCCGTGGCCGTGGCCGGTCAGTGCCAGCGACCCATACAGATGGGCTTCTACGCGACTCACCCAGTCAAGTGGCTGTTGGCTCCGCAGTTCGTCAACGAAGGCCAGGGCAGCTCGCCAGGGACCGAGGGTGTGGGAACTGGAAGGCCCCACACCGATTTTGAACATGTCAAAAACACTAATAGCTTCCATACTTTGGTTAAGGCAGTGCAAAATATAAATGGTTCAAACAAATACACAGTTGCTTTTTTCGCCGCTTTTCACGGCAAAAAAAGCGGGTATCTTTGGTTTTTTTGATAGTACAAAGCTAGGAAAAAGGTGCTTAATGCAGGCCGAAAAGTATACTGCCGTCGGGCAGGACGCAGATCAGCTGTTTAGTGGGGGTTTGTCGTGTATATGACAACACTTTTTCGCAGGCTGCTGTTATCTCTTTACACTTGGTCACGTCTAATTTTACAGCGCATTGACAGGCAGTGGGCTTACTGGGACAGTCCTGTGTAGAGGGCCGCGTATTCGCAAATCCATGCATCGATCATCGGGGAGACACAGAAATTGAGGTTTGGGTGCCGAAGCGGACTGTTTTCAACTGTTAAAAGCGTGATGCCGACAAATCTGTGTAGCTGGTAAAAGCGGCGGTTCGCTATCTTTGTCTGTTATATAAGGATGTTGGACTGAAAATAGCTTTGTGAAGTGTAGTGCTGCAGTACTTTTACAGAGCATTGTCCTTGCGAGATGTAACCAAATTTTTTAGCGTGTAAAAGCGGTTATCCAATGAGAATAGTATTGACAGTTTTGTGTTTGTTTGGGTTGGCAGTCGGTCAGGCACAGTCTGTGCGCTGGCAGGATGTACAGGAGTCGGCCATCTCCCTGCCGGCCGGCACGGATGTTTCGTGGCCTTTGTCTTCTTATCGCACGGTGGAAGTCAGCATGGATGTCGTTTACTCGGCGCTGCGCCATGCACCGGCCGAAGGAAGCTCCGCTGCCCGCAGTAATCCGCTGTATGTAGACTTGCCCACACCTGATGGCGGTCTTATGCGCTTTCGCGTAGAGGACAGCCCGGTGATGCGTCCGGGCCTCGCGGCCCGCTATCCGGCTATCCGAAGCTTTAGGATAGAGGCCGGGGAGAACGGAGAGTGGCTGGGCCGACTGGCGGTTTCTCCGCTGGGGGTACATGCCGTATTTCGGTCACCAGCCGGAGAAGTATTTATCGATCCCTATGCAAGCACGCAAAACCGCTATCATTTGGTTTACTATACCAAGGATGTTGTAGCAGATGAACATATGCAGCGCGCGCTCAGTTGTGGCTATGAGGGTCTGCCCCATGAGCACGATCCGCTGGAGGGAATCAGTCCGACTGATCACCACGATCACGAGCAGGAAGGTGGCAGAAGCGGCAGCGCTCCGGTAGGGCTGCGCGTATATGACCTCGCGCTTGCGTGTACCGGAGAGTACGGACTCGCCAAGGGGGGGACGGTAGAGGCTGTCATGGCTACGTTCAATACGACTGCCAATCGGCTCAATGCTATTTTCGAGCCGGAGGTTTCTATTCGGATGATGCTCATTGAGAATAACGATCAGTTAATATGGCTCGACCCCATGACAGACCCATATGTCAATGCCAATGTTGGCGGTGAGCTGCTGGGTCAGAATACCCAGGCAATCGTCCAGTACGGGGGCATTGGTTTTAATCAGTTTGATATTGGCCACGTTTTTACCATGGGTTGTACGGACGTCGGGGGTGTTGCCGGCGGACAGGTATGTACCAGTGGTAAGGCCAGGGGAGTAACCTGCCACTACACCAATAGTATAGATGCTATCGTACGCAGGGTAATGGCACACGAGATCGCACACCAGTTTGCTACTTCACATTCCTGGTCCAACTGTCCGGGTATTCTGGGGCAGCTGGCCAGTGGCTGGGCATACGAGCCGGGGTCTGGTAGTACGATTATGTCCTACGCAGGCTCTTGTGGTTCCGAAAATGTACAGTTTGACAGCGATATTTACTACCACGCGGGCTCGCTGTTTCAGTTTATCAACTTTAGCCGGGTAGAGTTTGGCAGTACTTGCGCGGATGTCATCCCTACAACCAACAATGAGCCCGAAATCGACTGGCCATATGAAAATGGTTTTTTCATACCGATTGGCACACCTTTTGAGCTCAAAGCACAGGCTGCTGATCCGGATGGCGATGCCATCACTTACTGCTGGGAGCAGTATGACCTGGGGCCTATTGCCAACTTAGGTAACCCGATTGGCGACGGACCTGCCTTCCGCAGTTATGCACCCAATGCCAATCCCAACCGCTACTTTCCGCGCATCAATACGATTATCTCCAATGGTTCGGATATCCGCGAAGTATTGCCCACTTATTCTCGGGCACTCACATTCCGCCTGACCGTGCGGGACAATAAAATGGGCGGTGGCGGCACTGTCTGGGAAACGGTTTCCTTCAGGGCAGCTGCTGAGGCGGGGCCGTTTGTGGTCACCTCGCCCAATACAGGACCGACCGTTTGGAAAGGTGGTGAGTACAAAGAGGTGACCTGGGATGTTGCCAATACTGATCAGGCGCCGGTCAACTGCAGGCTGGTGAATATACGCCTGTCGACGGACGGTGGACTCACCTACCCCATTACGCTGCTTAGCAATGCACCCAACAGTGGGTCTGCTTTTGTAACAGTACCACAGCTGACCAGCAACCAGGCGCGTATCCGGGTAGAGGGTGCCGACAATATTTTCTTCGACATTTCCAATAGCAATTTTTCGATTCAGCCGGCCACAGCACCAACCTATACGCTCAGCTACGGGCCTGTTTTTCAGGAATTGTGCCTGCCGGCAGCTACACAAGTGAGTTTCAATGCAGGGGCTATTCTTGGATACAACAGCCCTGTATCGCTTTCGCTCGTCGGAGGGCTGCCTGCAGGTGCTGAAGCGGCTTTCAATACGACTACCATCCTGCCGGGTGAGGCAGCTACGCTCAGCCTGGATTTTACAGGACTCAACTACAACGGTGACCTGGAGCTGCTCGTGCAGGCTGTATCGGGTGAAGATACCACTTACAGGACGGTATATTTCAGTCTGATCGACAGTGATTTTAGTGCGCTGCAGCTGGTGTCACCGGCTATGGGAGAAAATGGCATCAACCTCACGACCAATTTTAGTTGGGCGCCTTCTCCCAACGCGCTTACCTATGATTTTCAGCTGGCCACCAATCCTGCTTATACACCTGCTTCGATCATCGAGAGCTTCAGTGGTCTGAGTGCCACATCGGCCAGTATCAGCAGTCTGCTGGAGGAGAATACGTTGTTTTATTGGCGCGTGCGGGCTGCCAACAGCTGTGGCGAGGGAGCATGGCTCGAGTCTTCGGTATTCCATACCATCAACGCCGTGTGCCAGGAGGAAAATTCTTCTGATGTGCCGATTACCATTCCGGGGACGGGACCACCGCCTACGCGCGAGTCACAGCTCTTTGTACCTTTCTCCGGTACCATCAGCGATGTCAATATCCCGCTAATAGACGTGCGCTATGCACCTATCCGCAACTTGCGCATTACCCTCATCAGTCCTGCCGGTACTGAAGTGGTGCTGTTTGATCAGAATTGTGGGGGTACCAATCGCGTGTACATTGGTTTCGATGACGATGCACCCAGCGACATTCTCTGCGCACCTGATGATGGTATCGTCTTCAAGCCTTTCTCACCGCTGTCTGTGCTGGCTGGCGAGAATACCTTTGGGGTATGGACGCTGCGCGTAAAAGTTATCACGACAGGTTTCGGATCGCCCGGGTCTATACAAAACTGGGGTGTGGAGTTTTGTGCCACAGCGGTGCCGCAAAGTCCTGTGCTCATTACCAATGACACTTTGTTTGTGCGTCCTGCGGGCAGCAATCCTGTGAGCCGCACACTGCTGGCGGCAGAAGATACCGACAACACGCCCGAAGACCTTCGTTTTACGCTGGTAACCCCTCCGGCGCACGGGCAGCTGAAATTTGTCAATGCACCGCTACAGGCAGGTGCGCACTTCCGCCAGTCGACCATTGATGCGGGTAATCTGATTTATGAGCACGATGGCAGCAACACGACTGCGGACGCCTTTACTTTCGTGGTAGAAGATAATACCGGCGGGTTTATTCCGGTTGAGCGGTTTGAAATTCGGGTCGACGAAGATGCCGTGGTGAGTACCCAGTCGCCGGAAGCGACAGCTACAGCCTTCTCGCTCCATCCCAATCCGGCTGCTGACTGGTTCCGTCTGGCAGTGCCCGCAGGGCTGGCAGAAGATACACCGGTGCGCGTATTTAACGCACAGGGTCAGCTCATACTGCAGCAACAATTGCCGCGAGGCGGGCATGAATTCGTGCTGAATTGTCGCCAGTGGCCTGCGGGTTTGTATTTCGTACGTATAGCCAATCAGACAGAGCGTCTGTCTGTGCAACACTAGGCATGTTTTCGGGCTGCTTTTGGGAAAATATTTTTGGGCGGTGGGAGCCGCCCAAAAATACCTCCTAAAAGCGGCCCGAGCTTTTTGCCGCCCTTTGGCGGCGAAAAACACAGGCTAAATACTTCTTAGCATTAGAACACAGATCCATCGATAATATGAAAAAATTCTGTTTGCTACTCATTGCATGTAGCACTTGGTTGACGACGGTCATGGCACAAACCAACCGTTATTGGGCGGATTTTGAAAAATCATCCCTGCCGGCGAGTACGGGTCGCGTTCACGATTTTGCAACCAATTTTCGGCTGCTAAGTCTTAATACGGACGCTTTTCGCACGCAGCTGCCCCGGCAAGGGGCGCCGGCTGTGCGCATGCAGTTGCCGCTGCCTGAGGGCGGACTGGCAGAGGTGTGGGTTAAAAATGATCCCGTCATGGCAGCCGGGCTGGCTATGCAGTTTCCTGACATACAGACTTACCGCCTGTGGTCTGCTGATGGCAGGCATATTTCGGGCCGCATGGGGTGGACAGCCCATGGGTTTCACGCTACCTTGCGCAGTCCGGAGGGCATGGTCTATATCGATCCCTACCTGAGTACGGACGATCGCTATTATACGGTCTATGATGTGCGCAGCAACTTGCAGGCTGCCGACTGGGCGTCTTTTTCTTGTGGTGTGACAGGAGAGGAAGTCGGGGCCGATGATGTATACAGAGAGGAAGCAGCACACGATCATTCGCAGGGTACTGCACGCTTTGGAGGCCCTCCTGTCCTGCAGCGCAAGTACCGCCTCGCTATGGCCTGTACCGGCGAGTTTAGCCAGTTTCACGGGGGTACGGTAGAGACTGCGCTGGCCGCCATTGTGGTTATTGTAAACAGGCTCAATGAGGTGTTTGAAGCAGAACTGGCGATTCGGGTGGAGCTGATTGCCAACAATGCAAGCATTATTTTTCTCGACGCCGCCAATGATCCCTATACCAATACAACAGAGAGCATGCTCTCGCAAAACCCCGGAGTACTCAACAACCTGATCGGATTCAATAACTACGATATCGGGCATGTCATCAGTACGGGACCTTCTGTGGGCCAGGGCGTCGCTTCACTCAGGGGTGTTTGTGGCTTTTCCAAAGGGGCAGCTACGTCTACCCGGCAGTCTCCCCAAAATGACCCCTTTACCATCAATATTGTAGCCCATGAGATGGGGCACCAGTTTGGCGCCAACCATACCATGAGCAGCTGCCAGAATGTCAACCCGGGCACGGCTTATGAGCCGGGCGGCGGGACGACCATCATGGCGTATGCAGGCATCTGCCCTCCGGGCAATAATCTGCAGACCAACAGTGATCCCTACTACCACGCGTCTTCCATCGAGTCTATCATCGAGCATACGCGGCTGGGAGGGGGTAATACCTGTGCAGAGCGTATTGCAGTCGGGAACACAGAACCAACAGTGGACATTCCGCTGGAGGATGGTTTCTACATCCCGATCTCTACACCTTTTGAGTTGACGGCTAC
>CAZYAO010000076.1:7201-9273 GCA_964645715.1 uncultured Saprospiraceae bacterium
CGCTGCACTGTGCGCGACAATCATCCGGGCGCAGGGGGCACTGCTTGGGACGAGGTGGCATTTTTGGCTACGGAGACAGCAGGTCCTTTCCTCGTGACAGCGCCTAATACAACGGGTATTGTATGGCGCAGCGGGGAGTACAAGCAGGTGAGCTGGAATGTAGCGAATACAGACAATGAGTTGGTCAACTGCCGACTCGTCAATATCCGCTTGTCTGTTGACGGGGGACTCACCTATCCTTACATGTTGCTGCGCGAGACACCCAACAATGGCAGCGCTTTTGTGACGGTACCGCAGGTCAGCAGCAATCAGGCCCGTATCCGGGTGGAGGCTGCAGACAATATTTTCTTTGATATTTCCAATGCCAATTTCTCGATACAGCCGGCCAATCAGCCGGGGGTTACGGTCAGTAGTGATGTTGTCTATCAGGAGCTTTGCATCCCCAACAGTACTACTTTCAATTTTACGACGGCCTCAGTACTCGACTATGCCGGGCAGCTTACTTTTTCGGTGGTGGAGCAGGGCCTGCCTGCCAACCTGGTTGCCGGCTTTGACAATGCTGTCGTGGCTGCCGGCGGGAGTACTACGCTGAGCGTGAATCTCGAAAATGTGCGCTTCAGCGGTCTGCTGCCGATTCAGGTTCAGGTGGCGGCAGCCGGGCTGGATACTACCTACCGAACGGTCTGGCTGCGGTTGTACGATACCGATTTCAGCGACTTGCAGCAGCTATCGCCTGTACAGGGCGAAGACGGGGTGGTGCTCACTACTTCTTTCAGCTGGAGTAGCTCGGCCAATGCCCTGAGCTACGATTTTCAGCTGGCTACGGATCCCTTGTTTGGCGCCTCTTCACTGGTATCACTGACTGAGGTCACGGATACTACTTACTCACCGACCTTATTGTTTGCACCCAATCAGTTGCACTACTGGCGGGTAAGGCCTCGCAATGAGTGCGGCGAAGGCCCTTGGCTGGAGCCTTTCGTTTTTCATACCGTCAATGCAGTCTGTGATACGCTTACGGCTACAGATGTGCCGGTAGCTATACCCGGTACGGGTCCTGCACCTACGCGTGAGTCGCAAATTTTTGTGCCTTTTTCGGGTACCATCAGTGATATCAACTTGCCTAGGGTGGATATTCGCTATGTGAGTGTCAATAAACTGGAAGTTACCCTGATCAGTCCCGCCGGCACGCAGGTGCGCATTTATGACAAGCACTGCGGCGGCACCAACCGCATATTCATAGGTTTTGACGATCAGGCACCCAACGCCATTGGCTGCCCGCCGGATGACGGCATCGTCTTCCGGCCGACCAATCCGCTTTCGGCCTTTGCAGGAGAAAATACCCAGGGCACTTGGACACTGCGTGTACGGGCTACCCAATCTGGTGGCTCACCCGGCGCCATCCAAAACTGGAGTATGGAGTTTTGTGCCAGTGCGCAGCCACAGAGTCCGGTATTGGTGACCAACGACACCTTGTTTGTCCGGCCTTCCCAGAGCAATCCGGTTACCCGCAGCCTGCTGCTGGTAGAGGATGCTGACAACAGCCCGGCAGAGTTGCAGTACCGCCTGGTGACACCGCCTGCCAAGGGCGAGCTCTATCGGGCCGGCAATGCACTGGGTGTTGGCGACAGATTCAGTCAGCTGAGCATCGATGCAGGTAATATTGTCTATGCCCATGATGGCGGCAGTGCGGTGCATGATCGCTTTAGTTTTGTGGTAGAAGATGGTACCGGTGGTTTCATCCCTGTCCAGTCATTCAATATTGTCATTGATCCCAATGCCATCGTGAATACCGAGGATCTCTCGCTGAACGGATTGTCAGGATTCAGCCTCTTCCCTAACCCGGCAGCCGATTGGGTGAAAATGCAGACAGCAGCGCCACTTTCGCAGGATATGCCGGTGCGGGTTGTAAATGTGCACGGACAGATAGTGACCACTAGCCTGCTTCGACAGGGGCAGCAGGAGTGGCTGCTGGATTTGTCGGCTTACCCGGCGGGCATGTACTTTGTTCAGCTGGGCAATCAAAGCCAGCGGCTGATGGTGCATTAATTGCGGGCCGCAAGGGCAATAAATTT
>CAZYAO010000077.1:0-9251 GCA_964645715.1 uncultured Saprospiraceae bacterium
TATGCCGGCGACAGCCGGCTTAGCAAAGTACCTATCTTATGATTTTTGAAAAAAAATCATAAGATAATCAATACACTATGCCGGCGACAGCCGGCTTAGTGTATTACCCCTCACATCCGTGCCATAGCTGCCGCATAACGACTAATAATCTCCAGCGTGGAGGCATCCTCGCTATACACACTGTACCAGCCCTGATGCTCATGAGGCGGATCCCCCGTGAGGGGATCCCCCGCCTGCCACAGGCCGCCCGCTTCGCGGGGCCTGCCAAAACCTGACCAGGCCCAAAAATTGCAGCCCGCCAGGGCACTGCCGGCGGCTGCCTGGCGGTGCACATAAGCGAAAAGTTCCTCATAGTAGCGGTCGCGCCAATAGGTGGGCGCGCCGGGCGCGTAGCTGCCGCCGTCGCGGGCAAGCCCAAATTCTTCGAGCACAAGGGGCTTGCGAAGGCGCGCTGCCTGCTGCAGGTGGCTATCCAGGTAACTCTGGGCCTTGGCCACGGCTGTGGGGTAGGTTTTTTCTGCTTGCGCAGGGTCGTACCAGCCCCAGTTTTGTACCCAGATATGCAGGGTGGTGTAGTCTATCTCAGCAAAGCGATGGTCGCGCCGAAAATGGTTGCCAGTGGGCGTAGAGGTGTTGCCTTCACTGCCCAAACTGACGAGGTGGTTAGCATCGATGGACTTGATAAGGCGGGCGCTTTTGCGAATCCACGCGCGGTAGCGCCAGGGGCGCAGCATGCCGCGAGGCTCATTGGCCAGCTGCCAGGCCATGATCGTCGGATCCTGGGTGTAGGGCATACCCGTATAGCGGTTGCTGCGCGCGAGCAGCTGCCGCAGGTGTTGCTCATAGGCCTGCCGGGCAGGCCTGCAGCGGTAAAAGCGGGCACTGTACAGCATATAGCTGAGCCAGCTGCCGCCTTCGGCCGGCGGCGGGTAGGGTATGGGCTTGTGGGGACGAAACCAGTGATAGTACTGCGCCATCCCTCCTGACCAGGGCCAAAAATTGTTGAGGCACAGCACAGCCTTCATATCGCGTTTCGCCATCTCTGCCAACAGGTAGTCGAGGCCGTCCCACAACGCTTCCCGATACTCGCCCGGCCGGGGCTGCAGACTCGGCTGCACCGACCAGGGCGTACCCTCCGGCCCCTCGCTGCTGGCCATAATCCGAAGATTGGTCACCCCCAGCGCCTGCAGCTGGTCGAGCTCCGCCCGCAGCCGCTCCCGGTCACCCGATGGCCCGCCTGCAGCCAGCTGCATGCCATACCAGTAGTTGGTACCCAGGTAGTGGTAGGGCGCTCCCCCCAGCATGAAGTGGCTGCCTTCAACTGTCACAAATCCCTGCCCACTCGCCCGCTGCTGAACCATGATGGTCACTGCAATGATGAAAGGTAATAATGAACGCATGTTATTGGTTGATACCCGCAGGGCGGCTAAATGCGCCCTATTTGATTTTTTTCAAAAATCAAATAGGGCTATAATCAGCCCTTGGGGCGGCGTAAGCCGCCCCAAGGGTATCTGAATGTGCTCTGTTTGATTTTTGAAAAAAATCAAACAAGGCTATAATTAGCCCTTAGGGCGGCGTAAGCCGCCCCAAGGGCATCTGAATGTGCTCTGTTTGATTTTTTTAAAAATCAAACAAGGCACTATTTTTTTACCACCCGCTCCGTAAGTGCCCCCCCAAGGGTCGTCAAGCGCAACAGGTAAGTACCCGCCGGCAGCTCACGCAGGTCAATCGTATGCTGTAGTGCCCAGGCAGCCTGCTGACTGCGGCCAAGCAACCGCCCATACAGGTCGTAAATCTCAACGACCACAGGCTGCCCAATACCATTGCTCAGCGAAAGCTGGACAAGGCCGGCAGTGGGATTGGGATAGAGCTGTAAGCTGATTCCCATGAGCTCGCGCGTGCTCACTGGCGAGTAACTGACTGTACGCGCAGCCGTTACAGCATCGCCACAACTGTTGGAGGCCGTCACCCGCCAATAGTACAGTCCACCCTCCGGCGCCATAAACACATAGCTGAGCGCTGTCTGCACTTGGCTGATGAGCACAGTGGCAAAGCTCGGATCGGTAGAAACCTCAACGCGATAGCTGGTGGCATTGCTTACCGCCGCCCAGCGCAGCGTGATGTTGTTGCTGGTGAAAATGCTGCCGGCAGCAGGCTCTTCGAGGGTCGAGAGGCCGGGCGCTGTGAGCATACTGATGCTGGTATTGAGCTGGTTCTGGTTGCCAAGCTCGTCGCTCACCACAAAAGTGAGCAGGTAGCTGCCGGCATTGAACGCAAATAAGTCGCTGAGGGTGAAGGTCAGTATGCGCGTGCTGGCATTGTAGGATTGCTCCAGACTGAAGCTTGCCGTTGGCTGCGTACTCACGGCTACCGTCGGCGACTGGCCAAAGTCGGGACCCAGTGTGAGCTGGTAGGTGGCCTCTTCCGTCACGCAAAGCTGCTGAATAGCATTGTTGAGGAACAAGCCCAGGTTGCGCGCTGTGGTGAATGTCCTGACTTCGGGCGTCGCCTGACTCGGACAGGCGCCTTCGGCAATGACCGTCCAGTAATACCGCGTATTGCTGTTGAGGCTTCCCTGGTTGCGCGAGGTGGTCGTAGCCGGCAGCAGCGCGTCGATCTGCGCATCGCTGAGGTCGGGCTGGGTCGACAGGATGAAGCGGTAGTTTTGGGCGCCACTCACGGGCGACCACTGGAAAAGAACGGGTCCCAGCGGTGGCTGTGCATCCTGTGCAGGCAGCACCAGCGCAGGTGCCTGTGGCCCTCCGTCAATGATCAGGTCAATGCTGCTGCTGGCCGTATCGCTGCCTTGCTGCCCGCTGACAAGCAGACTGTACTCGCCGGCTGTGAGCCCTGTAATAGTCACGGTAACCGTATCGCCGGGCAGCGCCGGATTGGTCTCGACGCTGAACTCAGCACCCGCAGGCAGGCCAGCAACACTTATGGTCGCCGGGGCTTCAAAGCCCGGACCTACGATCATGTCAAATGACACGGGACTTCCCTGACAGCTGCTGAGCGTCTCAGGCGTGGTCACATACACATCACTGGGAATTTCTGTACAGAATTCAAGCCGCCAGCCCAATAGCGATCCACCGTCAAAGGAAGCATTGTCCCTGACAGAAAGTCGCCATTCGCCCGCCGCCGGCTGGCCCGCAAAAGCAGCCAGTGCCTGTATGGGCTGGTAGCTGCCTTCAATAGAGGGACTGGTAGCACCGCAGGCGTTTTCAAAAGCGGCCGCATTGTTGGGGGCGGCATCGTCAAAGGTGACCAGCAAATCCTCGCCGTCGCAGCCAAAACCAGCCCCGGTCGTGCCAGGGCGGTTAAACAACTCTATCGTCGTGCCGGCAGGAGAAGTAAGCGTAGCACTGAGGTCGCCTATGTAAGTGTGCTGTATGGAAAGGTCTACTAGCCTGATGGACAATATATTGCCCGGTAAGCCTACAGACAGGACGGAGTTGACCGTCGGTGTGCCTGATGAAGAAATGCTGAGGGGCACATTGGGCGAGGCGAGGTTGAGACACAGCTGCTCGCCGGTGGTAAACGAATATACGGCCGACCATTCGCCGTCGCCGCATTGGTTGCTGGCCCGTACCCGCCAGTAGTAGGTAGTCAGGATTTCCAGCGGGGGTGTCATGGCGCTCGTTTGCGCTATGCCTGTGCCGGATGCAAGCAACTGGCTGAAGGTGAGGGTGTCGCTGAATTGCCAGTCGTAGGCGGCGGCACCGTCAATATTCTGCCAGACGAGCTGGTTGGACAGAGGCTGGTCGGCAGCAGCGTCAAGGGGGGCAATCAGGTTGACTGCTGCCGGCAGCCCGTTGGTGATGGTCAGTACCAGCGTGGTGACGGCTGTGTTGGTGCCGTCAGTGGCCTGCAGGTTGAGCAGGTAGGTACCGGTGGGCACGTTCTCCGTGCCGCCAATGGTGAGGCTAAGCAGGGCACCCGGGGCTGCCGTGGTGTCACTGAGCGACAGCACAAGTCCTTCGGGCAGGGACGGAAAACTAAGACTGACGGTGTCTTCGAAGGTCTCACCTACGGTGAGCTGGAAGTTGGCCGAGTCGGGTGCACAGAGTGACGCTGCCGGTGGGTCGGCCAGCACATAGTAGCTGCACTGCAGCTGGTAGCGGCCGTCGAGCTCCAGCTGGCCGCTGTTGTCCGGATCCAGCCAGTCTTTCAGGCGGCTCTGTGGGCTGCCACCGCCTTCCCAGGAGGTGTACATCCAGCCATAGCTATCATAGGAATTGTTGTTGCAGGAAGCGGCACCTCCGTGGAGCTGGCCGATGACCTGCTTGCGGCTATTGAACAGCGGGGAGCCCGAGGAGCCCCCTTCAGTGGTGCCAATATCCCAGTCAGCCACAATCAGGTGGGTGCCGGTGGGCACGGGCGTGCTGCCCGATCCCCAGTTGCCCACATACGTGCCGTCAAACTCGAAGCTGATGCGCTTTTCGTCAGTGCTCGGATGGTGTACACATATAATGGTGTCTTGTGCAGGGGTATTGACGGCCGACCAGCCGGCAAAAAATGCGTCGGCCGTGGGCGACACCGGATCGTCGAGCTCCACCAGCGTCATATCAGAAGGCGCATGCGCGGCCCTGAACAAGGAACCCGTATTGAAATCAGTCAGCAAGCCGTCGCCGGGCCCGCCGCTGGCGGGGCTGCCAGGCTGCCGACATACACTATTGATATAATTCCAGTATACAACCAGCGAAGGCGAGTTGCCGGCATTGATGCCGCAGTGGTTGGCAGTCATGAAAAAAGGCCGGCAGTCCTGCCGGGTGTTGTTGACCAAAAAGCCCGTACAGAAGGTGTTGCCATTGATACCAATGACAGCTACCGACTGTATAATGTCGCGGTACTGGTCAACGATACCCCAGCCGTCTGCTGCACCGCAGATGACGTCGAGGTTGCAGGAGCCGGACATGAGCAGCGAGAAGCCTACAAAATCGTGGTTGATGGTCTTGATTTCGAGATCCAGCGCAGACCGGGTACCAGCGGCCAGCTGTACTTCTACGATGAGGTCGTCGCCGGGGAGGATGGGCGTCCACAGCTCGGCATGTTCCTCATTGTCGGCAGGGGTAAAGGGACCAATGACTTCCTTGCCTTTGGACTGATACAGGATCAGGCTGCCGCCAGCCGGCATGGTGTAAGCAGAAAAACCGAGGTTGAGCGAGTGGGCACCGGGTGACTGCAGGCGCAGTCGCCATACTTCGCGACCATCGGCAAGCTGCTCCCAGCTGCCATGGGTTTCGGGCCTGAGGGCCACTTCTATGGTCTCTGCAAAACGGGGAGCAATGCCGGGCCCCCGGCGTGTTGCTTCAGCTGCCTGCAGCTGCTTGTTGTCCAGCGGGGGCAGGGGATAGCTGGCAATGGCCTCCAACGGCCGCTGTGTGGGGGCTAGCCTGGCATCAACAGGCTGTGCACCCAGTCGCACCGCCGCAGCCAGGGCGATAAGCATGAAGAGTCTGACAATGGTCATAATGTATTGGTTGTTGTAGTATACCTGGACTCAAAGATAGAGGCTTTTTGGGCTTGTTGGCATATCAGTTAAACGCTTGCTTGGCTGGCGACATTATTTTTCGGTTCAACAAAGACAAGCTTCGTATGCGCGCAGGTCGCAAGTAGGTTAGTCGCTTTTTAGGCGTGCTTGTCGATTTTTTTTGGTGGCTCATCGGAGAGGCATGTATCTTGGGAGCGCGTTGAATCTTGTGTGTAATACGAGCCTGTGGCGTAAGCATTTTGCCGCCTTTTGTGGCAAAATAAACATCATTCGAGGCGCTCTTGGCGGCGTCAGCCGCCAAGAGCGCCTCAAAGCGCGCTAAGGCTATTTTTTAAAAAAATATTCCTGCATATATGCATCAACCCATCATCAGTGCTGAGCGACTCAGCAAGTCCTTCGAAGACAAACAAGTGGTGAAGGATATCAGTTTTGAACTTTACCCGGGCGAACTGGTAGGTTTGCTGGGACCCAACGGGGCCGGCAAAACGACTACCCTGCGCATGCTGGCTGGCCTACTGTCGCCCGACCAAGGGGATGTGCAGATCGCCGGCAAGGCCATGCGGCACAACAAATCGGCCGCCAGGGCGCAACTGGGCTTTCTGACAGGGGATATGGCGCTCTACCGGCGCCTCAAACCACTGGAGTTGCTCACGTATTTTGGCAGGTTGTACGGGCTGGATGCCTCGGTCTTGTCGGGACGGGTGCAGCAGCTGGCGACAGATTTTGACATCGGCGATTTCGCCGACCGCTACTGCGAGAAGTTGTCGACGGGTCAGCAACAGCGTGTGTCTATCGCTCGCACGGTCATCCACGATCCGGCTGTAATCGTACTGGATGAGCCTACTACGGGGCTCGATATTATGGCGAGTGAACTCATACTGCGGTTTATGCAGCGACAGGTGCAGGAGCAGGGCAAGGCGGTCTTGTTTTCAACGCATCACCTCGATGAGGTCAGCCGATTGTGTCAGCGTATCCTCGTCATCCACGAGGGACAACTGGTGTTTAATGGGCCGCCTGCGCAGCTGATAGCTCAACAGCAGGCGGCTAGCCTGCACGACGCTTTTTTCCGGCTGGTAAATACTGCTCATCGCTAGGGAGGCCGCAAAGCGGCCGGGCAACTGTGCCTGTACGGGGTGTAGGTTTTTTTAAAAATGATAATTCTGCCAGATGATACTGACAATTTTCAAGAAAGAAATGCGCGAGATTTTGCGCGATAAACGCATGCTTTTTCTGGTGATCCTAATGCCGTTTTTTATCTACCCGGTCTTGTTCTTGCTGATGGGCAAAGTAGGGGCAGGGCAGGAGGAGAAGCTGCAGAAGGAAAAAATCTCCTTGTTTGTGAGCGGGCTGCCAGACTCGCACGAATTGCTGAGGTTGTTGTCGGCCGACAGTAGCCTGGTGCTGCAGCTGCGCGCTTTTGATGAGGTGATACTCGATAGTCTGCCCGAGTCAATGGGGCTGGAAATTCCTGCCGATTTTGATGAAAAAATCAGTGCCGGACTGACGGCCAGCCCGGTTTTGTATGTTGACGAATCGGATTATCTACTCAGTGCAAGAAAGGAAAATGTGCAGGCATTGTTGCAGGCTTACAGCAATCAGCTGCTTAGCGGCCGACTGGCTGCACAGTCGCTAAGCCCCGCTTTCGTGGAGCCAGTCAGTCTGCAAGTGAGGGATATTTCTTCCCGAGATGATAAATTGGGCAGGTTGCTGGGCACCATTCTGCCGTCATTGCTGCTGTTGCTGATTTTTACAGGCTGCATCTATATCGCCATCGACATCACGGCGGGGGAGAAGGAACGTAAAACACTGCAGACGCTCTATGTGACTACTGCCAGCGAGAATGCAATCATTGCCGGTAAGTTTTTGGCTGTGGCTAGCGTGGGGCTTAGCAGTGCGTTTATGAACGTGCTCAGCCTGCTGCTGGGGCTGCAGTTGCAAATGAGCGAGCTGGAGGCGAACGCAGAATTGCTGAGTTTCTCCGTTTCAGCTGCTTCCTGGCTGGGACTTGTGCTGCTGATCGTGTTGTCTACGGCTTTTCTGGCAGCCATCAGTATGGTGGTCGCTGTGTTGGCCAACTCCTATAAGGAGGCACAGAGTTATATCACGCCGCTGATGATGCTGGTGCTACTGCCAATCATGGTGTCGCAAATGCCCGGACTGGAACTCAGTACGAAAACTGCCCTGATTCCAATGCTCAATATCTCGCTGGCCATGGGCTCGCTGCTGGCGTCCGATGTTTCTTATACGCTGGTTGGACTGGTGCTGGCCATGCTGGTGGTATACATTCTTTTGGCACTCTGGTTTGCCGGACGGGTGTTTTCGAATGAAAATATCGTGACGGGCGGGAAGTGGAGCTGGAAGGATTTTTGGAGGTAAAATGCTGAGCCGCTTCGCCATTGGTGGCAGCTTTAGCTGCCACCAATGGCGAAGTTGCCCGAAGGCTAGTCTTCTGTCTCCGGCGCCAGCCGGACGACCAGCCCGTCAAAGGAGGGCTGCAGCTGCAGCTGGCAGCCCAGGCGCGAATTGTTTTTTACAAAAAAGGCCTGGTCGAGCATGTTGGCCTCGTCGTCGGTCATCTCGGGTAGTGTATGGTCGCTCTCTACGTATACCTGACAGGTGGAACAAAGCGCCATGCCGCCGCAGGTGCCTTTGACAGGGAGCTCGTATGACTTACACAGCTCCATGAGGTTGAGATTCATGTCCGTCGGTGCCGTGAGCTGGTGTGCTTGTGCCAGCCGGTCGATGACGGTGATGGTTATTTCATTGTTCGCCACAATACGCTGATTTTGGCCGCAAATTTACGCAATTCGGTCGCGAAATGATGTGTTTATTTGCCCCCATTGGCCGAAATGAAGGTCTCATCTGTGTGCGCGGCTGCACAAATTTCTATTCTGCAGGAAACAAATTGCATGACTGTCCGACGGAAAAAGGTAAATTAGGTACCTTTGCAGCCTGAAATCATTCAACCGATCATCTACGGACGTATGCCATTCATCTCAACGCCGCTAGCAGGCCTGTTTATCTTCGAACCCAAAGTTTTTGAGGACGACCGGGGGTACTTTTTTGAAAGTTTTAACGAGCGTACTTTCATGCGGGAAGCTGGTGTTGAGGTGCATTTCGTACAGGATAACCAGGCGCTCTCTACGAAAGGTGTGTTTCGTGGACTGCATTTCCAGCAGGGCGATGCCGCACAGGCGAAATTGGTGAGGGTGCTAAGTGGTGAGGTGTACGATATTGTGGTCGACATCCGCGAAAACTCACCTACCCGCGGCCAGGCTTACGGCATCGTACTCAGTGCAGCCAACAGGCTGCAGCTGTTTATCCCCAGAGGATTTGCCCACGGCTATCTGGTGCTTTCCGATACTGCTGAGTTTTTCTACAAGTGTGATAATTACTACCAGCCAGCCGCCGAAAGTGGCTATCGATTCGATGATCCTGCTTTCCAACTCGAACTGCCCGTACTGCCGGATACCGAGTACATCATAGCGGCAAGGGATAAAAGCTGGCCGTTGTTTCAGCCTTGAGCGTGTACGTCAGCTGTGATACGGCCAGTCTTGTGAGCTGCTTGTATGCGTGATTCCGCCGAGACGGAGACCGAATACCGAATACTATCAATACATTGCCCTGCTGTGTTCATGCACATAGCAGGGCAATTTGTTTTAAAACAAAAAAATTAATAAAAAAAATTTCAAAAAAGTTGGCAATTGTGTGTTTTTGGTTTTATTTTTGTATTGTTAAAACAATTTATTAGAATCCCACA
>CAZYAO010000078.1:0-9128 GCA_964645715.1 uncultured Saprospiraceae bacterium
AAAAGAACAATACAAAAATCAAAACGCACTTTGGCGGCTGTTGCCGCCAAAGTGCGTTTTACTGCAAATCACAACGCACTGCCTGACCATTATTAATCCCCACCAACAGGCTGCTGAGTGAAGGAACAAAAACCATCGACCGTACATCTCCTCGAATATTCAGTTGTCCTCCATACTTCCAGCCTCCCTGGCCATCGCCGAGCAACACTTGCCCGTAGGATGCATCCATTTTGCCAATGCGCACGCGCGTCTGCGTGATATTGCCACCCAGCATTATATCCTCAAGGCCGTCGCCATTTACATCTGCCGTGCTGCTTGCCAGCAAGGGTGCATATTGGGCTACCGCAGGCAGTGGTACCGATGAAGCCTTTCCCTTGTCAAAACGAATGTGAATGCTTTGCAATTCATTGGCCGTTCGATGGTTGGCTTTATCCAGCGCATCGCCCAGTATATCTCGTATGGTTGCCGTGGAAAAAGAGGTATAGTTAGTAAAATTTTTCTTGAGTACTGGCATAGCACTTAATAGTTCATCACGAGCCGGAAAAGGATACTCCTGCCCCTGCTGGAAAAAAGAAAGCACGGGGATCACCTTGTTGGCACCCATAAAAGGAGCATCGTACAAGCCCAGTCCTGCTTCGGTGACCGCCGCCAGCTGGTTGTTGAGCCCCAGATTCCCTGCGATAAACTGCTTCCCGCTTGTTGATTCTAATGCAGTAAGATGCAACCAAATGCCTGTCTCACTGAGCGACTGCTCGGCCGTGTGATTAAGCTTGCCACTTTCATTGGGAATCCAAGCGACCGTACCAAACAACCGACTGACTACCAAATCTGTATCAGCATCTCCATCCATATCGGTTGCCAATGCATCTGTCACCATACCCAGCGGAAGTGGTGCGCCCAAACTGAAGTGCCCCCGACCATCATTGAGCAGCAGATAGGAATCTGCCGGCAGCGGAAAATTTTGTGGTTGTACCAAGGCGCCAATGAATACATCCTGGTCTCCATCCTGATCAGCGTCCAACACCACCAAGGTAGAAGCAGCCAGTGCGACGTCAGCAGGAAAAGCATCCTGTACCAATTGGTAGCGGCCATTATCGTTGCGATAAAGCCTCGGCCGAAGCAAAGGCGAGCCTGCAGGCAGGTGATAGCCCGCCGAAGCGACCAGCAGATCTGCATCGCCATCACCGTCAACATCGGCAAAAACAGCATCTGCATCCTCATAGGCAGCATCCGCAGCAAATACAGGTTGAGGCGATGCCTGCAAGCCGTCGGCCGTAATGCGATACAGCTGGGACGCCTGACCTGCTGCCCCGCAAAAGTAAATCTCCCCGCCATCAGATGCTATGCGAGCCGCCATCTGTGGCCCCTGGAAAGAAAGCATGAAGGGAAGAAGTGGCTGCAGACTAAAATCGTTCTGGCTATCCTCCTGGTGGCGGAAAGGGATATTTGTCTGCGTAACACCCGGATACATAGCGGTGGCAGGCATTGCAGCCGACACCACGGCTGCGGCAGTATCATAGACAGCCTCAACCACTGTAGAGGCTTTCACATCGCGCTGTGTGAAACGACGCCCGTCCGTCCACACGACCACTACCGAGTCGGCCTGTGCCGCACTGCCCAGACCAAAGACTAGGGGCGTGTACATGCAGGACTGGTAACCCCTGACTGGATAAAACTCCTGCAGTTGACTACTACCGCCAGTAAACACCCATACTTTCGCACCAATAGCACGGGCAGGATTGGCGCGGCTCAGGTCGATGGTGATACTCTTGTGTTGGCTGTGAGTTTCTGATTGATTGCGGTACACAGCTGCCGGCTCATTGACATTGTTGATGACTACATCGAGATCACCATCGCGGTCGAAGTCGGCCATTGCCAAGCCGTTGGACATGGAGGGACGGTCGAAACCCCAGTCGCGTGTTTTGTCGGTAAAGGCAACCGAACCTGTATTTTGAAATACGTAATTAGGTGTGTGGATAGCTGGCATTTGGGCAATAATCTCCATAGGATCAGCCGCTTTACCAGAGCGCTGCGATTTCAGCTGTACGTCCATGGTATAATTGAGAAACTCCATGTTGGTATAGTCGCGCGCGTAACCATTGGTAATAAAAATATCTTTGTGGGTATCCAGATCAAGGTCGGCACAGAGGGTTGCCCAGGACCAGTCTGTATTCGAAATCCCCGCCTGCTGCCCAATCTCTGCAAAGAGTGGCAAGGCAATACCCTGCGCATTTTGCCCGGCATTACCTGTATTGAGCTGAAGCATATTGCGCATCGACTGGTAATAAAATCCATTGTTGACCAGTGCCGTATATTTTTGAAAATTATCATCCCCCGAGGTCATCTTGATACGCTCGTTGGAGGCGGGCAACATATCGAGGGTCACCAGGTCTGTCCAGCCATCGTTGTTGATATCTGCCGCATCGGAGCCCATCGAGAAGAGCGATACATGCCCCATAGCGCTGCGCATCTGTTCACTGAAAGTACCATCTCCCTGATTGAGGTAGAGATAATCCTCCTCGTTGTAATCATTGGAAATGTAGAGATCCGGCCAGCCATCGTTGTTAAAATCACTGGCAGCCACCCCCAGACCGAAGCTCAGTACGTTGGCTATAAGGCCTGCTTCAGCAGTCACATCCGTAAATTTCCCTCCCTCATTGCGCATGAGTTTGGAAGCATAATCAGGATTCTGGGTGGTTTTCATCTGTGGCAGGGCCGAGCCGAAGCCGGCATACGTCTGCACAGAATGATTGAGGATAAAACAGTCGAGATCCCCGTCCTTATCATAATCAAAAAAGACTGCCTGGGTAGAATAGGCAGGATCATCGAGGCCGTAAGCTGCAGCCTGTTCGGTAAAATGTCCATTACCATCGTTGATGAAGAGCAGATTGCGGCGAAGACGAGCGCTGAGTGCTGCCGAGCGACACAGGTAGATATCTAGCCAGCCGTCGTTGTTAATATCTACCAGACTCACCCCCGTATTCCAGCCATCTGCTGCCGCAATACCAGCTTTGTCAGACACATCTTCAAAAGCCAATGCTCCATTGCCCTTATTCAGATAGAGTTTATTGGCTACCAGATTACCTGTAAAAAAGAGATCCGGCCAGCCGTCGTTGTTGAAATCGCCGGCAGCCACACCGCCCCCGTTAAAAAAGTAACCGTACTTGAGCACGTTGAAATCAGGAGATTCCTGAAGTGAGTTGACAAAATCTATCCCCGACTGTCCAGCAGACAGCTCACTAAACAGAGTGTCAGATTCCTGATGACCACAACCCCCGGCAGCCAGGAGCAGAATAAGCGAGGAGAGCACCCAGAGACCACTGCGCATGTGGTAAAATTAAAAAATGTTGGTAGCACGCATACGCGCACTACCAACATTTGGCTTAAACAATTTGATTACTTATCCCACCAAAGCGGCGTTGTAGCCTTATCGGGACCACCAAGCAGTGCCGCGGCTTTCGTCACCTCTTCACCATTGGTATTTTTCTCATAATCAATGAACGGAATGCGGCGAGGACGCTGACCTGCCGGAATATCACCGTTGTCAGAATTAGCAACAGGATAGAGTACCGGCCGCTTAGCTCTCCTCATGTCAGCCCATGCTTCCATACCGTCCGGATACAGTGCCACCCACTTCTGCGTAGCAATCTGCAGCAGCTGCGTATTTGGATCGGCACTCCACTTGATAGGTGCATTGTTGAGCGGGGGCGAGTTGAGGAAGTCGCCAGGCGCAACCGGTGTTGCTGTCGAATTTTGGTAAGCAGCAATAGCAGCAGCATCCGCAATTCCCCATTGCTTCATAGACGCCTCTATACCTTTGTTGTACATCTCTTCAGCAGAACCACCCATATTCCAGCCCTTCAGCGCTCCTTCAGCGCGGATGAAGTATACCTCTGCAGCGTGCAGCATGTTCTGACGGGTTTCACCCACCCGTGCCCAGGCAGCTCCGCTGCCAGTTACCCAGCGAGCACCTACATTGGAATTGAAATTGCTGGTGTTAACAGCTTCGCCCAACTGTGCAGGCGTCAGACCATTGCGCAAACCGTTGAACTCCCCAGTAGCAGATGCTGGTTGGAAGAAAACTGGCATACGTGGGTCATTGTAGCCCTTCAGCACTGACTCCATAGCAGCACTCATACGGAATTCATTCCATACGGAGATACCAGACAAGCCGTTTACGTCACCACCATTTTCTGTCTTAAACATAGTTGCATCGTCAGCAACGTCCGTAATTACACCGCTGGCTACAGCCGCCTCTGCTTCTGTCTTCGCTTTGGCTGCGTTGACAGCAGAAACACGCATTGCCAGGCGCAGGCGCAGACTGTTGGCAAACTTGATCCACTTGTTGACATTACCGCCATACATCAGGTCATAAGAACCGTAAGGCGTCTTGTTGGCATTGGCCTGCAGTACCGTCACCGCCGAAGAAAGGCGCGCGAAGAAGTCATTGTAGATATCCTCCTGTGAGTCATACGGAACAGACGCTAATGGCTCACCCGCCTGGAAGTAAGGGATGGGGCCGTAGTAGTCCGTCAGTCGATGGAAAGAATATACCCACATGATGCTAGCCAGTGCATGCTCAGGTGTGCTGGGATCCAGCTCCTCAAGCAGTACCTTAAGCTGAGGTACACAGTCGGTATAAATCGGGCGCCAGTGCCACTGCATCCAGTCCATACGAATCACGTTGCGATCCGAAGGGAAGTAAGAGGCCGTTGTGGCAAAATACTGTGAGTACAGATCTGAGAACAGGTTCTGTGCCACCTGATAGCGCCAAAAGGCGTATGAAGCCGAAGACTGCGCCTTGCTGAAGAGGAACGGATACTCATTGCTCCCGAGCGTCGACAGTTTCGTCTGATCAACGTTGAGCTCTTCAAAATCGTCGGTACAGGCACCAAACAAGGTGACAATCAGTACCCCGGTGAGAAAGCTCTTGACGAAAAGATTCCAATTGAATTTCATCTATATCGCATTTTGATTTTCAAAAATAATAACTTTAGAAGCTAAGTTGTAAGTTGACACCTACAGAACGCGTAGAAGGCAGGTTGCCGTACTCAACGCCCTGGAAGTTGCCTGCACCCAGTTGAATATCCGGGTCAAAGTTCATCTTGCGCTCACGTACACCCGGAATATCGAGTATTGAACTACCGCGGTACAGGAAGAGCAGGTTACGACCTACCAAAGATACACGCAAATTGTTGATACCAGAAATTTTAAAGTCATAGCCCAGCGCCAATTCGCGGATACGAATGTTGGTAGCGTCGTAAGCAAAGAACTCGCCAAAAGAGTAACGACCACCGGAAACACGCGTCCACAGTTGCTCAGCACTGACAGATACGTTGTTGGGCGTACCGTCAGCACGTACAGCGTCCAGTACGAGACCTCCGTCGCGGAAATCTTCTGTATAGTCAGCTGTACCATCAAAAGCAAGGTTGGCATCCGTACCGGAAACCATCACGCCACCGAAGCGACCGTCGATGAGTACAGACAGATTGATGCCCTTGTAAGAGAACTGGTTGTTCCAGCCCAGCAGGAAGTCGGGGTTGAAGTTGCCGATGAATGTTTCGCCACCCCCTGAACCTACAGGAAGGCCCTGGTTGTCAACTACAAAACGACCTTGGTCATCACGCAACCAACCTTCAGCATAGAGGTTGCCATAGCGACCACCTTCTTCTACCAGCGGACCAGCCGTACGACCGAAGCCACCACCCAGGAAGACCGTCTTTGTACGCTCAGACAGTTCAATTACGTCATTGACGTTGCGCGTGAAGTTGAGAGTCGTATTGTACGTAAAGTTGGAAGTCTCTATCGCACGCCAGTTCAGCGTCAGTTCTATACCCTTATTCTGGATATTACCGGCATTGATGTACTCCTGTGAGAAACCAGAAGGCGCTGGCAGTGGCACCAGGAAGAGCTGGTTGATAGAATTCGTCTTATACCAAGTGAAATCTACACCCAAACGGCCATTGAGCATACGTACGTCTGCACCGAATTCCAGCGAGCTGGTCAATTCAGGCTTCAGGTCAGGAATGTTCTTGGTCGGATCCAGTGCGATGAAACCATTCGTTCCCCCCTGCTGAACAGAGAAGGTATTCTGCAGACGGTAAGGGTCAGCATCATTACCTACCTGAGACCAGGTACCCCGGAGCTTCACAAAAGAGAAGAAGTCAGGCATAGATACCATATCGCTCAGGATGAGCGAAGTACCAAACGAAGGATAGAAGAATGCGTGCGGCGCCGGCAGGGTCGAAGACCAGTCGTTGCGCGCAGAAACATCGAAAATCAGGTAAGAGCGGAAAGCCAGCGAAACGGTACCGAATACCGACTGCATTTCGCGCTGTGACAATGAACTTGCCGTAGAAACGTTACGACCAAAGTCCGTTGAAAACTTGTTGGGTACCAACAAGCCATTGGCATTGATGAACGTATACTTGGCGTTGCGCTGGTTGAGCGCTGTACCCAGCATGAAATCGAGCCGCAGGTCATCACCCAGGTTATGGTAGCCGTTCAGGAAAAGGTCGAAGTTGTTTTCCTGGAAGTAGCCACTGCCTTCCTGATAAGTACCACCAGGACCCGCAAACAGCAGGGTGTTATTGAAAAACTTAAACGTCAGCTGGTCATTGGACTTATCAAGGCTCGCGCGACCGGTCAGCTTGATTTTGTCCGTCAGATCGTACGTCAGGCTGGCAAGCAGTGTAGCGCGATCGCGGCTGTCCGTATTCAATACGCGGTTGATTGACCAGTAGGGGTTCATGTAGATAGACGAAGTAGCCCAGTAGGTCGGGTTGCCATTGTCATCTTCAAAATCCTCATAATCAGCCAGATTGACCGAGCGCGGAATTTTGTAGAGGTTCTGCACCGTACCACTCTCTTCACCCACCTTCACCTTGTTGTCTATTTCCTGGCTCACGATGGTAGCCTTGAAATCTGCAGACAGGCGGTTGCTGATCCGCTGGTTGATACGCAGGTTGAAGGTATTGCGATAGAGATCATTATTGGAAATAATGCCCTGGTCGCGGTTGTTGGTGTAAGAGAAATAAGCCTGCGTCTTTTCCGTACCACCCGTGATACCCACGCTGTTGTTGAGGCTCACCCCTGTGCGGAAGAAGTCAGATACGTTGTCAGGATAGGTAGTAGCCTTGCTTCCCCAGCTTCCGGAAGAAGTCGTGTTGGAATTTCCCCCGTTGCCCTGGCCATAGACATTTTGCAGACTTGGCAGCAGCGTTGGCGTGTCGAAGGTTACACCAGAGTTGACATCAACGCTAATTTTGCCCTCACGTCCCCTCTTAGTTGTAATCAGCATGACCCCGTTGGCACCACGGCTGCCATAAAGCGCAGCAGCAGCACCCCCTTTGAGGAAGCTGACACTCTCGATATCTGCAGGGTTGATCGAAGAAACACCGTCGATGTTGTTGTAACCACCAAAGTCGTTACCTACCTGTCCGCGGTTGGAGTTGTCGATGGGTACACCGTCAACGACTACCAGTGCATTGTTGGTACCCGAAATCGAGCGGTTACCGCGCAGCGTGATACGCGCAGCACCACCAGGACCACCCGCATTGGTTGTGACCTGAAGACCCGCAACCTTACCGTTAAGTGTGTTTACGAAGTTGGCATCGCGGGATACGCGCACGGCATCACCACTGAGCTCCTGCACAGAATAGGTGATGTTTTTGCGCGAACGCTCAATACCAAGGGCCGTAACAACCACTTCCTCAAGGTCCGTACCTTCATTCAGGCTGATTGACAGCATCTGCGAACCACCATTGTAGGTAACTTCCGTAGTCGCGTAGCCAATGTAAGAAACGACCAGCGTAGTAGGCGACTTGCTGACAGTAAGCGAGAAGTTGCCGTCAACATCTGTCACCGTTCCGTTGGAAGTACCTTTTTCCTGAACGGAAGCGCCGATGAGCGGACTGCCATCGCTGCCAGCCACCACCTTACCCTTGGCCGTCTGAGCCGAAAGCGTTGCAGCGGACAGCAGCATTATGGCCATAGCCATTAGTGGTACCATCTGTCGGCACCATGAACGCAAAAATTGTCCAAATTTTACATGCCTCATACTTTTGTTGTTTGTCAGTGAATCATTGTTTACACATAAAAAAACCGGGTCATACAACCCGAACCTAAAAACTTAACCTTACGCGAGTTCCAAGACCACCAACAACACCAAAAGCAATGAAATTGCATACACTCAACTTACGCAACCAACATACGTCTTTTGCTCCTATACCTCTGAACCGTCTTGTAGTCGATCATTTCGTGCCTGCACACTTGTGGCAGACAATACTGCTGTCAGGGAGAAAAGGCCACCCAAAGGAGGGTGGGATATTATTCTGAAAAAAGGTAGATTTGCACTGACAAATGTACCTCATTTTTTGAAAAAGCAAATTATTTTTTAAAAACATAAGCCATATTAACACATCAACCTGATAATAATTTTGAGACCGCAAGTAACTTCTCCAAATGGCCGCATACAGGAAACTTTTTCATATACTTACAACTATTTGTCCAACAGCTTACAGCGTACTGGTAATAGTGTTGCTGACTGCTTGTCAGCCCGGGCTGCACAGACTCGAAAAAACGCCTGCCTTTCGGGGGGTATGGCTAACCAACATTGCGAGTGATGCGCTGTTTTCACGTCACCATATCGAACAGGCGGTGGCACTCTGTGACTCACTCGGTATCAACCATATCTTCGTGGTTGTCTGGAACGACGCTACGACTACCTATCCTTCAAAAGTTATGCAACAGCTTACCGGACAGGCCATACAGCCCGAATTCGCCGGACGCGACCCGCTTGCAGAGCTAATCGAAGCAGCCCACCGTCGCCAGATCAAAGTGCATGCCTGGTTTGAGTTTGGTTTTTCCTGTTCCTACCAAAAGCCCGATGGTGGCCCCATCATTGCTGCCCGACCCCATTGGGCAGCACGTGACCGGCACGGACAGTTGGCAACCAAAAACGGCTTCCAGTGGATGAACGCTTTTCATCCGGAGGTGCAGGATTTTATCAGCTCGCTGGTACTGGAAGTTGTCAATAATTATGCCATCGACGGTATACAGGGCGATGACCGCCTCCCCGCCCAGCCGTCACTCGCTGGCTACGACGACTACACCCGCGCACTGTACCG
>CAZYAO010000079.1:0-5753 GCA_964645715.1 uncultured Saprospiraceae bacterium
CCCCATGCAATCAGTAGCGGGCATTATCGTTATATCGTATATCCGTAACTTCCATTTTTAGCCAGGTCCAATCTTGATCGTCAAGTTTCCAGGTCGAGGTCATTTTAGCAGGAACGCTGATGCCTTCAAATGTGCGATAAGCCAATATGTTCATCTCCCAATGATGTCTTTTAGCGCCCGCTTCGTTGCCCTTGTAGCGCAAAGCCGAAAATGTTGTAACGTCACCCTGGGCATTGAAATGGAACGTGCCACTGCCCGAACTGCCTTGGTAGGTCATGCTTGCCTTTGCTGTATTCTCGTCTACCGGCTCCCAGGTTATGTACGGACTCAGCGCCAATGAAGGAAACCAGACCATCTCTCCTAAATAACGTTGCAAGGTGCCCTCATCCAATTTTTCACCGCGTTCATTAACAATGTTGAACAATGAATTCATTTTTATCAGCATTTCACCCTTTCCGTCATCAAACTTATCGCGTCCCTGAAAATTCAACACGCGATTCATTGTTACGTCAACCGACCAAATGAAGGCAGGCCTGTCAATGGTAGTATATTGTATAGCTTTTGCAGTCAACCAATTATCTTGTTCTGGTTTCATTTGCATTTCGGCTATTTGAGTGACTTTGCCGTAACTTATGTAGGGCTTTCCTACAGCACCTGCATTTCGCAGCCATTTTTTCACTGGCTCGGGCAAATGACTTATATCACTTTCTTGTACAGGTCTGTTTGCTGTGCGCAGATTTTTGTTGAGCAACTGGGCCGTTTCTTGCTGAATGGTTTTCTGAAAGCTGTAATAGCCAAACGAGACTAATGAAACAGCCAAAATGATCATGTTGGGAATCGTACCAAATCTCGCGTCTTTCCAAAACAACAGGATAAGCACTTGTGAAAGCACTACTGCAATCAGTCCGATCAACCAGGCGTATTGGGTATTTAATAAGTATAATACACCATAGATCAAAAACAGGCATGCGGCAGTCAGCCAGATAACTCCCACAGGCTTTGAAATCGGAAGTGTCAATTCCTTGACTTCCTTCCATTCAAATCCTTTAATAAATCCAAGCAAGTGGATCAGCCCATGCAGTAGTACGATGACTAGATATGCTATTTTCATTTTTGGCTGTTTTTTTTACGTCATTGTATGCTGGTCACTACTGTTTTTACGCTCCCTTTCCGGGCGGGCTTCGAAGCACAGTCCTGCAAGCACCCGGCGCAAAACCACTATTAAACGAAAAATCCGGCAGTTTCATATCTGCGAAAGTAATAAATGGCTTTCGTGAAATTTTATATTGCGCCAAAAAATTACCCCCGCTGGCGGCCATATTTTCCCGCCGGGCTGGCCTGCACGGCAGGCTGCAGCCCTGGCAGCAGCAGCTTTTGCTTCATTTTTAGCCCGACTGCGGTGCTGCCGCCCCTGCAGCGCAAAATGACCTCTTCTATGCCGCCCTGTTGGCGGCCGCTGCCGTATGCCTACGCTACCGAAGCCGCGCACGCCCAGGTGCGTCTAGTTTTTTACAACATTCCCCCCCGCTCCGAGGGAACCAAAACACCCCACAGCCGCGTTACTGCGCCTAAAAAGGCCGTTAAATTACCTGAACCCCCCCAGGCCGGTTTTTGGCAGCGCCTGCGGTTGTTTTTTTCAAAAAAGACAAGCTACTGGCAGGGGTAACAATTAGATGAGCTACAAGGCGCGCCGCGGTCACCGTCGGCGCGCTGTTTCAACAAACCAATGTTTCTTTTGGGACATTCTTTTTCAATCATTATGGTGTAAACTTTTCAAATGTGCTGCCATTAAATTTATATGCACCGTTTTCGTGTGTTCCAAGCCAAAGATCGCCATGGTTATCCTTGTAAATGCTGAAAAGCGTGATGTCATTTGAGTTAGCTTGAACTTGATAATGTGTGATTGTGGTTCCATCATATTTCCAAACACCATCTCGATAAGTCACAAACCATAAATTATCATTGTTATCCTTTACAATTGATAAATACTCATTTAGACCACTGGAGTTTTTTCCATCTAAACTGCCTATGCTTTCGTATCTTGTGTAAAACTTATTGCTTTTTAATGTTATGCTGTCATAAACACTATATCGGTTTTCAGTATTAAACCAAAAATCACCATTTTTATCTTCTGTAATTGAACGCACTCCGTTTGCTCCTTCGTTGCGAAATTCTGTTACATCTTCTTCTGTAATCCATTCAAATGAATTTCCATCATAACGGCAAACCCCAACCGGATTTGTACCAAACCAAATGTTTCCTTTTCTGTCTCTATAAATACTATAAATATCAAATGGATTGGATAAATTGGGTGGCTTGGGTAATGTCAATTCGTATAAAGAATTACCATCTAACCGATATACCTTTTGTTCGTCTCGATAGGGATTAATTAGCCACAAATCATTGGCCTCAAGTTTCCACTCATCACTTGGGGTTGCTGTAATTTTATAAAATGATTTTCCGTCAAACTTTGTTATTGTAGAATTTGGGTTCATTCCAGCGAAATATATATTGCCCGATTTATCTTCTTGTATATCATCAACTCTATTGTTATGCAATCCGTGTTCTGTAGTGTAGTTTATTAAAGTGATACCGTCATATTTATACACTCCTGATTCCCAACTTCCAAACCAATATGTATTTTGCCTGTCCTGATAAACAATCATGATGTTGCTTCCAAGTTCTTTTACAGTGTCGCCCGTTACATACAGGTTGGCATTTTTTTTCACATCAAAGTTCTGTCCATTGCACGAAGTAACAGTGGATAGAATGCTAAAAAGCAAGATTTTAATTAATTTCATTTTGACTATTTGTTGTTTAGTACGATCTGTCATAAAATTGAGGTGTTCGACAAAATTAATATAGATTTAGCCAAAGTTAAGGAAAATGATAGCAAGTCTTGCTTTCTTAGCTTGCTGTTCAAATGTTGTTGATCATCTTAGCCGCCCCTACCGTGTGGTCCCTGCTATAAGTGTCCAGTAGTCACTTGTACAGTAAGCGCAAATTTATACTACAGCTTCTCTACCTTCGCGTTGGTCAAACTAGTGAATTAGGCAATTTAATCGATGGGCTATGCCAGGCAGCTCTTTCACGCTATTTTTTGAGCGGCAATTGCTTGAACTGATTAAAGGAGGTATGCCAGCGAGTCGTGCAGGCCGGCACATGAATATTGCCGGTAAACGAGCCTTTGGTATTGTGAGCAGGCATGTAGTTATTGCATTGAACCAGCAGCCGTTAGATGATGTCCAAGAGCTTTCTGTGGATGAAACCAGCAGTCGCAAGGGGCATAAATACCTGACTATATTGGCCGACCGTGACGCGAAAAAGGTCGTCGGCGTGGCGGTGGGCAAAACTAAAGATGCCTTTGCCCACGCACTGCTGGAAATGGAAACCCGTGGTGCAGACAGAACAGAAGTACGCACCGTCACTATGGACATGTCGCAATCTTACATTTCCGGCGTCGATGAAAACATCCCGCAGGCAGAATTTTGTCGACCACCTCAGGCGGCCACTGCCGCCCAAAAGGCAAGCAAGTAGCTGTCTGCCTCAAAATGCCGCTACAATGGCGCGCGCCTGGTCTACCAGCTGCCCCCGCAGCTGGGTCAGTATCACCGAAAGTGGGTCAGTATGTCCGGAATATCCAGCTGTTCGTGCATCGCCTTAATTGTGTATCTTTGTGCTTGCGTTAAGTGACTCATATTGCCAACTTTGGACGGGAGACAATACAGTGACTTTACCATTCAGGGGAAGGAGTATAATCCCTTTCTTTTGAAAAAATTTGTAAGCCAGTTTATACTACCCCCTAAGTTGCATTAATGACTTGAATCTAAGCCCGAAAATGAAGGGCTCAACTACGACAACTTTACCTAATAATAACTACTAAAATTTACAACCATGCTACTCAGGAGAACATGGAAACACCTGCCAGCAATTCTGTGGATACTATTGCTGTTCTCGTTACAAACAACGCCTACGAATGCGCAGCAACAAGATTTTTACGGCAATCAGGTTGGGCAGGATATGTGCAGGACTATGTCCTACTTGCCAGATGCTTTGGTTAATCAGCTGGTTAATCGAATTGTTGAAGCGAGTACAGGTTTCGAGAGCACTTATATCCTCCAGCCGTGCCATTCTATTGCCAACTGTGTGGCCATCGTAGATGAGCGAGGCAGACCCTACATTCTGTACAATCCTGATTTTTTAACACGCATCAAAGGGCTCAGTTTCACATCAGCAGAAATGCCATCCGCTGATGACTGGAATGTGCTGCTCGTGCTGGCGCATGAGGTAGCACACCATCTTCGCAACCACCTCACTAATCCGCATCCCTATAAGACGAAGCCTGATATGGAACTCGAAGCTGATGAGATGGCTGGGTTCATCCTGTACAAGCTGGGCGCTCCAAGCTTGGCGATTGCTCAAAGAGCACTGGAAAGCAACACGGTGCCCGAGGCAGGAACACGCACGCATCCCCCACGCGCACTACGGCTGGAGGCTTTTCAGTCTGGGTGGAACAAAGCGCAGGCAAAATATCCTCGCTTGACACCTACGCCGCCTGATCATACACCTACCCCCGGGGATACTAACCCAGCGCTTACAGTCGATACCCCGGTTACTTATTCAGACGCAAACGCCGGCACCTTTGTACTGGTCGAGGGAGGCAGTTTTGACATGGGTTGTACACCGGAGCAGCAACCTTGTGACGGTGAAGAAAAACCTGCGCATTCGGTAAGGCTCAACAGTTATTTTATCGGGCAGTATGAGGTTACGCAGGCGCAATGGCGTGCCCTGATGGGCAACAATCCGTCCTCATTTGCGGGTTGTGACCAATGTCCTGTAGAGCAGGTCAGTTGGGACGAGGTACAAGTATTTCTGCAGCGGCTGAATGACCGCACTGGCCAGCGCTATCGCCTGCCGACGGAGGCGGAGTGGGAATTTGCAGCGAGAGGGGGAAATAAACGTAAGGGACATCCGTTTGCAGGCAGCAGCAGCTTGGCTGCTGTTGGCTGGTATAGTGAAAATGCCGGCGGAAAAACCCACCCAGTGGGCGAAAAGTCAGCCAATGAGCTTGGGCTTTACGACATGAGTGGTAATGTGTGGGAGTGGTGCCAGGATTGGTATGGCACTTATCCTTCATCAGCGCAGACGAATCCGGCTGGACCTGGTACCGGCACTCTTCGCGTGTATCGCGGGGGCTCGTGGGTGTACGATCCGCAGAATTGTCGCGTGTCCAATCGACTTGGTGGTAGCCCCACTGATAGATATGGTGTTGTTGGTTTCCGATTGGCCAGAACCCCCTAGGTTTTTCTCAATAACACCATTCGCATACTTACAGCTCCGCAAGCGGCTGTATTGTAGCATTAAATTATTAAAAAAAATACGCACTGTCTTAGCGCAAATGCCAATAAATTAGCGTAATATAAGATAATCTAAAACACGTATTGGCGCATGAAACATGTAAACTTGCTGCTGCTGCTCTGCATTTGCTTTTCTTTAGCAGGACAGGGAGGGACTGGTCTTATTTTTGATAACGCCGCCTATCAGGCGCAACAGCGAATCTCTCGTTCGCTAAAATTCGCGTCAACAAACCTGCCTGCCTATTCTTTGCGGAAGTATAGTCCGCTGGCGGGCCATCAGGGAGACTTTGGGTCTTGCGTAGGTTGGGCAACCGGCTATGCTGCTTTCACCATTTCGCTGGCTGTCCGCCATAATATTACAGACAGAGCAACTATCACACAATTGGCTAAATCAGC
>CAZYAO010000079.1:5853-9097 GCA_964645715.1 uncultured Saprospiraceae bacterium
CTGTCCGCCATAATATTACAGACAGAGCAACTATCACACAATTGGCTAAATCAGCGCTCTATATCTTCAATCAAATCAAAATTGGCAGCTGTGAGCAGGGCTCTCACATGGATAGGGCCGTAGAGTTGATGGAGACCCAAGGAGTATGCAATCTGAGGGATTTTAATCCGCCTACTTGTGATGAATTACCGTCATCCGCACATCGTTCGTTAGCGGCAGTCAACAAAATTGGCGCCTCTTTTCGGCTATTTGATTATGATGATTCGCCCGACAACAAAATTGCAGCTACCATAGAGAGCCTCGAAGCGCAAAAGCCAGTGCTGGTAGGCATGTATATGCTGCCTTCATTCCGGGCGATTGACAGGTCTGGCTTGTGGAAACCGCAGCCTTGGGAGCAAGTAGGAGAGGAGGGGCACGCAATGTGTGTTGTGGGGTATAACAACCTCAGCCGCCAGTTTGAGATGCTCAATTCATGGGGGCAGGGCTTTGGCGATGACGGCTTCATCTATGTGTCCTATGAAGATTTTGCCAGGCTGTGTGTGTATGGCTACAACATAAGTCTCGCACCGACGCCGCAGGCAGAGAGCAATCTCCAAGGTGGCTTTTACCTCAACAAACTAAAGGACTTTGACAGTGCGGGGAACTATGTATTTGAAAAAATAGCTGGTCGATGGAATGGCCGCTATTATGAGATGGAGCAAGGCAGGGTGCGGCTTCGGGACTATTTTAAGGTCATGGCAACCAACCTGCAGGCAGATACTTACCTCTATATTTTTTCCATCAAACCCAATGGCAGCAGCGAGCTGCTATTTCCTACCTCAAGCAGCAGCGATCGCGGGCAGGTACGTGATGCACCCGTGATTGCTTCCGGGAGCAATTATGTAGAAATTCCTGCCAACCGTAAAGCTGCCTTTCAAGCCGACATACAGGGTGTTGACCACCTCGTGTGCCTTTTTTCGCGGCAGCGGCTGGACGATATCGATGAGCTTATGCGGCAGGTGGAAGTACACGAGGGTGATTTATATGACAGGTTGCGGGCCGTGCTCGGTAACCGCCTCGTTGCAGAAAAGGATGTCAGCTATGCAATTGACGAAATGCGTTTCAGCAGTACTATCCGCACGGCTGCCTATGTGGTACCCATCGTGCTAAAAGTGAATGTCAACTGACCACCTCTGCCGCCCTACGTGCGTGGTCCTCATTGTGAGTGTCTAATAGCCTGATATTCAGCTGTCAGTAATGTATTCGACAGCCTGTCTGTCTCTGCTTCGGTCAAGCCAGTGCCCCCATCGGGGCTACGCCCATGGGGGTAGCTGTGCGGTTGTTATTGCTATAAAGATCTCAGGGCTAGGCCCCTGAGCAGGGCATTAGCCCTGCCATCATAGTTAGCAGCCCGGCCCCGGTATTTTCGCAGGGCGTAGCCCTGCAATCTTCAGCACACCCCACCATCTATCATTTTACCCAGTACAACCCCATAAAACCTGCAAGTTATGTGTCTATTTTGCTAGCTTCCACACATGCATCAGCAGTAATTTTTAAAAAAAAAACCCCTGTATGCCCGCCCAAGGCGGCATACAGGGGCTTGTAGGATAAACAAATTTTCCTACCTTTCGCTCGCCGAAGCACGCTGTACAAACGTGCGACCTCCAATACCACCGCAACAAAAACAAATTCTACAACCATGCGTCACCAGAGCAATGGTCTGCTGTGGGCTTGTCTTGGCCTGCTGTTGTCAGCAAACCTGCACGCACAAGCTCCGCTCAGGAGATTTCTCCAGTCGCCAGCTGAGGTCAATCGGCTGCCTTACGGCGCCAACGCGGCTGCCGGCAAGTACGTGTTGGCCGGGGACGCGCGCATTTATTACGAAGTTTACGGCAGTGGCCAGCCCATCGTTCTTTTGCACGGCGGTGTACTGGGGTCGACCATCGAATTGGCTGCGTTTATCGATGAGTTGCAAAAAACCTACCAGGTGATTGCTGTCTCCTCGCGGGGGCACGGTAAGTCGGCCATAGGAACACAGCCGGTCTCCTACGAGCAAAAAGCCGAGGATGTGATGGCGGTCGTAAATGCGGTCACCCGGGACAGTTTCATGATGCTTGGGTTTAGCGACGGCGCCTATACGGCCTACAAGGTGGCCAGTATGTATCCGGAGCGGGTAAAAAAGCTGGTGGCCATCGGGGCGGGGGAGCAAATCCCCGGCTTGCGCAGGGTGAAATTCGATCCTGCAGAACTGGCCCGCCTCGACAGCGCTTATTGGCAGCAACAACTATCGCTGATGCCGGAACCGGAAAAATTGCCCGCCTTTTTGGCCAGCCTGGAGGACTTTTATAACTCGGTAGTGGTGAGTAAGGCTTTGTTTTCTTCCATCCGCTGCCCGGTGTTGTTGGTCGCCGGAGAGCTTGACAGAAATGCTCCGCTCTCCACCATCATCAGTGCCTACCAGATGATTCCCAACAGCCAGTTGGCCATCATTCCCAATGCCGGGCATGTGGTTTTTAGCGAAAATTTTGCAGCCGTCTGGGCCTGTGTGCGCCCTTTCTTGAGTCCTCCGCAAGTTCCGCTTTTGTCGCTAACGCCTGCAATGCTTGAGCCCGTACAAGTATCCGGCTCGCTCACCACAATCAATGGCCTGCAGGTCGTACGGGTGGTCAAAGATACAACTGTAGTGGCGGTTGACGAACCTACCTTTGTGAAACTCGCGGGGGTGGATTTTCAGGATGGCGAGATCGAGCTCAAAGTGATGAGCCGACTGCTGCCCACGGCTCCCGATTATGCCAGGGGCTTCATCGGCCTTGCGTTTCGAATTGATACAACCAATACCAGTTTCGAATCCATCTACATTCGGCCAGCCAACGGCAGGGCACAGCAGCAGGTTCGCCGCAACCATGCGATACAGTATTTTTCTTACCCCGACTACAAATTTGACCGGCTGCGCCGTGAGTCGCCCGAGATGTACGAAGCTTATGCAGACATGGGGCTCAATGAGTGGATATCGATGAAAATTGTCGTCCAGGGTTCTCGGGCCAGCTTGTTTTTGCAGGGTCACGAGTATCCTTCGCTCATCGTCCATGATTTGAAGCTCGGACAAGAACGCTCCGGGGGTATCGGCTTGTGGGTAGACGTGGGTACCGAAGGTTTTTTTCGGGACATCGCCATCAGGCCGTATAAGCATTGAGTTGTTTTGAATGTCAATATTACGCCCCTGAGCAATTGGGTGGTCAATGCTGCTAATAAGATTGCGGGGCTA
>CAZYAO010000080.1:0-9062 GCA_964645715.1 uncultured Saprospiraceae bacterium
CTGCGATGAAAAAGCGCAGCGAATGGAGACAGCTCGAACTGTTGGCTGTCATTGTGTTGAGCATGTGTGTATTGTCAGTACAAACGCTGAAAGCACAATGCAACGCGGGAAGTTTTGTGCCACCCACTTTTCTACACACGACACCCAATGGAACGGTTATGTCCTTCATTCAGGAACCCGATGGTAAGTACACAATATCGGGGCTTTTCAGCGGAACGAATATCGAAGACATGGTACGGCTCAATAGTGATGGCAGCATAGACAATAGTTTTACTTCACCGCCTTTCGGTGGCTATCCGGACGCCAATCGCCTGCGGAGAGCCATTCGACTGCCCGACGGCAAATATATGGTTGGCGGGCATTTTACCACACCCGTCAAACACGTGGCTCGTCTGAACAGCGATGGTACGATTGACAATACGTTTACTCCGCCAAGCAGCACTTTTCATAATTTTGGAGCCTACGTAACTACCGTCGTGCCCCTGCCCAACGGACAGTATCTGGTGGGTGGTATTTTTTCCCAGCCCAAAGAGAGCATTATGCGCCTCAACAGCGATGGTAGCCTCGACGAAAGCTTTGGATATGTAGGTATACCCGGACCGACAACACCCAACCGCGTACACAATGGAGTACTCGACATTGAAGTGCTGTCCAACGGCCAAATTCTTATCGCCACAGGCAATGGTGTTGACTTGCTCAATGCCGATGGTACCCGCGACCTGACCTTCACCAATATACTGTTTAACAATCCGCCCGCCAGCATCATCCAAAGCATAGATGTACAGCCTAACGGCAAAATCATTGCCAGTGGAGGCTTCACTTCCGTTGCCAACAGAGTCATGCGACTCAACAGTGATGGTACGCTGGATACATCCTTCACACCATCATCGGAAATCACAGGCGTTGTTTTTGAGACCCAATTGTTGTCCGATGGCAAGATAATAATCGGGGGAGGGTTCAATCCATACGTAATGCGACTCAATTCAGATGGTTCGCGGGATAACACGCTCGATGTACCGGCCATCGGGGGTAATCTCGGTGGTCTGCTCACGGTGAGAGATATCCAGGAGCTACCCAACGGGTTTTATATGGCAGCGGGAAGGTTCAGCATGCCCCGCAGCTGTATAGCCATCCTTTGCACCAGTAGTGCCTCTTTAGGAGGGGTATCCAATGCTTACTGTGCTGGGCAGGCGGCCGTACTAAGCTACAGCGCAGATATTAGCTACACAGCGGGCAACACGTTTAGCGTCCAGCTGAGTGATGCCAATGGCAGTTTCAGCAGTCCGATAACCATAGGTAGCCTGTCCTCCACGGCTACTTCTGGCAATATCAATACCAGTATTCCGGCCAACATCTCCTTTGGTACCGGCTATCGCATGCGCATAGTGAGTACGGCACCTGCAATCACTGGTGCTGACAACGGCACCAACATCACGCTGGGCATAGAAACGCCCACCCTCAGCGCCGGCAGTCCCAGCGCTGCCTGCGATGGGACGGTGGCCATCAGCAGCACCGGTAGCTATAGCAGCTATACTTGGTCTGCAGGGGGCACCGCATCCTCTGTATCTGTTTCTGCCAATGGTACCTACACACTGACGGTTACCAACGCTAACGGTTGTACCGCCACCGCCTCCGCGACTGTCAGCAGCATCATTCCCTGCTGCACGGCTCCTGCACAGGCGGGTGTCATTGCGGGTACACAGACACTCTGTCCCAATGCAACAGCCGCCACGCTTACCAGCACTACGGCTGCCAGTGGCGGCGTAGGTACCCTTGAATACCGCTGGCAGCGGTCAACGGTCAGCGCCAGTGCAGGCTTCACGGACATTCCGTCCTCTAATAGTCCCGCCTATGCGCCGGGGGTACTCAACACCACCACCTGGTTCAGGCGACTTGGAGGCGTAAGCTGTCTGACCAACTGGGCAGCAGCCCCGGCCTCTAATGTGGTGCAGATCACTGTGCAGGACATCACTCCGCCGACCATCAGTTGCCTGCCCGCCAGCGTCGTTTTCAACGGACAAAGCAGCGTAAACCTCAACGTCAATGACCTGGCCTCAGCCAGCGACAACTGTGGTCTGCAGTCAGTCGTGACTTCGCAGCCTTCTGTTGCTTGTGCACAATTGGGTCAGACAGTAGCCGTCACCGTCACTGCCACCGACAACAGCGGCAATACCGCCAGCTGTACCAGCCAGGTGACCGTAAGTGGTCTGCCCTGCGACTGGCGACAGCTGCCCGACGGTGTCAACTGCACCAATGGCAATATTGTATCGTTCAATACCGGTAACCAGTCGTTTACCCTCAACAGCACCAACTGCCATACGCCTATGGCGCCGCATACCGTTGACGGCTTTGCTTTTGCGCAGCGTACCCTATGCGGCGACGGCAGTCTGCAGGCGCAGGTGGTCAGCATTGACGGGCTGGGCTGGGGCGGTATTGCCATGCGCGAGAGCAATGCAGCCGGTGCTAAAAAAGTACACCTCCTTACCAATCGTATAACGCAGCACCGCCGGGAAGTACGCACAGCTACCAACGCGCAGGTCGTGCCACAAGTATGGCTGGGCCAGCAGCGCTACTGGCTCCGACTCGTGCGCACTGGCAATGACATTGTGGGCTCTATTTCCGCCAATGGCAGTCAATGGCAACAGGTGATGGCCGCCAAAGTCAGCATGAATAGTTGTATTGAAATAGGTCTGATCACCCATCACAGCAATGCTACTGGCAATGTGACTACCGTCTTCTCCGATGTAGCTGTCACGGGCAGCGTTGGCAATGCTCTGCAGCAGCAAGCAGCAGGCGATGTGGCTGCCGAACAGGTGATAAGTGGTCCTGGCAGCCTCTTTCCCAATCCTTCAACCGGCGAGGTATTTGCCGACCTTAGCCGCTTTGAGGCCGAGTACGTACAGGTAGAGGTCTACGACCAGCTTGGCCGCTGCCTGCACACACAGCAATTGGTACCTGCGGATGCTCCTCTGCAGCGCGTTCAGTTGCCGGGGTTGCCTGCAGGTATGTACTTTGTGCACTTCAGAACAAAGGAGCAGGCTGTGCAGACAGAGCGGCTGGTTATTCAGCGTATGTAAACAGTGTGATAAGCGTTGGCAGCTCGCGCTGCCAACGCTTGTTATTATGGATGTTTGACAAGCTTTGGCAGCTGGCGCTGCCAAAGCTTGTTATTATGATTGTTTTTTGATTTTTGGGATAAAAAATCAAAAAACATCCATTTGTACATTGTAAATCAATTAGATAAATTCCACCCTTTTTTATGATTTTCATTGGTATACTCCTGTTTGTAAGCCAACTGGTAATCGCGGGGGGTAAGCCCGGTAAAAAACTTAAAGGCACGGTAGTAGGAAGTGACCGAATTAAAACCCGCCAGTGCATGTATATCCTCCAGCGAGGAATCGGTGTTGGCATCTACCCGCGCTTCTATCAATCGCTTGGCCTCATTGACCCTGTAGCGATTAACCATCTGCTTAAAATTTTCTTCTGCATTCTGGCTTATCGCTTGGTAGAGATACTTTCGATTGGTGCCCAGCAGGGTGATCAGCAACTTTTGGTTGAGCTCGGGATTGAGGTATAGCTTTTGCTGTTCGATGATGCGCAACATTTCCGCGTACAAATCGCGGCGATCCTCAGAAAACGTCTCCAATTCACCTTCATAATCATCATGCAGGTTGGCCACATCCACCCGGTCGATCTGTTCTTCAGCCGTAGTATTGAGCTTATTTCTCTCCGAAGCAATAAGGCTCTCCATCATTTTTTCCTTGCGGAACAGCCTGCGCTGATAGCGCTTTCGGAGGCCACCGAGGAGTACAAAAGCTACCATTACCGATAACAACAGAAGAATAATCAACGCCATAACCCGCTGCCTTCGCTGACTATTTTGCAGCTGCAACTGCTGGTTTTCAATTTTGAAATTTTTCTCCTTCAGTAAAAAAGCTTTTTCCTGCTCGCGGATGGCATCCATGTGGGTCTGGAGCTGAGCCTCTTTTTCCACTTGGTAGAAAGATTCAAAATACTGCAGCGCCCGAGCGTAATCACCCACCCCTTTATAGGCCTCAGACAGCAATTTATCTATAGAAGCCTCAAAAACAGGTATGCGGTTGTTACCAATGCGCTTGCGGGCCTCCAGACCGTATATAATTGCCTGTTGAAAATTTTTGGCGGCAATTTCGTCAGCCATCAGCATATTGTAACCGTTTGCCAAAAGCAGCTGATGACCTACTTTGTCTGCCAGGTCTATTGACATCAGCAGATAGCGCCTCGCTGTGACTGTTTCACCCTGTTGTATGTGGTAGTTGGACATGAGTGCATACGCTAAGGTTACAGCAATTGTATCTCCTATACGCTGACCACTCTCCAATGCACGCTGCAGGTAGATAATTGAACTGTCCGGCTTCATCATGGCTAAATAAGCCATGCCTATGCCCATTTCATCGTTGGCCAGCGAGTAGGTAGATGGAAGCCGTGCCGTCATGCTGTAAGATTTCAAATAGTATGCTAAGGCTTCCTCATTTTTGGCGGAGGCAAGCAGTATTCCGCCCATATTCCGGTAAAACCGGTTCAATAACAGCTTATTATTTGCTATTTCTGCATACCCTTGCGCTCTTCTAAGGTATGTCACAGCAGAATCAAGGCGATTCTGCATCATAAACAATTCTGCCAGCGTCAGTTGGTGGCAGGTGATGACGACGCTGTCCTTTACACCCTTAATTCGTTCAACTGACTTATTCCGATAATAGTCTGCTTTCTCAAAATTCCCTTTCCGTCGGTATGCTTCGCAGAGGTTGTTGTAGTAGTCGGCTTGCTGCGCCACAGACAAAACACCTTGGCGCAACTGTAATTGTTGTTCTGCCCGCACCACCGCCTGGCTCATCCTTCCCTGTAACATGTAAGTGTGCAGTACACTGTCGAGCGACTGACCGAGCACTCCGGACAAACACAGCAGCAGCGTTGCTGTAAAAACACCCCACCTTATGATTATTATCTCCATTACTGCGATGTTTTGTTTTTACCACAGGTTGCCTTTGCCCGTAACCTGTGCCCCCGTACAAAAGTAGCACCTATCACCAACTCTATTACGCAAATGTTGTACGCAATTGTACCAAAACAAGCGCAATGTTGTAAAAAATCGCTTTACAACACCCGCTTTACAAATATTGAGTCTTTTTGATCTAAAGTCAAATAGTTCTGTCTCGCTGTTTTTAGCACAATACAAACAACTAAAAAACAAACACTTATACCCTAGGTGCTTTTTTGAAAAAGACTAAGTACCTTTTTGAAAATACCACAAGCCACCAAAGTGAATAAATGGAAATTTGATAGTGCAAAAATGTGAGTCGGCATGCAGGAATGGCCATCTACTTTTGCAATAATTAATGAGGAAGCCAGTTGGCAGGAGAAGCAGGCAGCCCGGCGAGCAATAACCTTGGAAAAATATACCCCCCATTCGCAAGGCTCCTCATCCTCCCTTGGTGCGATTACTAGTTACTATTAGAATAGACGGAATTTTTCAGGACTGACCGCTGGTGCGGTCAGTCCTTTTTTGTCCGTTCTGTACCCAAACACTTTTTGACGGCCCATACCACCAAAAAATAACTTACTCCAGTATGTATTTTCATAAAAAAAAGGCGGCCGCGGTAGCAAAGCACCCCTAGGCAGGTCATTTTGCAGGATATCAGAAACTTTTTGCAGAATTTTTTCACTCCTCTTACGGACTTTTGTCACTGTATAAATCACAGCGCAGCAAAGCAGTCAGAAGTCGTCCTTTTTGTATTAAGCTTATCTTACAGGGTTCCCTAAAAAATATGTTCAATTTATTTCATCTATAAAGTAGCTTCTTTATGAAACGATTTCCGATGTGTATCAGCCTCCCGGGCACAGCGGGTTGTAGGTACAATAGTTTTCATTTACATAACTTCCTCATTAAAGCATTCCTCTTGTGGGTAATACTTTATGGTAGTCATCGCCTCGCGGCGCAATGCCCAGCAGGCAGTTTTGTACCACCTTCTTTCCTGAATACCTCCACTACAGGTGTTGAAGGAATTGTGTGGGCATTCGAGCAAGAGCCCAACGGCAAGTACATCGTTGTTGGTAACTTCAATGGAACCGGGGTTAACCACATTGCCCGCCTCAACAGCGACGGCAGCATAGACAACAGCTTTACGCCGCCTACTTTTGGCGGTTATTCGGGACTAAACAGACTGCGGACGGTGACCCGGCTTGCAGACGGTAAATACATGGTAGGAGGCTATTTCACTACCCCCAAACGATATCTTGCACGATTGAACAGCGATGGCACCCTCGACAATAGTTTTACCCCGCCGTCTACCATTTCTCACACCTTCGGAGCCTACGTCAACATGATTATTCCCCTGTCCGGCGGTCAGTTCCTTGTGGGAGGTTTCTTTTCGCAGCCCAAGGAAAGTATCATGCGTTTAAACAGCGATGGATCTCTCGACGACAGCTTTGGCTACGTGGGTATTCCCGGACCGACGACACCCAGTCGGATTCACAATGGCATACAAGACATTGAAATCCTGTCAGATGGTAAAATGATTATCGCCACTGGTAACGGTGTTGATAAGATCGATGCCAATGGTATACGTGACCTGACTTTCACCAATGTACTTTTTGTAAATCCGCCCAACAGCATTATTAGTAGCGTAGAGATACAACCCGATGGCAAGATACTTGCTTCCGGCGAATTCACTAGTGTCTCCAATCGGGTCATGAGACTCAATGCCAATGGCACCTTGGATGCTTCCTTCGTCCCACCGGCAACATTGACAGGTATCGTCTTTGAACTGGAACTCCAGAACGACGGCAAGGTGATGATTGGCGGCACTCTTCCTGAACGGATTATGCGCCTCAACGCCGATGGTTCGCGTGACAATACCTTAGATATACCGACCGTGAGCGGTGGTGGTCCGCAACCCTCAGTACGAGACATTCAGGAACACTCCTCTGGTTTTTACATAGCCTCAGGTACCTTCAGTAACCCCCGAAGCTGTATCGCCATCTTATGTGCTGGTGGCGCTACCCTCAGCAATCTGTCTGCCGCCTACTGTGCAGGACAAACTGCTTCGGTAAGCTATAATTCGGACCTGACACACACAGCTGGTAACACCTTCACAGTACAGCTGAGTGATGCCAATGGCAATTTTGGCAGTCCGACAACCATTGGCAGCTTGTCTTCCACAGCAGCTTCCGGCAGTATCAACATAACCATTCCGGCCAATATTTCCTACGGTACAGGCTACCGCATGCGCATTGTAAGTTCGGCACCTGCCAACAACGGTGCCAACAATGGCAGCAACATCACCCTGGGCATACAACAAACACCCACACTCAGCGCCGGTAGTCCCAGCGCTGCCTGCGACGGGACAGTCAACATCACCAGTACCGGAAGCTTTAGCAGCTACGCCTGGTCTGGCGGTGGCACTGCTTCCTCCTTATCTGTTACAGCCAATGGCACCTACACACTGACAGTCACCGACGCCAATGGCTGTACTGCCACTGCCTCCGTCACTGTCAGCAGCATCATACCTTGCTGCACGGCTCCTGCACAGGCAGGGGCGATTGCCGGAGTGCAAACGCTCTGCCCCAATGCAACAGCTGCCACGCTTACCAGCACCACAGCTGCCAGTGGAGGTGTGGGTACCCTCGAGTACCGCTGGCAACGGTCGACGGTCAGCGCCAGCACAGGCTTCACGGACATTCCTGCCTCTAACAGTCCTAGCTATTCGCCTGGCGTTCTCGCTACCACCACTTGGTTCAGACGACTAGGAGGCGTGAGTTGTCTCACCAACTGGGCAGCCGCCCCCGCCTCCAATGTAGTGCAGGTCTCCGTACAGGACATCACACCGCCAACCATCAGCTGCCTGCCCTTCAGCGTCGTTTTCAACGGACAAGGCAGTGTCAACCTCAATGTCAATGACCTCGCCTCAGCTAGTGACAATTGTGGTCTACAGTCCGTTGTGGCTTCACAACCTACTATTGCTTGTGCACAATTGGGTCAGACAGTAGCAGTGACTGTTACTGCCACCGACAACAGTGGCAATACTGCCAGCTGTATCAGTCAGGTGACTGTGAGCGGCCTCCCCTGTGACTGGCGACAGCTGCCCGACGGTGTCAACTGCGCAAATGGCAACAATGTATCGTTCAACACAGGTAATCAGTCGTTTACCCTCAATAGTACCAACTGCAGTACGCCCATGGCGCCACATACAGTTGATGGATTTGCTTTTGCGCAGCGAACACTCTGCGGCGACGGCAGCCTGCAGGCACAGGTGGTCAGCATCGATGGGCTGGGCTGGGGCGGTATCGCCATGCGCGAAAGCAATGCCGCTGGTGCCAAAAAAGTGCACCTACTCAGCAACCGGCAAACGCAGCACCGCCGGGAGGTGCGTACGGCCACCAATGCGCAGGTCGTACCACAAGTATGGCTGGGACAACAACGCTACTGGCTCAGACTTGTGCGCACCGGCAATGACATTGTGGGCTCTATCTCTGCCAACGGTAGCCAGTGGCAGCAGGTGATGGCCGCCAAAGTCAGCATGAACAGCTGCATCGAAATCGGTCTGATCACCCACCACAGCAATACCACCGGTAATGTGACTACCGTCTTCTCCGATGTAGCTGTTACTGGCAGTGTTGGTAGCAACCTGCAGCAGCAAGCAACAGATGACGTAGCCGCCGAACAGGTGATTACCGGGGCCGGCCGACTATTTCCCAACCCCACAACGGGCGAGATCTTTGCCAATCTAAGCCAATTCGGGGATGAGCAGATCCAGCTAGAAGTCTATGACCAACTTGGTCGCTGCCTGCATACGCAACAGCTGATACCTGCAGACGCAACCTGGCAGCCTATTCAATTGTCCAACCTGCCCGCAGGTACATATTTTGTTCACTTCAAATCTAAAAACCAGCCCGTACAGACAGAACGCATCGTGCTTCAACGTCCGTAATGGCTGCAGACACTCACTATCGGGCGGTTGAACAAAAACCGCATAATTGTTGGTACTTTTTTTTGAATAAATATAGACGGAATTTACTCAGGAGGC
>CAZYAO010000081.1:0-2480 GCA_964645715.1 uncultured Saprospiraceae bacterium
TTTTCAACTACCTTTGCAGCACCTGCAGCTCATCGCTGCTTTTTCCCCAAAGTAATGCCCCCCGCATGTCTCAACTACAACACTCCCTGCAGTCCCTGCTGGACAAGTCCGTCGACCGCCGGAAAATCTTTGGCACCGCTTTTGCAGTCCGCCAGGGCGACTTCTGCTGGCAGGGTGCTGCCGGTGACCTCAGCCCCGAACGGCCGTTTTTTATTGCCAGCACGACCAAGCTTTTTACCACTGCCCGCATCCTGCAGCTCAGGGCCGAAGGGCGGCTGGCGCTCGAAGACAAGCTGATCGACTATGCCGATCCCAACCTGATTGAGGGGCTGCATCGCTGGCAGGGACGCGACCTCACGCCCAACATAAGCATTGCCCAATTGCTGGGTCACCGCTCGGGTCTGCCCGATTACTTTCAGGATCGCGGGCCTGGCGGCAAAAGCCTTGAGAAGACGCTGATGGCGGGCAAAGACCAGTCGTGGTCGCTCACAGAAGCCATAGACAGGACGCGCGGCATCCCGTCCCTATTTCCGCCCGGCACGGTCGGGCGGGCACATTATTCCGATACCAACTTTCAGCTGCTGGGGCATGTCATCGAACGCATCAGCAGACAGTCGTATGCGGAGGGCTGCCGCCAGCACCTGTTTGCGCCCCTGCAGCTCTCGCAGACCTACCTGTACAGCGATCCTGCCGACCAGCGGCCACAGCACCTTTACTACCGGCAACGCCCCCTGCACATCCCGCAGGCCATGGTCTCTTTTGGCCCCGACGGCGGGGCCGTATCGACAGCAGCCGAACTGCTCAGCTTCCTGCAGGCCTTTTTTGGCGGCAGCCTGTTTCCGGCCGACTATCTTGCATCGCTGCAGCAGTGGGCGCGTATATTTTTCCCTATGCAGGCAGGTATAGGCATACACCGCTTTAGCCTCCCCTGGATTTTCAACCCCTTTGGAAGCGTTCCGGCTTTCATTGGCCACTCGGGGCTGTCTGGCGCCCTGGCGTATTACTGCCCCGACCGGCAACTGTTTGTGGCGGGTACGGTCAATCAGGTTGCCCATCCCGACTTGTCATTTCGGCTCATGGTACAGCTTGCGCAGCTGCTGCGCAAGGCAGGCTGAGTGCTTCTTAAAAACTGATGACAGCATAGCCATATTGCCGCTGACTACCTGTTTCCTGTATCCCCAAAATTACGTATATTTGTATATCAACGCTTTGGCAGGCTGCCTGTAACGGCAGCCTCGTTCCCGCTGCTCCCTGTTTTTTCTTCACCAAAATTCAACACCAACGTATGCAGAATCCTCTTCCAGCTCCTGCCTCATTTGCGGAGGTGCTCCACGCACGCACCCAGGCCTACTTTGGGGCGCAGCCCCGGCGGCAATACGCGACGCCTCTTTTTTATGCAAAAAGCCTGCTGCTGCTGCTGCTGTATGGCGGCGCTTACTACTTGCTGCTGACAGCCACCACCCTGCCCCAGCTGCTGGCAGCAGCCAGCGTGCTGGGCGTATGCCATGTTTTTATCCCGCTCAACCTGTCGCATGATGCTATCCACGGCGCGGTATCCTCCCGCCCCTGGCTCAATGAACTGCTGGCGCTGGGGTTTGAACTTACCGGCTGCAGCTCATTCATGTACAAGCGAAAACACCTGGAGGCACATCGCAACAAAGAAAATGGCAGCAAGCAGATGACCATCGAATCCCAGCAGCTGTTGCTGCAGTCGGGGGGCGCCGCGGGTACTGTCAACCTGCACCCCATTTTTTACCTGTTCTATGCGCAGTACATGATTTTTGTGCGCGATTTCAGCCTGTTTTATCAGGAACGAACGACCATACCCACCGCTGCGTGGGCAAAGCTGTGGATATTCAAAGCCGCTTATTATCTGACTTTTGTAATCATTCCTTTCGCAGTAATCGAGGCAGCCTGGTGGCAGGTGCTGCTCGCCCTGCTGCTGATGTACCTCATTGTTTCGCTGGTGGGCATCGTCATCCTGCTTATGCCAACAGAAAAGATGGAGAATGCCCGGCAGCAGGCCGGTAGCCCAAACGAACAATGGATACGGGAGATACTGGAGCACAACGTGGATTTTTCCCCCGAACTGCCGATCGTCAATCTGCTGACTGGCGGTGCCAATATGAATGTCATCCACTACCTTTTCCCCGACGTGTGCCACGTCCACTACCACCCGCTCGCCAGCATCGTCAAGCAGACGGCGACGGAATTTGGCCTCCTGTATCGCGAGCAAAGGGTGAGAGATGTTTTTGGTATTCATTTTAACTACATCATCAATATCAATGCCAAGTAACCCTTGGTGGTGCCGCCAAAGATGATGCTGGATATGTGCATGGGTAATAATTTGGCTGTGTTTATTTTGCTGCAGCTGCAGCAAAATAAACTATAAATTTTTTGACAATTGTTTTTAAAAATTAGCTAATTTGCCGTAAATTATACGGTAATTAGTTAATAAAATAAAATAATATGTCAAAATC
>CAZYAO010000081.1:2580-8904 GCA_964645715.1 uncultured Saprospiraceae bacterium
ACACGCCCGCTGGACTTTGGCTGGGGCGAGGCAACGCCCGTCAGGCAGGCAGGGTACGAAGACTGGCGGGCTGCGCTGCTGGCCGGCCGGAAGCCGGGCCGGCAGCTGGAGCTCACAGGGCTTTATTACGAATCAGAGGCTGCGCCGGCAGGCTACGACAACCTGGGCTTTGCCCGGGCCGAGGCGGTAGCGGGGCTGCTGGGCGACGAGCTGCCCGCGGCGCAGCTGCGCCTGCGCGCCCGTGCACTCGAAGATGACAGCACCGCCCGCAACCGACGTTTTGAGGCGCTGGTGGCGGAGTGGAAGGAGGAGGAAAAACCTGCCGCCGAACAGCCGGAAGAGAAGGCGGAAGTGGAGCAGCTGGCCGACCGCACCATCATCCGCTTCCCCTACAATTCTGACCAGATGGTAGCTGATGCGGTCATTGATGACTACCTCGACCGCCTGCTGCGGCGGCTGGCCGACAGCGGTGAGCGGGTGCAGCTCACCGGGCATACCGACAACTCGGGTACGCCCGACTACAACCTGCGGCTGGGGCAGCAACGGGCAGAGGCCATTCGCGCACTGCTGGTATCCAAAGGACTTGCAGCCGACCGCATCACGACGGCCACCAAAGGACAGACGCAGCCTGTGGACAGCAACGATACCGAGGAGGGCCGCCGCAACAATCGCCGGGTGGAGTTGCGCATACTGCCTGCCGACTAAACGCCGGACTAGCTGTCTGTGGCGGCACAGCAACCGGATACCGCCCTGGACAGGCCTAAAGTACACCAGGCTCAGCATCCGCGGCACCGCTGCAACCGGATGCCGCAGCGTACAGCCAAAAAATCCGCCGGACTCGCTGTCTGCGGCGGCACAGCAACCGGTTGCCGCAACGGACAGCCCGAACGACGGGCACTATTTTTTAAAAAACAATATTATCTAAGCTATGGAATACAATATCAATCATATAATCCTTCTCCACAGCCCGGCAGGACTTGCCTGCTGGACGTGGTGGCTCTTTTCCCTCGGTGCTTTCCTGCTGGGCATCTTGCTCTACTGGCTGCTTTTTGGCCGGCAGCATGGCGTGCAGCTGGAGGCCGCCAACAAAGCTACCGATGATTATCATACCCGCTTCGTCGAGCTGGAGGCAGCCCATGCTACCTTGCGCTATCAGTACGACGAAGAGATGAAGAGCATTCAGCAGCTCAAGTCGAGCCTGCAAAAATGCGAAATCGACAAATCGGTACTCGAAGGGCGGCTATCGCGCCTGCAGGCGGAACATGCCGGCGGGGAAACCGAAGCGCCCGCAGCACTCTCTTACTCCCAGCTGTTTGCGACTGACAATCTGCAAATTATCGAGGGGGTAGGTCCCAAAATGGAGGAACTCCTCAAAGGTGCCGGCTATGGCGACTGGGCATCGCTGGCCGAAGCCAGCTTTGATACCCTGCGCAAACTGCTTGACGAAGTGGGCTATCAGTTTGCCAATCCGCACTCATGGCCGCGGCAGGCGCGCCTTGCCCATGAGGGCAAGTGGGCTGATTTGGTCGAATTTCAGCAGTTCCTGAGCGCCGGAGAGGAAGATAAAGGAGACATGGAATCCTCCTCAAAAGTACAAAAAATGGCCGATAAGCTGCTGGGCCAGTAATAGCCGCCTGTCGGCGCCTGCCTGTCCGGATTTTTTTTACCCAAAAAGAACCCAGGCAGGCCATATTTACAATACTTTTGGTGGCTGTGGCCACCAAAAGTATTGTACGTATATGCAATGGTATATCCCCCTCCTGCTCTGCAGCTTCAGCGTTTTCTCCTGTCTGTCGCCCAAGGCCGACAGCCTTGCTCCGCAATTGGTGCAGCAGCTCATCACCACTGGCAGCGGCGAACGGCTGCTGCAGCAGACGAGTCTGCCTTTTACCCCTGCAGGCGACCCGCGGCTGCTGCGGCTGCAGCCCGATACCAGCCGCCGCTACCAGTCGGTCGAGGGCTTTGGCTACACCCTCACCGGCGGCAGTGCGCAGCTGCTGTGGCAGCTGCCACCAGCCGTCCGCAGCAAGTTGCTATGGGAACTGTTTGGCCAGCATGACCAGGCGGCGGGGGTGAGTTTTCTGCGCATCAGCATGGGTGCTTCAGACCTCGACGAGCTGGTCTTCAGCTACAACGACCTGCCGACGGGGCAGACAGACCCCCAACTGCAGCACTTCAGTTTGTCGAGGGACACCCTCTGCCTCATCCCCCTGCTCCGGGAGATCCTGGCCATCAGGCCGGACCTGGGCCTGATGGCCACTCCCTGGAGTGCCCCGGCCTGGATGAAAAGCAATCAGCACAGCATAGGCGGCAGCCTGCTGCCCGCCTGTTACGACGTCTACGCCCGCTATTTCGTGCGCTACCTGCAGGCCATGGCCGCAGCCGGCATACCCATCAGGGCCGTCACCCCCCAGAATGAGCCCCGGCACGACGGCAACAACCCCAGCATGCTGATGACGGTAGCTGAACAGACCGATTTTATCAAAAATCACCTCGGCCCGGCCCTGCGGGCGGCCGGTCTGCCGACCCGCATCATCGTCTGGGACCACAACTGCGACCAGCCGGATTTCCCGATACAACTGCTCAACGATCCGCTGGCACGCACCTACGTCGACGGCTCGGCCTTCCACCTGTATGCAGGCGATATCAGTGCCCTGTCGGCCGTGCAACGAGCACATCCCGACAAGCACCTCTATTTTACGGAGCAATGGACAGGCGCTGAGGGGCATTTCGGGGGCGACCTGCTGTGGCACAGCCGGCACGTCATCATCGGCAGTATGCGCCACTGGAGCCGCATAGCGCTGGAGTGGAATCTGGCCAATGACCCTTTCTACCGGCCGCATACGCCTGGCGGCTGCCAGCAGTGCAAAGGAGCACTCACCATTGACGGACAAGAGGTTGTGCGCAATGTCAGTTATTATATCATTGCCCAGATCGCCCGCTGGGTCGTCCCGGGCTCCGTGCGTATCCACACCGACATGCCGGACCAACTCCCCAACGTAGCCTTCCTGCGCCCCGATGGCCGACAGGTGCTGGTGGCCATGAATGACAGTAACCTGCCTTTGACTTTTACCATACAAACCGCAGAGGGCTGGATAGTGGCTACCCTGCCGCCTGCGGCAGTGGGTAGCTGGCTTTGGTGAAAAAGTTTCTCAGCGGGCGGCCGCTGAGAAATTTTTTACAAAATACATACCGCCCTAAAATACATGAAAAAACATTCATACATAGCTTTTGCCTATGGACTATAAAGTAATAAAATAGCAGTAAACCGGCGGTTTGGCTAAACCTTTCACCTGTTTTCGCTATTTTTGTAGGTATACAAAAGCATTCGCATACGTATGGATAACAACCAAAGTACATCAACCAATGGCCATGGCCACCCCACCAATGGGGAGGCCAAGTGCCCTTTCACCAGCAACGTGATCAAGAAGGTTGCCGGCGGTGGCACCTCCAATCGCGACTGGTGGCCCAACCAGCTGAAGCTGAACATTCTCCGCCAGCACTCCAGCTTGTCTAACCCCATGGGTGAGGACTTTAACTACGCGGAAGAATTCAAGTCGCTCGATCTCGAAGCTGTCAAGAAAGATATTTATGAGCTGATGACCAGCTCGCAGGACTGGTGGCCTGCCGACTATGGCCACTACGGCCCGTTCTTCATCCGCATGGCCTGGCACAGTGCGGGTACCTACCGCATTGCTGACGGGCGCGGCGGTGCCGGCAGCGGCACGCAGCGTTTTGCGCCGCTCAACAGCTGGCCCGACAATGCCAACCTCGACAAAGCGCGTTTGTTGTTGTGGCCTGTCAAGCAAAAATACGGCCGCAAGATTTCCTGGGCCGACCTGATGGTGCTGGCGGGCAACTGCGCGATGGAGTCCATGGGCTTTAAGACCTTCGGTTTCGGCGGTGGTCGCGAAGATGTGTGGGAGCCCGAGGAGGACATCTACTGGGGTGCAGAGGCTGAGTGGCTGGGTGACAAGCGCTACACGGGCGACCGCGAGCTCGAAAACCCGCTGGCGGCGGTTCAGATGGGTCTTATCTATGTAAACCCGGAAGGCCCCAACGGCAATCCCGATCCGCTGGCGGCTGCCCGCGATATCCGCGAGACCTTCGGCCGTATGGCCATGAATGACGAGGAGACGGTTGCCCTCATTGCAGGCGGACACACCTTCGGTAAAACCCACGGTGCGGCCGATCCGAGCAAATATGTAGGTGCTGAGCCTGCCGGTGCCAGCATTGAGGAGCAGAGCATGGGCTGGAAAAATACCTTTGGCACTGGTCATGGTGAGCATACCATCACCAGTGGTCTGGAAGGTGCCTGGACGACTACCCCCATCCAGTGGAGCAACAACTACTTCGAAAACCTCTTCGGCTATGAGTGGGAGCTCACTAAGAGTCCTGCCGGTGCTTACCAGTGGAAGCCTAAGGGTGATGCAGGTGCAGGTACTGTACCTGATGCGCACAATCCGGCAAAGCGCCACGCACCTATGATGCTGACGACTGACCTGGCGCTGCGCGTAGATCCCGCTTACGAGAAGATCTCCCGCCGCTTTTTCGAAAATCCCGACGAGTTTGCCGACGCTTTCGCCCGTGCCTGGTTCAAGCTGACGCACCGTGATATGGGTCCCCGTGCCCGCTACCTCGGCCCCGAAGTACCAACGGAAGAGCTGATCTGGCAGGACCCTGTGCCGGCTGTCAACCACCCGCTGGTCGACGAGCAGGATGTGGCCACGCTCAAAGAAAAAGTATTGGCAACTGGTCTCAGCATTGCTGAACTGGTCTATACCGCCTGGTCATCGGCTTCTACTTTCCGTGGTTCTGACAAGCGCGGTGGTGCCAACGGCGGCCGCCTGCGACTGTCCCCACAAAAGTACTGGGCAGTCAACCAGCCTGCACAGCTGTCTAAGGTGCTGGACACTCTCGAGTCTGTGCGTGCAGCTTTCAACAGTGCGCAGACCAATGGCAAGCAGATCTCCATGGCCGACATGATTGTGTTGGCAGGTTGCGCTGCTGTCGAGAAGGCTGCTAAAAATGCAGGCTTTGACGTGAAGGTTCCTTTCAGCCCCGGTCGTACCGATGCCACGCAGGCGCAGACAGATGTAGATTCTTTTGCCGTCCTCGAGCCGCTGGCCGATGGTTTCCGGAACTACACCAAGGGCAAGTATACGGTTTCTGCTGAGGAGATGCTGGTAGACAAGGCACAGTTGCTGACGCTCACAGCGCCTGAAATGACTGCACTGGTGGGTGGTATGCGCGTACTCAACGCCAACTACGGCCAGTCGACCCATGGTGTCTTCACCAAGCGCCCGGAAACGCTGACCAACGACTTCTTCGTCAATCTGCTCGATTTCGGTACTACCTGGAAGGCAGCTGCTGACGATCAGCAGGTGTTTGAAGGTCGCGACCGCGCTACGGGCGAGCTCAAGTGGACGGCTACCCGGGTAGACCTCATCTTTGGCTCCAACACAGAGCTGCGGGCAATAGCAGAGGTGTACGGCTGCAACGACGGCCAGCAGCGCTTCGTCAACGACTTCGTAGCTGCCTGGAACAAGGTGATGAACCTCGATCGCTTCTAAGCTTCCATAAATTACACGTGTGGCATTGATTTTTTAACAAAATCAATGCCACCTATGCGCATAAAAGCCTTGGGCGACAGCTGTCGCCCAAGGCTTTTTTATTTAAACTGCAGGCGCAGCCTAAGCCCCCCTTCCAGCATACGGCGCACATGCGTATCGTACAGAAAAAAGCGATAATCGGTGAAAGTCATGCGGACATGTGGCTCCAGCCCCAGCACCATCTCGTTGCGAAGCGTGTATTCCAGTCCACAAAAGACACCCAGCGCAACGCTCCAGGGCGCTATGCCGTTGTTGGGACTCACGATGCGCTCTGGCGGCAATTTTTCATAAATCACCCAGGTATCCGCCGACGCCGCCAGGTTTCTGCTTCCCAGTGCGCTAAGCCCCCAGACGAAGGCACGCTTGTCCAGTCGCCCCTCATACCAGCGGCCAAATTCCAGGGGCATGTAGATCGAGCTGACGGCTATGTCGTTGTGTATCGTTGACCTGGTGCCCTGTACGATATCCGAGCCAAACTGCAGGCCACTGATCTCATGCCGCAGCTGGCTGTGGCGATACCCCAGTCCCGTCCGCACAAAATAGCTTCGTCGCAGCGGGCGCGACAGCTGCAGCCCCAGCCCATAGCTACCCTGCATGATTACCCGTTCCTTTGTATTGGCCGGCGGGTCGATGGTTTTTTGTAAAAAAAGCAGTCCGTCATTGGCGCTGAGCTCAACGCTCAGTGCGGTTTTTTGCTGTGCTGCCAGTGCCA
>CAZYAO010000082.1:0-2401 GCA_964645715.1 uncultured Saprospiraceae bacterium
ATAGCCTTGCGGGCCGTCGTAAGGAACTCTGTTGCCAGTTTTCGCTGCGCATTCATCAGTCGTTCCACATGCGGCTTCAGCTCGATATACTCCTGATCATCAGCCCCCTGCGATACAGGCCCGGAAATAATCAGCGGTGTACGCGCATCATCGACCAGTACGGAGTCGACCTCATCGACCATAGCATAGTGGTGCTTGCGCTGCACGATCTCTTCGACACTGCGCACCATATTATCGCGCAGATAATCGAAACCAAACTCGTTATTGGTACCATAGGTGATATCGGCCCGGTAGGCACGCATACGCTCGGGGCTGTGCGGCCGGTACTTGTCGATACAATCGATGGTCAGCAGCAAAAATTCAAAAATAGGTCCTATCCACTCACTATCCCGGCGCGCCAGGTAATCGTTGACAGTTACCACATGCACCCCTTGACCCGACAGGCCATTGAGATAAGCAGGCAGGGTAGCCACCAGCGTTTTACCCTCACCCGTAGCCATTTCGGCAATTTTACCGTCGTGCAGCACCATACCACCGATCAGCTGCACATCGTAGTGCACCATATTCCACACGATCTCGGCGCCCGCAGCATTCCAGCGGTTTTGCCAGACAGCCTCATCACCTTCGATACGCACATAAGGCTTACCCGCCCGTGCCGCCAGTTCCCGGTCATGCTCCATTGCCGTCACGCGGATGACCGCATTCTCGGTGAAGCGGCGCGCCGTTTCCTTGACCACTGCGAAGGCCTCCGGCAGCAGTTCACGGAGGATAATCTCCAGCTCCTCATCGCGTTGCTTTTTGAGCTTATCGATGGCGGCGAAAATATCCTCTTTTTCGGCCAGATCTTCTGCTGCGACAGCCTCATCGTGCAGCTTATTGATTTCTTCATCGATTTCGGACAGATGCTCTGCTATACGTCTGCGAAAATCGAGGGTCAGGCGGCGGAGTTCGTCATGGCTCAGAGAGCGATAACTGGCAGCAAACTCATTAATTTCTTCGACGACGGGCGAATAGCCAGCCACGTCTCTGTCCTGTTTGCTGCCAAAAATTTTCTTGAGTGAATCGGCAATTGATTTGAACATATATATCGCTAATTATCGTCGATTTGACAAATGAAGCACAAAGATAAGGCATTTAGAGAATACGGGCACGGCTTTGTACGAGCATGATCTCTCCGTAGGCAATCGCCCTTAGTAAACGATCACAATTTGTGCCACAATCAAATTTTTGAAATAATTTTACAGGCGCGTGCCAACTTTACACACATTATACCCCCAAAGCAGCCATTATGTCATCTATGCCAATGCAATCCGGGTCAACTGTCACAACGGCGTTGTTTGCAGGACTCATATTCCTCTTCCTCCTCCTCGGCGCCGGCTGTGGGTCAGGCGATGAGCGCGACATCCGCGACTACTACTTCCCCGTAAAAACCCTTTCCGAGGGGCTCGTCTACGAGTATACCCCTGTTGGTCAGGCCGACTCGATGCGCACAGGCGCCGAATACTGGTACTACCGCAGCCTGCCCACCGACTCGGCCATCTACCTGACGGTTGCCTACTACGACCGCAATTTTACCCCCACCCAACTTTCCAGAGAGCAACTGACCAATGCCGGCATGTACCTGCAGGACCTTTACCTGTACGAAACCGACAGCAGCGGCCGGCAGCAGCAAGTGCGGGCGGAGATCCTGTCCCCCTTGGTTTTCCCCTTCCGCCTGCGGCCTGCGCAGCGGGAGCAATTTCCCTACCGCCTGCGCTTTCAGCTACCCTCGCAGCCCCACGGGACTACCACGCTCAACCTCAGCCGGCAGTATGCAGGTGACACCACCGTCGTCTTTCGCGACAAAAAATACGACGCCCTCATATTTAACCTACAGGGCAGTGTGGACCTGCGGGACAGCATCATTGGCGACATAGAGCCCGCCTTCAGCGGGCAGGAGATTTACGCCAAAAAGCTGGGCCTTTACGCCTACTGGCGCGACTATGGCGGTGCGGTGCTGCGCTACCGCCTGAGCGACACCTACCCCATGCGCCGGCTGGAGGCCAAGAGCCGACAGGCGCAACAGTAATTTTTTTTAATAACATCATCGCTCCGACCAGCCCTGCAGCGACAAGCTGATGGAGCCCGTCTGCCGGTTAAAGCTGAAGACCACTTCGTCGTAGGCTGGCGCCTTCCATTTGGCGCGGGGGTTACGGGAAAAAGCGTAGGGCTCCTGCGGGATGCCCATAGCGTTTACGTCCAGCTTGCCATTGCCGTTGAGGTCGTGAAAAGCCGCTATTGCGTAGCGCCCTTCCGGCAGTGCGGGCACCTCGATGACCATATCTGCCCCCCGCTCCAGCGGCCGGATGGCCTCGAAGACCGCATTGGCCCGATTGTCAAAGTCGCGCTGGCTGGCATACAC
>CAZYAO010000082.1:2501-8788 GCA_964645715.1 uncultured Saprospiraceae bacterium
ATGCTATCCGATCATCCCCGTCTGGTGCAGGATTGGCAGTTGTCCGCCATACGTTTTGCGGATATTTTCTTCCGTAAAAATCTCCTTTGTCGCGCCAAAAGCCACGAGTCGCTGATTGATGAGAATAATGCGGTCGAAATAATTGGCCACAGTAGACAGATCATGGTGTACAACAAGCAGCGTTTTACCTTGTTGTGCCAGCGTCTGCAAAAGCTGAATGATCTTTTCCTCCGTGGTGACGTCTACCCCTACAAAAGGCTCGTCGAGCAGCCATATATCTGCCTCCTGGCACAATGCCCGCGCCAGGAACACCCGCTGCTGCTGCCCGCCCGAAAGGGCGCCTATCTGGCGGTCGCGGAGCGACTCGATGCCCAGTTCCTGCAGTGCCGCCATTGCCTTGGCATGATCATCGGCCGTAAGTCGCTCAAATACCCGCTTGTGCGGATAACGCCCCATCAGCGCCACATCGTATACCGTTGCCGGAAACGACCAGTCGATATCGCTTTTTTGGGGCAAGTAGACCATCTCCTTCCGCTGCTCCTCTACCGGGCGGCCATGGATACGCACCTCTCCGGTCGTATTGCCCTCTGACAGCCCCAAAATGGCCTTAAACAGCGTAGACTTACCCGCCCCATTGGGGCCGATGAGTCCGTATACATGCCCGGCCTCCAGCGACAAAAAAATATGGCTGAGCACCCGTTTGCGATCGTAGGAAACCGACAGACCCTCTACTGAAATTGCATACTTCATACCCGCTTATTGAGACGATACACCATATATATAAGACTCCCCAGCATGAGCACCGCCATGAGCGCCATGGCGCCCGGCGGCTGCCGCGGCTGCGCTGCCGCTGCATTTTTTACCCCCCCCGACAAAGCCGTGGCGATCAGCCGACTGTTGTGGCGGAGCATCCCAACATACGTAGCTGCCGGACTGAGGCTGTCCCCCAAAGAGTCGGCATACAGACTACCCCCGATGGCGACGCCATTGTCCCGGGCAATCTGCTCGATGATTTTGGGGTTGACCGAACTTTCGACGAAAATCGCAGGGACGCCGGTCTGTTGCAGCAGCTGGTGGAGGCGCCTGACGTCGGCAATGCGCGCCTCCGCATCGGTAGAAGTGCCCAGCACTGCCTCCACTCGCACACCATAGCGCCTGCCAAAATAGCGGAACGCATCATGCGAAGTCACCAGCACCCGCCTGGCTTCGGGCACAGCTGACAACTCCCGGCGGATGGCCGTATCGAGATCTGCCAGTTCGCGGTCGTACAATCGATAATTGAAATCATAGACATCGGCATTGGCCGGATCGACAGCCACCAGTGCATCGCGGATGTTGCGGATGTAGACGCGCCCGTTGGCGGCATCCATCCAGGCATGCGGATCGTAAGAATTGCGGTAAGTACCACTTTCGATGGGTGCAATCCCCTCGGTGATGGTCACCACCCGGGCGCCGCTGCCCGCACCGGCAATCATTTTGGCCATCCAGCCCTCGAGCGTGAGGCCATTCATCAGGATGAGCGACGCACGCGCCGCCAGCTGCACATCGGCTGGTGTAGGCTCGTGCATGTGCGGATCGCTGCCGCGGGGCACGATGGAGCGCACCTCCAGTAGTCCACCGCTGATGACCGCCGCCATATCGGCAAAAATAGAGGTCGTAGCTACGACCAGCGGCTGTGCAGGCGCCTGGCCCGCGACCCGGGGCACGCACCACAGCCACAGCAAGCACATTAAAAACCACCGCATAGATACCTTTTTTTACCCAATAACCACCCCCTCGCAAGCGATCATCCCTGTTGGAATTCCCGACGATGACTTTTTTTCCAATAACTACCCACTCACCAGCAAATGCTGCGCCACTTTATGCGAAACCACACGCTCCTCGCCCTGCGGGAGGGCGAGTCGCAAAGACAGATCATAGCTAAAACACTCCAGCACCTCTACCCGGGTACCAAGCCGGAGCCCCATATAGTCGAGATACTGCAGAAAAGCAGGATCGTGCATCCCCACCCCCACGATGACTGCCGGCTCGCAAAGCGGCAAGCTCGCCAGCGGCAACTGGTGGCGGCTCGCCAGGCGGCCATCGGCATCGGGGATAGGATCCCCGTGCGGATCGAATTGCGGGCAGCCCAGAAACGCATCCAGCCGATTGATGAGCTCGTCCGACTGAATATGCTCCAGCTGCTCTGCCAGTTCGTGCACCTCATCCCAGCTAAAATCCAGTTTTTCGAACAAAAACGTCTCCCACAGGCGATGCTTGCGCAACAGCTGCAGCGCCAGTCGGTGCCCCGTATCCGACAAGGTACAGCCCTGACGAGCTGTATAGACGACCAAGCCTTTGGCCGACAGCCGTTTGAGCATATCCGTGACGGAGGCAGCCGTTGTCTGGAGCACCTCTGCCAGTGCATTGGTCCCTGCCGGCTCGGCTTGTTGTGCGGTAATCTTATAAACAGCCTTGATGTAGTTCTCTTCTGCGGGGGAATGCATCTGCTTTATTTTAGACAAATCTAAATCATTATTTTGATTAATCAAAATAATGATTTTCGGGTGTACCGCATGGCTAGAGGCAGCCGAAAGAAGGCGGGGAAATGAGCGGTGTTTCTGTAGCGAGGTGGCAACAAAAGCCTGGCGGGACGTCGATTTTCTGTATATACCAGCGATGATTTTCGACCCATACCTCATCCCTGACCGCCTCGAAAGTTGACGGGCTGAGAGAAAATCCGCGTCCATCCGCTTTGATGACCGCCTCCTTGCGCGTCCAGAAGTGATAAAACCGGGCTTCGGGCGAAGCATCTGCTGCGATGAGACTGCACTCTACTGGTGTAAACACCAGCCTGTGGTCGAACGCTTCCAGTGGCAGCACGGCCTCGACATCGATGCCTACCCGTCCGCTGCGATGCAGTGCACACACCACCATCCCCTTACAATGCGAAATATTAAAATCAGGACCACCGGGTATAAAAGGCCGCTGGTAGGCATCCATGCGCAGATCATGCAGCAAAGCCGGAGACAGCCCCAGCCCGATAAGCCCCTGCTGCAGGGCTAATTTTCCCAGCAGGGACGCCTGTCGGTCCTGCCAGTACACGTAAGCCTGGGCCGCCTGCACGAAGGCGGCCGGCAGGCTGGCGCCATAGCGATGCGCGGTAGCCGGCGGCCACTCGTGATCATTGACTGCCATGACGATGCTTACTTCCTGCATGCGAGAAGGTTGTTGGGTGGGATGATTTGGTGCAATTAACAGGCCTCAAGATAAATACTTGTCCGCGTATGGCAAACAGAGAAGGGAGGTAAATTGCCGGGGGTTGTAGCCCCCGGCAATCACTGCTGTTTTTCACCTCTACAGTTCCTGTTCTCGAAGCTGCGTATGCTGCTGTTGCAGCAGCAGTAACTCTGCTGATAGTTCCCGGTACTCTTCCTGCAGCTGCCTAAGCCGCTCTTGGGGTGAAGCTATATCATCGATAGTGATAATCGCAGGATTGGGATCCGTGATGTAGTCAAGTATTCCCCGCACGATTGATGCATTTTCTGCCAGCCAGAGGAATCGGAACATTACTTCATGCCCCCCTACACCCTGATACTCCCTGTATTCACCCGTCGTGTACTGCCACCACTGTTTCCAGCTATCGTCCGCAGATCGGTCATCGGACGACATCAGCAGGTGGATGTTAGCGCGGATAGAACCCTGAGTTGGGCGGCATCTGATAAAGTTTCCAAATGATACGATTCGCTCAACGTGCTGCTCATCATCCCACATCGCGCGCAGATCTTCATCGACATCCGGCTCCTTTTTGATTCTGTCTACCATTTCACGAGCTTCTTCCTCGTCATCATGAAGAGACCCATCGGCTCTGGTATGCACAGAACTGTCCAACAGCAGTAAATCACTTACCACAGCTCCCTGTGACTCCATGTACGCCACGAGTGCGTATGCAAGATTACCCCCCAGCGAATATCCCATCACCGTGTAAGGCCCCTCTGGCTGCACTTCCTGTATTTCTCTATAGTATTTTTCCAGCAGGTTCTCCTCCCCGCCGGCAAAGTCAAAAGCGTATATCCCATATCCCTCTAACAGATATGACCACCGGCGATAGAATATACCCAGTCCCAATCCAGGGGGGAATCCAAAAACCGTAGCCTTGGCTCCCCGGCTCACCTGCATGCCCAGCGGTACTAAAGCCGATCTGCCCAACTGCAGCGCCATATCCGATAGCTTTGGGTGACGGAAAATATCGGCCAGCGGTAGCCTTTGCTGCAAACGTGCCGCAACCAGCGTCTGTAGCCGGATTGCCTTCAGGCTGTGCCCACCCAAATGAAAAAAATTGTCATGCATGCTGATTTTTTCACTATCCATACCCAATACCGACGCCCAAAGCATCACCAGTAGCTGTTCGGATGGGCTGCGCGCTGCGATGTAGACGGTATCGCTGATAAGGCCGCCAACCGTGGGCGACGGTAATGCCCGGCGGTCGATTTTGCCGTTGCTCGTCAACGGTAGTTTTTCCAATGGTACAAAGTAAGCTGGCACCATGTAATCCGGAAGGGTTGCTGACAGGTACTGACGTAACTCTTGGTAATCAGGTAGCGGCTGGTCGGCTGTCGACACCAGGTATGCCACCAGTTCCTTACTGCCACCAAAATCATGTCCCACAACCACAGCCGACTGTATCACCGGGTGTGTGAGCAGCGCATACTCTATCTCTCCCGCCTCTATCCGGTAACCCCGAATCTTCAATTGGTGGTCTATCCGGCCGAGGTATTCTATGTTCCCGTCCGGCAACCAGCGCGCAAGATCACCCGTACGGTACAGCCGTTCTCCGGGCTTGTACGGATGCGGGATGAATTTCTCCGCCGTCAATTCAGGATTGTTCAGGTAACCTCTCGCCAGACCCACTCCACCAATACACAACTCTCCCGGCACCCCTATGGGTAGCCTGTTAAGTTGACCATCCAAAATGAGAATCTCTGTGTTGGCAATTGGTTTACCAATAGGTATCCCGCGACTTCCCATCGTCACACCCTCCTCCAGCCGGAAAATACTCGTTACAATTGTACTCTCCGTTGGGCCATATGCATTAAAGTACCTCAGCCTGCGGCTGTAGTGCAGTGCATCCCCCTCATTCGATGTATCCCCACCTATAATAATGGTATGCACCGACCCCAGATCCGCACGATTCAACATAGACAGCAGCGCGGGCGTAATATCCAATACCGTCACTTCAAGCCTTTTTATCAGCTCCAACATATCCTCCGGAGACAGCAGCACCCCCATGGGTGTCACCACCACCGTCGCTCCTCCCTTCAGCGAAACAAACAACTCCTCCACAAAAGCATCAAAAGTATACGATGCTGTACTCAGCAGTCTGTCCATAGATGTCAACCCATAAGTCTCCACGGCATGATGCACATAATTAACCACCCCGCCATGCGTCGTCAACACGCCCTTTGGAAGGCCTGTAGACCCTGAAGTATAGATGACATAAGCCAGGGACGAGGCCCCCGTTACCCGGACCGGATTAAACGACTTGTCCGAATACACACTCTTTACATCCAATACATTTACCCCCAAAAATCCCTCACCTGCAAGACCGGCCAAAGCCACATCCGTCAGCAATACTTTAGCACCACTGTCTTTGAGCATATATGATACCCGGTTCGACGGTGCCTCCGGCGCAATCGGCAGGTAAGCGCCACCTGATTTCAACACCCCTAATATCGCTATCACCAGCCACTCACTTCGCTCCAACTGAAGCGCAATAATATCTTCAGGTTGCACATCATACTGATCACGAAGACAGTGGGCCAACCGATTGGCCGCAGCATTCAGCTCCGAATACGTCAGCACAAGGCCTTCGGTTCCTACCCCGGCAAAAAGCAGGGCTGCTGTATCTCCTGATTCAGCAACCTGATCCTCAAACAGCCCGACTAGGGTTTCCTTCTTTGGGTAGTATCCCTCCGAGGCAGAAAAAGCTTCCAGCAGCGCTAGCTCCGCTACCGGAAGCAGATGCAGCCGATCAATACGCTCTTCAGGCCGGATCAATACGCTCTCCGTCAGTTGTACAAAATGAGCCCACATCCGCTCAATCCGGTCAGCCTGAAAAAGGTCTCTGCTATATTCTATAACCACACGCAGACCTTCCGACCGCATAACAAAATCAAAACTCAAATCGAACTTATTCACGCCTGTTAATGGTGAAACAGTATCGATTTTCAGCCCCTCGAGCCGCAACGGGACTTCTTCATTGTTCTGCAGCACCACCATCACATCAAATACCGCCGAGCGACTCATGT
>CAZYAO010000083.1:0-2253 GCA_964645715.1 uncultured Saprospiraceae bacterium
ACCAATGCGTATCAAGTGCGGTGCATCGCACAATAATTATCCAAGCTATCTACTCGCGTATGATTGGTAAAAAAAGCGGTCTTGGGCGGCGTAAGCCACCCAAGACCACTTTTTTACCCAAAACACCCCCCTCAATCCTCCTGCTCAGCTTCGCGTTCCTGCCGCACGCGTTCGAGGTAGGCTGAGGGGCTGAAGCCCGTATAATCTTTAAAACAGCGGTAGAATGAAATGCGGTTGTTGAAGCCAACGAGCTCGGCGATTTCGTGCAGCGCCTGTTCATCACCGCGCTCTCTGATCAGTCGACGGGCCTCATTGATGCGGTACTGATTGACCAGCACTGTGAATGAAGTATGCCCCTGCTCCTTGATGCACTTGGATATAATGCGCCGGTTGCACTTAAGATCGTCGCTCAGCTCGTGAATGCTGAAGTTGGGGTCAATGTAAAAACGCTTGGTTTCGAGGCGGTGAAGTATCAACTGGTAGAGCGCAGGATGCACAGGCTCCTCTTCCTGTTCATTGTTTTCGGGGGCATCGGTGTCGGGTAGGTCTGCCTTGGTTGCCAAGTTGCTGTCGGGCAGAAGTATGTTGGCTTCCACAGGCCGGCGTTGTGCGAGCTGCTCGTTGAGTTGGTACATTGTATTGAGGTGCCGGCGCTGTTTGCGGTACAGATTGCTGATAATCGCCGTGGCCAACAAGGCAATCAAAAGTGCCAGCAGCGTGATGCCCAGGATGATGTTTTTTTGGGTGATGCCTTTTTCTAGTGCAACTTTTTGAAATTCAAGTTTTTCAACATCGTATTTAAGCTTTATGCCCTCCAGTGTCGACAGATTTCTCCGCATACTGATGGAATCAGCCTTGGCGTGGAAGGCCGTGAGCGTACTGTCGAACAACTGCGGGTTGTCAGTCCTCGCCAGGTAGCGCAGCGTGAGTATATCAATGTCGCTGTCGAGAATCCCCAGACTGCTCTTTTCTACGAGCTGCCGGGCTTTTGCCAGGTATAGACCTGCCAGTCGGTTGTCACCTTCGGTGTCGAGTTCCAACTGAGCGAGGCGTTGGTAGATGATGGCCATTTTATCTTCAAACTGGGATGCTTCGGACAGCTCCAGTGCCTGCAGGTAAATTGCCTTGGCCGGTGCAAAAGCTTTCTTGAGCATCAGGAAACTGGCATAGTCGAGCTGGCATTTGATCAGGTAGTAGGGCGACTCCAGTTGTTCAAACAGGGCATTGGCCTTTTGGTAGTGGAAGGAGGCTTGCGTCCAGGTCGGTTCACGCTGGCTATAAAAAAGGCCCATATTCTGGTGGGCGATAGCCATGTGGAGGCTGTCGCGCGTATTGATGGTATAGGTCAGCACCTCCTTACCTATGGCAATAGCCTTTTCCACCTGCTTATCCCGCGCCTCAAATAAGCTGATATTGTTCCAGGACTGCATAATCGAAACGGAATCACCGTTGGCTTCCGCGAGTTTGAGCGACCGATAACAGGCATCCACAGCTTTCTGAAAGTTGCCCTGCTGAGCTTCCGCTATCCCCAAGTTGTTGAGACATGCTTCCGCAAATTGTTTGTCTTTCCGTGCGTGCCGGGTATTGAGTGCCTGTCGGTAAAATTCAGCAGACAACAAGTGGTGAGCTTTGAAATGCTGAATGATTCCCAAAAAGAGATAAGCCTGCGCTTTCAGAGAATCCGAATCGGAAGTGGTTTTGCTAGCCGCATCAAGTACAATGCGCGTTAGCGAGTCGGCCGCATCAACTTGGTTGGGCAATAAGGATCGGGCATGCATCAACAGTTTATGATACTGCTCATCATCAGCCTGCGCCAGCAGCTGCTGATAACACCCAAATAAGAGTAAGCTTGCTACAAGGCAAATGCGAAGATTCGCTCGGAGATTTGTTCCCATGCGTTCTGTATTGTATAAAGTCAGGAGGTCAGTTGCCTGCGGCAACCAGCTGTTTTGAAAAAAACCAAAAAACTTAATAGACGGAAGAGCGGGCGAGCTTACTAGAATTACTTTCCGACAAAAGTAATGACTGCTGGGTCGCAACAAGAGAAAAAATGGTTACATTTTTGGATATGCTTAGTTACAATTTAGGTTTTTTGTTTGTGAAGATACAATAAATCTGCGGCCTCTATGACTAGCTCCCCTTCACAGGGGCATGGCATCTGGGCGCTGGCCTCCTGAATCTTAGTAGCCGCCGCCCTCCAATATTTTCACAGGGCGTAGCCCCGCAGGTGTGTTGTCCCCGGCTGGCACCTGG
>CAZYAO010000083.1:2353-8445 GCA_964645715.1 uncultured Saprospiraceae bacterium
GTCCCCGGCTGGCACCTGGACGCCATTCCCAACCAGCACTTGGGCGTTAGCCCTCTTTTAATCTTAGTAGCCGCCGCCCTCCAATATTTTTGCAGGGCGTAGCCCCGCAGGTGTGTTGTCCCCGGCTGGCACCTGGGCGCCATTCCCAACCAGCACTTGGGCGTTAGCCCTCTTTTAATCTTAGTAGCCGCCGCCCTCCAATATTTTTGCAGGGCGTAGCCCTGTAATCTCCCCCTCGCTCTCCACACTTTTCCACACAAAACAATCCGCTCAAATCCACCAACAACAAGCTTTTTCATTTTTTCACAGCCCACAATTCTCTTTTTCACAATTATTCTGCTTTTCAAAATTATTATTCCCCATTGAGGATGAAGGCTGGGAATGTCTTTCTCTTTCTTTGCAGTAGCGAACATGGGATTGCTATGCCCCGGAGATACAGACCCATACCGGACGTTCCCCACTAGCATACACATGCTCCCGTTCGCCCACAAAGCAGCCTAATGGGTTTTTGATCACTGTCCCGTTGTTGACGGGCAGCCATACTAAAGTGTTTATCATGAAAAAAAACGGACGACTAACTTACAGCCTCTGGCTGTTAGCTCTCTTGTTGGCGGTAGAAGTGCACGCACAGGCAGTTGTGAAAAACTGTACCTGGGTGTATGGCCTGCTCACCATCAAGGAATCTTCTGTGGAGGTGCAAGCTGGGGGCACCTTAATCAATCAGGGGACAATTCGCTACGACGGTGTAACCAGCCTGTCCAATAGTGGGGGTTTTTCCGAAACGAGCAGCACTGCTTGCAGTGCGCTTTACGCTTCTCCCTGTGATCAGAGCGGAGGTAGCAGCGGTTTGAATATCTTCGGTGCGGGCCAGTCGCAGACGACCATCAGTGGCACTGCTCCTTTGCGGATGCACTCCGTGGAGCTGGCTCGCGATATTGTGCTGCAAAATGAGTGGCAGGTGGTCAGTTCGTTCAATTGGACAGCAGGCATGGTTACTTCTGATAAAAGCCTGCCGGCTCGCCGGCTGCATTGGCTGGGGGGAAGTGGCCCTGCCGTCACGTCCGATACCCGTCATGTCAATGGCTATGCTGCCTGGTCGGGCAATGGTTATTTCGTCCTTCCGGTAGGCAATGGTAGTCAGCTGCGGCCGGTGGGGCTGGTGGGGGACTGTGGTACGGTTTTCAGTGCTGCGTATTTTTCGGGCGACCCAGGTACCGGAACGCTGCCAACTGGGGCTCCTTTCAGCACGAGTACGCGCGATGGTAGTCTCAGTGGTGTTTCTAATATAGAGTATTGGGATATCAATGGTAGTACAAGTACCACCATTACGTTGCACTTTAATGCCGCCAGCAATCTTGCGGCGGAGGTGTCCTCTTTTGCACAGCTTTTTGTCGCTGGCTGGGATGGCAACAAGTGGGTCAAACTCGGGAACACGGCTACAACAGGTTCGCTCAGCGGTAGTGGTACCATTAGTTCCGATCCGCTTATTCCCGATGATTATACTGCTTTTACGTTTGGTTTCCAGTGTACGCCTACTTTCACGCTTACGGGCAGCACTATTTGCGCTTCTCCGGGCGGCGATGGTACGATGACCTACTCTTCGTCGGTGCTTGGCGTAGACTATCAGCTGTACAATGCCGCCAACAGTGCTCAGCAGGCTGCTCAGCAGGGTACAGGGGCTGCTCTCTCTTGGTCAAATCTGCCGGCGGGCAGTGGTTATTATGTAGTGGCTACGATTAGTGGTACCGGATGTACAGTAACGTCCGATACTGCATCGGTAGTCAGTAACCCGGTGGCAACGGCCAATGCGGGAGCTGACCAGATAGTTTGTTCAAGCGATGCTTCTGTTAGTTTATCCGGTAGCGTGGGTGGCGGCGCTAACTCCGGTACTTGGACGACAGGTGGCACTGGTACTTTCGCCAGTGCTTCTTCATTGTCAACATCCTATTCGCCCAGCGTGGCGGATATCGCTGCAGGAACAGTCACACTTACGTTGACGAGTAATGATCCTTCTGGCCCTTGTAGTGCAGTGAGCGACGAACTGGTTATCTCCTTCACGCAGGCTGCTGTCGTGAGCGCAGGTGCCAACCAGACAATCACGGCTTGTGCTGGCACCGGCGTCGTTACGCTTTCTGCCAGCTTGGGGGGGTCTGCTAGCAGCGCCACCTGGGCAAGCAACGGCAGTGGTACTTTTGCGGATATCAGTGCGGTGATGACTACTTATACGGTCAGCGCTGCCGATTTCGCAGCCGGCCTCATTTCGCTGACGTTGACAACCGATGATCCCGCAGGTGCTTGTACGGCGGCTATCGATACGTTGATAATCACGCTGGATTGTGATAATGATGGTCTCCACAACGGGCGTGAAACATTGCTGGGTACTGATCCCAATAATCCTGATACGGATGGCGATGGTGTGCAGGATGGTGCGGAAGATCAAAATAGCTCCAATCCGCTGGAAGCCTGTGATCCTGCTCAGTCTCGGTTGTACACGGGCTATGTATCGTCCAATGCCCTATGGGCAGCCGCTGATTGCGACGGCGATACGGTCAATAATGGCGATGAGCTAGTGGCAGGGACAGATCCCTATAATTGGGATTCGGATGGTGATGGTGCACCTGACGACCTCGATCCGTCGGCATTGGATCCCTGTGATCCTTATGGCGGTGGATTCGCGCCTGTCCGCAGCGCCAGCTTTGGTGGCGGATCCTACGATGCAACAAACCCAATCTGGGCGAATGCCGATTGTGATGGCGACGGTATGACAAATGGCGATGAGCATACGGCAGGTACAGGTCCTTACGATGCCTGCAGCCCTGTACAGGCAATCGGCTACGCAGGCTATGATGCCATGAGCGCAGTATGGACAGCTGAGGATTGTGATGGCGACGGCCTGACCAACGGTGATGAAGATGCCAACGGCAGCGATCCTTTCGATCCCTGCAGCCCAGTGCAAATCGCCGGTTATGCGGGTTATGTAGCGCTTAACCCTATATGGGCAGCAGCCGACTGCGATAACGATGGCCTGACCAATGGCGATGAAGATACAGCGGGTACCGATCCGTACAATGAGGATACAGATGGCGACGGCGTATCAGATGGTACAGAAGACCAAAACAGCTCAGATCCGCTGAGTGCCTGTGATCCTGCGCAGGATCGGTTGTACACGGGCTACGTGTCAACCAATGCCATCTGGGCGGCGGCTGACTGTGACGGCGATACGGTTAATAATGGCGATGAACATGCTGCTGGGGCAGATCCCTATAACGTAGATACGGATGGTGATGGTTCACCCGATGATCAGGATCCGTCGGTATTAGATCCCTGTGATCCTTACAGCGGTGGGGGAGGTCTCGATCGTGGCCTCAGCTTTGACGGCGGATTCTACGATATCACTAATCCAATCTGGGCAAATGCCGACTGCGATGGCGATGGTGTAACGAACGGCGACGAGCATACAGCGGGTACAGGTCCTTACGATGCCTGCAGCCCTGTACAGGCAGTCGGCTACACGGGCTATGATGCCCTGAGCGCGGTGTGGTCAGCAGAGGACTGCGATGGCGACGGCCTGACCAACGGTGATGAAGATACCAACGGCAGCGATCCTTTCGATCCCTGCAGCCCAGTGCAAATCGCCGGTTATGCGGGTTATGTAGCGCTTAACCCTATATGGGCAGCAGCCGACTGCGATAACGATGGCCTGACCAACGGCGATGAAGATATGGCGGGCACAGATCCATACAATGAGGACACCGATGGCGACGGCGTATCGGATAGCACAGAAGACCAAAACAGCTCGGATCCGCTGGATGCCTGTGATCCTGCGCAAAATCAGGGCTATACAGGCTATGTTGCCACCAATGCTGTCTGGGCAGCGGCCAATTGTGATGACGACGGACTCACCAATGCGCAGGAAGTCACCGCCGGCACAGATCCTTATAATGCTGATACAGATGGTGACGGACTCAGTGATTCCGCAGAAGTAACTGCTTCCACCGATGCACTCGATCCTTGTGATCCTCGTCAGTTTGCTCAATATACAGGTTACGTAGCACAGAATGCTGTCTGGGCAGCTGCCGACTGCGACAATGATGGTGTCAGCAATGGGGCAGAGGATACAGCTTCTACAGATCCTTATGCAGCGCCGCTGATCGTTCAGCCGCTCTCCCTGGGCCCCATCAATGGCTATGACGGTGCCGATAACGCCGGCAATATCCTCAATGGAACAACACTAAACGGTCAGCCGGCAACAACAATGCTGGTGGCCATCACGGTCCTCGTACCTGCAGTACCCGTGAGCAACGGTGCCAATGTACCCGTACTGAATGCTGACGGTTCTGTCGACATTCCTGTGTTTACACCAGCGGGTATGTACAGCATCGATTATCAGGTGTGCGAAATCGACAATCCACTCAACTGTGCAATGGAAACGGTTAATGTGGAGGTTGTTGCTGCATCTATCGTGGCAGTCGCTGATGAGGCGGCAGCTCTCATTGTTTCGAGAGGTACAACTATTGGAAATGTACTGGTCAACGATCTGCTCAATGGTGTCGCTGTGATTCCTGCAGAAATTGCACTGAGTGTTCCGGCTGGTTTGCCTGATGGTATTAACCTGGATGTATCAACGGGTGATCTTAGTTTCGATGCGGATATCCTGCCGGGTGTATATGTGTTTACCTATGAAATCTGTGAACTGCTCAATCCGACCAACTGCGCGTCAGAGACAGTCATAATTACTATCATAGGTAATCCAAACCCAGATATCAACGCAACCCTGCTGGGCTATGATCTGGAAGGGGACGTGAGCACTAACGATGATTTGTCGGAGGGTACAGTGTATGGTCCTTTCACAGCTGATCCTTCCAATCCGGCAGGGGGTGTTCTAACCCTGCAGCCTGATGGCAGCTACTCATTTACAGCAACTGAAGCAGGTATATTCAATTATGAGGTGGAGGTCTGCTCTCCTACGGAAGCAAGTCCGCCAACCGTTGGCGCGGGCTTTGTTTGTACTTCTTCCGTACTGACGATAGCGGTTATCGACCCGTCATCTCCGGCCAATGGGCCACTGGCCAATACCGATCTGGGTATCACGAGGGTCAATCAGCCAATTGTACTCACTTCGCTGCTTAATGACGATCCCTTCTTGTTCGGTGTACAGGCCGATCCTTCAACATTGGAGGAGGTAACGCCTCCGTCTAATGGTACAATTTCAATCGATCCGGTAACAGGCAATGTTACTTATACACCCAATGCAGGCTTTACAGGAGTAGATTTCTGGTACTGCCGCATCTGTGGTATTCAGCAGCAGCCTACCTTTAGCATGGGACCTGTGTGTGCATTGTTCCGACAGCAGGTTGTGGTCTATCCGCAGGGCGGTCCCAATCAGGTGCTGGCAACAGATGACTATGTTAGCTCTCCGTCTGGCCTGACAGCCACGGGTAATGTGTTGCTGAATGACCACGATCTGGATGGCCGCCCGCTGTCAGTCAGTCCGCGTACGGCAACTATTCCGGGTGTGGCTAGCTTTAGCATCACTGCAGATGGCAACTATGAGGTTGTAATTGTACCAGGCTATCTCGGTCCAATAAATTTTGAATACGAGGTGTGCAGCCAGGAGGCTATGCCTGCCTGCTCTCAGGCTACTATTTATGTGCTGTCAACGTCTGCCTGTCTCACACCTACCAACCTGGGTGCTCGTGAGATTGCCCAGACGACAGCCCGGCTGAGCTGGACTTTCAGTCCGGATCCGCTGACGGGTATGCTGGATGTGGATGATCACTGCTGGACGATTACCATCGGTGGTCAGGGTTACAATGGCAATCCGGGTCAGGCTATCCAGGTATTTACGGTCTGTGAGGGCGATGCCAACGTGACGATCACGAATGACGAGGTGTCCATACCTGTCAGTGGTCTTTCACCGGGTACCTGCTATGAATTCCGTGTGACAGAAACCTGTAACGGTATTGGTGATGGCCCGAATGTATCCGTGGTGAGTCTGCCGGGTACCTTCTGTACCTACGACTATCCTGCCACGGTGACCTACACGGCTACAGCGCCAAGCTGTCCGACGGTATCACCGGGCTTTGTGGCCG
>CAZYAO010000084.1:0-295 GCA_964645715.1 uncultured Saprospiraceae bacterium
GCTGGCTGATCTTGTTGAAGTTGCTGGCGCTGCCGCTACCGCCGGCGCTGCCGCTGCTGCCGGCGCTGCCGCTGCTGCCGGCGCTGCCGCTGCTGCCGGCGCTGCCGCTACCGCCGGCGCTGCCGCTACCGCCGGCGCTGCCGCTGCTGCCGCTGCTGCCGGCGCTGGTGCCGCTGGCGCTGCCGCCGCCGGGGCTTTCACCGGCGCCACCGCCGGCGAAAGCCCCCCCCCCCCCCCGTCCCGCCCCCGCCGGGCCGCCCGCCGCCCCCCGCCCGCCCCCCACCCCCCCCTCCCC
>CAZYAO010000084.1:305-4909 GCA_964645715.1 uncultured Saprospiraceae bacterium
CGCCCGCGCTCCCGCTCCCGCCGGCGCTACCGCTCCCCCCGGCGCCACCCCCACCGGCGCTCCCGCCGGCGCCCCCGCCCGCGCACGCCCCCCCCCTCCCTGTTCATTCGCCGGCAGCGCAGCTGCCGGCGAATGAACAGCCCCCAACCACCAGCCCCCAAGGCCAGCAACCAGCATAGCCGCTACCAACCACCACCAGCCCCCAGGCCGGCGGCGGCGCACAGGCATAGCCCGGTCAAGCCGGCCAGCCATATCCTCCCAGCCTCGGTCGATGAGGGCTGAATCGTCGTCGTGAAAAAGATCAGGTCGCATAACGACTTTTGTGGTCAGGTTGCAAAATCATGGCTTTCAACTTCTGTCGCGCATTCGACACATGCCACTTGGAAGTGCCCTCGCTGATACCCAGCCTGTCGGCAATCTCCTGATGACTATAGCCGTCAACGGCAAACAGCCAAAAGACCTCCCGGCTCATGGTCGGCAGCCGCTCTATCAACTGCAGCAGGTCTTCGTAATACAGCCCGTCCAGAGCGCCGGCGTCCGTAGGGGCGTCCTGGTCGGCCAGGTCAAGGAAGCGCAACTTGCGGTCGCGCTGCCGGTAATAATCAGACAGGCTGTGGAAAATCAGCCGCCGAATCCAGCCTTCGAGCGAACCCGTAAACTGGTAAAGGTGAATCTTCGTGAAGACGCGCAGGAATCCCGTATTGATGATCTCAATAATCTCTTCCTCACGCTCAGTATAGCGGCGGCACATGCGCAGCATCGCCGGAAAAAAGCGGCGATAGAGCTGCTCCTGCATCCGACGGTCATTGCGGAGGCAGCCTTCTACCAGCTCTCGGTCGCTGTAACTGTCGGCAGTGCGTGGCATGTGCAGGATGAATGGGCAGCCGTCAGCAGCCGCTTTTTTTAAAAAATAATCCCTGCCCGCAGGCAAAGGCGCTGGTAGGTGAGCTGCCGTATCTCCAGATCGCCGGAAAAGGGCAGCCGCTGCGTGAAGCTGGCTTCCTGAAAGCGGTAGCCAAGGTCGAAAGTGAAATTGTAGTCGGCCTTGCCGCCAAGGCGCAACCCAATCGCCGGATGCAACAGCCAACCGCTGCCGGCAGCCGTAACCTGCAGGTTGGGGTTGCGCAGCCCCAGCCCGTAGCCGGCGTCGAGCAGCCCGTACCAGGCAAGGTGGCGCCGGTTGTACAGGTAGCGGTAGCGGGCGTGCAGGTTGAGCATCACTTCGCCCCGCGCAGGGTCATAGGCGTCATAACTGAGCCCGCCCCCGTAGCCGTGGGCCTTCTTCTGCTGGCGTACAAGCGCGTAGCCGACATGGTAGCCCCAGGAAGTGCGCTGCGTATTGGTAATAAAAGGGTTGAATGGATCAATAAATAGCTGGGTGTTGGCACTCGACTCGGCTACAGACATGCCCATGTAAATGTTGGAAAGCCAGCCTTTTTCGGGCACGGGCTTGGTATTGCTGCGGCTGGCAGGCGCCGCCGCCGCCGCCGGCCGGCTGCCGGCGCGCTTTTCATACTCAATGCGGTAGATAGACGGCTTATCGACGAGCTGCAGGTGGCGGCCGTCGGTAGCCAGCACCACACTGCCGTCCCTGCGGTAGTCGATGATGAAGCCGCTGAAAACGGCACCGTCAGTGAGGCGCACAATGTCGTTGTGGTCGGGATTGGCAGGCACCAGCGCCGGCCAGCGCTCGCTGAGCGCCAGCTTGCGGATGTCGCCCATGTCAATGAAAAGGGTGTCGCCGCTGCGCTGCGCCAGCCAGATACCCTCAGCAGGCTCCAGGGCCGTCACACGACCGGCCTGCTGCCGACCGCTTTTGAGGGTCACCTGATCGGAATAGCCGTCGGCCGACTGCGCAGGCAGCAGCGACAGGCATAATAGCAGGGCGGCAAGGCCGCTAATCCATTTTTTCAACATGTGAACTAGATTGAACAGATGACAAATGTACAACAGCCGCGAGCCGTGCTTGGTTGGCCAAAAAGCCCGCCCGCGGCCGGCAAAGTATGTCTGCCGGCCGCGGACGGAGCTTCTGTTAGCGACAAATTTCCAATGTACTTAGTAATTTCAGCTCGCTGCGGTTGCTGAAGTCAAACTGCCGCAGCCCGTCGGGGCCAATGACGATGGCCACCTTTTGGGCTGGCAGGGTGATGACGTCGCGGGCTGTGAAGCCCTCCGCCCGCGCCAGCAGGCGCTGGCCTATGAGGTGATCATCGCTGGCGTCAAAAACCTTGACACCCTGCTCATCTTCGCAGATAAACAGCTGGTCACCAGCCAGTGACAACCCGATAGGGTGGTGCATGGGGTGCGTCCGCACCAGCCGTGGATTGCGCAGGTCGCTGATGTCCACAACGTCGAGCTGGTTGATGAAGTTGTCACAGGTGGTACCGTCGCGCAGCGTCACGTAGGCGCGGTTGCCGGAGGCAAAAACCGGGTCGCAGGCGCGGGCGTGCTGGAAAACACCGAGTTGTACCGGCGCCTGCGGGTTGCTGTTGTCGTAGATGTACATGCCCGTCTGCGAGCCGATGAAGAGGTTGTTGTTGTAGGGGAAAATGGTCTCTATGCCCCAGCCGATAAAGATGGTGCTGCCGCGCTGCGGACTGGCTGGCTGCGCCAGGCTAAACAGCCGCATGCTCCACTCGTCGATGACGTACAGGTGGCCGCTGGCAACGGTAAAGCGGGCGAGGGAGCCGCCGATGCCGGTAACAGGGGTGCCGCTGTTGGTGTTGCTTTCGGCTACGTTGGAGATATCAAAGGCCACGTCAACGAAGACACCAGTCATGTTGTCGCGCCAGAAGAAATTGTTGTTGATGCGGGGGTCGCTGCAGTCAACTTCCACCGTCTCGTTGGTTTCGTCGTAGCCGACCAGGTAGCCGATGCCCTGGTTGTAGGCACCCATGAGGGGGAAAGCCTCCTCGAGGCGATTGACGTATTGCGGGCTGCTGGGGTTGCTCAGGTTGAAGACAACGAGGTCGAAGTAGTTGTTGACGTAGAGGAAACCGTTGTAGACGGCCATATCTTCAGCGCCGGCAATGGGCAGGAAGGCAACAAATACGGGATTGGCCGGCTCGCGGTTGTCGATGATGTGTACACCTTCGCCCTTCTCGGCGATGAGGAGGTAGTCGTTGTAGTAGTACAGCTGCCCCGGCTCGCACAGCTGGCGGGCAGCCGTAGCTTCGATGGGCTTGCGAAATTCTTCGGCCAGCACGTAGCGGGGCTTCCACAGCCGGTAGGTGCGGGTAGCTTCGCATTGGTCGCGCAGACAGCCGCTGTTGAACAGCAGGGCCAGCCCGGCCAGCAGCGGCAATAAACTATTACGGAAAGTGATACCTGACATAAGTTTGCTTGTTTTGTTGCCCCTATAGACGCGGCCGTCGGCCGCGGGGGTTGGGGGGCTGGCTTTTTTTTTCAAAAAAAAAAGCGGCCTGCCGGGGGCGGCGGGTAGGTGTTTTTTTAAAAAAACACCCCCCGCCGCCGCACAGCAGCAAATATAGCGCTATTTGTCAAGCTTTTGATTGCACGGGCAGGCCGGCCTGCCCGCGCAATCAACTTTTTACCCGCACCTCCACGCGCCTGCAATCGGCCTTTTCCTCCTCGCTGAGCGCTGCGCCGCTTGCGCTGCGCACGCCATAGCCGACAGCTACCACCTTGTCGTCGGGATAGCCCCAAGTGATGAGCTGGGCGCGCACGCGGTTGGCGCGGCGGCGCGACAACTGCAGGTTGTAGGCCTCGCTGCCGTCGGGGTCGGCAAAGCCGGCGACTTCAATGGACAGATTTTTATCTTGTAGCAGCTGGTAGATGGCGCGCAGCTCGGCCAGAGCCTCGATGGCCAGTGTATCGGCATCACTGGCAAAGAAGATGCCGCGCGTTTTGAGGCTGCGCTCACCGCTGAGTAGCTCCTGAATGCTGAAAACATCTACGGTTGATTCATAGCGGACGATGTCCTGCACAGTATCGGTGGCGCCCAGAACGACCGGCACAAAGATGTTTTGCTCGCTGGCAGAGGAGAAGGTGATGGGGTGGAGCGCGTCGGCCGGCAGCGATATATTGAGGGTGCCGTCGGGCAGCGTAAATCCGTCGGCAATGGGATTGCCGTTGGCGTCGGTGGCCACGACGGGGATGGAGACGCCCGGCGACTGCCGGATTTTCATGCTGATGATCTGCTGCGGCTGCGGCTGCACGAAAGAGGGCAGCTGGGCGACGTAGAGATCGTAGCTGAGCGCAGGGCTGGCGGCGGGTTTGGAGGAGAGGTATATTTCTTTGCCGCTGGCCGTGATGGTGAAGCCCAGATCGTCGTCGATGGTGTTGAGCTCCTTGCCCACATTGACCGGCTTGGACCAATTGGTCCAGCTGTCGTCGAGTCGGGTGCTCATGAAAACATCCAGCCCGCCGAGGCCGCCATGGCCATCGGAACTAAAGTAGAGGCTGCGGTTGTCGGCATGCATAAAGGGAGAGCGGTCGTGGCCGCGGGTATTGATGGCTACCCCCAGCGGGAAAGGCTTCTGCCACTCGCCGCTGCTGTCGCGGCGGCTGGCGTAGATGTTTATGTCGCTGGACAGGGACGTGCGGGCCTCCAGCAGGATTACCCGGCCGTTGTCGGCATAGCA
>CAZYAO010000084.1:5009-8028 GCA_964645715.1 uncultured Saprospiraceae bacterium
CTCGCCGCCCCTGCGAGTATTGAGGACCTCCAACGGCTTGGGCAGGATACCCTCGGTGGGTTGCTCTAGTAGGGGCATGAGATTGTCAAACCAAGCTTGGTAGGGCGACGGGCTGGGGCAGCCGGCGCAATGGAGGTACAGATCGCGGGCGGTGGTGGCGAGCTGCAGGGCATCGTCCCACTGGCGGTGATAGATCAGCCCCCGCATAGCTTTATGGAGCACGTTGATACCCAGGCCATGCGGAGCAAACATAGTGATGTGCTGTCGGAATTGCTCAATATCCTCGCTGGAGGGCACTGGCGGCGTACCCCGCAGATTGTAGCGATTGGAGGAACTGTAGTTGTTGATAGCGTCCCGCACGCGCTGCTGTTCGGGACTGAGTCCTTTGTTGTCCTGCTGGCTGCTGGCCACATCGGCCAGTGCGAGCTCGGTGAAAGTACTTTGAGGATAGTCCATACAAAACTGCAGCATCGCCGCCAGTCCGCCGTCGACCATGGAGCGGCTAAACGGGTCCAGCGAAGGATCGCCCAGCACCGGGTGTGTGGGATTTTCCCGACGGAATCGGTCCATCCCCTCCCTTCGGTGATGCTCCAGGTAGCGTGCGAGCACGCGTTGGTGGAGCGTGTCGAGACTTTGGCCGCTGCTGCGCTGCAGCACTTCGGGATGTCGGTTGATGAGGTAAGACAGCTGCTCATAGCTGTCCGCGTTTTTAACATAGGTGGGCAGCAACCGCTGCTGCAGACTATCGATTTTCGACTTGGCACTCTGGCGTTTGTTGGTACGGTGTATGAAAGCCTGCAGACTATCGATCTGCGGTAAGTGATTGGCTTGCCTATATTTGCGATAAGCCTGCGAGAGCAATTTTTGGTAAAAAGAAGGCATAGGATTGCTGGCAAACCAACGCCGCTTGATCCACTGATTTCGCTGCGCTGCCGACACCTCCTTGCCAAGTTCGATGCCCCTTTCCATGAGCGCATGCGCGGTGATCAGGTCATGTATACTGCTCATACTTTTTTGTGTAGCCAGCGCGAGGCCATAATGCGCGGGTGCCTGATGCTCGGGATGTTCCAGCAGCGGCTCAAAAGCCTCCTTAGCACTTTGCGCCTGGTTGGTGCTGAGCAGCCGAAACCCCCTGGCGAGTTGGGCGTGCAGACTGCCGCCGAGGAGCAAAAGAAAAACGAACAGGGTTAGCCTGTTACAGGTAGGTAATGAGGACATAAAGGTCACTATTTAATAGGTTTGCAAATCAGGGTGTGGGGGTTCAGGCGGTGGCCCGATCCAGGTATATGCAAAAATACACAGGAAGTGTGTTCATTTTCATATAAGTACAGATGAAAATTTTTTGATGGTGGGGGGTGGGTAGTTACTGCGCAGTGGGTGGGGTCAATTTTATTATCGTCGTTGCGAGTTCCTTGGTGAATAAACACGTAGGCAGGCTGCGCCTGTTTTAATACCCTATTTTATCTGTCTTTTTGTTTTATCGATACATTTATTTTTATTCTAATATTTTCAATAGACGTTGGTTTAAATACAATTTTTCTTTTCCCATTTTTATTGATGTCAAAAATCCGTTTTCTTCTAACGTAATCAAATAATTTCCAACTGTTTTAGGGTTCCCGATATTTTCATTTATCAAATGTTGGCGTTTGGTGTAAGGCAAGCGAAATAAAATCTCCACCAAGTCTTTTGAATAGATTTTTGGAAGTTTTGCTTTTATTTCGTCTGATGTTTTCGTCATTACAGCTATGATTTTATTCAATCGCTCTAAACCTTTGTTTGAAGTTTCTTCAACCATATCCAACATATACAAAATGTAATTTTCCCAATCGTTGTTTTCGGTTACACCACGTAAACACTTGTAATAATCTGCTTTGTTTTTGATTATGTATTCACTCAAATAAATTGCCGGTGTGTCGAGCAAGCCCGAAAGTTTGAGATACAATAACAATAAAATTCTTCCTGTTCTTCCATTACCATCAGAAAATGGGTGAATTGCTTCGAACTGGTAGTGCATTAACGCCATTTTGATGAGTGGGTCAATGGTTTGATTAGGTTCCCCCAAACTGGTTTCATCCTCTTCAGTGTAATGGGCAGGTTCGTTGATGAATTGTTCTAAGTTTGTTAACTTCTCACGAATAATTGCTTCTCCACTGGGTGGTGTATAAATTACTTCGCCCTTGGTGTTGGTTAACGTTGTTCCAGGCGTGTTGCGAATAGCAGCCGTATTTTGTTTTATACACTGCACAATGCTTACACAAAGATTTGTTGTAATAAAAGGTTTCTCTTTTATTTGTTCCAAGCCAAGCCAGAGGGCTTTTTTGTAGTTCAAAACTTCTTTTGTGGATGGATTTTCCACTTTTTTGTCTGCAACTAGTGACTTATAAAGTTCATCGTTTGTTGTGATGATGTTTTCTACTTCCGAACTTGCTTTTGCTTCCTGCAAATAGATCGTGTCTAAAAACAAGGTCGGATTTGGTAAATTCATAAGTGTTCCGTTCAGATGAGCCAATGCTCTGCCTGCTGAAATCGTTTTGCGTAGAATGCTTTTTGTCTCAATATCTGCCTTTGGAGGTAGTAACGGCAGGTCGTTGTATGGTATCTCTCTTTTGAATTTACTCATTTGGTTCAAGTGTAAGTTTTACGCTCGTTTTTAATACGAGGGTAAAAATACTAAAAAAATACGCTCGTTCAGCAAATAGCGGTAATTTGTTGCATATTCCGATCGGTCTGACCCCCTGTTCCGGCCCTCTGACCCCCCTGTTAAGGACCTGAAGTTCGGAGTCAACTCGCACGAAAAGTGGTTCTTCGCCAATTTTGGTGAAAAGTAGCCTAGTTATTACCTTGGCAGAATCAAAGATCTGCAATAAAGTAAAAGATGTACGGAAGTGCTGGATTTTCAATGCTTCGCAAACGGGTATTGTTTCAACCAGGGTAGCTTTTCACCAAAAGTGACGAAGAACCAATTTGAGTGAAATTGACAAGCAAGGATGCCTTGGAATTATTTGCAGGGGCGTTAGCC
>CAZYAO010000085.1:0-7977 GCA_964645715.1 uncultured Saprospiraceae bacterium
CGCCGGTGCTGACAGCGGCACAGTTTGTGTCGAGTCTGGACGGTGACTGCTCAGGACCACTGAAGATAGCAGTGTACGCAGCACAGCTGGCAGCAGGCGTAGCGCCGAATCCGACGACAGCGGGTACGATACAGTTTGACTGTGCGGACTACCAGGCCTACGGCGGAGCGGACGGACAGGCGACGGTGACGATCTACGTATACGCCATCGACGGTGCGGGCAACTACGACTACTGCGAGAGCTACCTGCTGCTGCAGGATCCGAATGGCCTGTGTGCCCCCGGCGGCTCGATCTCGGGTGCCATCCGCACGGAAGCCTCCGTGCCGGTACAGGGCGTGCAGGTGAGCGTGAGTGGTCAGGGCAACCAGACGATGACGACAGGTGCCAACGGCAGCTATAGCTTCACAGGCCTGCAGGCAGGCGGTGACTATACGGTAACGCCGGGTCTGGACGTGAACCCGCTCAACGGGGTAACGACCTTTGACCTGGTGCTGATCAGCCGTCACATCCTGAACATACAGCCGCTGGGCAGCCCGTACAAGCTGATTGCGGCGGATATCAACAAATCGGGCACGATTACAACTTTTGACCTGATCCAGCTGCGCAGACTGATCCTGAACATTGACACGGACTTTGTGAACAACACGAGCTGGCGGTTTATTCCGGCGAGCTATGTGTTCCCGGTACCGACCAACCCATGGTTTGCAGCCTTCCCGGAAGTGCTGAACTACAACAACCTGGGCGCAGAGGTGCTGGGCGCTGACTTCATCGCCGTGAAAATAGGGGATGTCAACGGCAGTGCACAGGCCAACCTGCTGGCCACAGAGGAGCGGAGCATGAACGGCCGCTTCGAACTGGAAGTAGCAGATGCAGCGCTGAAAGCCGGTGAGGTCGTACGGGTAGCGGTACGGGCAAGGGAACTTGTCAAAGTGCAGGGTTACCAGTACACACTGCAGCTGAACACGACGGCAGCCACAATCGAACAGGTGATCCCAGCGGCGGTAGGTGAGGCCCACTTGGGACAGCGCTACCTAAGCGAAGGCAGCCTGACGAGCAGCTGGAACTGGTCGACAGGGCAGGCTGACGGCAGTGTGAGCGATGAAGACGTGCTGTATGAGCTGGTGATTCGTGCCAGAGCGAGTGTGCGCCTGCGCGAAGTGCTGAGCATCAGCAGCCGTTACACAGTGGCGGAGGCCTACGGCCGCAGCGGAGAACTAAAGGAAGTGGGCCTTGCCTTTGTGCAGCCCGAAGCGATACAGTTGACAAACACTTTGTACCAGAACCAGCCCAACCCATTTGAGGAAGAGACGGTCATCCGTTTTTACCTGACGGAAGGAGGGCTGACGACGCTTAGCCTGCAGGACGGCCTTGGCCGTACCTTGCAGGTGGTGCAGGCAAGCCTGCCTGCCGGCTACCACGAGTACCGGGTGCGGGCGCGGGAGCTGGGTATGACAGGTGTGATAATTTACACCCTTCGGTGTGGCGATTATATAGCGAGTAAGCGAATGATAGTAGTAGAATAGACGGGAAATAGTAAGTAATTCACTCCTTGGCAGCTAAGGCTGCCAAGGAGTTTTTTGGGGTAAAGGCATTTGTTTTTTTGAAAACAAATGCCTTTTGAATTTTCATTTTTCCGCCATGGCGGAAAAATGAAAGAAACATAACGATTTTTTACAAATAATCAACCCAAGCGCAGCAAATCGCTGTACACCCCACGCGCCGTCACTTCTGCGCCGGCGCCGGCACCCTGAATGACCATAGGCCGGTCGCCATAACCTTCGGTATAGATTTCAAAAAGACTGTCGCTGCCGGCGATGCTGCCCAGCGGCGACTGCCGCGGCACGCGCGTCAGCGCTACCTGTAGCTGCGCACGCCCGTCGGACGAAATTTGAAGATCACCCAGGTAGCGCAGTACTTCTGTGGGGGCGAGCTGCTGCCGCAGCCTCGCGTAGTGCTCATCCAGTTGCGGGAAAAAAGCCATAAAATCCTCATAGGGCACGGCAGCCCGGCAGTGTTCGGGGATGAGATTCTGGATGTGCACATTGCTGAGTTCGGCTTTCACATCTACCGTGCGGGCGAGGATGAGCAGCTTGCGGGCTACGTCCATGCCGTTGAGATCCTCGCGGGGATCAGGCTCTGTAAAGCCCCGCTGCTGCGCCAGCTGCAGCACCGTCGAAAAAGGCTGGTCGCTATCACTGAAAGTATTGAAAAGGAAGCTCATAGATCCACTGAATACACCTTTGATGCGCGTAATGCGGTCGTGGCTGTGGTGCAGCTGTATGAGCGTGTCAATCAGGGGTAGCCCGGCGCCCACATTGGTTTCATAGCGAAACTGCTTGCCCCGTCGGTTGAGCAGGCCGCGCAGCTGGTCGTAGAAAACCTGTTCGCGCGCATTTCCCTTTTTGTTGGACGCCACCAGATCGAAGCCAGCCTGTACAAAAGCAGGATAGTAGTCGGTCAGCCGCTCATTGGCGGTGTTGTCAACGATAACGACATTGGACAGACCGCTGGCCTGCAGTCGCTCGATCACCACCTCCGGCTGACTGCTAAGTTCACTGGCGGCCAGTTCGGCCGGCCACTGTTCATCTAGTCCCTCGGGCGTCAATAGCGCACGCCGCGAGTCGGCCAGTCCGACCAGGCGCACGTCCAGCCGCCGCTTAGCGCGCACATGCGCGCGACTTTCCAGCAGTTGCCGAATAAAAGTAGCACCTACCAGCCCCTTACCGAAGCAAAAGACATTGAGCCGCTTGAAAGCCCCCAGCAGCTGGCTGTGGACAAGCTCCAGCGCCCGGTGTTCCTGGCCACCATCCAGCACCAGCGAAATCTGGTGCCCCTCCACGCTGTTGGCAATGAGGTGCAGCCAGATGTTGTTGCGTCGCAGGTCGTAGATAGCCCGCTCGAGCGCATAATTGTGGCGACCAATGATGTTGAGAATAGTCAGCTTTTCAATCACGCTCACCGCAGTTCCTTCCATATCCGCAAAAGCAGTTTCGAGCGCCTGCCGTGCGGCGGCGGCGTCACGGCCGGCCACCACCAGCCCCAGCGAACGCTCCGAAGACGCCTGGCTCACTAATTTTACCGAAATACCCGCCCCAGCCAGGGCGCTGAAAGCGCGGGCATCAACGCCGGCCAGGCCGGCAAAAGCCAGTCCGCTAAGGCTCAGCAAAGCCACACCGGAGATAGAGGTGAGCGCCTTGACGCGGCGCTCGGAGCCGGTCGCATCAATGAGCGTACCCCCTTCGGGCACGTGCTCAAAAACGCTGCGGATGAGCAGGGGTATATCGTGGGCTGCTAGCAAGGCGAGCGCCGCTCGGTCGAGCAGGCCGGTGCCTGCCGACGCCAGCTCCTGCGCCTCCTGGTAGCTGAGTCGCTCGATGATGCGGGCGGCAGGCAGTAGCTGCGGGTCGGCAGTGTACAAACCCTGCACCAGCGTCCACTGTTCGACGCGGGCAGCCTGCTGCTCGGCCGCCCAGCGTGCTGCGGCCAGCTTACCTTGGCCGGGCGCATAGCTGCGGCACTCGGGCCTGTGGCCCAGCGCCTGCAGCAGCAGCGCCATAGCGGCTTGTTGGGTTTCGGGAAAAAGCAAACCGTAGCGGTCGCCACTGCTGCCCTGCAGCAGTTCGCCAACCCGCTGCAGCGCCGCCTGCTGGCTGAAAAGTGCGGTGGTAAGTTGTATGATGACCAACATATATGTCGATTCATTTGGTGTGTAAGAAAATTGTGTATCAGCCTGCCTCCCCAAATGTCAGCAGGTTGTGATCGGGGTCCAGTACAGAAAATTCTTTCTGCCCCCAGGGCTTGGCTTCGAGCTTTGTACCGGCCGGCATGGGCACTGCTTGGGCCACCAACTCATTGTAGAGCTGTTCGAGTTGATTGCAGCGAATGTACACCTGCCCATAATTTTCGTAGATATTGAGCGTTCTATGCTCGAAAAAGTGAATTTCGACTTGGTCGCGCACCAGCAGCAGGTAGTTGCCATAGTCGGCCAGCAGCGAAAAGCCTAGCTGGCGGCAGTAGAAGTCGAGCGTAGCTTCGCGCTCGCGCATGGGAAGCTTAGGATGGACGTGTGTGAGCATGGGCAGTATTTTGTATTGTTGTGGCGGATATAACTACGGAAACAAAAGTACAAACTGCCGGAGCAATCCCTTAAAGAATAATCAATATGTTTACCCAAACTATTGTACATTTACAGCCAAAGGTATCGGTAGTAAACAACGCCTTGGTCAGGCCTGTTCGCATCCATTCCTGTTTGTACGATTAATTATCCAAGTCTGTCAGCATTTGTAGCTTCTTTACCCTGTTTGGCTGCGAGTAATGTGCTGCGCTGCCAATGAAAATGTCGGGCAGCCCGTCGTTTTGTTCCGTTTAATGTGCTACTAAGAATGAACAATAATTTGAAACAACAGTGTCGATTTTCCCGTCTCTTGGTTATCTTGATTTGCCTGGCCATGGGAACCAATGGCGCAGTGGGACAGGCGAATCAACGTCCCGATTCATTAAAGCAACTTTTGCAGTCAGTTGTACATGATTCCTCGCGCGTAGTGATTTATCTCCAGCTGAGCGTGGAATATCAGCTGAGTGACTACAAAGCTTCGCTGCAATACGCCCAACGTGCCATCGAGCTTGCGGAAAAAATAGATGACCGCCGCTACCTGAGCAATGCACTCAAACAAGCGGGTACTGTCTGTCAGCGCATCGGTCTGACAGGCCAGGCGACCACTTTTTACCTCCGTTACCTGGATATTATCAGGGATTCCGGCGATGATAAGGCACTGGGATACGGCTATTTCAACCTCTGTGCTGTACGTCTCATCCTTGAGGATTATGAGGATGCTGAAAAATACATCCATAGAGCGCATAAGCACCTGCAGGCGTATGCGGCAAGCAAACATCAGCCGATGGCTGCCAATGAGGTGCTGAGTATTTATAACAATATGGGACTGATTTACAGAGGGAAAAAAGACACCATTCTGGCAATAGAGACGTTCAGTAAGGGAATCGCGTACTACCGAGAGGCGGGAGGACCTCCGGTGACTGCTTCGCAGTTGTTGTACAATTATGGAGATATACTGCAAAAACAGAAGCAGTTTACAGCCGCACTAGCGTTGTTTGAGGAAGCAGTAGTGCTCGAGCGTTCGATTGATCATGCGGTAGGTGTTGCCATAGGGCTGTTGTTCCAAGGAAATACGTATGCTGAGATGAAGGATTTTGCTACGGCAGAAAAACTACTACAGCAGGCCAATCAGCTGATTAACAGCCAGGATGCCTTTTCTGTCAAAAAAAATATTTCACAAGCGCTTTATGAGCTGTACAAAACGACCCAGCAGCCTGATTCTGCTTTGCTATATCTGGATCTCACCAATCAGTACACCGAGCGGTTGAAACTGGATGAGGCAAGCGAACAACTTCTCCGGCAGGAACTGGGGGAGGTGTTTAATGAAAAAGTAGACCAGCTGCAGCAAACGAACTTGTCGAGGCAAAGAATATACAAAAGGGTGTTGGTATTGGTTGTCGTGGCTGCCGCCATCCTGCTGATGCTATACCTCTACGCGCGCAGCAGGTCTTCAACAATGTTGATGGAGCAACAGCGGCTGAAATCAGCAGCATCAAAGATAGAGATGGAAAAATCTAAGCTTCAAAATGAGGTTGAGAGTAAAGATAAAGAGTTGGTAGCTAGGTCTATAAAGGAAATACAGCAAAATGCCCTTATTGCGGATATCATACAACAGATTAGGGCTGAACAGAAGAAGCGGAATCCTGATGCCGAAAAGCGGCTGGATAACATGGTGTCTAGCCTCAATGTCGCTTCGATTGATCAATTGTGGAATGAATTTGAGGTACGTTTTCAGCAGGTTGATGTCGATTTCTACAAACGGCTGCAACAGAAGTTTCCTACGCTGACACCCAATGAGCGCAAACTCTGTGCGTTTCTGCGCCTGAATTTGTCTTCCAAAGACATTTCAAGCATAACAGGCCAGTCCAACAACAGCGTTCTGGTCGCACGTACCCGCCTCAGAAAAAAGCTGGGACTTACCAATGCGGATATGGGACTGGTTGAGTTCATGGCTTTAATTTGATTGACCAGATAAAATCATAATTATTTTTTTTTAATATTTTTAAATAATTGCTATACAAAGGTAAAGACTACAAGAAAGAGCATTGTAGTATAAATGTATTAGTCTTTTTTGTCCTTGTATGGGTTTTGTATTACGTCCAAACGCAGCTTCGTTGGGTTTGGGTAGCTACATTTGATTTAACAATACAAAGCTAGGTATTGCGAGCTGTCAGTAGCGATGCAACTTATATTTGTCAGACTCTTTTTAGTCGTATAAAATCATGAAGTTGTTTCAAAGTACTCTTTGACAGCTATAGCCGCATTTTTCACTTCAAAAAAATCATTTATCACTTTTTAAAAATAAATTATGGATCATTTTCTTGCAACAATCCTCATGTTTGGAGGCAATTTCGCACCCGATGGTTGGGAATTTTGTAACGGCCAGATTATGGACGTTCAGTCCAACGCAGCGCTGTTTTCCTTGATAGGCACCACCTACGGGGGCAATGGTACGACTAGTTTTGCCCTGCCGGACATGCGCGGACGGGTGCCGATGCATTTCGGTCAGGGTCCGGGGCTGGCCAATCATGTCCTTGGCGAAAAAGGCGGGGCGGAAACCGTTACCTTAAATTCCAATCAAATCTCTGGGCATACTCATTCGGTAATAGGATCAGGTCCGGCAGGTGCTTACGGCAACGGTAAAGTGCTTTCGGATGCGGCTTCAATCTACACGGATGCAGCTGCGACTAAAGCATTGGGTGCCTCCGCGGGTGGCAATCAGTCGCACGCAAACCTGCAGCCTTACTTATGTGTTAATTTTATCATTTGTAAGACGGGTATTTACCCTAGTCGACCTTAGGTAACCGGATTGCTACCTACTTTGAGGAATCGGTAGTTGTCTCATTATTGTTTTGTTGTTTTAAAAAACAAAACATTTATTCGAAACATTCTTTGGCAGTTTAACGCCGAAGAATGTTTTGAGGCGGCTGTTTTTTTACAATATCCAATATGCAAGAACACTCAGATTTCCAATCCCTGACCGAAGCGGATGTACAACGGCATCGACAGTGGTGGGATTCCCTCTCCGACAGTTGGAAAAAAGCCTTTAACAAGTGCGTTTTCAATAAAGAAGAGACCACTAATGATTTAACCAAGGAAGAATTGCACTTGCTTTGGTCCATACCTGTCGTGCGTTTCGCAGGCCCCCGGGCATCTTATCCTAATATGTCTTTTGAATTGGAAGATGTGAGCGGCCTGGCGGATTTAAAACATCTGAAAATAGTGGTCGTCATCCACCAACGGATCAGCTCGCTGCAGCCTTTGGCAGCGCTGCATCACTTGGAGAGCTTGTTCGTATTTGACAATCGACTCAAAAGCCTGACAGGCATAGAAAATCTCAAAAACCTGAAGCAATTGTATTTTCAGGATAATGAGATCGCTTCGCTGGAACCCCTGAAAGATCTGACGGGCCTGACAGAAATTTACGCCTCCCGGAATAAGCTGGTCAAATTGGACGGCATCGGCGGCAAGCATGCCAGAACCATCAAGATGTTCAGGATCCTGCCCAATGATGAACTGCCCCAAAAAGAAATCATCCGGATGGAAAATAAAATAGGTATCCGCTGTCTGCAAGGGTGAGAAATCTATTTTTCAAAGTACAAAATCAGCGTCATTTGAAAAGCATGAAAAATGAAGCTGTGTATGAATATACAAGTCTCATGTAGAATAGATATGGCAATGTCCCGAACTTTTGCATGTACTGGATTTGTCCTTGGTTCTTTGATGCTGAAGAAATACGGCATAAGAGCAACCTTTATATGATAAAGCAATAGTGCGCACGCGGGCTTAGCTTTCATGCTATGCCCGATAAAACAGGTCGATTTTGCAACTGATTAGTCTGATAAGGCGGGAGATCCCCAATC
>CAZYAO010000086.1:0-7826 GCA_964645715.1 uncultured Saprospiraceae bacterium
CAGCATCATTCTCCGGCACATTAACCGCTACAATCTGGTCAGCGGTCAGGGTCACCCCTTCGCGTGGCCGCGTGTTGGGCTCGTGTGGACAGGAAGTCTCCCCGCTCTTGAGCTTGAATACCGGCGTACCAAAGACGGGATCATCCAGGATATCAACCGTGAAGTTATCCCCCAGATCATCATCCCCCAAGGTGTAGGTCACCGAGCGCGACGTCTGGTTGGTGAAGCCCTCCGTGAAAGCTCCGCCACCGCCTACTTCGAAACCGATGGTTGCCTTGACGCCGACACCCGAGACAGAGTTGCCCAGTGTTGTAGACATACCTGCCGTAACCTCAAATTCGTGCGTCATTTCAATAGAACCCGATTCGCTGGTCGTCTGCGTCTCACTGTAAGAAGTCAGGGCATCAAAACTGATATTCTCCCGGAATATTGCCTGTTCTTTCAGTCGCTTGTTGTAGTCAAGAATCCGCCGCCAGTTGTCGGCAGAAGCTGTGTCACCAATAAACTCCAGATCAGGGATGACATCTTTGATGATCTGATACTGGCTGTAGACATATTTAGTACCAAAACCATCCGGCCATACGCGCAGATTACTACCCAGTGTGAACTCGCACAGATCCGGATCAAAGCCCAGCACGTCCGTTGAGCTAAACTCAAAATTGACAGCAGCCCCCACATATAGGTCGGCATCATCGCCCAGCACCACATCACCACTCGAAGTGCTGTAAACAATGTCATTGGTCACGCATACTTCTGTCGACTTAGTATTGGAGTAACCATAGGTGGCTGATGAGGTAATATCTATTTCAAAAACTGCATCCGTTTCCGTGATTACCCCGCCAACAGGCGAGCCCGCATAAGTGATTACTTTGGGCAAAATGTCTATATTGAGCGCCCCACTGATGCCGGTACTAACCATTTTTGCGTTTGACCACGACTGGCAATAGGTAGATCCCTCTGCGAGGGTGGATGAAGAACCATCACCCGGCGGGTCGCGCAGGATAATCAGCGGCATAGCCGGTGAGGCCGTCGTGAAAGTAGACTCCCGCGAGCGCTCGCCCAGCACCACCACCCGCTCGACACTTGTTGCCTGCGAGCCATTGACCTCGGCTGTTACCTGCAGGAATTTTTCGTAGTTGCCCGTGATGTTGGGTGCTCCTGCCCAAAATTCGATGGTGTAGGTAGAAGTATCCGAATCGACTGTATAGGCCCCAAGATCGGCAATCTCATTGTTGATAATCAGCCGGAAGCTGTCGAGGAAACAGTCGCCGCCGTCGTAGCGCTCATACACCCGCACCTTAGTTTTGTACAGGCGGTTGCCATTGTTCGATGAAGACTGCTCAATCATCTTAAGCCCGCTACCCTCACAGCCATTTTCTTCAAACGGCTGAATGAGTACGTTGGGCGGGGCGATGTAGATGAAATCAATCGTATCCTTCTCTATACGACGCAAATCCGTCTCCTGCCCTCCCTGAATCTGGAAGTAGTCGTAGATGATATTATTGGAATGCTCTGTCACACTGATGGCCATCGGAATGGGCGGGAGGCCTCGGAAGTGGAACTTACCGTCAGGATTATCCAATGTGAGCTCCTGATAGTAGCAGTCATTGAGCGCCTGCGCCTTCACCTTGACCACTGCGCCATCGGGGATGACCGACAGCCGGCAGTGGCCGCCTGCCATCTGGCCGACTACCTCGCGCTTGGTCTGGTTTTGGAAAAGCACCCCGGCCACCGGCCGGTTGAGCCGCCGTACCTGAAAAAAGCCCGGGCTGAATACGTGATCGCTAAAGCGGGGTGACAGGGTTACCGTAGCGCCAGGTTCAAAATCAGCTACAAAGCGGCCATTTTCATCCGTATAAAGAGGCGGAAAATATTGCTCCCCATTGACCAGTATCTCTACTTTTTCCTGATAACAGAAAGTGTTCTCAAAGCGCACAACACCCGAGATGGTCACCGTCGACTGGTTGACGAAGTCGACCCCTGAAGCTGCCGTCGTACTCGCGTTGATGTTAATCACCCGCTGGCTCGGCAAAAACAGGTTGGGCGTAGCCTCCTGCCGGTAGGTAATGATAGAAAAAGGCGCATTGTAGACCGTGCCTATACCGCTCATCAGGGGGCCATAGTCTACCAATTCGGTACCATCCCCTTCATCCAGCGAAAAGTAGCTAATCATATACGGATTGGCTACATCCGTCCCCCCACTACCAAAGGGTGAGGCATTGAGCTGTATGTTGGCCACCGTCAGCACACTGTGGTAGAAGGCCACTTCATCGAGCAAGCCAGTATAAAAATCTGCCCCCGGGCTGCCTGCGGCGCCCAGCTGCCAGACATCACCTGTCCACTCGCCGCTCAGATCGGTGTAAGTGAGTGTTTGCTGCAGATCGCCATTTTTGTAATAGGCTACCTGTCCTGTATAGGCATCCAGCGTGAGCGACAAATGCTGATAGGCTGTCGTGGCAGGCCCTAATACTTGGGTCTCACCGTTGATAGTCAGGAAAAAATTGTTGTTCTCGATGCCAAACAAAAAGTCCGCCTCGCCTTTTGCCAACACCACCTGCCGCGACTGCAGATCGAAGGGGTGTAGGTTAATCTCCACCGTAGCCGTATCCGGCAAATCGAAGTCGGTCAGCGTAGCATAGGACGAATAGGCTGCATTAAACTCCAGCGCGTAGCGCGAATAGAAGTTCTTTACCGGCGTGGCTGTGAACGTCTGCGCCTGGCTGTAGTTGACACCCTCAATCGCATAAAGCCCCCCTTCATCGGTAAAGCCCGCATTGTTGACGGGTGCGGCATCGGAGCTGAAAATTGCTCCGTTGAGGAAGGCATGCATATCGTTGTCGGAAAGATCAAAAACTTTTGCCCCCAGTCCTTCGTCAAATTTCCAATAAGCCACCAAATTATCGGTTGACCGCGACACCGTCAGATCGCGCGTCAGAAAAATCTGCGTACTCGTCAGGGGTGCATTATAAAGGCGTACATCGTCGATACGGCCTTTAAAAAAGCCCGTCTGGTCACGGCGGCTACCAATAGAAAACAACGCCGGTTCATTAACAATGCTTGCCTTGGCTGAGGTGGCATAACGACCATCAATGTAGAGCAACAGTGAAATGCCATTGTAGACAGCTGTTACCTGATGCCAGCCATTGGGGTTTTCGGTAAAAGCATGGGTAAGACTTACCGCACCACTGCCGGTACCCACACCAGCTACCACACCCTTGCCACTACCGGCAGGTGTGGTATGCAGCCAAAAGTTTTTGTTCAGATCGCTGCCCAGGTCAATAATGCCGTCGCTGTCGTAGCCATCATCGATTTTTACCCAGGCCGAGACTGTCCACATGTTGGTGGGTACGACCGGCACATGGGTCACACAGATGTAGTCGTTGACGCCATCGAAGTAAAGCGAGCGCCCAACCGTAGGCGTCAGTTTGACCACAGCATTGACCACCGGGTTGCCGCTGAAACTCTCCAGCTTACCCGTCACGATACCGTTAGGGTTGACAAAACCGACGGCGCGGCCCCGGGAACCGTTGCCAAACTGGTTGCGGCCATAGACGCTGTACTCATAAAACTCGCCGGCCTGCACGTTAAAATCAATAAACTGACTGATGCCCGGCTCAATCTGTGCCAGAAAGGCGCCGTCGCGCAGTACGATGTAACCATTGGTTGCCTCCGAACTCAGCGGATCCAGCTCCCAGGTAATCAGCACTCTATCCGGAAAATCCCCCTGGCTGACCATGACAATGGGTGCCTGCGGAGGAATCAGAAAGCGGGACCAAAAACCAGACTCAATGGAGTAGCTTTGCGTAACCCCCTTGCCTACAAAATGCTGTGCAATGGTGAAACTGGTGCGGTTGCGAAACGTAAATGCATCGGTGGAACTACCGTAGTTGAATAGCACGTCCCCATTGGTAATGGGAAGCCGGGCCGTCGGGTCGCAGTCCGTCTCCGTCTGCGCCAGGGCAGACGTAAGCGATGCGACCAGTAGTAAGATGGTTGCGTAGAGATATAGTATTTTACTCATGTTTCATGTTGCAATTGGTTAACTAATTAAATTGCCCAATACCAATCGCGCTAGTTAATCCGGATATAAACCCAGAAGTTCATGTTGACAGGGCGGGTTTCGTCGCCGCCAGTGTTGTTAATCGTAATACCTGTGGTGGAACTACCAGTTGTGTAGCCATTGCTGTCGAGACCTGTTCCTGCCACCCCTCTATCGTTGGCATCGTCCGAGATAGATGTATTTCTAAATCGGTCGATATAGCTATGACTGTGCCCCGGATCCGTAATTGTATGCCTGTGACTCTTAAAATCATCTGCCTGTAAAGTTCCCACCTGAGAGCTACTCGTACGACCAGGGTCTCGGTTGGGTGAACCCGAAAACTCCTGCGCCCGGAGAAAAGTACCCCCAACATCCGGCAGGTTTGCCAAGCCTGTAATTTGCTTCAGCAAATCAGCATCTGACATGGCACGACCATCCAATGGTACCCAGCAATCCCCGTTGACGGCGGCAAACTGCGTTGGATTTAGTATAGAATACTTGATGTCCCCCACTGCACCCGAGCAAACTACCTTCTGCGCTATATTGGACGCAAACGTATAAGGCGCATAGGTCATCTCCGTGCGCGGAATAAACTCAAAATTACCGATTCGGACGCCCAGAAAAAGGGTATTGCTGAAATCAGCTCCTTCCAGCGGTACGACACTACCCAGATAATGACTGTATATACCTCCCACTACTTCTACAGCTGCTTCTTCCTCCCAAAGATGCGTTCCCCCCATCTCTTCCCTGTACAGTCGAAACTTCACTGCATAGGTTCCATCGGCCACCGAGGCACCATCTGAATTTTTCAGCGTCCCCTGAATACTAATCCGCGCAGGCGCCTGGGCCGCCAACTGCGCTACTGCCAAAAACAATGTGAAGGCACATGCCAAGTAATGCAATGCATTCCTCATGATTAAGTGTTTTTTTTCATGTGAATAATAAAGCCGCCGACAGTTGAAAACACGACCATCGAACACTGCAAAGTTGAGCCGGCGGGAGGACAATAAACTGCAAATAGTTTCCAATATCCTGCAAAATGCAGGCTGGAGAGCCCATTAAAGCGCTTCCCCGATAGAAGGTATTCTCTGCTTAGCCCTGAAAAAGTAAATTTGTATTACAGGATGATTCCCCGGACATCTTACCGAAAGTATTTGCCTTGACAAGGCAGTCAGTAACATCCTTATATGCGGATACATGAAGAACTTTCACCCCATGTATTGTCAAAAAAAAATAGTCGGCTGGTGGATACTGGCAGTATTTTGCTGCCTGCCGGTAATCTGCCTCCGCGCGCAGGCCACCGCTGCGGCTGGCCGCAGCAGTGAGCCCGACATCAGCATTGTTGCACGAAACTGGAACATACGGGACGGACTCAAAGCATCCAATATTGATGTTATCCTCCACGACAGCCGCGGGCTGCTGTGGATGGAAACCAACCTGGGGCTCATGACCTTCGACGGCTACCGCTTCCGGGAGTTTCGCATGGCGGGCGGGCAGCAGCAGCCCGGCAAAATCGTTAGCATGGCCGAGGACGTAAACGGCAACATCTGGCTGATACGCAATGACTACGACGCTGTCACCATAGATGTTCTGGAACCGGCCACCCGTCGTATACAAGCCCTGCACACCTATCTGTCGCTACCCAAACCCATCCAAATTGAACTATATGGCCGTCAACTGATTATTTACAACATAGAACAGCAAATCTGGATAGGCTCAGTCTACCATGGTTTTCTGTACGACGGCCAATGGCGGCAGGTTTTTCAGCGCAACAAAAACCTGCCCGCCACTCGTACATGGTATCCTGCCAAGGGCGGATTTTGGCTCAAAGGGCCGGAAAGTTTGCAGTTTACGGATGCACAAGGCAACGAATACGATGCTGTTTCCGAGGCACAATCTTTTCTCGTAAAAGGCGAAGACATCTTTACTTGGCCGGATAAAGATCATAATCTATGGGTTGCTGTCAGACAGGGAAATCAGCGTTCGTGGACCTATACCCACTTCTCTGTTTACAACGACCGCATCCTGCCTACAGCTGCTCCAACGCCTACATTGTCATGGATAGGCCAGACTGTCGCTTCTCGTACAAGCATCCGCTTTCTTAATCAGTGCCTGCTGCTGTACGACAAGACCGATAGCCTACACATATTCCATCCGGTTATCAATGATTTCATCAACCTGCGGCGGCACTATCCCGACATTTACACCTACAACAATTTCTACCTCGACCGCGACGGAGGCCTTTGGTGCGTCAACCAGTTTGGGCTGCTGCGACTCACGTTCAAAAAAAAGCAGCCGTTCAAAACCCTGCTCACCGATGCCTACAAGCCCTACAGCATGCGGGGGCTGGCCGTTCAAGATCAAACGCTCTATGCCAACAACTACAATGGCGCCGTACAAATACACCTGCCCACCAGGCAGGTGAAGCCTTTTTCTTACGAAGGCAATAAGCTGGGGCTCGCTCTTTTGGCCGATGAAAAGGGAATCTGGGCCGGGTCCCACAGTCTGCACTTGCTGCACCTGCGGTTCGATGGCCGGCAGGATCGGTACCTGGTATCAGAATCTGCCTACTGCCAGACCCTCTCGCTGCGCAAATCCGCTGCGGGCAATTTGCTGGCCGGTACAGGTACCAACCTGTTTATTATAAATCCTGTCAGCCAACAAATCAGGAAATCGACCGCCAAGGATCTGTCAGTTTACTGCCTGCACGAAAACGCTGCCGGTGTCTGGGCAGGCACCCAAAAAGGCCTGTATTTATTTGACGCCAACGGCCGGCAGCTGGCGCAGCAGCTGGCGCCCGACAGTAGCCTGCGCTACGAGTTTATTTCACACATCTACGAGGACGAGCAGGGCCTGTTCTGGCTTTCCACCCGCGGTGGTGGCCTGCTGCGCTGGGATCCGGCGAGCGGAAAAACGAGGCAGTACACGACCCGGCAGGGGCTTTCCAACAACACCCTGCACGCCGTTTATCCTGATGGCTATGGCTATCTATGGTTGCCCAGTGATTTTGGGCTGATGCGCTTTCACATGGCCACCGGCACGGTGCGCACTTTTTTTAAGGAAGACGGCATTGCCGATAATGAGTTCAACATGCTGTCGCACTACCGCGCTCAGGACGGCACCCTTTTCTTTGGCGGTATCAATGGCATCACTTTTTTTCATCCCCGGCAAATACCCCCAGAGGTGAGGCGCGATCAGCCGCTGAGACTTATGGAAGCAAAAACTTTTGACATCAAAACAGGCCTTTTTGCCTTTCAGTGCCAAAATGCGCGGCAGCCGGCGAAGCTGCTGCTGCGTCCTTCCGATGCTTACCTTGACATCAGCCTCTCCCCCATGCTTTTTGAAGAACCCGGCCTGCTGTCGTACGAGTGGAAAATTGAGGGGCTGCACCAAAACTGGATACGACAGTCTTCACCCCTGATTAGGCTCAGCAAGCTGCCCTATGGTGAGCAGCGCCTGTACGTAAAATTTCGCAAACAAGGCAACCTGCCCTCCGAACAAGTGCTGGAAATTCCCATTGATGTCATCAGGCCTTTTTACCTGAGCCTGCCCTTCATTCTGCTGATCATCGGCCTCCTTGTTGCCGGTGCCCTGCTGCTCAGTCGCTGGCGCAACCGACAGCTGATCGAGGCCAACCTCCTGCTTGAGGCGGAAGTTGCCGCCCGCACGCGGCAAATCAGCCAGGATAAGGAGATTATCAGCCAGCAGGCCAGCGACCTGCGGGCGCTGGATGAGATGAAGTCACGCTTTTTTGCCAATATAACCCACGAGCTGCGCACACCGCTGA
>CAZYAO010000087.1:0-7625 GCA_964645715.1 uncultured Saprospiraceae bacterium
ACACACAACAGCTAGCGCAACAGCTGCAAAGCGCCTGTTGCGGTAGCGATTCTCCTCCGGCCATTTTCTACGACCGAGTAGTCCAGCACAAAAACATATACCCCTGCCGGGGCATCCTCTCCCTGTCTTCTGCCGTCCCATCCTTTGTCGGGCTCCCCGCCTGTGTACAGCAGGCCACCCCAGCGATCAAACACCTTTAGGCTGTAGTCGCTGAGCTCGCAGTCGCTGTAGGGTCGCCACAGATCATTGACGCCATCGCTGTTGGGACTGAAAGCGGTAGGGGTGTAGACCAGGCAGCGCTCACAGGGGCTGACCAGCAGGCTGTCGCCCTGTGACTCACAGGCAGTAAACACCTGCACCCAGTAGTTGCCGGGGCCTTCGATGGTGCGCAGTGGCGCACGGCTTCCATCCTCCCATATGAAATCTGCCTCGACGGCTGTGCTCACATTCAGCAGCAGTCGCTCCCCCTCACAAAGAAAGGTATCCCTCCCCAGCGAAGGGTAGACCCTGTCCAGGTAATCGATGCGAATACTGTCGGTCAGCTGCTGGCAACGCGTGCTCAGGCGCAGCCGGTAGAGACCCGGTTGGCGTACCACGATGCGGGCAGTCTGCTCGCCATGCTGCCAGTCGTAGACGGGCTGGTAGAGATTAGCGTTGGGGAAGCTGGCATCCAGCAGCAGCGAATCGCCGGTGCAGAGGGTAGTATCGTTGCCCAGCGAGAGCTGCAGCGGCTGCAGGAAGGTGGCCTGCAGGTCGAAAGTTTGCTGCTCGCAGGGCGTGCTGATGGTCACCCGGTAACTGCCGTCGCTCGTGAGCCGCCGCTGCGGCAGCTGGCTGCCATCGTCCCAGCTGTACTGCCCAAAGGGGTGGCTCAGATCGATCAGCAACTCCTCACCGGCACAGCCAGTCCAGTTGGTGGGCAGGTTGACATTGATCGGCGGGATGTAGGTCACCAGCAGGCTGTCGCTGTCGGTACCGCAGACATTGGAAGCTGTGAGCCAAAAAAGGCCACCGCTGCCGCTGAGACTGCGACCGGGGGCAGTGCTGCCGTCATTCCAAAGGTAATTGACACCTTGCTGGCCACTGCCGCCCAGCTGCAGTGTCTGACCGGGACACAACTGCTGGTCGGGACCCAGCTCCACCGTCGGCAGATCAAACAGCCGGCTGACCGCCACACTGTCAACCCCTTGTCCGCAGGCATTGGTGACCGTAAGCCGGTACACACCCGGACTGCTGACCACCAGCTGCCTGTCTGTGGAGCCGTCACTCCACAGGTATTGTGCATTGGTGATGGCGGTAGACAAAACCAGACTGTCGCCCGGACAATTGAGACTCAGGTCGGGGCCCAGATTGGGCTGCAATACCTGCGGCTGATTGACCAGCAAAAGCAGGCTGGTATCGGCCAGTTGATTGCCACATTGGTCGAGCAGGTGAGATGCCTGCAAGGGATTGATAGTCAGTGTATAGTTGCCCAATTGTTGTATGGGCGGACTGATTGTCAGGTTCACTTCCCGCGTGGCTGTCGCCTGCTGCTGGCAGGCCGTACTGGAAGCTGTGAGGGTGTAGGGTCCTCCGGGGCCGGTGAGCGTAAAAGCAGTGGACGACAGCGAATTGCAGCGAATATTCTCGGTAAAACGCAGGCGGACGGCATTTTCACCGCAGCGCCTCGGCTGCACGACCACATTGTCGACCCGCGGCGGCTGCTGGTCAAAAATACCAAGACCTGTCGAAAGGCCAAAATTGATGGTAAAGCCGTTGGGAGAGCCTGTCCAGTTGTTGACGAGCAGCGCAAACGTCTGTCCGGCCTGCATAGGCACCAGCGCATTGAAAGCTGAATTGCCGCCCGAGCAGCCCGCGCCCTGGTTATTGCTGCTGCTGGCACCGGTAGCGCCGGTGAGCCCGTTACAGGTGCCACCACCGGCAGCGTTGCAGCTGACAACCACATTGTTGCTGTTGCGGATGTTCTGGCAACTCACATTGGTAAGGTCAAACAACACCCAGTCGTAATCGTCAGTCAGGTCGTTGGGCGTGATAAGAAAGCCCAGTTGGCCACTCTGCGAGGCCGTAAAAATGTACCAGATGGAATTAGTTTCCTCAAAATTGCAGGTCTGACCAGGACCAATTTCCTGGCTGTAGTTGCCGACGCCACTGGGCGACTGCGACTCCTGATAAACAGGCACGCAAACAGGGATGGCGCCCAGACAGTCCTGAATGGTTGGCTGCTGGCCGCAGAGGGGATAGGCTGCCAGCAGCAATACCCACAATAGCAGTTTATGTTGCATGTATAAAGGTTTTAGTAGCCTTGTAAAATGCCCTTGGCCATGGGGCTCACGCCCTGGCGCATCCAGGGAGGCATGGGTGCATCCTTTAGGTAGTGGTCAAAAAACTGGCTCATGCGCAACTGAAAGTCTATGCGATTCTGGCGTTTGACAGGCCAGTGGGGTTCGCCGTTGTAGTTGAGCAACCAGGCAGGCTTGCCGAGGCGGCGCAGGGCTGTAAACATCTCGATACCCTGATACCAGGGCACTGCGCCATCGTTGTCGTTGTGCATAATGAGCACCGGCGTCGTCACCTTATCCAGGGTAAAGAGGGGCGAATTCTCCATGTACCGCAGCGGGTACTCCCAGGGGCTGCCGCCGATGCGGCTCTGCGCGTGCTCGTACTGAAACTGCCGGCTGAGGCCAGATTCCCAGCGGATGCCGCCATAGGCCGAAAACATATTGACCACAGGCGCACCCGATTCAGCGCAGCGGAACAGATTGGTGCGGGTAATCAGGTAGGCAATCTGGTAACCACCCCAGCTATGCCCCTGTATACCGATGCGGTTGCGGTCGACAAAGCCCTGCTCCAGCAGCATCATCACCCCCGGCATCAGCGCATTGTAGGCGCTCTCGCCCGGGTAGCCGGTGCGGTAGGGGATGTCGGGATTAAAAATCAGGTAGTCGTTGGATAAGTAATGCGGATAGTTAATCTGCGAGCGGTGAGCATAGGGCCGCCGGTGATCGTGGAGCGTTTCGGAATTGCGCTCATAGAAGTTGACAATCATGGGGTACTGCTTACCGGGATCAAACCCTGCCGGCTTAAACAGCAGCCCTTTCAGCAGCTGCCCGTCGAGGCTGTACCAGCTGACATGCTCCACACTGCCCCACTTGTACTCCGACTGCCAGGGGTTGGCATCACTGATGCGCACCGCCTGTCGCAGGTCGCTGCTAAGCCGCAGGTTGGGAAACTCCTGGAAGTTTTCCTGTGTCCAGAGGTATTGATCAGCCGTACGTGCCTTGATGACCCGCTGCGCAAAACTGTAGGGGCCCGCCTGCAGCTGCTCCAGCCTGCCTGTTGGCAGGTAGAGCCAGCTGTAGCCCTGCTCATAATTTTTTTCATCAAACCAATGCACCAGCACCCGCCCGCTGGCGGGCAGGAAGCGATCTTCCCGGCTGAGGGAAATATAGCGCAGGCGGCGCTGCTGCGCGCGCGCGCCGGTGACGCGCACGGGTGCGGTCTTGCCGCTAGGATCAAAACGCCACCAGTCATAGCGGTCATAGAGGTAGAGTGCCGCATCGTTATCGGTCCAGCCAGCCAGTCCGTAAGGAGAAGGATGGTCAGGCACATCATTTTCTTCATCGTAAAAAATAGCCAGCTGGTGATTGCTCAGCTGTCGCACCACTTTTTCCTGTCGGTGCACCACCATCCAGGCGGTATCGGATGGCGAATACCAGTATACATAGTGGCCGCCGGGTGACCAGGCCGGCTGTCCGTGGATGGCCCGCGCCAGCAGCTGCCGGCTGCCGCTGTTGACATCTACGAGGTACAGATCCTTGCGCGAAGGACCACCTTCCCACTGCGTAGACAAGAGGTAGGGCGTCTCATCGTAGGCAAGCCCCATGGGCGCATCCCCCCGGTCGGCCATCAGCCAGTCGGGCGCCCGCTCGTCGTGCAGCGCCACCAGCTGTTGGCGGTCGTAGTGGTATACATGCGTAAAAGCCCGCTTGCGGTCGCGCTCGAGCCGCACCTCCTGCTGTGTATAGAGGCGCGGTTCGTCATACGTCCACACCTCTACCTGCACGATTTCTTCCTCCAGCAGACTGGTATCCTGCAGGATGGGCATGGGCGCACGCCCAAAATACAGGCGGTGGCCCTGGTGGGAAAAAACGAGTGCTGCGTGTTCGCTGACGCGGCTTAGGGAGTCCGTGATCGCCAGCGGCAGGGCCGCAGGCTGCCCTTTTTGCCAGCCGAAGAGCTCGGTGGGGCGCAGCAGCGCCTTGGTCGTATCGCGGTCGACCACAAAGGCTGCTTTGCCTCCCAGGCGGTGGATACTGAGCGAACTGTAAGTACCCTTGCCTGTCAGCAGGCTGTCGAGGCGGCGAGACTGCGGATCAAAAAAATAGACACCCGCTGAGAGCGACTGGTTGTCGCCGGCCGTATGCAGCATAAAGGCAGGCGCCTCGTCGGCATGCACATACGCCTTTACGCCATCAAAAGCGAGGGTATCGCCACTGGGCAGGTGGCGCAGTACCAGGCGGTAGCTCTCCTTATCCAGCTTTTTGGAAAGGCTGTCGGGCAGTGGCGTCTTGATGCCATAGGCCAGCCACTGCGGCCATTTCTCCGGCAGCTGGTAGTTTTTGAGTTGCGGTATGCGCTGTGGTTCAGCAGAGAGAAAAGATTCGGGCTGGAGCGTCAGGATGGCCAGCGTATCCATCGGCAACTTGTTTTTTTCCACCTTGCGCCGCCGTTGAGCGATGAGGGTATCGCGCGGGGGTGTGATGGTAAATACGAGGCAGGCCGCGTCGGCCGCAAAGCGAAAATTGCTCACCCGCGCAAAACGGCGCTCCGCCTGGCTGCGGGTATCGCGCAGCACCAGCTGCCCGTCGCCCGCATCGGGCTGCTCTATCCAGGCCACCCAACGACCATCGGCGGTGAGCACCGGCGACTCGATCGTCTGCCATCGGTCAAAATCAGCAATGGTGAGCGGCCGCGTCGACTGTGCAGCGAGGAGAGTCGTCATGGCCAGCAATGCGAGGGTGAGCAGCTTTTGTAGCATGGTTGTTTTGTTTGATTAGTGCGCTGTAATGAGCAGCGGGAAACAAGATAAAACATTTCAGCCGCATCACCGACCGGTGATGCGGCTGAAATATCGCACCAAGATGTGAATGAACTGGCAGACGCCGGGCTAGCGCGTAAGCATGTAGGGGATCTGTTGGCCAAGCGCAGTCAGCAGCGCGCGATCCTCAGGAGTCAACTCTTTGTTTTCCAGTTCTTTGAGTGCTGCTGCAGACAAGGCTGCATCGTTGAGCGAGGCAGGCAGCTGGGCTATGTCGAGGGTAGTCGATACAACATCCCGCACCATGTATACACGGCGCTTCCAGTAAGAAGAATGATTGAGATTCTGGACAATGACACCACCGCTGGATGACGAATGAATCATCGTAACACCCTCATCGCTATTGGAAACTACCATAGACACATGCGACACGCTGCTGCGGGAAGACCGGCGGAAGACGATCAGGTCCCCGGGGCGAGCCTCGCTGAGCTTTACCTGACGGCCCACATGACTTTGTGCGCGTGAGGAATGATCGAGCCGAATGTTGAAATGACGCATCACATAAGAAGTAAAGCCTGAGCAGTCGAAGCCGTTGCCGGGATTTACACCACCGTAGCGATAGCGTACACCCACGTATTGACGTGCTTTTTCGACCAACATCTTGCGCAAAGCTGCTTCTTTTTCCGCCAACTCACTGGCTGTATTGCTTACAAGCGTAGAGTCTGATTTGCCACCATTGGCCGTGGCTGAAAGCGGAAACAAAACGGAGAGAACAAGCACTGCAGCTAAAAGCCGAGAAACAAAAAGGCAGTGCTTACTGCATGAGTCTGATAACATAGTACTTCTTTTCACTCGTTCTTAAAAATCGGCTATCTCGGGCACACGCTGGCAGATTTGCATCTGTTTGCTCGCTTGTATCCCGCTAAATAGACGCGGCACAACGCGCAAAACGGACAACAACTGCATTTTTTTAAGATACGTAGTTCATGGCAATACTTAGCAAAGATAATGCCAAGTTATCACATGGCATAATTATTTGCCGATTTCTGTGTAAAAATATTTGTTTGCGACTGATTATCAGTAGTTACACCTGCTATATGCCGGGGGTGTTCAATAAGTTGACGCTTGGCTGACGCAGGTAGGAAGAGGAAAGTGTACCTTTACAGCGGATTAAAGAACGCATACGAACAAAAACCAAGCAAGCAGCCTATTCATGAAATTGGTCAATCGCATACCTCGCGAGCGCTCGGCAGCGCTGTTTGAAGAAGCCAAGCAATACTTTCCGGGCGGCGTCAACTCGCCTGTCAGAGCCTTCAAATCGGTCAGTGGTCCGCCGCTGTTTATCCGGGAGGGGGATGGCTGTCGCATTACGGATGAGGACGACAACACGCTCATAGACTTTTGCTGCTCCTGGGGGCCGCTGATTCACGGCCACAACAACGCCCACATCCGCGAGCGGGTGGTGGCTGCTGTGGCCAAGGGGACGAGTTATGGGGCACCTACGCGCCTCGGCACCGAGCTGGGCAAGCTGATCATCGAGAATCACCCCTACCTGGAGATGCTCCGCTTTGTGAGTTCGGGTACGGAGGCGGTCATGTCGGCCATCCGCCTTGCGCGGGGCGTCACCGGCCGCAGTAAAATCATCAAGTTTGAGGGCTGTTACCACGGCCATGTCGACAGCCTGCTGGTACAGGCGGGCTCGGGCCTCGCTACCTTCGGCACCAGCAGTTCGGCAGGTGTACCCGAGTCGCTGGTCAAGGAGACGCTGGTTGTGCCGCTCAACGACCCCGACGCTCTTGAGCAGGTGCTGCAGCAGTGGGGGCATGACGTGGCCTGCATTATCGTAGAGCCGGTACCTGCCAACAATGGCTTGCTGCTGCAGGATCGTTCCTTCCTGCAGTGTCTGCGGCTGAAAGCCTATAAGTATGGTGTAATGCTGATTTTTGACGAGGTCATCTCAGGCTTCCGTCTCGGTTTTAGCGGTGCCAGCGGCTATTACGACATACAGCCGGACATCCTCACATTTGGCAAAATCATCGGTGGCGGCTTCCCCGTGGGGGCTTATGCTGCCAGTCGCTCGGTCATGGCGCACATAGCGCCCGAGGGGCCTGTATACCAGGCAGGCACCCTGTCGGCCAATCCGGTAGCCATGGCGGCTGGCATGGCAGCGCTCGAGCAGTGTCTGGCCCCCGGCTTCTATGAATCGCTGGCAGCCAAAACCGAGCGCTTCGTGGCGCCTATTCTGGCCTATGCGGCCTCCAAAGGCTACACCCTCAGCATCCCGCACATCGGCTCTATTTTCTGGGTATGCTTTAGCCATGAGCGCATCACGCGGGCCGACCAGATCGATCCGCGCTCCATGGAGTTGTTCAAAATTCTGCACCACGAGTTGCTGCAGCGAGGGGTGTACCTCGGCCCTTCCGGGTATGAGGTGGGCTTTGTGAGTGCTGCGCACTCAGAGGCGGATATTGATGAGGCGGTGGGGCGGTTTTGCGAAGCGCTGGATGTGGTGTTTGCTGCCTGAAGTGCAGTAGTGTGAGGTTGCCATTTTTTGGTTTTTTTGCAAAAACCAAAAAATGGCATTAGG
>CAZYAO010000088.1:0-7607 GCA_964645715.1 uncultured Saprospiraceae bacterium
ACAACCACCAACTGCTTAGCCACCATATAACGCCCGTCGCTTACGCTGAGGGCGTAGATGCCTGGCTGCAGTCTGCTGATATCGAGGCTGATATCGCCACTGTTGTCTACGCGCTGCTGCAGTACCTGACGGCCTGCGCGGTCGAAGACCACGATGTTCAGCTGCTGACCGAGCTGGTCGGTATTCACCTGAATCCAGACGCGCTCCTGCGCGGGGTTGGGCGCCAGGATGATATCTGATGGGCGCAGCAGCTCTTCCGCACTGCTCACATCAGGACCGAAGGCATACTCACCGGTCAGGGAGTTGAAAACCACGCCATAGCTACCGGCTGCAGGTCGGATGTTGGGACCACCCTGCGTACCCACGCCATTGGGAAAATCTTCTGCTCCCCAGTTGACCGTCCAGGAAGTATCTGCACGGAACTTGATACCGGCATCGGTATCATCGGCAAAGTTGCGCAGCGTAATGCTGTTGAGTGTCCACTCCTGTGGATCCTCTGTACCTTTCACCATGAATACATCGCGTGCGCCCATATCACCGGCATCAGGCCATGCATTGAAAGGACCTGACTTACCGACGATACTCACAGCGTCGAATTCAAAAATTTCCTCGAAGCGGTATTCACCTGTAGTCGTATTGAAGGTGACGCGGTATTCGCCCGCAGCGATCGGAATGTTGGGACCATCCTGCGTTGCTACACCCTCGGGGAAAGTGCCACCACCCCAGTTGACTGTCCAGTCGTTGTCGGCGCGGAATTTCGCCTCACCATTGTTGAGGGTAACGCGGAGTTTCCAGACCGACTGGTCGTTGGGATCCTGGATCATATCCGTATCGTTGTCCCAGCCACCCGGCGTGGCATCGCCGATGATACCGACCGTGTTGTAGTTGCCAATAGGCAGGAAGCGATACTCCAGGGTGCTGGTATTGAAGCTGACGAGATAGTTGCCGGCTGCATTCACGGCAATATTATCGCCGTTGAGTACTGCCGTACCTTCCGGGAAGCTGCTGCCCCCCCAGTTGATTGACCAGGCGTTGTTGGCCCGGAACTTCAGTTCGCCCTCCGTCAGAGCAACCGTTCCACGCCAGAGGCTGGGATTGCCGCTGTCGCGGAAAAGACCCGTCTCAGTGTCCCAGCCACCGGCAGTAGCACTGCCAATGACAGCGATAGACGTAAAATCTACCTGCTCGACAAAATTGTACGCACCCGTGGACTTATTGAACGTGATCGCATACTTACCTGCCTGTGGGATGGGGATATTGGGTCCACCCTGCGTGCCCGTACCAGAAGGGAAAGCACTATCGCCCCAGTTGACATCCCAGCCGCCATTGGCGCGAAACTTAGCCTCGCCCTGCAGCAGATTGAGTGTCAGCGTGTAGCTATTGGTATCAACCTGATCCTGAAACATAAACACCTCGCGATCCCAGCCAAAAGGCGTGGCACTGCCGATGATCCCTATGTCAGAGTCGAGGTCGAAGAAATACTGCCCGGTCTCGGAATTGAACGTAATGTCGTACGTACCGGCAGTAATAGGGATGTTGGGTCCACCCTGTGTACCCGTGCCAATGGGAAAGGCAGAATCACCCCAGTTGACGTCCCAGCTTCCATTGGCCCGAAACTTTGCTTCGCCGTCATTGAGGGTCACCGTCAGCGTCCATTTGTTGGGATCGGTGCCATCCTGTACCATAGGCGTATCGCTGCCCCAGCCACCGGCTGTAGCCGTTCCGATGATACCCACGGAAGTAACCTGACCGTACACTGCCACCAGTAATACGCTCAGAATGAAAGTAGTAATAATTCTGATCATAACGGTATTATTATTATTAAATAGCAGAAAAACCAACTAGCCTTTATTGTACATTTTACACAAAGTTATATAAGAATCATTAAATTTGCGATGGAAATATTAATAATCACCAGCCAAAATATTATTTATGAATAGTAAACATTTCATACTATCTACACTGTTCTTTGTTCTCCCCTTATTTCTTCTCTCACAACGAACCATCACGGGTATCGTGAAGGACAAGTCCTCCGCTGAACCCCTGATTGGTGCCAATGTAACGGATCGCGACGACCCTTCCAAAGGCACCATCACGGATATTGACGGTCGCTTTGAGCTCACCATAGACGCCAGCACGGTAGCCCTGCGCATCAGCTACACCGGCTATACCTCGCTGGAGGTTCCTGTACAGGGGCTGAGCAAAATTGATGTTCTGCTCGAAGCAGGTACTTTGTTGTCAGAAGTCGTTGTTGTCGGTTACGGTACCGTCAAAAAAGAAGACGTCACTGGCTCGCTGCAGACGGTCGACTCCCGCAGCTTCAACCGCGGTGCTATCACGAGTCCGCAGGAGCTCCTCGCGGGCAAAGTCCCCGGCGTGGCTATTACAACGGGTGGCGGCCCCGACGACGGCTCGCAGATACGCATCCGCGGAGAGTCCTCGCTGGGTGCTACCAACGACCCGTTGTTTGTGGTTGACGGTATTCCGCTGGACAACGGCGGTGTTTCCGGCAACCGAAATCCGCTCAACATCATCAACCCCAACGATATTGAGTCTATCACAGTTCTCAAGGATGCTTCTGCCACGGCTATCTACGGCAGCCGGGCTGCCGGCGGGGTCATCCTCATCACCACCAAAAAAGGCAGCGCTGGTGCCGGCACGAAAGTCAGCTACAACGGCAACGTGTCCTGGGGGTCTACCATCAACCGGGTTGAAATCCTCGATGCCGACGAATTTCGCGCTGCCGTGACGGAGCAGTTTCCCGACCAGGCCAACCTGCTGGGGGAAGCCAGCACCGACTGGCAGTCGGAGATCTACCGCACAGCCATGGCTACCGACCACAGCCTTAGCATGAGCGGTGCGCTTGAGACAGTGCCCTACCGCGTTTCGCTGGGCTACACCTCCAAGGAGGGCTTGCTCAAAAATGACCATTTTGGCCGCTACACGGCCGGCATCAACCTCTCGCCCGGCCTGCTCAACAATACCCTGCAGCTCAACCTGGGTTTCAAGGGTATGCTCACGCAAAATACCTTCGCTGAGCGGGGCGCCATCGGCGCCGCCCTCAGCTTCGACCCTACACGCCCTGTTTTTGACCCCAACAGCGCCTACTCCGGCTATACAGTGTGGACGCTGCCCAATGGCAATCCCAACGGGCTGGCGCCGGCCAACCCGGTCTCGCTGCTGGATCCCAACCTGCGCGACGACCGCTCTACGGTGCAGCGCTACATCCTCAATGCTTCTGCTGACTACCGCATGCCTTTCCTGCCTGCCCTGCGCGCCAACCTCAACGTGGGCTACGACTTTTCTACCGGTGAGGGGGGCGTAAAAATCCCCGGCGGCAATGTGGTGGCTTACTCTTTTGATCCTATCAATGGCGGAGGCCGCGACAACAGCTACTCACAGAAGCGCACCAATGAAGTAATCGAATTTTACCTCAACTACAAGACCACCTTTGGCAGCGACCACAGCTTCGACATCATGGGCGGCTACTCCTGGCAGCGTTTTTACAATGAGAACTCCTTCCGCAATACCGATGCGGCCAATACGCCTTCGGAGACGGTTGAGCGCAACAACATCGCCAACGAATTGTACCTGCTCTCGTTATTCTCTCGGGCCAACTACAGCTACAAGAGTCGCTTCCTCCTTACCCTGACGCTGCGCGGCGACGCCACCTCAAGGTTTGCACCCGAAAATCGCTGGGGCCTGTTCCCGGCGGTAGCCACAGCCGTCAAAATCATCGACAACAACAACGACCTGTTCAACAGCATCAAGCTGCGCGCAGGCTGGGGGGTCACTGGTCAGCAGGACATCGGCAGCCCCTACCTGTTTCAGGCGCGCTACCAGCAGAGTCTCAACAATGCCCAGTACCAGTTTGGCGATACCTTCATCAACACTTTCCGCCCCAATGGCTATGACCGGAATATCAAGTGGGAGGAAACGACCACCCTCAACCTGGGCGTAGACTTTTCCATCGTACGCGGCCGCCTGTCCGGCACAATCGATGTCTATGAGCGCGAAACCAGAGACCTGCTCAACTTCATCCCTGTACCTGCCGGCACCAACCTCACCAATTTTATCGAGACCAATATCGGCAACATGGTCAACAGAGGCGTGGAGCTATCGCTGAATGTCAGCCCTGTTGTCAAGTCTAAAGTTCGCTGGGACGTCAATGCCAACGTGGCTTACAACTACAACGAAATCACCAAGCTTACCGCAACGGACGATCCCGACTACAAGGGCATCTTCACGGGTGGCATCGCAGGTGGCGTGGGCAGTAACATCCAGATCCACAGCGTTGGTTTTGCTCCCCGCTCCTTTTATGTATACGAGCAACTGTACGACGAAAACGGCCTGCTGCTGGAAGGGCAGTTTGCCGACAGAAACGGAGACGGGCTTGTCAATGAAGAGGACAAATACCGCTATGAAAAGCCTGCGGCTGATTTCCTTTTTGGTATCACCAGCAACCTCTCTTTCGGCAATTTTGATTTCTCTTTTGCCGGCAGGGCCAACATCGGCAATTTTGTGTACAACAACGTGGCAACTGACATGGGCTATCTGCAGCGACTGCTGCACCCCACCAACTACCTGTCCAACGTACACCGCTCTGCGATTGACAACAACATCCGCAACCAGGCCAGTGCAACCTTCAGCGACCACTTTGTCACCGACGCTTCCTTCTTCCGGATCGACCACGTGACACTGGGTTACAATTTTGACAAAGTGCTGGGCGATATGATGCGCGTCTACGGAACTGTACAGAATCCATTGCTGATTACGAAATATGACGGTTTGGACCCGGAAATCGGCAATGGTATTGACAACAATGTGTATCCGCGGCCACTGACCGTATTGTTTGGCGTAAGCGTCACTTTCTAACCAACCATTCTAAAGCATAGAGCCATGAAAAATAGCAGACTTCTTATCCTCGTTTTCGCCATGGTGTTTGCCACCACCGGTTGTTTTAAAGACCTGGATACGGTGCCCCTGGATCCGCTGGAAATCACCTCCGGCACTGTTTACAACGACCCGACTTCCTACAAGCGGGTGCTTGCCAAGTTGTATGCCGGGCTGGCGGTGTCCGGTCAGGAGGGTCCTGCCGGTCAGGCCGATATTTCAGGCATAGACGAAGGTTTTGGGCAGTACCTCCGCGGCTACTGGTATCACCAGCAGCTTACCACGGATGAGGCCATCATCGGCTGGAACGACCAGACCATACAGGACTTCCACAACCAGTCATGGACGGCCAGCGACGGATTTATTTTTGCTTTCTACAGCCGCATTTTTTACCAGATATCACTCTGCAACGAATTTTTGCGGGAGACGACGGATGAGCGTCTCGACAGTCGGGGGGTGAGTGGTGACCTGCGCAGCGAAATCGCTACCTACCGCGCTGAGGCCCGCTTCCTGCGCGCACTTAGCTACTGGCACGCCCTCGACCTTTTCCGCAATGTACCTTTTGTGACCGAGCAGGATGCGGTGGGTGCTTTTTTTCCGCGGCAGACCAATGCAGCGGAGCTGTTCCAGTATATCGAGTCAGAGCTGAAAGCCATTGAAAACGAGCTGGCGCAGCCGCGCGCCAACGAATATGCGCGGGCAGACCGTGCGGCAGCCTGGGTGCTGCTGGCCAAATTGTACCTCAATGCAGAAGTATACATTGGACAGGCGCGCTACGCCGATTGTCTCAGCTACTGCCAGCGCATCATCGATGCTGGCTACTCCCTTGAGCCCGAGTACCAGCACCTGTTTCTGTCCGACAACCACCGCTCTGCCGAGATCATCTTCCCGATTGCCTTTGACGGCATCAACACCCGTACCTGGGGCGGTATGACCTTCATTATCAGCGCTGCCATTGGCGGCAGTATCAATCCGGCAGATCAGGGCATGGCCGGTGGCTGGGGCGGTACCCGGGCGGTGAAAGAGTTCATCCAGAAGTTTCCGGAAGGCGAAGGCGGTCTGGTGGCGGCCCCCAATCCGGGCTCGACAGCCACTTATCCGAAGCTGTATGTGCCCGGTTCGCACCAGGGCAACAACCCTACGGAGACCAGCAACTCCCTCTCCTCCCCTGCTGCCAACAACGTTTTTGAAGGTCACAAGTATTTTCCCGACCCCAATACGACCATTCGGTTTACGCGCATTCCGTCCAACACAGCGCCTATTTATGGCGACAACAACAACGACGGGAGGCTGGAAATCAATGGTGCCCCGATTACGATTGCTGAGCCGGGACTGTACTACATCCGCGTCAACTGGGCACAGTTCAGCTACGAGATTGTACGCCGCGAGTGGTACGTGACAGGCCCTGCCGTAGCTTCCGGGCAGCCGGTGCAGATGAGCTGGGATCCGGCGACCAAAGCCATGCGTGCCAACCTGGAGATGCGGGCCGGTGGCTTTAACTTTGTCAGCAACGACCCCGCTGTTAACTTAGGAGACAACCTGAACAATGGCATCCTTCGGCAGGGTGGCAGCCTAATACAGAAAATTACGGCCGACGGCAGCTATCAGATCCTGCTGTTTGTCAACCAGCCCGACTATACTTACCAGATCAACTCCACCTCTTTTGACCGCCGCGGCATCTTCCACCGCCCGGGACAGAGTCTGGACATTGACAATGTAACGCTCTTCACCCAGGGCATAGCCGTGAGGAAGTTCAAGAACATCCGCTCCGACGGCACGCGTGGCGCCAATGCCACCTTCCCCGACACGGACTTCCCGATGTTCCGACTGGCAGACATCTACCTGATGGCTGCTGAGGCCATCCTCCGGAGCGGCGGCAACCAGGCGCTGGCGCTGCAGTACGTCAATCAGGTTCGCACCCGCGCTTTCAAGAGCCCTGCCGGCAACATCACAGCAGCCGAGCTGAACCTCAACTTTCTGCTTGATGAGCGCGCCCGTGAGTTGTACTGGGAGTGCCACCGCCGCACCGACCTGATACGCTTCAACAAGTATAGCCAGTCGGATTATCTGTGGCAGTGGAAAGGCGGTGTGCGGGAAGGGCGTTCCGTGGAGGCTTTCCGCAATGTCTTCCCCATCCCGAATGCGGATGTCAATGCCAATCCGAATTTGAAGCAGAATGAGGGTTATTAAATATTTTAGTGCGTATTTTTTGCGGCCGTAGCCCCCCAAAATACACACCTGTACCTACTGCCTTTGGCGGCTGCGGCTGCCAAAGGCAGTTTGCATATATACAGCAGGGTTAACCTACTTTTTACCATTCCTTAACTCCATTTATTGTGCCAAAAAACTACCTGGCCGTACCTTAGCCGCTGTCTGGTATCATACCCGTGTAAACCAAATCCATGCGCCTCTTTCGTTACCGTCTGCTGCTCGCCAGTTTGTTGGCTATCGCCTTACCGCAAGCCACGCCCGTTGCAGCACAGCCCTGCGTGTCGCCAGGACGCTACTGGCTCTATGCTGCGGAACCAGCACCCTCCTCCCTGCAGGCAGCAGCGGCCGATTTTACCCCCCTTTCGGCCGGTGCCCACTTGGTCGAACTCCCCCACCGGCAGCTACTCCCCAATACAGCCCTCTGGTATGCCCTCAGGCTAGCGCCTGATCAGGCGGGCTACCTGCAACTGGATGCCGACGACGGGCTGCAGCTGTGGCAGGAT
>CAZYAO010000089.1:0-7570 GCA_964645715.1 uncultured Saprospiraceae bacterium
CCGAGCGGAAGTCTACCGCTTCGTCATCCCACAGGCGGCGTGGCGGGTAGCGCAGAGTACCCGGATCGCTCAGCCGAAGCAGGTAGCCCTGGGTCGGACGCATGAAGCTCATGTTGCCGATCCAGCCCACGCCTGCCACGTATTGGGCAAAGGTCGTCTGTCCCTTGACAACATCCCCGTTGAGCGGCACCAGCGACTGCAGTGCGCTGTCGACGGTCATCCCCTGCAAGGGCAGGTAGCTGATCCAGTTCCAGCCTGCTACTACAGGAATGGTGGTTGTCTCGAGGCTGACCGGGTTACCCAGCAAAATGATGGAGTCGAGCCCGTTGGAACGGTATTGGTACATCGTCAGGTGTGACAACTCATTGAGCGATCCCGCCCACACATTGCCGGCATTGAAGTACTGGCTAAAAGACGTCTGCCCTTTAATCGTTGCTCCCTGTGGGGCTGTCAGACTCGCCAGGGCCGTATTGATGGATGGATCCGGCAGGTTGACGTTGTACGATATCCAGTTCCAGCCCCACAGGATAGGAATGGCCACCCGCACCAGGTTGTTGGTGTGTATTACCTGTGGCACCAGCGGAGAACCGATGAGGTCGTTGGTCTCAAACGGGAAGCTTTCGACTGCCTGACCGTAGAGCAGACAGGTCGATGCATCCCAAATGCGGAAGGTCACCGTCTCTCCGGATACCTGATTGCTGTAAATGGTGATGAAGGCCAGGTAGCGGTCCATATCGCGGACATACTGTACGTAGGCAGATCCACGGAGTTCGTCGCCCACGAAAGCACCGATTAGGTCCAGGCGATCGGTTGACAGTTCACCCTCAATGTTGAGCTGCACCGTCATGTTCATGGTGTAGCTGTAGTTCTGTGCATTGACAACCCAAGCCGGATCCGGACAGGCCACCCGCAAATCAATCGGCAGCGGCTCAGGCCCTTGGGGCGTGATCATCTGCAGGGTCGTATTGTACAGACCCCCTACGATATCCGCCGGAAAGCGGAAGGTAATTTCTGCAAAATCCCCCGGCAGCACATTGCCCGTCAGCGGGAAAACGTCCATCCACTCGGGGATATCTACCAGGCTGAAGCCCGTCACCGATCCACCCTGGTTGCGGATGTTGCGCGTAACTGTCAGCTGATTGCCCTCGTACACAAACTCATCGACGCGGCCGCCCTCCCAGTAGAGATTGTTGCGGTTGACCAGAAACTCCCACGAGATCGGCTCAGGAATTGCGTTACCGTACAGGTCCTCTATGCCCGCTACCGTTGCCCGCAGGGTGCGGTTTTCGATAAACTGGTTGGGGATATTCGGAGTGATGACGATCTTGTCATTGTTGCAGGCGATAATCACATCAATCAGCGCATTTCCTTCTGTCATATCCTGCAGCGCCAGGCTGTTGATATTGATATTAGTACCAATACCGTCGGCCGGGAAAATCCGGTCGCAGCGGATGCGCTTGGAGAACATGATGGAGATATCATCGCCCGGATTGAGCACCCCGTCGCCCGGACTGGGCGTACCGAACAGCTGTGGTGGCTGCGTTTCTTTGCGCCCCTTGATCACGGTTGAAATCCCCGGGTTGAGCGACACATCAAAACACTGCGACACTGCCCGGACTTCGTAAGCCCCGTCTACCAGGTCCGACATATCCCATTGTACAATCTTGAAGACCGGTGAGTTGGCAAACTCCGAGGCCGGCAGCTCCACGATATTGATCCACGAACCGTCGCCCCCGGTGCGGCGGTACTGCACCCGCACCACTTCCAGGTCCGGATCGTCATAGATATAATCGTTTAGCGTGATGAAAAGTATGTTGCCATCATCCGGCGTCACCACCCAGTCCTGCATCGGAAAACCGATATCGATTGGACTACAAGGCTCGATGAACTCAACATCGATCTCAAACTGCTTGTAGAATTTATTCAGATCCTCCGTCTGGTACTGCCCTTGGGTGGGACTAGGGTTTTCTGCATACGCGCCCGCCAGGTTGTAACCCAGACCGCGTGCATGCTCCCATTGGCAGGCAGAAGCCATGAAGAGCCCGATATTTTCATACGTATACTCCTCAACCCCTTTGGCCACGGCCACCTGAAGATCAATCGTCTGGTTGGGCTGAATCTGAAAATCCAGCGGTGAACTCGTGATGTCACCGGCGCCGCTCAAGGCCAGCACTGCACCATCCGGATTGGTATTGGGCACCATGCCGATCAGGTATACCAGCGGATCATTGCCTGTCTGTCCCAGATTCGACATCGCCACATTGAATACGGCCGCATCATTTTCGGGTACATTGATGGCCCGCAGGCGATCGATGGCAAACCCAACCTCCTCGCGATTGAGCGTGCCCGGCTCCCAGGGACACATGGATTCGCCACTCCGCAGCCTGAACACAGGCGTACCGAAGACGGGATCATCCAGTACATCGACGGTAAAGTTGTCGTTGGGATCATCGTCGGCCAGCGTAAAACTCACCGAGCGGGAAGTCTGGTTAGTGAAATTTTCTGTATGCTGATAGCCCCCGCCAATTTCAAAACTCAGCGAAACCGTCGTACCAATGTCAGCAACCTCAAATCCTATGGCTGTGGCCAATCCGGCCGTGAAGGAAAACTCTGTAGAAAATTCTTCCGACACCGACTCGCTGGTCGTGAGTGTCTGTGTGTAGCTTGACAAACCATCAAAGGTGATGTTTTCCCTAAACGCAGCGCGTTCCTTGAGGCGCTTGTTGTAGTCGATGATTCGACGCCAGTTTCTGGCAGAAAGCGTGTCTCCGATAAACTCCAGTGAAGGAATAACATCGGTCTCAATCTGCCACTCACTGTACACATACTTCGTACCAAAACCCTGTGGCCACACGCGTACACTGTTACCCAGTGTGAATTCGCACAGATCGGGATCGAAACCCAATACGTCGGTCGCACTAAACTCAAAGTTGACGGCAGCCCCCACGTATACATCTGCATCGCCGAACAATACTGCATCACCCGAAGATGTACTGTACTCAATATCATTGGTAATACAGACTTCGGCCGAATTGGTATAGGCAAAGCCTGCTGAAATAGAGGCAGTAATGTCGGTATTCAATACCGATTCCGCCTCCGTAATCACCCCGCCAAAAGGACTGCCCGCATAGGTCACAACCCTTGCACCGAGGTCGAGGTTGACGCCCACACCAGCGGTGGTACTGGTAAGTGCTGCATTGGACCAGGCGTGACAATAGGTAGAACCGTCGGCCAGGGTAGCCACAGAGGCATCCCCCGGTGGATCCCGCAGAATAATCATCGGTATGGCCGGTGAGGCGGTGGTAAACGTCGACTCTCGCGAGCGCTCGCCCAAGACCACCACCCGCTCAATGCTCGTGGCTCTGGCACCGTTGACATCGGCTGTCACCTGCAGAATTTTCTCGTAGTTGCCCCCAATATTGGGCACTCCCGCCCAATATTCCAGCGCGTAGGTAGACGAATCAGAATCGATCGTATACTCTGGCTGATCGGCTACCTGGTTATTGACAATCAGCCGGAAGCTATCAAGGTAGCAGTCGCCCCCATCATAACTTTCGTACACCCGCACATCCGTTTTGTACTTGCGGTTGCCGTTGGTGGGTGCCGACTGCTCGATCATCTTCAGCCCACTGCCCGCACAGCCATTTTCTTCAAACGGCTGGATGAACACATTGGGCGGAGCCGTATAGATAAAATCTATGGTATCCTTATTGATAAGCCGCAGATCTGTCTCCTGCCCCCCCTGCAACTGGAAGTAGTTGTAGATGATATTATTGGAGTGCTGCGTCACACTTATGGCCATGGGTATTGGCGGAAGATCCCGGAAGAGAAACTTACCTTCCGGATTGTCCAGCGTCAGTTCCTGGTAGTAGCAATCGTTGAGCGCCTGCGCCTTCACTTTGACGACTGATCCCTCGGGAATGACCGACAGTCGGCAGTGGCCGCCTGCCATCTGGCCCTCCACCTGGCGCTTGGTTTGGTTTTGAAAAAGCACCCCGGCCACCGGCCGGTTGAGCCGCCGAATCTGGAAGAAGCCCGGGCTAAACCGGTGGTCGCTGTAGCGGGGGGTCAGGGTGACCGTTACCCCCGGCTCAAAATCGGCAACAAAACGGCCATTGGCGTCCGTAAAGATCTGGGGGAAGTACGACTGCCCGTTGACCAGAATCTCCACCTCCTCCTGGTAGCAGAAGGTATTTTCAAAGCGGACAACTCCCGAAATGGTCACCGTCGACTGGTTGACGAAGTCAATACCGGAAGAAGCGGTAGCGCTTTCATTGATATTAACCACCCGCTGGCTCGGCTGAAAGAGATTGGGCGTGGCTTCCTGCCGGTAGGTGATGATGGAAAAAGGCGCGTCGTAGACCGTGCCAATACCGCTCATCGACGGACCATAGTCGACCAATTCGGTGCCATCCCCTTCGTCCAGCGAAAAGTAGCTGATCAGGTAGGGATTGGCTACGTCCGTGCCGCCGCTACCGAAAGGCGAAGCGTTGAGCTGTATGTTGGCTACCGTCAGTACGCTGTGGTAAAAAGCCACCTCATCCAGCAGGCCGGTATAAAAATCAGCGCCTGGACTACCGGCCGCGCCCAGCTGCCAGGCGCTGCCTGTCCAGTTACCCCGCAGGTCAGCATAAGTAAGTGTTTGCTGCAGGTCGCCATTTTTATAATAAGCTACCTGCCCTGTCTGGGCATTCAGGGTAAGTGACAAATGCTGGTAGGCAGTCGTAGCCGGCCCCAGCACCTGCGTCTGTCCGTTGATGGTCAGGAAAAAATTGTTGTTTTCAATGCCGAATAAAAAGTCTGCCCCGCCTTTTGCCAGCACCACCTGGCGCGACTGCAAGTCAAAAGGGTGCAGGTTGATCTCCACCGTAGCTGTGTCCGGCAGGTCAAAGTCTGTCAGCGTGGCATAGGAAGAATAGGCGGCATTAAACTCCAGCGCGTAGCGCGAATAGAAGTTTTTTACTGGCGTGGCCGTAAACGTCTGCGCCTGGCTGTAATTGACCCCTTCGATGGCATAAAAGCCACCACTGTCGGTAAAGCCGGCATTGTTGACTGGCGCTGCATCAGAACTAAAGCCGGCGCCGTTGATGAAGGCATGCATATCGTTGTCGGAGAGGTCAAAAGCCTTCACGCCCAGGCCCTCGTCAAATTTCCAATAGGCCACCAGATTGGCGGTTGATCTGGAGACTGTCAGATCGCGCGTCAGAAAAATCTGGGTGCTCGTCAGCGGTGCATTAAACAGGCGTACATCGTCGATGCGGCCGTGAAAAAAGCCCGTCTGATTGCGGCGGCTGCCGATGGTAAACAGGGCATCTTCACTGGCAATGGTCGCCTTCGTGGAAGCAATGTAATGCCCATCCACGTACAGCAACAGCGAAATGCCGTTGTACACGGCCGTCACCTGGTGCCAGCCGTTGGGATTGTCGGTAAAGACATGCGTCAGGCTGGTTGCACCGCTGCCATTGCCGACACCGGCCACAACCCCTTTGCCGCTGCTAGCTGGCGTCGTGTGCAGCCAAAAGTTTTTATTCAGGTCACTGCCCAGGTCGATGATACCATCGCTGTTGTAGCCGGCATCAATTTTTACCCAGGCCGAGACCGTCCACATGTTGGTAGGTACAGCTGGCACATGCGTTACACACAGGTAATCGTTGCTGCCATCAAAATAAAGCGACCGACCGACCGTTGGTGTCAGTTTGACTACAGCGTTGGTCACCGGATTGCCACTGAAAGTCTCCAGCTTGCCGGTGATGATGCCATTGGGATTGACAAAACCCACTGCCCTGCCTTTGGCCCCACTGCCAAACTGGTTGAGGCCGTAGACGCTGTACTCATAGAACTCGCCCGCCTGCACGTTGAAGTCGATAAACTGCGAAATATCAGCACCCACCTGTGCGAGGAAGGCCCCGTCGCGAAGGATGACATAGCCCTCCTTGGCTTCTGAGCTGAGCGGATCGAGTTTCCAGCGAACGAGTACCCTGTCGGGAAAATCCCCTTGGCTGACAATCACTATTGGTGCCTGCGGCGGCAGCAGAAAGCGCCCCCAAAATCCCCCCTGGGAACTGAAGGGCTGCGAAAACTGGAAGCCTGTCATTGGCTGCGCAACGCTAAAACTCGCCCGATTGCGAAAAGAGACTACGTTGGTGGCATTGCCGTAATTGAACAATACTTCCCCCCCCGTAATCGGCTGATTGGCGTTGGGATCGCAATCAGTTGCTACTTGTGCCCAGGCCCTGGGTCCGGCAACGAGCAGCAACCATATCGTGGTTATGTAGTATAATGTTATTTTATTCATGCCATGGCTGCAATTGGTTAACAAATAGTGTGATCGGTTACCAATCGCATCAGTTGATACGGATGTATACCCATAAGTTGGTGTTGACGGGGCGGGTTTCGGTGCCGCCGCTGCTGTTGACGCTGATGGAAGAACCCCCACTGCTAGAGGGAACGGGATTTAAAGGAAGAAAACCAAATGGAGGTAAATCCACGCTACTCTGCGGTGTTAATAATTGCGCTGTGCCGTTTACGCTTAGAGTTGAGAGAGTTGATGGATATATATACAATTGTCCACCACCACTAACACTATGCCCATGACTCTTAAGTTCCTCTGCCTGCACACTTGCGATGGGTGTGCCACTCGTACGGCCCGGATCCCTGTCGGGTGAACCCGGAAACTCCTGTGCCCGCAGGAAGGTACCCCCTACATCGGGCAAATTTGACCAGCCCTTAATCTGCCGCAACTGTGAGTTACCTGCTAGCGCCCGACCATCTAAAGGCACCCAGCAGTCGCCGTTAACGGCGGCAAACTCTGTGGGATCCAGCACGGAGTACTTAACGTCACCCACGGCTCCCGAGCACACAACTGTGGCTGAAGCAAAAGTGTAAGGCGCATACGTCAGCTTCGTGCGGGGATTCAGTTCGTAGTTGCCCACTTTCAGTCCGAGGTAGAGCACATTGCCAAAGTTGGCCGGATTCAGGGGTGTCACACTGCCCAGATAGTGGGTATAGATTCCTCCCACCACTTCCACGGGTGCTTCCTCCTGCCAAACCGGGCTGCCCCCAGCTTCACTGTTGAACAGCCGGAAGGTCACGGTATAGGTCCCATCTCCCACCGCGGAGCCACTGGCATCTTTCAGTGTTCCCTGAATACTGATCGTGGGCGCTTCCTGCCCATAAAGTCCCAAACTACAGGTCGCCCCAATGAGCACTGCAACAAAAATTTTCAGCAGATTTTTCATGCTTTCATTGTTAGATTATGAAATAATGCAATAGCTTCTTTGCCTGAAAACGTGGCACCTTCCCCAAGCTGCCCGGGCAGGTTTTTTTTACAAAAATCCCCCCGCTGCCGCAGCAGCGACAGGTCAGGCAGCCAAACGGCTGCTGGTCTTGGGCAGCTTCAGCTGCCCCAAAAGGAGTATCACCTTACTGATAAAAGAAGTGAAACACCACTTGCACACGCCTTCATCGCACGCCTCAAAGATGGGCAGGAAGCGACCTAACCATTCGGAAAAAAACACCAACAAAAGCGAAAAGGAGAGGGAAATTGCTGTTGGTGAAGGGGTATGTTGGG
>CAZYAO010000090.1:0-3175 GCA_964645715.1 uncultured Saprospiraceae bacterium
AGCTCTTTTAGGCGGCCAGTGCCGCCAAAAAAGCCAGCATCAGGCGATAGCCCCCTGTTGTGCCCGCATACGCCGATCGTTGTACCAGTTTTTCCAATAAGCAAGGATACTGATAATCGTGAGGCTGATGAGCGCGTAAAAAATGGAAGGGGGTATAGGGGCAGGGTCTCCTGCCGCATAGGAGTGCAGCCCCGATAAGTAGTAGTTGACACCAAAATAAGTCATCACAACAGAGGCCCACCCAAACAGGGACGCCAGATTGAATGCATAATCGCCGCGCATGCCCGGGATAAACCGCATGTGCAGTATGAAGGCATAGATGAGGATAGTAACCAGTGCCCATGTTTCTTTGGCATCCCAGCCCCAGTAGCGCCCCCAGGATTCATTGGCCCAGACACCTCCCAGGTAGGTGCCTACGCTGATCATGACCAGACCTCCAATCAACGTCATCTCGCTGATCATGGTCATCTCCCGGATCATCCGGTTGATGTTTTCTGCATTGCGCGGATTCCTAAAAATCATGAAAATCAGGTTAATAACACCGATGATAGCTCCCAGCATCAGGAAGCCATAGCTGCCGGCTTCCAGCGATACGTGGATGGTGAGCCAATAGGATTTGAGTACAGGCACCAGTGGCGTGATTTCAGGATCGAGCCAGCTCAGACCTGCTACCATGAGGATGGTCGCTGCCAGAATATTGGTCGCTGCCAGGCTACCGGCAGATTTGCGGCCAAAGATGATGCCAGCCAGCGTAGTTGTAAACCCTATATAAATCATGGACTCATAGCCATTGCTCCAGGGAGCCCGGCCAGATACATACCAACGAAGCCCCAATCCCAGCGTATGAAAGGCAAAACTGATAAAAAAGAGTATACTCAGTACCTGAAAAACCGACTGTAACCTGAGTTCGGGCTTGAACACGGATACAAAAAGTAATGCCAGAAAGAGTAGCCCCAACACTGCGTAGGATTTGGTCAGCCTGTTGAAGACATTGAGTTGATTCAACCACAGCTCAGCATTGATTTTTGCAGAAGAGGGGATGATCGCAGCACCGTATTTGTGCTGATAATCCTTGAGTTCCGTAAGGAGCTGGTTGGCCTGTTGCCAATTGCCACCGCTTATGCCGGCCTGCAAGGCCGAGCGGTAGGCGTCCAAAAATTTATCCGGCAGTGGTATCTCTTGCCCTTGGTGCTGGTGCGCCTGACGCGGAGCATCCCAGGCGTTTTCGGGATGGCCTGAGATGGGAAATGATTTGAGAAAAGTACCGGAAAACACCATGTTGCAGATGTTAACTTTTTCATCCAGCTTAATCATTTCTTTTTCAAATACACCGCGATCCTTGGTAGGGGTATTGTAGGCCTGCTGCACGTAAGGCTTTAGTATATACTGTCCGTCTTGGGAGAAGAAGTCACTGTAGGAAGCCAGCGGGCCGTCGGCCTTGATGAGCTCTTTTGTCCGCTCATGCTTACCCATTTTGATGAGCGGCCGCTGATACCAATCGTTGGGACTCGCCAGCATGCCCAGGACGATCTGTTCTGCATTGAGGCCATATAGAGTCTCCTTATGCGATAATTTTCGCACAATCTCATTCGCATAGGTATTCATCGGCTTCATCCTGCCACGGTGATCCTGGATAATCAGGTAGCGGAAGGAGGTGGCGTGGTCGGCGGAAACCGTCGGAATATAACTGTCAGCTGCATGGAGCACCCCCGGACTCAGCCATTGCATGGTCACCAGCGCAAGAAGCACTGCCAGTGATTTGCCTGCCTGGCGCATACCAGCCAGCTGATTGGCCAGCTGCCGGAAGCGGCTCCGGCGATCGAAAAAAATGAGAATCATACCCAGCGTGAGGATGCCATACCCAAGGTAAGAAACCCAAGTGCCCCAGCGGTCATGATTGACACTAAGGTAGGTACCCAGCTCATCCTGATCAAAGGAGGACTGGAAAAAGCGATAACCGCCATAGTTGAGAATGTGATTCATATAGATGCGTTGATCTCTGACCAGTCCCGAACGCGGATCCTGAAGGGTGACTTCACTTGCATAGGAGGACGCACTGTTGGTGCCCGGATATTTTTCCAGAATGAAGTCCCTGAGCGCAATAGAAAAAGGTAGTTGAATGATTTTTGAGCCATAAGAAATGGCGAGCTGCATGTCTCCAAGATCAAATACCCGTGGCCTGCCTTCAACGCCGGCCATACCAAAGACATACTGTTCCTGCGTTTTTCCGGCCGTGTCGGTCAGCCTGATCTTCAGGGCAGCCATGCTGGAGCTTTCCATTTTTTTGGCACCCGCCCGCATATCTACGCGTGCTTTGGGTGCAAACTGGCCAAAGACGAAGCTCTGCGCACCATTGCTGTACAGACTCCGGAGCTTCAGCGGGTGCAGCAGACCTGCAGCAACGGTATCATTTTGCTGGGTAGCCATCTGCATCTGTGTATAGGTCGAAGCAGCTTTGAAAAATAGCTGATCCCCCTGCAGGACAATGTTAAAAGCCTGCGGGTCTTCCTCAGCACCAAAGTTGAAGAGTGTCCCCCGGATGGTCGAGCGTTGTCCCTGCTGCAGGTAGTATTCTTCACGACCATTAGCACCCCCGATGACAATCTGAAGTACTGGCCGTCCTGCAGGGTCTTCAGACATCATTTCTGTCGGATTGGGCATGAATTCCACGACTTCTACCTTAAATTGCTTACCGCCGACAATGTACTCTTCCTCAAAATGGTTTCCACCCAGGGTAGCAAAAAGAACTGGTTCAGAGAACTGGTAGCGCTTATTGCCCTTTCTGGCCTCAAAAATGAGGTGAGTGTCTGAAGACAGAAACGTATTCGCACTGTCCCGCTCGCGTATGTGCATCATGCCCTCATAGCCGAAGTAGCGCGTAATGGCAGCTCCCAGCAAAATGATAATGATGGCTGCGTGGAAGGAAAGGACTGCCCATTTTTTTTGCTGAATCAGCCGAAAGCGATAAATATTGACCAAAATCGATCCGCCAAAGAGAATCATCACCACTTCCAGCCACCAGCTGTTAAAAATTACCTTTTTAGCAGAACTTGTACCAAAGTCGTTTTCAATGAATGTAGCCACGCCAATGGCGGCTGCAAATATCAGCATATACAGACCCGCCGCCGATGTTGAAAAAAGGCGGTCGAATATTTTTTTTATCATCCCCATATAC
>CAZYAO010000090.1:3275-7344 GCA_964645715.1 uncultured Saprospiraceae bacterium
ATCGGCTGCGCCGAGCTGGGCAAATCCTGCGTCAAGCTCGTCTTCACTACTACCGCCTTGTTCCCGAAGGTTGGAGACCAAGTAGAGTGTTTCAAACTGCCGGTTGAACTCCTGACTGAAGAAATTTTTCTTCAGCAACCCACCCTGAAACATGTAGGTGCCACCCACTTTAATATCTCTCTTCGAAATGGCTACCCAGTATTCTTCAGCACCTTCTGTCACCAGCAGATAGCTGTAGCGGGATGTGTTTAGCACCTCTTTGACAACAATTGTTCTGGTGGTGGCTTCTCCTGCTGGTGCGACCATGGGTTGCCCTTCTGCGCCTTGAAAGGAAAACCCGCCCGATGCTTGCTGAGGACCAGCCTCTTCTGCTGCAGGAACGTCACTTTCAATGACTTTGGGGCCAGTGTCACAGGCTCCTATTAACCCCAGCCCTAAGGCTATGAAAAGGGGAAAATACTTGTTACTCATATAGCGTGTTCAAATATTTATAAAAAATGATGACCTTATTGCCGGATACCTCCGGAGGAATGTTAAAACCTATACATGACCCGTGTGTTAATGCGGTTGACCTGCTGAGCAGGGTCATCCGCAAAAATACCTTCATAATATACAAACAAATTCATATTCTTGGCAAGGGTGAATGACAGACTTCCGCCGCCTATATGTTGGCTTACAGTATTGCCCGTGTTGCCAAACTGGTAGTCTATTCGCCTGAAGTAGGCTTCCGCATCCAGTTTGTTGCGAATTAGCTGGTGAGACAACCTTATGCCCAGCATGTTGCTCTTCAAATACGCTGTTTCAAGCAGGTTGGCAGTGATAGAAGTCCGGATTTTTACTTTTCCAATTTTGGCAATATTGATATAGCCGTTGTAGTTGGTACTCTGATTGGCGCCCGATTGCTGGAAGCGCCAACTGGTGTTTACGCCTATTGAAACGCTTTTCATCGGGGCATAGTTGAATCCCAGCCTCAGACCTTGTCTGGACTCGTCTTCAATGAGCTGTTCTATTTGGTTTTTGTAGGTTTCGTAGTAGATGATGTTACGGCGGCTGTCAAAGGATGCAGATAGCTGTAGTTTGTTGCTGAGTCTGTAGCGTACGGAAGTAAATAGGTTGGTGAGCTTAAGGGTGTTGCTCTTCACTTCCAATATATTCTGGTATAAATCAAGCTCGGCAGAACCGAACAGGCTGATGTTTTTTGCTGGCTGACTACTGTGCTGCACATACACAAAACGGCGATCTTCTTTGAAACGATTAAACTGCTCCATGATACCCACCGTGGTATGGTGCGACTGCCGCGCTGTACCCGAACGAATACCTACAAAAGCGCCCCCTTGCAAAAGGTTTACATTGAGCGAATAATCGGCAAAATCAGGTCGGGAGCCCAGTATGCCTCCTGCGTAAAATCTGCCAAATTGTTTCTCAAATTGTAGACCGTCAACGGCACCAAGATTGCTCATGCGAGGATTGATGCGGCGTCCGAAGCTCAGACTTGCCGTAGAGTCAATATCATAGCGCACCGATAGTCCGTACACCTTGAGCGCCTGTGCAAAACTGTTGTGTGGAGCTCCGACCGTATCCCCCAGGGTATGCCTGTAGGTAATGTAGTTATCTACAGAAAATTTCGATCCGTTGATGTGCTCTCCGGTAAAATTAAAGGCATAGCGCATACGATGCAGATCCCGATAGTCCGAAAAATTACTGTAGCTGGCAACGGAAATACGCGCACTAATCCTTTCTTTGTACTGAGGAAGGCTGACGGTATCTTCGTCAGGCAGCACAATATTGGCCGCTGCAGGGCTAGGGGTCGCCGGCGGGCTGGGCCTTACCACAGGCTCATCAGTAGCAGGTGTCGGCGTAGCAACAATGCGGGCAAAAAGTATGTCACCTACTTTAAATGTATTATCATTCAAGGGGATACATACTGTGGAAGTAGAGGATTTATTCTCAATCTTTAGCGCAGCTATCTTTTCGGTAGCCAACGCTGTATACAGCGTATCTCCGGGAGAAATACCACTGGTATTGGGAAACTTTACATACACATTCCTGGATGATACAAAAGATACGCTCCCTTGCAGCCAGGATGTTGCTTGCTGAGCGGGCAGCCAATAGCTAATAAAGATACAGCTCGCTAGTAAAAGTAATCTATGTACCATACGCATTAATCATCTCCGGTTGGGTGGCAGGCATAGCAGGCTGTACTTTGGTATATATACCCATTGACATCTTCATGATCATCAGCTAATTCTGCCGGGTTATCATGCTCGTGGCAATCAATACAGCTAAATAACGAGAAATTGTTGGGTACAGTATGGCAGTCAACACAAGCATCCCATTCTCCGTCATGCGTGCCACTGTAAATAGGGAAATACATGCCGTCATGGTTAAATGTTGCGGGTGACCATGCATTCTGCGAGTGGCAGGCTTCACAGTTGGTAGGGAAACCTGCACTTTGGTGATCCGGGTCGTTGGTGCCGTTGTAGTCCCCACTATGACATCCAAAACAGGTGTTGGGTGTGTTGCTGTAGTTACCGCCGATGTGGCAGGCTACGCAAGTGTTGGCAATGGCAGCGTGTGCGCCTACCAGCGGATAGAAATCGTTGTGGTCAAAACTTGAAGGTACCCAGGCATTTTCGTTGTGACAACTGATGCAGTTGGTCGAGAACTGTGCAGCTTCATGGTCAGGATCCGTTGTCTGGTTAAAGTCAGTCAGGTGGCAGCCCACGCAAGTGTTGGGCGTATTGTTGTAATTGCCGTTGTGACAGGCCGCACAGTCATTGGCGATAGCCGCATGCGCCCCGTTGAGGGGGTAGTAGTCGTTGTGGTTGGCAAAAGTAGCCGGCGCCCAGCCTGGCTGAGTCGTATGGCAGCTGGCACAGTCATTGCTGAAGCCCAGTGCTACGTGGTTGGGGTTACTGGCCTGATTGAAATCGGCAGTGTGACAACCAGCACAGGTGTTGGGGGTATTATTGTAGTCTCCGTTGTGACAAGCAGCACACTCATTGGCAATAATGGCATGCCCTCCCGTCAGGGGATAAAAGTTATCATGGTTAAAGGTAGCCGGTATCCAGGCCGTCTCTGTGTGACAATCCTGACAATCCGTCGGGAATTGAGCTGCTTCATGGTCTGGATTGGTGGTGCCGTTGTAGTCGCTGAGGTGGCAGCCCACGCAGGTATTGGGCGTATTGTTGTAATCACCATTGTGGCATGCCGCGCAATCATTGGCTATACCCGCGTGCGCCCCGTTGAGCGCATAGTAGTCGTTGTGGTTGGCAAAAGTAGCCGGCGCCCAGCCTGGCTGGGTTGTGTGGCAGCTGGCGCAGTCATTGCTGAAGCCCAACGCCACGTGGTTGGGGTTACTGGCCTGGTTGAAATCAGTGCCATGGCAGCCCGCACAGGTGTTGGGCGTGTTGTTGTAGTCACCGTTATGACAGGCAGCACACTCATTAGCAATCACTGCATGCCCGCCCGTAAGTGGGTAAAAGTCGTCATGATTGAAACTCGCAGGGATCCACGAGTTTTCCGTATGGCAATCCTGACAGTCTGTCGGGAACTGCGCGGCTTCGTGGTCCGGATTGGTGGTAGTATTATAGTCGGTCAGGTGACAGCCAACACAGGTGTTGGGCGTATTGTTGTAATCGCCATTATGACAGGCAGCGCAGTCATTGGCGATGGCGGCATGCGCCCCGTTGAGCGGATAGAAAATGGCATGGTCAAAGCTGGCCGGTAGCCAGGCCGTCTCCGTATGGCAGCTCTGACAGTCGGTCGGGAACTGTGCGGCTTCATGGTCCGGGTTGGTAGTGGTATTGTAGTCAGTCAGGTGGCAGCCAACACAGGTGTTGGGTGTATTGTTGTAATCGCCGTTGTGACAGGCAGCACAGTCGTTGGCAATAGCCGCGTGTGCCCCGTTGAGCGGATAGTAATCGTTGTGATTGGCAAACGTAGCCGGCGCCCAGCCAGGTTGGGTCGTATGGCAACTGGCGCAGTCATTGCTAAAGCCCAGCGCTACGTGATTGGGGTTGCTGGTCTGATTGAAATCCGTCGTGTGGCAGCCCGCACAGGTATTGGG
>CAZYAO010000091.1:0-6877 GCA_964645715.1 uncultured Saprospiraceae bacterium
GGCCCGTTCGTCTAGGGGTTAGGACGCAGGATTTTCATTCCTGTAACACGGGTTCGATTCCCGTACGGGCTGCCGCTAAGCTCTGCTGTTTTACAGCAGAGCTTTTTTTATGCCCATACCCCGGCAGCACTGCACCGCTAAAAGCGGTGCAGTGCTGCCGGGACAAGCGCTTGGTTTTGATTTTTTGAAAAAAAACCAATCGCTTTGGGGCGGTCACTTCGTATCTTCTTGAGCCGCACATCTCATTGATTGTAAAAAAAGCTTGGGGCTTTCGGTCCGAATGCAGTAACTTGCTCGGATAATTATGGCGATATGCAGCAGGACGATTACCAAATTAATACGGCATGGCGGCGCGTGGCGGCAGTCATGTATAAGAAGCCCAACGACTCCAAGATTGTAGGTTCTGTGGAAATAGATGTAACCGATCTGGAGGCTTACATTTTTCGAAAAAGGCGGGAAGGGCTGAAAATCACACTTACACATGTATTGTTGCTGATTGTAGCCAGGGGCTTCAAAGAAGAAGTCCCTGAGTTCAATTGTTTTATTCGACGGGGCAGGCCTGTACTGCTGCCCGGGGTAGATGCCTCCGTAAGTGTACTTATCAATCGCGAGACAGAGATGGGGTCTGTCAAAATTCTTGGCGTCGATTCTCTTACGCTGGCAGAACTGGTTCCTGTGTTGCAGGATGAAGTGACACGCTCCAAAAAGGGCGATGAAAATGCAGCTATGCGGATGAAGCAGCTGTTGGGCGCAATCCCCTGGCCGCTGCGCGAGTGGGTACTCGATTTTTTGAAGTGGCTCACCGTCCGCTGGGGGCTGTCGTTGCCTCAAAAAGGCATCACCGCCAATGCACTGGGTTCTTTTCTGCTCACCAACCTGGGTAATGTGGGACTGGATGTGGGTTATCCCGCACTCATGCCTGCCTCCAATGTATCTATGGTGCTGGCACTTGGCAATGTTAATGACCGGCCCTGGGTCGTCGATGGACAAGTGTGCGTACGCCGTATTCTTACAGTCAGTGCTTCTATCGATCACCGGGTGGTCGACGGGATTCATATCGGCCGCTTGTTTCGATACCTGAAGCGCGGGGTATTGGCACCGGAAAAACTTGAATCCAAACCCGACTGGGTCTCAAATTGATGGTTATTACTGGGTTTGAAAAAAACCAAAAAATAAACATGGATGTGCAAGAAAAATCAAAAGCAATGCGTACCTTTGCACGCTGTTGTTGAATTCTAGTATTCAGCTGTAAAAACTGTAGTGTTATGCCCAAGATGAAGACGCACTCCAGTGCCAAAAAGCGCTTCAAGCTCACTGGCACCGGAAAAGTAAAGTGCTTCCATGCGAATACTTCGCACCGGATGCGCAACCGCACTACCAAAGCCAAGCGCCACCTTCGTGGCTCTACCATGGTAGACCAAGCCGATGAAGCACGCGTAAAGCGTATGCTGGTAGCGTAAGCCACCCGGCACTGCCTGCTCCGCAGGTACCTTTTGTAGTGATTTTTTAACGAGAGTGCAGGGAAAAAGAGCTTCTGTAAGCCATGAAGCCTCTGCACTGAACAAAAAAATCGAGTATGCCTCGTTCAGTCAATTCGGTTGCTTCACGTCAGCGCCGGAAAAAAATTCTCAAAGCCGCACGCGGCTATTTTGGTGCCCGTAGCAAAGTCTATACGGTAGCCAAAAATACCCTCGAGAGAGGTATGGTGTTCGCTTATCGCGACCGCAAAGCTAAAAAACGCGCATTCCGCCGCTTGTGGATCGCTCGTATCAATGCAGGTGCACGCCTCAACGGTACGACTTACTCCAAGCTGATCCACGCGCTGAGCACTAAAGATATCGGTCTCAACCGCAAGGTGCTGGCAGACCTCGCTATGAACCACCCGCAGACTTTTTCTGCAGTCGTAAAATCGGTTCAGTAAGCACATTGTTTGGATTGATTTCTGATCATCCGTCCAAATAATTGAGTTTCGAGAGCCTTTGAGCAGCAGCTGCCGCTCAAAGGCTCTCGTGATTTTATGGGTCAGCAGTCTCCGCCTGCAACACATCTGTAGTCAATTGATACAGTCGCTGGGCGTGTCGATGGCTCTGTCCAATACAGAGCAGACCAAGTTTGCCGTGTTGTGGCAGTGCACCAATGAGGTGAAACAGTACCCCGTCCTGCGTAGTGTGGTCATAGTGAAGCCGGTGACGTATAGAGAGATCTACCAGGTCTTCCGGGCTGAGGGTTTTATAGTTGTCGTGTTGTAGATTGTCTGTTGCCAAATAGTAGCGGGGACTGCCCTGGGGGGTGAGGAATTGTCCTTCCTCGGCCAAATAGCGCCCGCCGGTGAGCAGTTGCAGGCTCAGATAAGGATGGGTGGTGCCTCCCTTGCGCAGGTTTATTTCAATGGCGTAGTGTACCCAGTGCCCATGGCGATAAACGGAGATGAAGTCAATGCCAAAGCGACCAATGACGCCTTTGTCCCGCAGCTGGCCGGCAACGGATTCGCTCACCTGCGCAATGTCGGCCGCGTAGTCTTTGTTGGCCGGAAAACAGGCGCCAAGGTATACCTGCCCGCTGGCCTGGTCGAGAAGTTGGTCGTGGGTGGAGATAATGTCTATCGCACCCGTAGGGGTGATGCGGCACTGTACCGAAGGGGAGGCTTTTTGCGTACCTTCGACAAATGCTTCTACAATACCACCCATTTGTTGTATTTTCGATTCAAATGTCTTGTAATCAATACCTAAGGCAATGGGCTGCAGTCGGTCAGATAAGTCGTTTTCGGTGACTGTCCGCAGCGAGCCATAAGAAAATAGTGCATTCCCGTCACCCGAAAATCCTTCGTTGAGTTTGATGACGGCCTTTTGGAGGGAGGGATTGGCTGCTTTTAAGCGGCTTAGGGCAGCAGCGGCCGAGGCCATGCTGTCGATATTTTCTTCTCCGTCGGGCATGCGTACGCCCGCCTGCCTGAACAATGCCCGTCCACCGCTCTTACTACCCCAATGGGACAGCTTGGACGAACATCCGTAAATGGGGATTTCAAGCTGACTGGCAAGAGCTTCTTCCAGCGGAGTGATGTTGAATCCGGTAAGGTGAGCTACCTGCCCGCCAGGTATGCACTGCCGGATTCTGCTGATGAGGCGGGGGCGCTGGAGAATTTTAGCAGTCAGTGGCTGGGGAGAGGCATCGTGGCAGGTGAGCAGGTGCAGTCGCTTACGGGCATGCCTGGGGGTGACCCCCGCAATCAGGTGTAGGTAATAATCTATGATGCTGTCGTCAATGGGCATGCTGCTCAGGTAAATGAGCTGGGTGGCAGGCATGCGCAGCAACAACAGCATGCATAGCAGCCGCTCTTCGTAGTGTATGTACCCTTCTATCTGGGCAAGTAGTTGATTGTCGAGCGACAGGCTGGGTACTACCAACACTGTCTTGGGTGCAAGGGGATCCGGAAAAAAATTTTCGTATTGGGCAATCAGGTCAAAATGCTCATCCTGTGTATGCGGAAAAGCAGGAATATCCGCGCCGGTAAATGGTTGAATGGGCATACGTCCGGTATTTGTCGGATGGTTAGACTCTTGTTTTGGTTGCTGGGAGAAGACGGACGAGCAGGCAGCCGAAAGGCCATACAAGCACACATTTTTTTGCTTTTTTACAAAAATTAAAAAAAGCGTGCTTGCGCGATATATAATTTACCTCGTGCGTATTTCGCTACCACAGGTGGCGAAATTACACACTAATGTAAGACACTTTTGGGGGCGATAGCCGCCAGAAGCATCCTGAGATTTACTAATTTACGCGGATTCTATGGACTTGTCAATTGGTCGGAGACATATATTTTCGATAAAGGGGCCTGGTATGCCTCCGGGAGGTTGTAAGAGGTACTAGCGGCCATGTTTTTTTACTACCTTTGGGAAGCAGTGCTGAGCCAGTTGTTGCCGGCAGTTGATTCAATCAGTCGTATATGCCAGGAATTCTTCACAGACAACTTACGCCTTTCGGGGAGCTGGGCCTTTGGCGGATTTCGGAACCGGAGACATGGTTTCTCGATCAGCTTTTTCTGTATCCGGCCGAGCTGCGGCAGCTCGAAGACATGAAGGGACGGCGGCGCGTTGAGTGGCTGGCAGTACGGCAGTTGGTACACGATATGTCAGGTAGGCGTACACGCGGTGCTTTTGTGAAAGATGACTTTGGCAAGCCGCATCTTGAAGGCTCGCCTTGGCATATATCCATTAGCCATTCGGGAGATCTCGCTGCTGCTGTTGTCGCACCGGTGGCCTGCGGGGTCGACGTACAGTTTTTGGTACCCAAAATCACTCGCCTCGCCCACAAATTTATGCGGCCCGAGGAGATGGCCAGCCTGCAGCCGGCTACGGCTATCGAGCATCTGCACGTGTATTGGGGCGCCAAAGAGGCCCTGTACAAAGCCTATGGCCGCCGGGAAATTGACTTTTTGTTGCACCTGCGCGTGCAGCCTTTTGAGTTTCGCGAAATGGGGGGCTACACCCGCGCATGGGTGGAAAAAGAAACAGTCTGCCAGGCCTACCGGCTTCACTATGAGCTTCGTGACGGTTTTGTACTCACCTACGTGCTCACAGAAGATACCAGCCTGCCGGTGGATTTTCTGCCTGAGGAACTCTGACCCTCCAATCAGGCGGTGGCGGCTATTGGTCGTGGACACTTGCCTTTGTCCAACTAAACACGTATCTTTGCACCGCAAAAGCGCCCAACGGCTTTTCCGATCTTTGCAACTCCAAGATTTGTTTTGACACCGGCGCATCATTTTTTGGCTCTCCTATGCTTTCGCCTCGGCCGGCCTTTACAAAAACAGTTACATGACTTTTCAAGATTTTGTTCTTTCAGACGCTATCCAGCGCGCTGTGCGCGAGGAAGGCTACACCCAACCTACCCCTATTCAGCAGCAGGCTATTCCATTAGTACTTGAGGGTAAAGATTTATTGGCCTGTGCCCAGACGGGTACGGGGAAAACAGCTGCTTTCACGCTTCCTGTACTGCAGCAATTGATGCGGCAGCCTTCAGCGCCAAACCGCAACGACCGGCGGCCACTGCGGGCGCTGATTCTTACACCGACGCGCGAACTGGCTATCCAGATTCAGGAAAGTATTGAGGCGTACGGGCGGTATCTGCCGCTGCGGTCTGCCGTGATTTTTGGCGGCGTCTCCGCCGCCAGCCAAATACAGACGCTGCAGCGGGGTATTGATATACTCGTAGCTACGCCTGGCCGATTGCTCGACCTCAAGAATCAGGGCTACATCAATTTTACCGGACTTACGCATTTCGTGCTGGACGAGGCCGATCGCATGCTCGATATGGGGTTCATCCATGACGTCAAGCGTATCATCGCTGCGCTGCCTGCCCAACGGCAGTCGCTCTTTTTTTCGGCTACTATGCCGCCCGAAATTGTCAAACTGGCTGCAACTATCTTGTCCAATCCGGCCAAAGTGGAGGTGACACCCGTCTCTTCAACGGCGGAGACCATCGGGCAGTCAGTCTATTTTGTAGAAAAAGGGGATAAATTGCCGCTGTTGGTGCGCTTGCTCCAGAATCCTGCCATCGAATCAGCCTTGGTTTTTACACGTACCAAGCATGGTGCCGATAAGGTGGCTAAGGCTTTGGTGAGGTATAATATCAGTGCTGCTGCCATCCATGGCAATAAGTCTCAGAATGCTCGCCAATTGGCGCTCAATAATTTCAAATCACGTACTACCCGGGTTCTCGTGGCTACGGATATCGCTGCTCGCGGTATTGATGTAGATGAGCTGTCTCACGTGATTAATTTTGAAATTCCCAACATTCCCGAGACCTATGTGCACCGCATCGGTCGTACCGGCCGCGCGGGGGCTTCGGGCAGGGCTTTTTCTTTCTGTGATGCAGAAGAGCGGGCGTATCTAAAAGATATTGAGCGCCTTATCAGACGCCCAATACCGGTAGCAGCACTGCCGGCAGGAATGGAGGTGATACAGGAGGCTGCACCTGCGCCAGCCGCTCGTGCCGCGGCGGCTCAGCCCGCCGCAAAGCCTGCGCAGCCGCAGCAGCGGGCTGCCAGACCTCCGGCGCCGACGCCGGCGGCCGACCGCTCCCTTGCTGCAGGCAATAAGAAGCGCCGCTGGTACGGGAAGCCTTCTATGGCGAAAAACTAAGGGCTGCTGTTGTAGCTTTTGTATATAATAAAAAGACTTTCAGGAGTTTGGAAATTGATCTCACTAGCTTAATTTTCAATCGACTGAAAGTCTTTTCTTTTCCTGGCAACGCATATCTTTGCGCCAAAATTGATCTTCATGGATACTGTCCGCCAATTAATCGAAGCTGCATGGGAAGACCGGTCGCTGCTGAATGACAAAAAAATACAGGAAGCTGTTGCGCTGGTGGTGGAGCAGCTCGATCTCGGGCAGTTGCGGGTAGCTGATCCGCCCTCCGCAGAGGGGGGGGTCTGGACTGTCAATGACTGGGTGAAAAAGGCGGTGGTGCTCTTTTTTCCGTTGCAACAGATGCAAACGATAGAGGTGGGCCCCTTTGAGTTCTATGATAAAATCCCGCTCAAGCGCAATTATCAGGCGCTGGGTGTGCGGGTGGTGCCCCATGCAATCGCCCGCTATGGTTCTTTCCTCGAAAAAGGAGTCATCTTGATGCCCAGCTATGTGAATATTGGCGCGTGGGTGGGCAGCGGTACCATGGTCGATACCTGGGCCACGGTCGGAAGTTGTGCTCAGATTGGCCGCAATGTACACCTGAGTGGTGGCGTTGGTATCGGCGGGGTGCTCGAACCTCCCCAAGCCGCGCCTACCGTGATTGAAGATGACTGCTTCATCGGCTCGCGTTGTATCGTGGTCGAGGGGGTGCGTGTGGAAAAAGAAGCGGTACTGGGCGCCAATGTGGT
>CAZYAO010000092.1:0-3828 GCA_964645715.1 uncultured Saprospiraceae bacterium
GCCTGCACCAGCCAGCTGAGGGCCATCACCAGCACACATCCAATGAGGTTGAGCCACAAATAGGCTATTTTTATTACGCCTACGCCCGGCAGGGGCAACTCGGCTGTGCTGACGGCAAATAGCAGCAGGATGAATAGCTCAACCAGCACGGCCGCCAGCAGCACAGACCTGCCGCCTACGCGCGGCAGGAAAAAGGCTACCATGAAAATGCCCAATATAACGCCATAAAACAGGGAGCCAATGATGTTGACCGCCTGTATCAGGTTTTCAAACAGACTGGCGGAGGCGGCAAAGGCCAGCGCTATGGCACCCCATAACAGCGTAAACCACTTGGCGGCCTTGAGGTAGTGGGCATCATCACCGTCTTTGACGAAAAAGCGCTGGTATATGTCTATGACCGTGGTGGTGGCCAGCGCGCTGAGCTCGGAGGAGGTCGATGACATGGCAGCGGAGAAGATAACCGACAGCAGCAAGCCAATCATGCCTATCGGCAGGTATTGCATGATGAAGGTGATAAATACGTAGTCTGTGTCCAGTGTCTGCGCTTTGGGATCTGCACTTTTAATGAGCCCCCGGGCTTCTTCGCGCAGCGCTTGCTCGCGCTGGCCAATCACCTGCAGTTGTTGCTGCTTTTCGGCGACAAGCCCGTTATCAGCCTGGTCAAGCCCGCCGATCATCTCGTTGACGGCTATCTTGCGCTGCTCAAAGAGGTTGTTGTGGCGCTCTTCCAGCAGCTGCCATTCGTGTACGAGCGAGGTTTCACCGACCTTCCGGATGTTGGAGGCGTTGAAGTGCAACGGGGGTTTTACAAACAGGAAAAATACAAATACCAGCACGCCCACAAACAGGATCAAAAATTGCATGGGGACCTTGACTATGCCGTTGAATAGTAGTCCCAATCGGCTCTCTGTTAGTGATTTGCCCGATAGGTAGCGCTGCACCTGCGACTGGTCGGTGCCAAAGTATGAGAGAAAAAGAAATACGCCGCCCAACATGCCCGACCAAAAATTGTAGCGGTTGCTGAGGTCAAAGTTGAAGTCTACAACTTCAAGCTTGCCCATCTTGCCGGCAACGGTCAGGGCGTCGCCCAGCTGTACATGGTCGGGCAACTGGTTGATCATGACAATCGCTGCCAGTACCATGCCGCCCAATATGATGACCATCTGCTGCTTCTGGGTCACACTCACGGCCTTGGTGCCGCCGCTGTAGGTGTACAGGATGACAACCAGCCCCGTCAACAGAATCATCAAATGTAGCGACCAACCTAATATCTGGCTCAGAATGATGGCCGGGGCATAAATGGTGATGCCTGCCGCCAACCCTCGCTGAATTAGAAACAACAGGGCCGTGAAGGTCCGGGTGCGTACGTCAAACCGGTTTTCCAGAAATTCGTAGGCGGTGTACACGTTTAGCCGGTAGTACAAGGGCAGGAAAAAGATGCACAGGATGACCATGGCCACCGGTAGTCCAAAATAAAACTGGGCGAAGCCCATGCCCGACTCGTAGGCCTGACCCGGCGTGGACAGAAAGGTGATGGCACTCGCCTGGGTCGCCATGACGGACAGACCAATGGTCCACCACTTGAGGTCTTTGTCTCCCTGCAGATAACTGCTGGCCGACTGTACGTGGCGGGTGCGCCACATGCCGTATATCGCAATCAATAAAATGGAGCCGATCATGATCAGCCAGTCTATCCAATGCATATCAGGAGTAGTATCGGGTGAGCAAGTAAAATGCAATGATGATGAGGGTGTGCAGTATCAGCACAATGCCGTAGAGCTGTCGCCAGCTGCTGCCTATGGGGGGCTTGTCATCTTGTTCAGTTAGCTTCATAGACGCTCACTTTGTGCATGTCAGTTAACTAAAAATGAGCTGCTAAATCCTTAGCAGCCCATTTTTGATTTTGTATTTTTGAGTATAACTAACTCAACTTTAAAGTCTTCTGGATGTACCGACCGTACTTGCGCCGGTATACCCTGTACACCCGCATGAGGTGGTTGTAGCTGTATTGATGCGAGGCGTCGCCATGGATATGACCCACATAGCCTTGCTGCTTCATCCACTCTTCATTGTAAATCTTGCCGAGGTAGCGGCTGCCGTGATCGGGGAAAAGAGCCACGACTACGTCGGTGGGCTTGAGTTGGTCTTTGATCAGGAAGACGGCCTCCATGGCCGAGCCGCTGGAGTAACCGAGCAGCAATCCCTCTTTGCGTGCCAGCGCACGGGCGCGAATGGCACTGTTGCGGTCCGTGACTTTTATGAAATCGTCGATGAGGTCAAAGTCTATGTTGTCGGGTATGATGTTCTTACCCAGCCCTTCAACTTTGTAGGGGTACACTTCACTGCGGTCAAACTCACCCGTCTGCCAGTATTTCTTGAGTACCGACCCATACGCGTCAACACCGATAATCTTGATGTCGGGGTTTTTTTCTTTCAGGTAGCGGGCTGTTCCCGACAGGGTGCCGCCAGTGCCGGCGCAGCAGACGTAGTGGGTAATCTTACCTTCTGTCTGCTCCCAGATTTCCGGTCCGGTAGAGCGGTAGTGCGCTTCCGCATTGTCGGTGTTCCAGTTCTGGCGCAGGTAGTAGGCATTGGGTATCTCAGCAGCCAGCTGCTCGGCGCGCGAGTAGTAGGAGCGAGGGTCATCAGGCTCCGCATCGGCCGGGCAGACAACTACCTCCGCCCCCAGACTGCGCAGCAGCGACAGCTTCTCCTGCCCCGCTTTGCTGGTCACCGTGAGCACACAGTGGTATCCTTTGATGGCACATACCATGGCCAGGCTATAGCCCGTATTGCCACTGGTCGCCTCGATAATGGTGTCTCCTTTTTTTATGTGACCACGGCGCTCAGCTTCCTCAATCATGTAGAGCGCAATGCGGTCTTTGGCAGATTGGCCAGGGTTAAATGCCTCCACTTTGCCGTATACCGCAGCCGGGATAATCCCCTGAGACATGCGGCTAAGCTTGATTAGCGGCGTATTGCCAATGGTAGTAAGAACACTTTCATGTTGCATAGCCGAAGGAATTAATATCAACAAATGGCGTAGTCGCCCCCTTCAAACCGAAGTCCCCTGTAAACAAAAAAACAACGCCCATCGGTTGACTGGCAGAGCCGATTATCGACCTCCGGAAGTTCTTTATCGCCAAAAATACATCTTATCGGGTAATAATCTTACTTTTGTCCTTATATTTTATTGTACAAGGTAGTCGGATTTGCTGCCGGCCAGGCTGGCAGCTGTCGCCCAAGTTTTCAGCCTTCTTTGTACAGTAGCGTATCTTTCAACGAGGCTGGCGGCGGCTTGTATGCAAAAGCAGCGGCAGTTTTGGGGTGGGGCAAGTTTCATTTATGCATTGCTGACATGGCAACCATTCAGATTGTTCTAAAAACCAGGCTCATTCTCTACAATCGCGGTAGTATCCTGCTGCTGCGACAGACGAAGCCCAATGGCGGCAACTATACCCTGGTCGGGGGCAATATCGAGCGCTTCGAATATGCCAAAGCTTGCCTGATTCGGGAAGCAGAGGAAGAGGCGGGTATTACGCTGCGCGAAAAAGACCTGCAGCTGGTGCACGTACTGCAAAAAAATACACCCACAGAACAGCGCTTTGTCTTCTATTTCAAAGCTTACCGCTGGGAAGGCAAGCTGCAGGCCAAGGAAAAGAATAAATTTACAGAGGCCGAGTGGTTCCATCTCGACGAACTGCCGCGCAACCTCACAGCCACCGTCCGACACGTCCTGGAAGAGTACCGCAAAGGTAGCCTGTACTCGGAAATCAAAAAGACACCCGCTGTACCACCCGGTAAGTAATATACCTGCAAAATTGCATT
>CAZYAO010000092.1:3928-6274 GCA_964645715.1 uncultured Saprospiraceae bacterium
AAAAAACGCCTTTGGCGCAAGCCAAAGGCGTTTTTTTACCCAAACCCCACTCAACTCCGGGTACTGGCAAGCTTAACCGCATTCGAACGACGATTGCGGCCATTCGCCGTCGTCTTCTCTGCACTCTCACCCTCCGCACCCGGCTTGGCACAGCAGGTAGCACCAGCGGCAGACTTACCAGCGCAAGCAGGCTGCTGCGCAGCAGCCTGACTGCCTTTACCATTGCCGTCAGGCGTATGTACGGCCAGTGCATCATAACTGTTGGTCTGCTGGTTGTAGCTGACCTGCGTGTAAGTAGTGATGCCTGTCTGAGCACTCGTCTCTTTGCGGAAATACGTCACCGTCCCGTCTTCAGCTACTCTCTTCTCAACGTCAGCAGCAGCAGTTGAAGCTGAACTGCCCTTCGCGCAGCAGGATGCTCCAGCCGTCTTGCCAGCCGAGCCACTGCACTGCGCACTCGCCTGGACTGACACAAACAGACCGGCAGCAATGAGCAATATGGATATTCCTTTCATAAGATGATGGTTAAATTACACTACAAATATGTGCATTTTTTGTGAACCATCAAAGGATTGTCGCATAATAAACCTAGAATTTCAGTCCCGCACTGAAAGTCAGAATGTTATTTCGACCTTCCGTGGCCTTAAAGAAATCCGTCAGGCCTATTTCGTAGTTGAGCTCGGCTGTCAGAAAGAGAAAATCAATGCCAATGCCGGCGTTGCCTCCCCAAGTGAAACGGTTGAGGTCCTCTATCCCGTACGTAAATAGCGGCAGCACAGGTTTCTCTTTTTCAGTGATGCCGAGCACGTAGGCAGGGGTCACGCCGCCTTTGAGGTAAAGGCCCAGCAGGCCATTGTCGCCGGTAAGACGCAGACCAAGGTTGATGGGGGCACGCAGACTCTGTACAGTGTTTTCACTGGAAAGGTCAATGGTGTTGGGCTGGTCAAGTCCTTCAATCAGCCGGGTGGTGTAGGAGTAGTAGTGAAGCCCCGGGTTGAGAAAGATGATGCCGTCGCCCAGCCGCAGGTCAATGCCGGCATTCCAGCCGGCACGCGCTTCCGCTTCGGCATTGATGGCCGTGAGGTTGGCGTCCAGGGCAGAGGCATTGACGCCTACCCGCGGGGTAAATTTGACCTGCGCCGCCAGCGGGGCAAGGTTGGCAAGTGCAATGGCAGCAGCAAGGAGCAGACGAATGGTCATTTTCATAGTTGGAAAATTATCTTTAATTAATGCTTGTTTTGCGGAATAACGGCAGCTACGGTTAGTTTATGACGCAGCATTTGGTAAATAAATGTTAAATTATTCGACTCAGGGCGCAGTCGGGCTGTTTTCTGCCTCGCGCCAGACCATGAGGCTGCGATCGTCGCTGGCGCTGATGAGGGCTTCTGCCTCCGGCAGCCACAGCAGCTTGTTGACACTGTTGCGGTGGCATCCGTCGCGCAGGGTGTCGAAGACTTTTAGCAGCGCAAAGCTTTCCGCATCCCACCATTTGATGGTTTTGTCCCTGCTGGCGCTGATAAAGTAGGGGTGACCGTCGCAGTACTGCAGGTCGTTGACGGTAAACCAATGGGCCTGAACGGTGTGCAGGGGGCTGTCGTCGGTCGTATTCCATACTTTGATGAGCGCGTCTCTGCCGCCGCTGACAAGCCGCTGGCCGTCGGGTAGCCAGCAAAGACTGAACACGGATGGCTGGTGGGCGTTGTGCAGCCGCTTCCGCAGACCGAGGGTGTCGGCATCCAGCAGATAGATGCAGCCGTCACTGGCGCCAATGGCCAGCTCATTGCGGCCTGCATGCCAGCTGATGGCGCGCAGGCTGCTGTGACTCAGTGTCAGGCTTTCACTGGGCATGCAGCGGCGGGTGTCCCAGCGCAGCAGACGGCCGTCGCCGCCAATGCTCAGCAGTCCGGCAGGGGTGTGGCAAAAGGCAAAAACGGGCTTGCCGCCGTGCGCCAGCACGCGCCGGGTGTCGCCGGGCGCTTCGGGGGTGATGAAGTGCACGTGCCCGTAAAGGTCACCAGCTACCAGGGTGGCCGCCCCGGGCAGCGGGTGAAGGGCAAATACCTGGGTGTCGGCCGTAGCTACCAGCTTGCCTGTCTCGGACGGGTCCTGCAGGTCCCACAGGACTATCCAGCCGTCGCCGGCAGCGGAGTAAAACTGGCCGGCGGCAGGGCCGGCGGCAAGGGCGTAGACGGCCGCCTTGTGGCCGGTAAGGGTGTGCTTTTTACCGAACTGGCGCGGCGAAAAGGGGCGGACAGGTTGCATGTTGCGCTCGGTTTTGTTGAGAAGTAACGGCTGCAGGGGGGCTTTGGTTGTGTGGCTGCTGCACAAGGCGCGCAACGGCAAAGA
>CAZYAO010000093.1:0-6140 GCA_964645715.1 uncultured Saprospiraceae bacterium
TATCGGCCATGCCGCGGGGCGTGTACTGGCTGCGGGTGACGCAGCGGGGCGAGGAGGTGGCCTGCCGGCGGGTGGTGCTGGCGAGGTAACAGGTGTCATTCGCCGCCAGCGGCGGCGAATGACATTAAGGCATTGCTTGTTTGATTTTTTAAAAAAATCAAACAAGCAATGCCCACTTGAATACCCCTACCGCAAAAAAGCAGAAGGCGGCTTACCAAACCGGTCTTTGATTACTTTTGAAAAATACTGAAGTGAACTGAAGCCCACGGCGAAGCACACCTCGGAAACCGTCGAATAGGATTTGTTTTCCATCAGTTGCCGGGCTTTCATTAGGCGTACCTCCAGCAGGTACTGATTGGGGGTCATGCCGGTGTAGGATTTAATCTTGTAATACAGGCTTCGCTCAGAAATATTCATCTGCGCTGCCATGTTGACAACCCCAAAATCGGGACTGCTGATGTTGTACTGAACAATCTCTTCGAGATTGGTAAGCCACTTTCGGTCGAAAGACTGATCTGCCAACGGAGAAAGCATATCAGGGACGTTGCCGGAGCTGAGTGCCTCGGTGCGCGCTTTGCGCCGCTCGTCATAGCGAGCAAGCAGGTTGCGAAGTCTTGCCTTCAGTTCGTCCTCTACAAAAGGCTTGGTCAGGTAGTCATCGACGCCCAGCTGCAGCGCCCTGAGGCGGTCTGCCGTCTCAATCCGGGCCGTCAACAGGATGAAAGGCAGGTCGTTGTAGCGCCGCTTTCCTTCTTCCAGCAGTTGAAAACCATCCATCTGGGGCATCATGACATCAGAGAGCACCAGGTCTACCGAAGTTGTACTTAGGAGTTGCAGCGCCATTTCTCCGTTGGTGGCAGTGAGGAGGTTGTAGTCGGCCTGCAGCAGACTGAGGATGTAACTGAGCATGTCCTGGTCATCTTCAACAATCAGCAGGGTGTACCGCCTGTCGGAAAAATCGCCACGGCGGCCGTGCTGCAGGCTAGGCAGCTGGGGCGGCTGGGGCGGTGTTATTGGGTATATGGCTTCGGGTACGGTATGCGGGCTAAAGGCTATGGAAAAAGTGCTGCCCACCCCCGGACGGCTGTCGACCCGGATGTCAGCCCCCAAGAGTCGGGCGTATTCTTTGCTCAGTGCCAGCCCGATACCGGTGCCACCCTGAATATTGGATTTCAGTAATTTTGACTGATAGTAGCGATCAAAAATATGCGGCAGGTCTTCCGGAGCAATTCCTTTACCTGTATCTGCGACGGTGAGTACGAGCTGGCTTCCTTCAAATCGGGCCGTGAGGGATACCGAGCCGCCAGGCGGGGTAAATTTGACCGCATTGCCGAGCAGGTTGTGCAGGATTTTTTCCCACTTGGGGATATCCATCAGGATGAACAGATCCTTGGGGCAGTGATAGTCAAATTGCAGCAGCAGGCCATGGTATTCCGTCAGCGGCCGGAAAGACTGGACAATCCTGTTGAGGAAGAGGTAGAGATGAACAGGCTTCTCATCAACGGATAGTTTGTTGGACTCAATCTTCGATAAATCGAGCAGCTCCTCAATCAGCGTGAGCAGCTTACCTGCATTGCGCTGTATGGTGAGCAGGTAGTCAGTGGTTTTTTCAGGTCGCAGTGCGTGTCTGAGCATCTGTTCTACCGGTCCGATGATGAGCGTCAGCGGTGTGCGCAGCTCGTGGGTTATATTGGCAAAAAAGCGTGACTTCATCTCGTCCAGCGCCCGCAGGTCGCTGGCCTGCCGGCTGATTTGCTGCGTGCGGGCGGTAACCTCCGCCTCCAGCAGCTGGTTGGCCTCTATCAGCTGCCGGTTGCGCCAGTAACTGAGCAACAGGGCAGCGGCAACAATGAGGCCGATGACCAGCAGGATGAAGGGAAAGCTCAGGTAAAAAGGCCTGATGACATCGATGGGAATTTCCAGCACTTGCCCGGAGGGGAGGTTACCCTGTCTGCGAAATTTTACATACAGCCGCTGCTCCCCATAGGGTAGCTTGCTAAGCCTGATGAGGGGGGAAGACTGTTGTATCCAGTTTTGATGCAGCCCCTCGATTTTCCACTCGTAGGAAAACAGACCGGGCTCTTCAAAAAGCATGGGGGAGAAGCTGAGATCGAGGTAGGCATCGGAAGGACGCAACAGCAGCTTCGCCGGCTGCCGCGCATTTTGGCACTGAAAGGAAAAAAGGCCCGTTTTGATGTCAAATGTTTTTGCCTCTACAAGTCTTAGCGGCTGATCATGCCTTGCCTCCGGCGGTATTTGCCGGGGATGAAAAAAAGTGATGCCATTGATACCGCCAAAGAAAAGGGTGCCGTCCTGAGCGCGGTAGTGCGACAGCATGTTGAACTCATTATCGGCAATGCCGTCTTCCTTAAAAAAAGTGCGCACCGTGCCGGTGGCCATGTGAAAGCGCATCAGCCCAAAATCACTGGGCAACCATAGATAGCCATAGCCATCAGGATAAACGGCGTGCAGGGTGTTGTTGGAAAGCCCCTGCCGGGTCGTGTACTGCCTCGTTTTTCCGCTCGCCGGATCCCAGCGCAGCAGGCCACCACCGCGGGTGGAAAGCCAGAACAGGCCCTGCTCGTCCTCGTAGATGTGTGAAATAAACTCGTAGCGCAGGCTACTGTCGGGCGCCAGCTGCTGCGCCAGCTGCCGGCCGTTGGCGTCAAATAAATACAGGCCTTTTTGGGTGCCTGCCCAGATGCCGGCGGCGTTTTCGTGCAGGGAGTAAACCGACAGGTCTTTGGCGGTCGATTTCCTGATTTGTTGGCTGACAGGATTGATGATAAAGAGGTTGGCATCCGTACCGACCAGTAGGTTGCCCGCGGCGGATTTGTGCAGCGAGAGGGTCTCGCAGTAGGCCGATGTTGATACCAGGTACTGGTCCTGCTGTCTGTCGAACTTCAGATGTAGCAAGTACATACTGTGGGATCCGGCCCAGATCCCCTTTTCATCGGCCAAAAGGGCAAGCCCCAGCTTGTTGTTTGAGTAAGAAAAAGGCTTCACCTGCCTGGTGGGCAGGTGTATTTGTACGGCGCCATTGTAGCTGTTGGCGTAAAGTGTTTGGCCTCGAACGGCCAGCCCCCGCATGCTGTGTGGCTTGTAGGTATCGACGAGCAGGGTTTTAAAAGGCTGCTTTTTTTTGAACGTGAGTCGCAGCAGCTCAAACTGGTTGACGCACCACAGGTCTCCTTCGCGATCGAGGAAAAAATTGTTGTAGGTGTAAATGTCGGGATAGTACCGCCGCAAGTTGATGAAATCATTGATAACCGGATGGAATATGTACAGACTGTCAGATCTGTCAAGGTAGATCAATTTCTGATTGGGGAAGCGCGTGCTTAGATGATCAGCGAGATTCTGGCCAATCCACGACAATGCAGGTGCCGCAACAGCTGTACGCAGGATGCGGCCATTTTGAATTGAAAGGCGGGTGTAGGTCCATGACGGCTGGCCTTTCTGTCTGACAGCTACCCACAGGTTTTGGTCTTGATCCTGCCAAACAAAACCTTCATCTTTGACAGAGGGACGCTCCCTGCCGGTGACAGCATCATATTCGTTGCCCTGTGCATCCGTAAACTGCAAACTCTCCGGCCCTCTGAGCCAAAATCCGCCTTTGGCAGGATACCACGTGCGATGGGCGGGCAGGCTACTGTTGCGCTGTAAAACCTGCCGCCATTGACCATCGTACAGAAAACCATGGTAGACCGAGCCAACCCAGATTTGCCGTTGTATATTGTAAGTAATCAGTGGATAGCCGTAGAGTTCAATCCGGATGGGTTTGGGCAGCGACAGATAGGTATGCAGGGGTTGGATGTGGCTGGTGGCGGGCTCCAGCACATCTATGGTCATTGTACCGTGGTCATTGCGTATCAACCAAATGTTGCCGTTTACGTCCTCGGCCAGGCTGGCGATTCTGCCGGGCTGCTGCCGGCCGTCTGCCATGCGAAACTCCTGAAAGTTATAGCCGTCGAAGGTCATAAGCCCCAGGTTGGTGCTCATCCACAACAGGCCGCGGCTGTCGTGGAGGATAACATCAATATTGGATGCTTTGAGTCCGTCCCGTACGTTCCAACTTTGGGCAATAATACTGATGTCGGGCTCGCTGCTGCGGCCAGCCGCAGCAGGAGCCTGTGCGTATAGGCAGCTTAGCGGCAGGCAGCACAGCGCTACCAGTACGCGTATCCACATGCCGACCGATTTTTTCTGATAAAACATAGGGTGAAAATTATGCATGTATTTCTGTGGCTAGATGCCGCTGACTGCCTTGCCAAGGCAAGTGCTTCCGGCAAGATGTCCGGAAACATTGTCCTGTGATACAAATTTACTTTTTCAGCGCCAAGCAGAGAATACCTCCCGCCCGGGAAGCGCTCTAATGGCACTTCCAGCCTGCATTTTGCAGGATTTCTTAAACTATTTGCAGTTTTTTTTTCCTGTCCCGCCGCACTTTTGCATCAAATGGTGGGTGGCTCGCTGGCTGCGGATGATTGAGCAATCCTAACCTGACAATGGTAACCGCAAGTACGAGGGTGTACGAGCATTATGAGGGAGAAGATTGTTTTTTCGATACTTTTAGCTGACAATAAACAACGAAATAGCAGATCTTGTGGCTCATGCCGTTGATTCAAAACGTCTGCCTCACTGTTGAGGATTGGGAGGGGGTCCAGTATCACAGGGGATTACCAGAAATTTCTGCTGGTGACGGTTAATGTCAATGGTGCTGCAGTCACAGCCGTGGAGTGGGTGGTGGTGTTGGGTGAGCGCGCTTGCGAATCGACTTTCACCACTGCCTCACCGGCTATGTCGCTGATGGTGTCTGTAGCGGTTGACTTTGTGGCTGTTCTTGCTATTCAGATTTCTGCGTGAGCCTAGTGCAGCATTCTCCAAGTGTATGCATGCATTGTCTGAACTAAGACTCGCAATCTGCTAACGGGGTTCGCTGCGCCCCCAATGAATAGATGTAATCTCAGTCTCCAATGCATCGATCCGTATTAGTAGCCCTGATATATACATCTTAATATTGTTTGTGTCGTTTGGTATTTGCATGCGATCGAGCACCAGTAAACTGCTGAATTTATCTAGTGTAAAGAAAGATGGCTAAGTTTTTACCAAATAATCAAAAGTAACCATGTCAAAAGCACTTTGGTGGCTTGCTGCCAAAGCGTTTTAAATACGGCTTATCCCCTACCGCAGAAAAGCAGAAGGCGTCTTACCAAACCGGTCTTTGATTACTTTTGAAAAATACTTCAGTGAACTGAAGCCCACCGCAAAACACACCTCGGAAACTGTAGAATAGGATTTGTTTTCCATCAGTTGCCGGGCTTTCATCAGGCGTGCCTCGAGCAGGTACTGATTGGGGGTCATGCCGGTGTAGGATTTGATCTTGTAATACAGGCTTCGCTCGGAAATATTCATCTGCTCTGCCATGTTGACGACCCCAAAATCTGGGTTACTAATGTTGTACTGAACAATCTCCTCGAGATCACTGAGCCACTTTCGGTCGAAGGACTGGTCCGCCAGCGGAGAAAGCGTATCAGGGACGTTGCCGGAGCTGAGTGCCTCGGTGCGCGCTTTGCGCCGCTCGTCATAGCGAGCAAGCAGGTTGCGAAGTCTTGCCTTCAGTTCGTCCTCTACAAAAGGCTTGGTCAGGTAGTCATCGACGCCCAGCTGCAGCGCCCTGAGGCGGTCTGCCGTCTCAATCCGGGCCGTCAACAGGATGAAAGGCAGGTCGTTGTAGCGCCGCTTTCCTTCTTCCAGCAGTTGAAAACCATCCATCTGGGGCATCATGACATCAGAGAGCACCAGGTCTACCGAAGTTGTACTTAGGAGCTGCAGCGCCATTTCTCCGTTGGTGGCAGTGAGGAGGTTATAGTCGTCCTGCAGCAGGCTGAGGATGTAATCGAGCATGTCCTGGTCATCCTCAACAACCAGCAGGGTGTGTCGCCTGTCGGAAAAATCGCCGCGGAGGCTACGCTGCAGTGAAGGCAGCTGGGGTAGTTGCGGGCTTGTTATCGGGTATATGGCTTCGGGCACGATATGTGGGCTAAAGATTACAGAAAAAGTGCTGCCTGCTCCCGGAAGGCTATCCACCCGGATGTCAGCCCCCAAGAGTCGGGCGTATTCTTTGCTCAGTGCCAGCCCGA
>CAZYAO010000094.1:0-5644 GCA_964645715.1 uncultured Saprospiraceae bacterium
GCCACCAGCGGATGCGTGATGTTGGCCAGCTCAAAGAGGCTGGACAAATCTGCGATGGAATGAAGACGTAGCAGGGTGCTCATGTGGATCGTATGTGCAGTAAAATAAGTAAAATAATTTTTGGCGGCGACAGCCGCTAAAAATTGTCTCGTCACGATTTATTTTTGGCGGCAACAGCCGCCAAAAATACTTTCACACAGGACAATTTTTAGCGGCGACAGCCGCTAAAAATTGTCCCAACTCGATTTATTTTTGGCGGCGACAGCCGCCAAAAATAAATCACCACAACCTCTTACGCTTTATAAGCCAAACTGTTGCTTAATACCACCAATAAAAGTCTCATCATCATAATGCTTCCGATTGGCCATGAGCATGGTAGCATCCTCCCCAGCCGTATACCGCAGCTGATCCTTGCCATCAGTAGCTGCCTGGTATATCACCTCGGCCACCACACTTGCAGGAGAAGCAGTCGCGTACACCATAGGCATAGCTGCCATAAATATCTGCGTAAGATTTTGATATTCAGTCATGGACTCGTCATGACAAAAATCCATTGAGCGGCCGGCAAAGTCGGTGGCAATAATGCCCGGCTCAATAATTTTGACGCGGCCGCCAAATTGTTCTGTTTCGTAGTGCAGCGACTCAGAGATGCCTTCCACCGCAAATTTAGTGCCGTGGTAAAGTGACCCCAGCGGGTAAGTCATCTTCCCGCCAATGGAAGAAATATTGATGATGATACCGCCTTTATTGCTGCGAAAATGTGGCAACAACGCTTTGGTTACATCCAGTAATCCAATTACATTGGTATTGAACTGCCGCACAATCTGCTCCCTGGAAAACGACTCAAGGGTTCCGTAAGCCCCGTAGCCCGCATTGTTGAGCAAAACGTCAATTTTTCCGAATTTTTGAATGGCCTGATCCACCGCCTCCCGGATGGAATCGGAATCCAGCACATCCAGTCGGGTGACAAACACCCGGTCGAGCGCAGACAGGGCTGTCTCAGCCTCGGGCTTGCGCATGGTGGCTACAACATTCCAGCCTTTGGACTGAAAAAGCAGGGCCGTCTCGCGCCCGATCCCGCTGCTGGCGCCAGTAATGAAAATGGTTTGATGCATAGTAATGATTTTTTACAACCACAAAATTGGCGCAGATAGCGGTGGGCGGGGTAATACGAATACAGGCGGTTGTTATCTTTTTTCCTGTTTTTGGGGTATAAAAAGCTCATTGCGGCGCTCACCCTTCTATTGTCACACTGCACGCAGTGGGCGTTTTGTGTATAAGAAGCTCATAGCAGCGCTCACCCCCACCCAGCAAGCCCACCAGCAGTTTTATTTTGCCGCCGCCAGCGGCAAAATCCCCCTCATTTTTCCCCAAAAAATCCATAACTTTGCGCCCTGTTTGCATGGCTTGAAAAGCGTTCATCCTCACGGATGCATACCACTATGAAAAGAAAAATCGAAATCCTGGCGCCCGCCAAAAACCTGTTCCAGGGGATGGCGGCCATCAATGCCGGCGCGGATGCCGTCTACATGGGGGCACACGCCTTCGGGGCCCGCACTAATGCGGCCAACTCAGTAGAGGATATCGCCGAAATGGTGCGCTACGCCCACCTGTTTAAGGCCAAGGTGCTGGTGACTATCAATACTATCCTGTACGACAATGAGTTGGAGAGCTGCCGGCAGCTGATCTGGGAACTGTATGCCGTGGGCGTCGATGCCATCATCATCCAGGATATGGGCATCCTCGAGATGGACCTGCCACCCATCGCCATCCATGCCAGCACCCAGGTCAACAACCGCGATGCTGCGCATGTGCAGTTTTTGGCGGAGGCGGGCTTCAAGCGGGTGGTACTGGCCCGCGAACTCAACATCGACCAGATACGCGAGATCCACGAGGCAAGCGACGTGGAGCTGGAGTTTTTTGTGACCGGCGCCCTCTGTGTTTCTTTTAGCGGCAACTGCTACATGAGCGTTGCCAATGGCGAGCGTTCGGCCAACCGCGGCTCCTGTGCCCAAAACTGCCGCCTGCCCTACCAGCTGATCGACGGCAAGGGCGATGTGCTCATTGAGAGCAGCCACCTGCTGTCAATCAAAGACCTGGACCTGAGCGACCACCTGCCCGAAATGATTGAGGCGGGGATTTCTTCTTTCAAAATCGAAGGTCGCCTGAAGGATATCGTCTACGTCAAAAACAATACGTCTTACCTGCGCACCCGGCTCGATGCTTTTCTCGAGGCCAATGGCGACAAGTACGCAAAGGCTTCTTCGGGCAGGACGTTCTACAATTTTGATCCCGGGCTCGACCGCAGCTTCAACCGCGGCTATACCGACTACTTCCTCCACCACCGCCGCGAAAGAATCGGCTCCTGGGAGAGTCCCAAGTCCAAAGGGCAGTTTATCGGCCGGCTGCTGGAGATCAAGGCCAACGGCTATGTGATCGAAAACAGCGACCTGCTCAACAATGGCGATGGCCTCTACTTCGTCAACGAAGAGGGGGTGGCTGATGGCGTACAGGTCAACATTATCGTCAACGATATCGTGGTGCCCAATGCGCTCAAACCGCTGGCGGTGGGCACGGAGATCTTCCGCAACCACGATGCCGAGTTTATCCGCATGCTCGAAAATGAAAACAGCGCTGTGCGCAAAATTGGCGTCAGCCTGCGGCTGTCCGAAACGGATACAGGCTTCGTGCTGGCGGTAGTCGACGAGGATGGCCACCGCACAGCTGCCCGGCTGGACACAGCCAAGGAGGCCGCCCGCAATGCGGAGGGGCTAATCGACAGCCTGTCCAAAAATCTGGCCAAAACGGGCAATACGCCCTTCATAGCCGATGCGGTGGAGGTCGACTTTTCGGAACCCTGGTTTCTGCCCATCTCCAAAGTCAACGAGCTGCGCCGCACCGCCCTCGACCAGCTGGTGGCCGTGCGGCTGCAGGAATACCAGCGCGAGGGGAATGCCCCGCGCCCGACCAGCCACCCTTACCCGGTCAAGTCGCTGGACTTTACCTACAATGTATCCAACAAGCTGGCGCGTGCCTTCTACAAGCGCCACGGTGTGACAGACATCGAGAAGGCCTTCGAACTGCAGTGGGATCCGGGCAAGTCGCGCGTGATGGTCACTAAGTACTGTGTGAAGTACGAGCTGGGCAAGTGCCCGCGCTACCAGCGCCATACGATGGGGGAGAAACTGGCCGAGCCCCTGACGCTCCGCCATGGCGAGGTGGAGTATAAGCTTAAGTTTAACTGCAAGCCCTGCGAGATGGAGATCTGGGAGAAGGACTCCGAGTTGGTGTTTACGGATGAAGAGTAAAGAAGGGGGTAGGCCATGCTTTGCGGCTACAGCCGCAAAGCATGGTTTGAATTGGGGCTTATTTTTTGATTTTTTGCCCAAAAAATCAAAAAATAAGCGAACAACCTCAGTACGCATTGGCGGCAACCGCCGCCAATGCGTACTGAAAAACCAAAATTTATTTACGCAAAAGCAACCACCATGCAAAACCTCCCCACCCTCGAAGCTTTCCCCGTTAAAAGCTACGACAAGCTGCGCTACGCCGACACCGACCGGCAGGGGCACGTCAACAACGCGGTCTTCTCCACCTTCCTGGAGACCGGCAGGGTAGAGCTCCTCTACGAGGCGGGCCTCCTCCGCCTCGAGGGCGACAGCAGCTATGTGATTGCGGCCCTCAACCTCAGCTTTCAGGCAGAGATCACCTGGCCGGGGCGGGTAGACATCGGCACAGGCCTGCTGCACATCGGCAATAGCTCCCTGAAAATTTTTCAACAAATCTTCCAGCATGGACAATGTGTGGCGACTGCCGAGACGGTCATCGTGCAGCTTGACGCCGGCACAGGCCGCAGCCGGCCCTGGGCCGAGCCTGCGCGCCAGGCGCTGGCAGGCCTGCTGCTCAGCGCAGGTGAGGCTTAGTTTTTTACAGCAGCCCGCGGCCCCGGTGGGTGCCGGCGGGGGGTATTCGTGGCACTGCTTACCGCTGTCTCAGCTGCTGCAGCACTGCTTGTCGCTGCGATTCTTATTACTGTCTCAGCTGCTGCGGTGCTTCTTACCGTTACGCTTCTTACCGCTGTCTCAGTTGCTGCCGCCTTACCTACAGCAGGCCGGCCAGCAGCAACCTGGAGCGCTGCGGCCTTGGCAGCAGCTGGCATGCCTGCTGCTGCTACTCAGCCCACCAGCCGTTGCCGTCGGTCAAGCGCAGCCTGCCAGCCTGCCGGCGGCCTATGTCGACACCCTGGCCGGCGCTTTCAACTGGGTCGAGGGCGGCAGCTTCTATATGGGCTGCCCGGCAGGGCAGCCGGACTGCTACGATGATGAAAAACCAGCCCATGCAGTGACGTTGGAGGGCTTTTACATGGGCGTCTATGAAGTTACGCAGGCGCAGTGGCGCGCCCTCATGGGTGACGCGCCCAGCGCGCATGCCGACTGTGACCAGTGCCCGGTAGAGCGGGTAAGTTGGGAGCAGGTGCAGGCGTATATTGCCCGCCTCAATGCGCTCAGTGGCCAGCGCTACCGGCTGCCTACAGAAGCTGAGTGGGAGTATGCGGCCCGTGGCGGCCGCCAAAGCCGGGGCCTGCCCTATGCCGGCAGCGATGCGCCGGCAACGGTCGCCTGGTATGCCGACAACGCAGGCGGCCAGAGTCAGCCCGTAGGCCGCCTGCAGCCCAATGAGCTGGGGCTGTATGATATGAGTGGCAATGTGTGGGAATGGTGCCAGGACTGGTTTGGCCCCTACGAGGCCCTGCCCCAACAGGCGCCCCAGGGCCCTCCGGGCGGCAGCCAGCGCGTGATGCGCGGCGGCGGCTGGTATTTTCACGCAGCCTACTGCCGCACGAGCAGCCGCGGCAGCTTTTCACCCATCCACCGGAATTTTCTTGTTGGCTTTCGCCTGCTGCGCGAAAGGTGATGCTGGATTGTGAGGGCTACGCCCTCGGGAAAGGGCTCTAACCACACAGAAAGAAAAGGGGAAGCTCGAGAAATCCAAGTATCGAAAGCTGCTAAAAAAGCAAAAAAATCAATGCAATGCGTGAATAACTTTTGCTTTTGTACATAGCATGCCATTGGCCAACAACCATGTTGAGCGAGACATCCGGCGCTTAAAAACCAAGCAAAAGGTCGCTACCAATTTTAATTATTGAACGGGCTCAGTACTACGCCCGCAACCGGGTTTTTCTCTACTATCACTGAGAAGGCACGCTATAAGTGTGTCCGAAAATCTCATTGAGTTTCTTGAAGAAGGGGGGGCTAGTCATTTTGCAAAGTAGCTAAGTATTTACGATTCATACTATAAACATGGTATTGACGGCCCCTTATATAAGCACTAGCTTTGCGGTTTTTTAGATGAAAAAACAAAAACCAAGTATTTTAAAAACAGTGACTTATGAAAAAAACGACGCTAAATTTCCGTACGTTGACATCACTTCTCGGGCTATGTATGTTGCTTGGTATCGTACAACCACTGTATTCACAAAACATCATAGGAGGTGAAACAGGCGATTCTTCTGCTCTTCTGGATCTGCAGAGCGAAGACCAGGGATTGCTGATTCCCCGCATGACGAGCAGCCAACGTTCGGCCATCACTAATCCCGCACCAGGGCTGATGATTTTTAACACCACCCTCAACTGCCTGGAGATTA
>CAZYAO010000095.1:0-5601 GCA_964645715.1 uncultured Saprospiraceae bacterium
GCGCGACTTCCGCCTGCAGCCCAACCCCAGCCGGGGGCAGGTGCAGCTGTCGCTGGAGCTCGATGTGGCCGAGGCGGTAGCGGTGGAGGTATACAACGCCAGCGGCCAGCGGCTGCAGCGGTCGTTCTACTACGGTCAGCGCGTGGAAGCGCTGCTGGAGCTGGGGGGGCAGCCTGACGGACTGTATTTTGTGGTTGTGCAGGGCGCGCAGGGGCGCGCGAGCAGGGCGGTGGTGTTGAAAAAATAGACAGCGCTGTCCGGGCGGCTGATGCCGCCCGGACAGCGCACCGATAAGCATGCGCAATCTCCCAAAAAGCAGTAAACTTGTATTACTTTTCACCCCACAACCAGCTACTGCCGCAGGTTGTTATGTGTTTTTTAAAAATTAGCATGCTTTACAGGTTCATAACGATACTGCTATTGGTGGGGTGCCACACTGCGCGCGCGCAGGTCATCACCCTCACCGACGGTGAGACACGGCTGCCGGTCGAACTGGCAACGCTCATGAGCACCCGGCCGGTGGCCTTCACGGCCACCAATGCCGCCGGCCAGGCGGAGCTGTCGCCCTTCCGGGGCGCCGAGCGCATCGAAATACGCTGCCTGGGTTACCAGTCGGTGGTCATCAGTTATGCTGAGCTGGGCGCCGGCGGCTACCAGCTGCAGCTGCAGCCGGCTGCGCTGCAGTTTGACGAACTGGTGGTCTCCGCTACCCGCTGGGGGCAGCCTTCGCGCTTCGTTCCTTCCCGCATAGCGGTCATCACACCCAAGGCGATCGCCCTGCACAATCCCCAGACGGCTGCCGACCTGCTGGGCACCTCTGGTGAGGTGTTTATCCAAAAAAGCCAGCAGGGGGGTGGCAGCCCTATGATCCGGGGTTTTGCTACCAACAGGCTGCTGTATTCGGTCGACGGGGTGCGCATGAATACCGCTATTTTCAGGGCAGGCAATATTCAGAATGTCATCTCCCTCGATCCTTTTGTCATGGAAAAGGTGGAGGTTTTCTTCGGGCCGGGGGCTGTCATCTATGGCAGCGATGCCATCGGGGGCGTTATGAGCTTTCAGACGCGCAACCCGCAGTTGTCGCTGAGCGACAAGCCGCTGGTGAGCGGACAGGCGGTTGCCCGCTACGCTTCGGCCAACAATGAGGCCACCGGCCATGCGGATGTGAGCATCGGCTGGCGCAAATGGGCCCTGCTCACGAGCGTCAGTCGCGCCGATTTTGGCGACCTGCGCATGGGCCGGCACGGCCCCGACGAGTACCTGCGCACTTTCTATGTGCAGCAGGTCGACGGGCAGGACCAGGTGATCGACAACAGCGATCCGCGCCTGCAGCGCCCCAGCGGCTATGCGCAGTGGAACCTGATGCAGAAGCTGCGCTTTCGCCCCAACGAGCGCTGGGACTTACAGTACGCCCTGCACTACTCCGAAACCACCGACTACGCCCGCTACGACCGCCTCATCGAGCGCCTCCCCACAGGGCTGCCCCGCTCAGCGGTGTGGAACTATGGTCCGCAGCGCTGGCTGATGAACCTGCTGAGCGTTGCACACAGTGGTGGCGGCTGGCTGTACGACAAACTGACCCTCCGCCTCGCGCAGCAGTATTTTGAGGAAAGTCGCATCGACCGCAATTTTTCCGGCAGCCAGCGGTTTCGGCTGCGCACCAACCGCGAGCAGGTGCAGGCCCTCTCGGCCAATGCCGACTTCGAAAAACTATCGGGCCGCCACCGGTTCCACTACGGCCTCGAGTATGTCTTCAACCACGTAAACTCAACGGGTAGTGCGGTCGATATCCGCAATGGTGCGCCCATAGCCGTAGCAGCCCGCTACCCCCTGTCAGACTGGAGCAGCTACGGAGCCTACCTCAATTACCAGTGGACAGCCCTGCCCGAGCGGCTGCTGCTGCAGGCAGGCTTGCGCCTGGGCGCCTTCGACCTGCAGGCCGACTTTCGCCGGCAGCTCGACTTTTATCCCTTCGACTTCAGCAGCACTGAGAACCGGCATACGGCCACCACCGGCAGCCTCGGGCTGGTATTCAGCCCCTCGGCCGACTGGAAGCTGCATGCCAACCTGAGCAGTGGATTTCGGGCACCCAATGTAGACGATATGGGCAAGATTTTTGACTTCGTCGGCGGCGAAGTGATCGTACCCAATACAGCGCTGCGGGCCGAGTACGCCTGGAATGGCGAGCTGGCCGTCACCCGCCTGCTGGGCGATGCCGTGCGGGTCGATGCCGCCGCTTTTTACACCTACCTCGACAACGCAATGGTGCGCAGGCCCTTCCAGGTCGACGGGCAGGACAGCATACTCTACGACGGCCAGTTGAGCAGGGTGTATGCCATCCAAAATGCCGCCTTCGGCACGGTGGCCGGCCTGCAGGCCGGCATAGAAGTGCAGTTGCCGGCCGGCTTTGGCATCAGCACGCGCTACAACTACCAGCGCGGCCGCGAGGAGCTGGACGACGGCCGCCTCAGTCGCTCGCGGCACGCAGCCCCCGCTTTTGGCGTAAGCCGCCTCAGCTACCGGCGCAGCAGGCTTACCGCGGAGCTGTACGCCTGCTACAGTGCGGCTGTGAGCCACGACAATCTCAACCCCGAGGAGCAGGACAAGCCCGCCATCTATGCCAAAGATGCCAACGGCAATCCCTACTCACCCGCCTGGTATACATTGAATATCAAGGCTATGTATGCAATAAGCCCTCGGTGGACCCTGAGCGCAGGCCTCGAAAACATCACCGACCAGCGCTACCGCCCCTATAGTTCGGGCCTGGTGGCCCCTGGCCGCAATTTTTTGCTGTCGCTGCGGGCGGGGTTTTAGGGGGTGCCGCTGCCGCCGCCGCCTGGCTCCTCCAGGCGGCGGCAGGAGTTTTTAGCGAACCCAGCTAAATGCCTGCTGTGCCTGTTTCTTTGACATTAGCAGGTAGATACGTATATCAAACAGCTTTGCATACGGTTTGAATTTTGATCTGTATTGGTCATTGATAACGGATAGGTAGGTAGTGTCGGGATCTTGCCAATCAATGATAGACAAGAGTATGATGGAAGTATGCTCGTTGATGGTAAATGGAGCGCATTGCTGAATTTTGTTACCCTGTGGTTTAGCCAGCAGTACAGACATAAACATGCAGCTGGTATCTATTGATTTCTTGAGTAGATTGTTCAGTCTGTACGCCATGATACCTTCCTTTTTCCTGCTAATCTCTTCCCGGGAAAAATCAGCATCCTCTTCTTCCAGCAGCTTATTGTCCCATTTTTTTAGTTCGATAAGATAGAGTCTATTGGTTGCGTGATCGTACCAGCAAACATCCATTTCCTTGCAGTGATGCTGAATTTCCTTGTATGCAGGACAATCACAGAGTCTGAAAAAAAGGTCATTGGGAAAATCGAGTGTAATAGCGCTTTCGGTAATAGAGGCCATCTGAGCATCATTGCAGATTAACAAATATTTCTTCGTCGTACATTTTAAGGGCTTCATCAACAATTGCATTGGGAGGGAGCACACCATCAATCAGGTCGGAAAATGAGCTATTGACGAGCTTACCTGTTTCCCTTGATAAATTCCAACAATTTACATTGAGCTGTTCTCTTTTCGCACAATTGGAGAGCTGCTTGATTACAAAATAGCAGTGGGAGGCGATAAAAATTTGGACACCAGCCTTGCTCATGGCTACCAGCATCTCCACCATTTTTCTGACGGCTTCAGGATGTAGAGCGGTCTCGGGTTCATCCATGAACAGAATCGTACCCTTTGCCAGCTGTCGGTTGGTAATAAGTGTAGTGAGTATACCTATTTTCTTGATCCCTTCGGCGGTTTGCTGCATTGAAAACTGTTGGTGGCCGCGTTTGAAGATGAAGGGCTGTTCTATTTGTCCGGTTTGTTCAATCCTGCCATCGAACAGCGCCTCAAGAGACTTATTGACCAGACTCAGTTCGTCCGCAACCCTTCCTTTTGTCGTTTCCAGACTGAGCGCCTTGATAAGATCCAGATAAGTATCATCGAAACCCACACCGTAGAAATTTTCCCGGATATTGCGGATGTCCGTGAGCGCCGTGAGCACTTCCTTGGCGGGTATAAAAAGTGCATTTAGGGAATTGTCGGGTATAGGTACAACATGATCCGTACACGCGGTAATAGACCTTTCTGTCCTTTCACCAAAAGCGTAACAGAGCTGCTGCTGGTATTTACCGTTTTTACTGGCAACAGTTATGGCTGCTTCGAGCTTCTCTTTGCTACCTTTTTGTACAAGATCGCCAAGGCCATTTTTTCTGGGCATGAAGGTGTCAAACAGTTTGTCTGCCAATTCTTTTTTGAACACTACCTCAGACTGTTTTTCTTTCAGACTGTATATTTCCAATGACTTGACGGTGGCATACAAAAGCTTGAGCAGACCAGTTTTGCCAGTATCATTTTTGCCAATAATCAGGTTGATAGACGGTATGTCCTTTATCTTCAGTTCGGCATGCGCCATGAAGTTTTTTATCGTGACTGAAGTTATCATCTTATGCTATGCTTTGCTAGATTCATTACACCCTGGCGACTTGCACAGAGAGGCAGCTCGTGGCTTTGCTTAGGACCTGATTAATGCAATGTCGTTGATTTACAACAGATCATTGTATGTCAAACGAAGGTACCGCACGTTCAGCTGCTTCCACAAATATATACAATTGACAGCATAGTCGGGGCAAAAGCAGTAAAACTATCGCCCCAATAGCGCTACACCTCAGCCCTGCGCATGCCTGTAGGCCGTAGGCGTTTGCCCGGTCTTTTGTTTGAAAAGCTTAACGAAGTATTGCGGGTACTCGAATCCCAGGCTGTAGGCTACCTCGTTGATGTGGTCGTCTGTGTTGATCAGCCTGTTTTTGGCTTCTTCCAGCAGGCAGTAATGAATGTGCTCCTGTGCGCTCATGCCGGTTTCCTTCTTCAGCAGATCGCTGAGATAGCCGGGCGACAGGTTGACCCTTTCGGCCAGGTTTTTGACAGTAGGCAGCCCTTGCGCATCATCGGTGGCGGTGCTGAAGTAGTGGCGCAAAATGTCCTCTACCACAGCCACCAGCGCCTTGTTGGAGTTGCTGCGCGTAATCAGCTGGCGACCATAGAACCTTTGGCAGTAGTTCAACAGCAATTCGATGGTCGAGATAATGATGTGCTGGCTGTGAATATCGATATTCTCCTGCAGTTCTGTTTCAATCTTCAGTATGCAGTCATGCAGCGTATGCTTCTCTTTATCAGAAAGATGTAAAGCTTCCGTAACGGCATACGTAAAAAAGCTGTACTCCTTCATCTTTTCATTCAAGGAGCTGGCTCTTATGAAATCGGGATGAAAAAAAAGCCCCCAACCCAGCTTGTCGGCCTTGTTTTCTTCTTCGGTATCTATCTCGATCAGCTGCTGAGGCGCCATGCACATCAGGCTGCCATCCTGAAAATCAATGTTTTTCCGGCCATAGCGAACCGTATTCTGGCAGTAGTTTTTGAACATGATGGCATAAAAATCAGTGGCAATCCGGAGGTTTTCGCTGTATCGACCGCCGACCTTCCCAAAATCAATGACCGCCACCAGCGGATGCGTGATGTTGGCCAGCTCAAAGAGGCTGGACAAATCTGCGA
>CAZYAO010000096.1:0-5148 GCA_964645715.1 uncultured Saprospiraceae bacterium
TGGTGGTACGCTTTAGGGATGTGCAGGTGATCGGGCTGTCGGAAGGTCAGGAGGAAGATCCTGTATACCTGCAGGCTGGGCAGCATACAGTTGAGCAGGCAGACCTGCACGCAGCAACACACGCAACCACACAACCACTATCACCGGCGACAGCCGCACTAAGCATCTACCCCAATCCGGCAACACAGCAGCTGCGCATCAGCGGCGGTGAGGGGCTGGAAGTGAGCTGGCACAACCTGCTGGGGCAGGCCGTGCGGCGGGACGTACTGGGCAGCGGAGAGCGCCTGCTGGATGTATCGGCCATGCCGCGGGGCGTGTACTGGCTGCGGGTGACGCAGCAGGGCGAGGAAGTAGCCTGCCGGCGGGTGGTACTGGCGAGGTAAGAGGCTGTATCAGCGCGTGCATTGGCGGCAGCTGCCGCCAATGCACGCGCTGATACAAATGTTTATTTTTTTGACTTTTTGAAAAAAAGTCAAAAAATAAACGAGGACTAGCGCTGCTATCGCAGGAACTCCGAAGGAGACTTCCCAAACCTATTTTTGACGATTCTGGAAAAATACTGGGTAGAGCTAAAACCAACGGCAAAACACACTTCAGCCACTGTCTGAAAAGCCTTATTCTCTAACAGGAATCTGGCCTTCAGCAAGCGGGCTTCAATGAGGTACTGATTGGGTGTCAGACCCGTAAAAGACTTTATTTTGTAGTACATATTGCGCTCAGAAGTATTCATTTTTTCAGCAATATCAGCAATCGTGAAATGTGGATCACTCATTTTGTCATTGATGATATTATCCAGCAACTGCAACCATTTTCGGTCAAATGATTGGTTATCAGTTATATTTGTAGAGTCTGTTTCTTCCATCTCGGTAGTTAGGCCGGCTGTCTGAATCTTTCGGCGCGCATCATAGCGAGCTAGCAGATTGCGCAGTCTGGCCGTGAGCTCAGCCTCTACAAAAGGCTTGGTCAGGTAATCATCGACCCCCAGTTGCAGTGCATGGAGGCGGTCATCAGCCCCTATACGAGCCGTCAGCATGATAAACGGCAGATCTTGGTGAATCTCTTTGGTTTTTTCAAGTAACTGGAAACCATCCATTTGCGGCATCATTACATCTGAGATTACCAGATCAATTGGCTGTGTTGTCAGTAGTTGTAAGGCAAGCTGACCATTGGCGGCAGTCAGCAGCCGGTAATCATGCTGGAGGATATCGGTAATGTAGGCTAACATTTCCGGATCGTCTTCTACCAGCAGCAGTGTGTGTTGACTGTAGGGATGGCTCTCAGTCAGCATCGTCGGGGGGCTGGCAGAAATGACAGTCGACAAGGCAGTAACAGGCTCTACTATTTCCCGAACAATTTTCGGGTTGAAAGAAACGGTAAAGGTAGCCCCCTGACCGGGAGAACTTTTTACATCGATGTCTGCACCCAGCAGGCGGGCGTATTCCCGACAAAGAGAGAGCCCAATACCCGTACCTCCCCGTACGCTCGACTGGGGCAATTTGGTCTGGAAATAGCGGTCAAAGATATGTGGTAAATCTTCAGGCGCGATGCCACTACCTGTATCGGAGACACCTATGGACAAGAGTTCTTCAGTTAGCCGGGAGAAAAGCGTGACAGAACCGCCGGCAGGGGTAAATTTGAGCGCATTGCTGAGCAAATTATTGACAATTTTTTCCCATTTAGCTACATCCATGCGCATGCACAGATCTGTGGGGCAAAGGTAATCGACGGTCAGGGAAATCCCCTGCTGCTCAGCAAAAGGCCTGAAAGATGCCAGGCATCTATTGAGAAAGGGATAGAGCAAGGCTGGTTTTTCGTCCAGTACGAGTTTATTGGATTCCATCTTTGAAAGATCAAGCAACTCGTCAACCAGATTCAGTAGTTTATGGGCATTCCGCTGGATAGTACGCAAGTAATCATATGTTTTTTCGGGCCTGGTTTTGTTGTCAAGGAGGTGATCGACAGGGCCGAGAATGAGGGTGAGCGGGCTGCGCAGCTCGTGGGTAACGTTGGCAAAAAAATGCGATTTCATTTCGTCAAGTGCCCGCAGATCAATGGCTTGCTGGCTGATGAGCTGCTTGTCCAGTTCGATTTGGCGGGTGCGGCTTCGAACCTCTGCTTCCAGCAGCAGGTTGCTTCGTATGAGCTGTCGGTTGCGCCAGTAGCTGAGTCCAACAGCGCTGCCCAAGAGCAGGCCGAGGAGGATAAGTATAAAAGGCAAGCGCAGGTAAAAAGGGCGGATAATCCGCAAGGGGATGGATAAGGTTGTTGTAGCAGCAGGATTGCCCAGTCGCCGCAACCTGACTTGCAGTTCTTGCCTGCCGTAGGGTAGTTTGCTAAGGCGTATATCAGGCGTGGACTGTTGTATCCACTGATGGTGGAGACCCTCAATCTTCCATTCGTAGTAAAACTGATTTCTTTCCTCAAAAAGCAGGGGAGAGAGGCGTAAATCCAGATAAGCATCTGTTGGACGCATGGGGATCTCCTGCCATTGGGCGGCATTCTGCAGCTGATAGACAAAAATACCCTTGTTGATGTCAAAGGAGCGAGCTTCGATGAGATGTAGTCTATAGTCGTTGTGAATCCTCTCGGCAATTTTATCAGGATGAAAAACGGTGATGCCATTGATTCCTCCCAGGAACATCGTCCCGTCCTGAGCACAAAAATGCGCCATTTGATTAAATTCATTGTCTGCCAGACCATCTTCCACAAAAAAGGTGCGTATGGAACTTGAGGCGGCATGAAAACGCATGAGTCCGTAATCGCTGGGCATCCACAAGTATCCACGACCGTCAGCGTAGGTGGCATGTACGTTATCATTGGAAAGACCTTCCCGGGTGGTGTACTGGAGTGTCTTACCGCTTGCAGGCTTCCAGTGTATGATACCACCACCGAGGGTAGAAAGCCAGAATCCGCCCGCTTTGTCCTCATGTATGTGAGAAACATACTGATAGGACAGCTTTTTACCAGGGGGCAAATGAGTGGAAATGATTTGGCCGTTCTCATCCAGCAAAAACAATCCTTTGGGGGTGCCTGCCCACAAACCGCTGGAATTTTCATACAGGCAGTGGACACTGATGCCTGAGAAGGATGTCAGTATAGCTGTATCGGCATTGATATCCAGCCGATACAGTCCGTTGGTTGTACCAGCATAGAGGCTTCCGGAGGAGGCTCTTAACAGACAGGAAGTTACAGAGGCGGGTATTAAAGGGAACGATTGCTGTTGTCCGGAAGGAAGTTGCCGGATGAGGATGCCACTGTGGGAGCCAGCCCATACGCCTGTTGAATCTGCTAGTAGAGCCAGTCCGCGATAGTTGTCGGGATATGTGAAGGGGCTGAGGTTACCGGTGGGCAGGTGAATGATTTTGGCACCCGAGTAGCTGTTGACGAAGAGATTGTACCGAAATTGGGCAATCCCCCGAATGCTGTGCAGCGGGTTAGGCTCGGTCAGGTACCGGCGGAAAGGCAGCGGTTGACGAAGCTCCAGCCGTATGAGCGCGTGTGCGCTAACGCACCACAGAGCACCCTGTCTGTCGATGTAATGAATGCCGGAAATGGCGACTTCAGGGTACTCTTTACTAAGATTGGCAACCTTTGGTTGCTGCGGGCTACCCAGATAGGTTTCTCCTTTTTCGGTATGCAGCAGCAGCCCGTATTGCAGCAGACTGTGTTCGCGCCAGGAGTTTTTCCGTTGACACCATCCGATTTTAGGGAGCAGACGGGTGCGCCTGCTGTGCAGAGCGGTAGCATTCGCGCTCAGCTGGATGTACTCCAGCTGTTCTGTGCTACCTTCAAGCGTATTGGCTATCCATAAATTTAGCTCATTGTCTAACCATATACTATACCAGGGGTGCTGCTTGGGTGTTGGATATATACCGCATACCTGACCCTGATGCTCAATGTACTGAATATCCTGATCTGGTCTGCCAACAATCCAGAACCCTTCGTTGGCCGGATACCAGTACCCAATATCAGCGCTGTGATCCCGCTGGAGTACCTGTCGCCAGCGGCCGTCGTACAAAAATCCTTGTCTGGAAGAGCCCACCCAGATATTGCCCTGAATGTTGTGCACCATCAGTGCCTCGGCTTGCAGTGGGATTTGTACAGCTTGTGCTACACCTAAATAGATGTGTAAGGGTACAAGTTCTCCAGTGGCATAGCGCAGCACATCTATAGTGGCATATTCCTTTGCATGCCTGATAATCCAGATATTGCCATGCAAATCTTCGGCCAGGGCGGAAATTTTTTCCCCCTGTACGACATTCGAAAGGGTAGCCACCTGCCGGAAAGTCTGGCCGTCAAAATTGAAAATTCGCATGCCGGTATTCATCCACATAAGTCCCCGGCTATCGTGCAGGAAGGCCTCAATCTTCCACGAAGGCAGCCCGTCCTTGCTGTTCCAGCTATGGTAAACAATTTTGAAAGGTGGGGTGGCTATGCCTTCAGGGGTAGCACCCACAGACTGTCCCGAGGCCGGCGAAAAACAGCCGGCCAGGCAGTAAGCAAGTAATAATAGCCTTTGTATGAACTTTCTGCCGGTCATGAAGTGGTATTCATTGAGTTGCTCAAAGCTGCGCCTGTGTACCGCCGCAGGCTTGGGCGCAGCTTAGTGGTAAAAATTCAGTTTCGCCAGCGTGAGGTTGTTACAAACCACTTTTGGGCGGCTCTCGCCGCCCAAAAGTGGTTTGAATGGACATTTGTTTTTTTATTTTCTGAAAAAAATAAAAAAACCACGAGCTTCTGTTCAAGCTCCGGGTTACAAATTTACTTTTTTGGACACTATAATGGCTGCACAATTGAGCCATGATTGCAGGGACAGCCTCATTTGCAGTAAGCGTCAAGGTTTTTGCAGAATAGTAATGGTATATGGATAAAAAAGCTTTCCTCTACGTGCTTTTTGGCGGCTTTGGCCGCCCCAAAGCGGCTTACACACAAGTTTGCTGCTGGTTTTTTTTAAAAAAAAGCCAGCAGCAAACTTGTGCGCATATACTATAAACATGGTATTGCCCCGCCTTTTTGCCTTCATTAGATTTGTGCTTGGTTCTTTGATGCTGAAATACGGCAATAGGAGCAACCTTTCTATGATAAAGCAATAGTGCGCACGCGGGTTTGGCTTTCATGCTATGCCCGGTAAAACAGGTCGATTTTGCA
>CAZYAO010000097.1:0-1322 GCA_964645715.1 uncultured Saprospiraceae bacterium
AAAAATCAAAAATAAAGCCATCTACTAGGCATATTGGCGGCGACAGCCGCCAATATGCCTACACAGCGTGTATCGCTGTCACCTTATCCCGCAGCGAATGCAACCGCCGTCCGCTCAGAAAGGCTTTGATTTCTGCCAAAATGGACAAGGCAATCTCCGCTGATGTTTCGGCGCCGATATCGAGGCCTGCGGGGCTGTGTACGATGGAGAGCTCCGCTTCCGACAACGGCCGCCCTTCCTCTTCAAATTCCTGCAGCATACGGGCAATCTTCTTCTTGGGGCCCAGCATGGCCACATAGCGCACCTGTCGGCGGCACAAGGCATGCAGGGCTGCCTTGTCGTAGTTGTAGTTGTGGGTCATGAGCGCGAAGACCGTCCATTCATCGACGGGCACGCGCTGCAGCACCTCTTCGGGCTTGGCCACCAGCACCTGACAGGCGCTGGCAAAGCGATCGGGCCGGGCATAGTTGGCCCTGCCGTCGAGCACCCGCACCTCCCAGCCGAGCTGATCGGCCATGTCAGCCAGCGGCATCACGTCATTGCCGGCGCCGAGGACGACCAGTGAGACAGACGGTAGCAGGTAGTCGTAGAAGATTAGGTAGCTCTCGCCGCCTTCCTCATGCGCTATCCACTGGCTGCTGCGCTGCTGCAGCAGTAGCTGGCTGTCAGCCTGCCAGCGGCCTTCGAGGCCGGGCAGCGGGAAACCGCCCAGGGTCTGCCCGTCTGCGCCCACATACAGCCGCGTCCCGGGCTGCGCCTGCCGGCGGTTTTTGAGGGAAAAAACCGTGGCCAGCAGACCTGGCTGCCGGCGGGCAGCAGCCTGCCGCAGCAATGCCAGCGGATTGAGGGGGTCGGCCGGCAGCACCGGCTCTATGAGCACTTGTATGATGCCCTGACACCCCAGCCCTACGCCTAAGGTGGCGTCGTCCTCGTCCATGGTGTCATAGGTGACCAACATGGGGCGCTGCTCGTTGATGACGTGCAGCGCTTTGCGCATGGCGTCGCCTTCAAGGCAACCACCACTGATGGCGCCGGTCAGCCGCCCGTCTTCGGTGATGAGCATTCGGGCACCCGCGCGCCGGTAGGAGGAGCCTTCGACCTGTACGACGGTTGCCAGTGCGGTTCGCTTTTTTTCCACCACGGCTTGTTCGTAGGCGGTGATGATGTCCGTGATTTCTTTCATCACTGATGTGTTTTGTGAAAGCCCTGTTTGGCGGCCAAGGCCGCCAAACAGGGCTTTAGGGGTGTGCACATTTTGCCGCAAGGGCGGCAAAATGTGCAGGGGAAAGCAGTGTGTGCCTTTTACCGCAGGAGCGGCAAAA
>CAZYAO010000097.1:1422-5107 GCA_964645715.1 uncultured Saprospiraceae bacterium
GCACAGGAAAGTCCAGCGCATATTTTGCCGCTCTTGCGGCAAAATATGCACACCACTCACTAACCCGGCAACTGCTTCTCACCGAAGAACGGCTGGTGATAGAAGCGCTTGCCGGTAGCCCGGTAGAGAGCATTGGCGAGTGCGCCAATGACTGGTGGATTGAGGGGCTCGCCCAGACCTGTGGGATTCTCCTGGTTGTCGACAAAGTGCACCTCGATGGCCTTGGGGGCTTCGCTGTGCCGTATGAGCCGATATTTGTCGAAGTTGGTCTGCTCAGGAACACCCTCTTTGAAAGTGATGGCGCTGTACATTGCATGCCCGATTCCGTCGACCACGCCGCCCTCCGACAGGTTGGCAGCTGCGATGGGATTGACAACCAATCCGCAATCAACGGCACAGTATACCTTGTCAATCACAGGCTTGCCATTGTCGAGCGTCATGTCCATCACCTGGGCAACGTAAGTATTGTGGCAAAAATAAGCCGCTACGCCCCGGTGCACCTTAGCCGGCGGACTTGCCCAGCCAGACTTGTCGCGCACTAGCTTGAGCACGCCTGCATAGCGGGCAGCATCGTAGTCGTTTTCGGCTCCTACAGGCTTCGTCTGCGCACGCTGCAGCAGCTCCAGCCGCAACTCGATCGGATCCTTGCCCATCAGTTCGGCTACCTCGTCGAGGAAAGACTGCTCAGCCCCCGCGATGAAGTTGGAACGCGGCGCCCGGAAAGCCCCCACTGTGATATTGGAATCAATTGACCAGTCCTCTGCGAGGTAATTATCGATGGCCCCTGCCGGAAAGCGGTTGGCCGCCAACGGACTTTCAGGCACCCCGCCAGCCCGCACATGAAAAGCAATGAGATTTTTGTTTTCGTCAAAAGCAGCACGGTAGGTAGCGTGGTAGGCGGGTCGGTAAATGCCATAGGTCATATCATCTTCACGACTGTAAACCAGCTTAATAGGCGCATTCATTTTTTGAGAAATGACAGCAGCTTCCATCACAAAATGGCCATACAGCCGCCGTCCAAAGCCGCCGCCCTGCCGCGTCATCTGAATATCTACCTTCTCCAGCGGCAGGCCCAGCCGGGCTGCTACGCTTTTTTCCATAAACTCAGGCGTCTGTATGGGGCCTACCAGTTCGGCCTTGTCGGCCGTCACGTGCGCAAAAAAGTTCATGGGCTCCAGCGGACTGTGTGCCAGGAAGGGGGCGGAGTAGGTGCGCTCCAGTACCTGCGCAGCCCGCTTGAAGGCGGCCTCCGGGTCGCCGTCGCGGCGCACTACCTTGGCCGCCTTGCTACCCAGTTCAGCCATCTTGGAAAAGTGGGTACTTGTGTTTTCCAGCCCTGCCGGCACCTTTTGGAAACTCTTATCTCCCTTGAAATTCGCAACAGTGATTTCATAATCCTCAAAAGGCTCCCACTCGATGCGCAGCGCTTTCTTGGCCTGCATTACTTCCCAGGTGCTTTTGCCCACAACGACCACCAGCTCCGGGAAAGCAGTGACGTCGGCAAAAGCGCGGCCAAAATCGTTGTCGTAGGTATTGATGGTAAACACATCGCGCACGCCCGGCATGGCGCGGGCGGCGCTGTCGTCGACCGACTTGAGGCGCAGGCCGAAGGCAGGCGCATGCGTGACCATGGCGATAAGCATGCCTTCGCGCTGGTAGTCGAGTCCAAACAGCGGCTTGCCCGTCACAATCTTGCTGCCGTCGACATTTTTGCGGGAAGTACCGATGATGGTAAAGTCCTTGAATTCTTTGAGTTGTACTTCTGTCGGAGCTTCCAGCTTCGCTGCCGCTGAGGCCATTTCGCCATAGCCGGCCGACTTGCCGCTGGGCTTGTGATAGAGTACACCGGCTTCGGTGGTCACCTCCGCCACCGGCACCTGCCAGGCCTGGGCTGCTGCCTCGCGCAGCAGCTGGCGCGCACCGGCGCCCGCCATGCGGAGCCCTTCCCAGCCCTGGCGTATCGACTGGCTGCCGCCCGCCAGCTGGCGGGTGAAGACAGCGGTGTTGAGCGGCGCCTGCTCGACGACCACATTTTTCCAGTCTATATCCAGCTCTTCCGCCACAATCATCGGCATGGAAGTCTTCACATTCTGGCCGATTTCAGGATTGGGCGACATGATGGTGACGACGCCGTTTTCGCCAATCTTGAGGAAACCGTTGATGTCAAACCACTCCTTGGGCATGCTCAGCACTTCCTCGGGCTTCGACTGGCAGGAAGCCAGCCAGCTGAAGCCCAGCATCATGCCACCGCCGGCCATGGTCATGGTTTTCAAAAAAGAACGCCGCCCGTATGTTGTCTTTACAATTGTCATGTTGTTTGGATTTGTTGGTAAAACAAAGCACGGTCTCTACCGATTGGCTGCCGCTGTTTTGATGGCTGCCTTGATGCGGGTGTAGGTACCGCAGCGGCAAATATTGCCGTTCATGGCCGCTTCTATCTCCTCGTCGGTTGGACTCGGATTGGCCTCGAGGAAGGCTGCTGCGTTCATGATCTGACCTGCCTGACAGTAGCCGCATTGCGGCACGTCGTGCTCGAGCCATGCCTGCTGTACCGGGTGATCGCCCTGCTCAGACAGCCCTTCGATGGTCGTGATGGCCTGCCGGCCTACCTGCGATACAGGCAGCTGGCAGGAGCGGACGGCAATACCCCCGAGGTGGATGGTGCAGGCTCCGCACATGGCGACACCGCAGCCGTATTTGGTGCCCACCAGGCCGAGCTGGTCGCGCAAAACCCACAGCATGGGTGTCGCAGGGTCAACGTCCACCTGCTGCTGCTTTCCGTTGATGTTGAGATTGAAAGTTGCCATGGTATTCTCGTATGTATGAACGGTTATGGTCTACCCCGCAGGGTTGGTTTTTTGCCTAAAAAGCCCTTAAGATCGCTTTTTGCTCACAAGCCGCACGGCTGGGCCGGTTATTACACAAACGTACGCTGGTTTTGGCTGTGAAGCCGCCCCGCTGGGCCGGTTTTTTTTCCAAAAAACCTCCTGCCGCTGCGGATGCTTTTTCCCAAACAAAAATTGCTGCTACGCAGCCGGTACGCTGCGTGCTGTGGCAATTTTGCGGCTATAAAGTTAATAAATTGCCTGACAAATAGTTTAATAAATGTGCTTATAAACCTGCGAGTAAGCCTTCTGAGGATGTGAAAGCGCTCAGACGGCTACATTCAAAGCAATTTTCGGTGCAAGATGCTCCAAATAAAATATCGGAAAAATATCTTTTGACGGCGGCAACTATCCAAGCGTGAGCAGTAAAGGCTGTCGCCGGATACCCTTCACGACCGATTCTGCTCCCTTGCCGGGGCCGCCAGCCAGTCGACCAGTTCATCAAGTCCGTCCGTGTATACACTGATCTTTATTTTCTTGTGTTGCTGCCGGTTGCGGGGATAGATGGTGAGGAAATTATTGTCAATCCGGTAGTCGCGGATGTCGGACCGGTGCAGCGATCTGCTGCCGAAGATACTGTGTCTGTGCAGGGTATCGCCTTCCAGCTGCACCCGTCCCCAGCGGGTGTCCAGCAGGGCGATGGCCATCCAGCCGATCATACCGAGGCTCAGCGGGCCTATCAGCCACATGATGGAAGGCGGGAGGCTGGGGTCGTAAAAGGGCAGGAAGAGCAGAAAGCTAAAGAATGTAATGATCAGGCAGCCTGTGATGTAGATGATGAGCGCCCAGGAGCGGGCTAT
>CAZYAO010000098.1:0-1499 GCA_964645715.1 uncultured Saprospiraceae bacterium
AAAAAGTGTGTAAATCAGAGATTTACACACTTTTGAACGTTTTAGCACGAAGCTGCTGCGGAGGAGGAGGGATTCGAACCCCCGGAACGCTCATCACGTTCGGCTGTTTTCAAGACAGCTGCAATCAACCGCTCTGCCACTCCTCCGAGTGCTATCGTTTCTGATAGCGGCTGCAAAGATAATGGGTGCTGGTTAATATTCCAAGCAGCGGGGCAAGATTTTTTGCGGATGCGGGCTGGGGGCTGTCTTGGCGGATTCTTGGGCGGCGCCAGCTGCCCAAGAATTTTTTTTTGCCCTGCGGGCACCTACACCCCTGCCGCCTGCAGCGGGTTTTTATTGGCTGCCAACTGCTGCAGCAAGGCGATGATGTCGGCGGGCTCGGTGATGGGCACGGCTTTGCCGGCCGCCAGCAGGCTGTAGTTGCCTTGCAGGTTGGGGTGGTCGGCGTAGGCGGGTGGGTGGCCCGACAGGCAGGCGAGTGGGCGCTGCTGGGCGAGGGCGAAGCTGGCGGTGTGCATGCTGCCGCCGCTGGTGCTTGTTTCGATGACGATAACCGCCTGGCTCAGTCCGCTCTGCAGGCGGTCGCGGTCGACCAGCAGGCTGCGATGTGGCTGGGTGCCTGGTGGGTACTCGGAGAGCAGGCAGCCGCCGGCTTCGCGTATGGCTCCGGCCAGGGGGCGATTTTCTTTGGGGTAGGGGCAGTCGAGGCCGCTGCCGAGGATGGCGACGGTGTGGCCGCCGGCATCGAGGCAGCCTTGGTGGGCGGCGGTATCGCAGCCTTTGGCAAGGCCGCTGACGATGACAAAGCCGCTTTCGGTCAGGCTGCGGGCCAGGTGGCGGGCGGCTTGCGCGCCGTAGTCTGTGGGGTTGCGGGTGCCGATGATGGCTACTGCCTGCGGGGCGTTGAGGGCAGAGAGGTTGCCGCTGGCGTAGAGCAGCAGCGGTCGGTCGGGCAGGTTTTTGTAGCGCCGGGGGAAGTGTGGGTCAAAGTAGCCGATCATGTTGTAGCCGGCTTGCCGGCATCGCTCGCTGGTGTTTTCGGCGGCGGTCAGGGCGTCGTGCAGGGTTTGCTTGTCGGGCAGCCGGATGCGTTTGTTGGTGCTGCTGGCTGTGCGGAGCAGGTCGAGGAGTTGGTCGGGGGTGGATACCGGTGCGCGGAGGCTGTCGAGGATTGCGGCTAAGGTTTTTCGCCCGATGCCGGGGAGGTTTTGGAGGGTTAGTATGTGGGTTGCTTGTATCATACGAATGGGTTGGGTTTTGCCGCGTTTTGCGGCGGTATGGTGTTTGTGTAACGTTTCAAAACGTTGCATTGTTTTGGGGTGGGGGAGATGGCGGGGCTAGCGCCCCTGGGGGGGCGGGGTTGGGTTGCTGCTACTAAGATTTAGGGGGCTAATGCCCCGGGCGGGTTGTCGGGGCTGGTGCCCCGGGAGGGGGCTAATGCCCCGGGTGTGTGGCTAATGCCCCGGGAGGGCGGATTTTTGTGGCCAGTACCCCCTATG
>CAZYAO010000098.1:1599-4735 GCA_964645715.1 uncultured Saprospiraceae bacterium
GGGTGTGTGGCTAATGCCCCGGGAGGGCGGATTTTTGTGGCCAGTACCCCCTATGGGCATATTTTCGTGGCCCGTGCCCCTGGCAGGTAAAAATTTGAGGCTGGTTGTTTTGAAAAAAAGATGAGAAAAAGTTTACCTTTGAAAATATCTTATACATCAGGGGATTGCACAGCGCATCACAGCTCCCCGAAAAAGAAAAAATCCGGCCAGCAAACGCCAGTAAAGAAATATCAATTATTAACAAGGGGTGCTCCGGCAACCCGCATGTTCCCTACAGCATGAACACATACCACAGTGATGCTGCTCCCGCAATGAACGACCACGACTGGGAGGATCTGCTCTACAACCTCGAGCTGCAGAAATGCATACTCGTGCTGGGCCCCGACCTGTACACCGCCGAAGGCGACCTCCCCCTGCACAGGCAACTGGCCGGATTCCTGCAGGAGCAGGCCGATCAGCTCCGCATACGGGTCAGCGACAATGGCTGGTTTCACCTGCAGCCGTCGGGCAACGAGACCTCGCCCGTGCGGCAGGTCAAGGCCTTCTACCAGCAGCCGAGGCCGCAGGCCGAGGCAATGCTGCACAAACTGGTGCGGCTGCGGTTCCCCGTTTTTGTCTCCCTCACGCCGGACAACAGGCTGCGGCAGGCCTTCGAAGGCCTGCCGGCCGAGTTTGAAGTCTATGTGCGCAACAAACCCCACCGCGAAAACCTGCCCGAGCCCACCGCCGACAGGCCGCTGGTGTACCAACTGCTCGGCAGCCTTGAAGACCGCAACTCGCTGGTGCTCACCTACGACGATTTTTACGACTACCTCAAGTCCGTCTTCGCGGGCAACAGCATGTCGCCCATGCTGCGGGCGGCCATCATGGACGCAGAGTATTTTCTCTTCCTCGGCATGCCTTTCGACCAGTGGTACATCCACCTCTTCATGCGGGTGCTCAACCAGACGAAAGAAAAGGTGCGAACGCTGAAAGTAGCCGTGCCTTTCGACCACGCGCATGCCGATAGCTGCGCAGAGCAGTACACCATCAAGTTTGTCAACGACCACATCGACAGTTTTGTGGACGAACTCATCGGCCGCTGCCAAAGCAGCCCCGCTGCCGCCCGCCTGCTGCGGCCGCTGCAGGCTCCGCAGGAGCAGCAGGCCCGGCTGCAGGATACTGCCGGCGCATTTTTGGCTGAACTGACCGGCCTGGCCGAGGCCGACCGCTTTGACGAACTCTATGAGCGGGTAAAAAAGCTGCTCATGGGCGCAGGTGATTCGGGCAAAGACTTGCTGGTCAGGGCTATACAGACCAAAGCCCGCCTCAGCAAACTGCAGGAGGAGCAGGCCCTGGGCATCATCGACCGCAATGATTATACCCTGGAAATGAACCGCGTGCGCAAGGCTTTCCTCGACCTGTGTAACGAACTGGGCCGCATTTTACCAACCCTTATGCACTGACCATGACCGAAAAACTCCACCGCTACCCGGGCGCCAAGCCCTTCGAGACCTCCCAGCAAAACATCTTTTTTGGCAGGGAAAAAGACGTGGAGGTGCTCTGCCGCAAGCTGCGGCAGGAGCCCCTCACGGTGCTCTACAGCAAGTCGGGCATGGGCAAAAGCTCCCTGCTCAATGCGGGCGTAGTGCCGGCCATGGAAGCCGCAGGCGAATACCGCTGCCTGCGCATACGCTTCAGTGCCTTCAACCGGGAGGCGCCGGCAGACGGGCAGCTCATGCCGATCCTGCGCTGCCGGGAGACGGTGCGGGGCGGCCGGCAGTCGGCCAGCACCTTCCTCGACAAGCTCATCCCCGATGAGCCCAGCCTCTGGCACGACCTCAAGGAGCAGCAGCTGCTGGCCACTTTTGCGGCAGCGCAAACCCCCGGCCTGCCCACCCGCCTGCTGCTGCTCTTCGACCAGTTTGAGGAGCTTTTCACCTACCCGCCGGAGGCGGTGCTGGACTTCCGCAAGCAACTGGCCGAGGCGCTCTATACCCCCCTGCCCGGCCGCTACTGGGACGTGCTCGACCTCTACGGCAAAGACAATCCGCTGCTCGACGAGGCGGAGCTGCAGCTCCTCCAGGAGCCGCTCGGCCTGCGGGTCATCATGGCCATCCGGCAGGACCGCATGCACCTGCTCGGACAGCTTTCCGACTACCTGCCCAGCGTGAGCAAGACCTGGTACGAGCTGCGCCCCCTCGACCAGGCGCAGGCGCGGGCGGCCATACTGCAGCCGGCCGCGCTCAAGGGCAACTTCCGCTCTGCGCCCTTCCGCTACGAGCCCGAGGCCCTCGAGGCGGTGATCAGCTTCCTGACCGACAAGCGCACCGAGCCGGTCGAAAGCACGCAGCTGCAGATCATCTGCGACTCCCTCGAGCGCAGGATGGCCGGCAGCTCGGCCGATGTACTGCGCCTGGCCGATGTGGGCGACCTCGAGTCTGTCATCGAAAACTACTACCTCGAAAAAATCGCCACCGTCGGCAGCGTGTCCGAACAAATGGCCGCCCGCCGACTGGTGGAGGAAGGGCTGGTGTACGAGGAGGAGGAGCGCCGCCTGAGCCTGTACGAGGGTATCATCCTGAAGAACTATGGTGTATCGGCTGCCACCCTCCGCAATCTGGTGGACTGCCACCTCCTGCGCGCCGAGCCGAGTCTGCAGGGCGGCTATACCTACGAGCTGAGCCACGACACGCTCGTGGCGCCGGTACTGAAAGCCAAAGCGCGCCGAAAGGAGGCGGAAGGGGAAGCCGCTGCGCGCGAGGCGGCGCGGCAGCGGGAAGTGGAGCTGGCGGAGCTGCGGAAAAAAGCTGAGGAGGAGCGGCAGCAGGCGGCGCAGGAGCGGGCGCTGCGCGCGCAGGCGGAGGTGGCGAAAAAAGAGGCGGAGGCGGCCAAAACCGAGGCGGAAGGCCAGCGTTCGCTGGCGCTGGCCAATGCGCGGCGCGCAGCCGGGCGCACGCGGCTGGCAGTGCTGATATCGGTGCTGGCGCTGGCGCTGGCAGGGCTGGCAGGGGTGTTTTATGTGCGGGCGGCAGAAGACAGGCAGCGGGCAGAGACTGCCAAGGACAGCGCGGAGGTGGCAAAAACGGCGGCAGTAGGGGCCAAAAATGAGGCGGAAGCCAACCTGCAGGAGGCGGAGCGGCAGCGGCAGAAGGCC
>CAZYAO010000099.1:0-4716 GCA_964645715.1 uncultured Saprospiraceae bacterium
CAGCTTGTCAGCGGCAACAAGATTACCAGTCGGTTACTGACCATTGTCAACTAAAACATACGTATTTGCGGACGGCTGCTGAGCATACCTACAGCGAATCGGCTAGTGGGGTAATAACCCTAACTTACTGGCCCAGCAGCAGATTAGCATACCCCCAGCGTACCGGCTAGTGACCATTGTCAATGAACATACTTGTCTGCACCTATTGCAACAGGCTCACTGCCAGCTATCCAATGCATTGTACACCACTTTGTGCAGGCGGCGGCGCAGTCGCAGTTTGTAAAAATTCCGTGAATTCGGATTGGGATAGATCCGATTGCTAAGAAATACGAATATCAGTTCGTGCTCGGGATCGGCCCAGGCACAGACCCCTGTAAAGCCTGTATGCCCAAACGTAGCATTAGAAGCACCCGCAGCAATCAGATCGGGATAAATAGGCGCCAGCCGCTCGAAACCCGTGGCGCGCGTATTAAACCCATTGGGCCTGATAAATCGCTCAACCGTTTCGGGGCCAAAGAAAGTATGTCCGTTGTAGTGCCCACCGTTGAGGTACAGCTGAAATATAGCAGCCACATCTGCCGCCTGACCAAACAGGCCGGCATGACCACCAACCCCACCCAGCAAGACTGCCCCCTCATCGTGCGGTATACCATGTACCAGCCCTCCCCGCCACTTGGTATCAATCACGGTCGGAACAATTTCATCCGGTAACCAGCGGAAGGTAGGCCGATACCCCAGCCGGCGCAGCCCCATAGGATCGTAGAAACGCTCCGTCAGCAGAGAATCGAGTGACCGTTTACTTACCGACTCTACTACCTGTTGTAGCAGTACAAAATTGATATCGCTATACCGACGACGAGGAATACGCGCAACCGGTGTTTGAACAATTTTTGCAAGAAAAGCATCCCTTACCGCAGCATCGAGAAACTGTGACCTACCCAGTGCAAAACGATGGCGAGCATCCTGTTCAGGCTGCAGCGGGCTTTTTTTACTCGTAAAAAAGCGTACAGGCAGCAACGCAGGTAGCCCGCTTTGGTGTGCCAGTAACCGATGAAGACTGATGCTGCGAATAGGAGATCGGTTATACTTGCCCAAAAAGCGACCAACCCGGTCTGAAAGGCTCAAGTGTCCCTCATCATACAACTGCATGAATGCCAAAGTTGTACCAATGGCTTTGGTCAGTGAGGCCAGATCGTATAAATCAGTTGTCAGCACTGGCTGTTCCTCAGCATAAGTATGGTGGCCGTAAGCTTTTTCGAAGACAATACGTCCCTTTTTAGCGATTAGAATCTGCGCGCCCGGCACCGCACGGCGGCTAATAGCCTCGGCCATGATTCTGTCGAGATCCTGCAACTGGTGTCGATCAATGCCTACACTCTCTGGCGGAGCATAGCGCAGGCGTATCTGTGGTAAATAATCCCCGGCACCTGCCGGAAACAAAGCATTAATATCCTGAAGCAGTTGTCCGTTGATTTCTGCTCCCCCAAATAATGCCTGAGCTGCCAAATCTTCGGCCCACTCATTGTGTACAGGAAGATGCAGTACGCTGACCGAGGTATCGACATCAGCCAATGACCCGGCAGGGCCAAAGTGCACAATCAGCAGCCGGAACTTACGGGCAAGCCTTTTACACAAGGGCCACCAACTAACTGTATCGCGCCCGTTATCCGATGATTTTACAATAAATACCAATGGCTCACCTGCAGCGGCTGGCAGCTCTCCGGGGACAGCTTTGCCGACCCACTTGACGTCATGGAGCTCTGCGAAGCGGGCTGCCGACGCCATGAAAGCAGGAAATTCCTGATTTTGTAAAGACACCACCTTATAAGAGCCCCCTGCACGAAGAGGAAGCAGCTTGTTGTTGAGAAGCGTCATTGTTGCCGCGGCATCATCGATAGCAGACAACTGCTGCTGCACCTCAGCCTTCTCCATGCGCTCCGTCAGTAAACGCGTGCGATTGACCCCCGACAGTTCGCTCCACCAACGACCAAACACCCAACGCCCCTGTGCAATGGCTGCATCTACCTCTGATAGCAGGCCTGCATCCGCTTCTGCACCATCGGTTGTACTACCAAAGTCTGTCGTCTGTCGCCAATAGGCATACGTCAGATAAACGAAGACGAGCAGGGCTACGGCAGCGACAAACCTCCTGACCGATGATCCTGTTCTTTGCATCCGGAAAATATTTACTTGTCTACAATGCAGGTACGAAAGTAAACAAATAAATCATTTTCGTATTAAATAACACAAAAACAACCAAAAATTTTTAAAAACTACAACTCGATCATGATACCGATGCTTGGCAGTGGCGTACCGACACCATTGTTGATGGTTTTGAGCCGATAGCGCTGCTGGTCAACGGGGGCGTCCGGATTGACCACTACGGGACCACCGACAGGTTTGCCATCAGCATCCAGTGGTCGGTCCAGGATCAGCTGGTCGGTTACAACTGCAGAGCCGGTCAGGTTTTCGATATCGAGGTACAAATTCAGGCTCCATTTCTCAAAAAACCACTTTTTATCTACGCGGAAATCGATCGCACTGAATGCAGGATTGCGCAGCGTATTGAGTCGGCTGTAATCGGGAATACCCCGACCATTGCGTTCCCAATTGAGGACCAGGCTGGAAAGCTCAGAGAAAGGTGTAGCGGGCAGACCGTCCTGAAAACGCCAATTGATCCCCAGCTCCCAGTTTTTGGCAAACCGTTTGCCAACGGCCAGATTGACGATATTGCGTGCATCCCAGGAAGAAGGAATGAAGTCGAAGTTGCGATCCTGGAATTCGCTCCAGCCCAAAGTGTACGACACGATACCGTAAAACCCTTTGTAGAGTCGCTGCTGGAACAAAAACTCAAGTCCATAGCTACGCCCGTCGCTGCGGGGAATGGCAGGCTCGTTGCCGACTACGCCAAAGTCTCCTCCCAGATTAGCCAGCGTGAGACTGTCCCGCAGTAAGAACGGGTAATCGGTGTAGGTCTTGTAATAAGCCTCAACCGTGATCTTTGCATTGCTGGCAGTATTCCACTCAATGCCTCCGACTACCTGTGCGTTGCTCACATAATCAATACCATTGCGCTGATTAATAAACTGCCCCTCCTGCTGAAAGCCCAACAGCGTATACGGAGGCAATTGGTAGTAGATGCCCGTATTGAAATTGAGTGACCAGCGCTCCGCCAGCGCGTAGCTCATTGAAAAACGGGGTGAAAACTGTCTCAAAGGATTGCCCCCGTCCTGCGTAAAATCATTGCCATCAGCCCTGAAACCCAGTGAAGCCGTCAGCCTGTCTTCCATCCAGCGGCGACTGATCTGGCCGAAGAAGCCATAGCGATGCATATTAAAAGCAGCGCTGAAGTTTATCTCTGCTGGTCCGGCATTGGTAAATATCCGGTTGAAAGTACTGTTGTTAAATTTATTGAACTCATAGCTAAGACCGTAGTTGAGTTTGTACGAACCCAGCTGACGCGTATCCTCCATGCGGAGCTTATTTTCAATCTCTTGTGAGCGATAGCGGAGCAACAAATTATCCTCACTGCTTTCATCGTTTCGAAGGTACTTTTCCGCTTGATTATCAAGCATATTACGGCTCAGTACAAACGTATAGAAACCGTTGTCCCGATAATGCTTATAAACGAGTCCATTGGTATAATTCCACTGGGGTGAAGAAGGAAGCTGGTCCAGCAGTGCCTGTTGTTCCTCCGTCTCATTGGCCTCGAGGTTGAGCGTAAACTGATCGACGGCACCCAGTCCTATGAAAGTGATTTCGTTGCGCTGATCAATTTTATGCTTGATTTTGACCTGAAAATCGTTGTACGTTGGCAGAAAGGGCAATTCCAACGCACGAAACAAAAACTGCAGATAGGATCGTCTAGCAGAAGCCAGGAATGTTGTACGCTTGCCGATAGGGCCCTCCAATGTGGCACCGATATCGGATGCACCCACCATGAAAGTGGCGCCCAGTCGATCATCGCGGCCATCACGCTGTTTGAACTGAAAAACCGAGCTCAGTGCATTGCCCCTGTTGGCAGGAAAAGCACCGCTATAAAAGTCCACCTCGCGAATAAAATTGACATTCAGCAGCCCTACAGGCCCACCGCCTGCCCCTTGGGTAGCGAAGTGATTGATATTGGGTACTTCCACATCATCGAGATAGAAGCGATTTTCGTTGGGTGCCCCACCGCGGATGATGAGATCGTTGCGGAATGAAGCAGAGGTAGTAACCCCTGGCAATACCTGTACTACCCGACTAATATCGCGATTGCCCCCGGGATTTCGCTGAATTTCGGCCACCCCGATGGAGCGCAGGCTCAGCGGGCTCTCCTCCGTCTTGCGGAAGGGCGAAGCCTGTACGACTACCTCCTGCAACTGCTCTGCCTGAGCGGTCAGTTCAAAATTGACCTCAATGGGGCGGGCGGGAGTTGTCTGCAGCTCGTAGAATGTCTGATCTTCATACCCTAAAAAACTCGCCTGCACACTGTACAAACCTGGCATGAGACCTGTAATTTCGTAGGCACCGTTGTCATCTGTGACTGTACCGATATCCGTTCCCAACAACAAAATATTGGCGAAAGCAATGGGTTGATTGGTGAGGGCATCTGTAACTTTTCCTTTGATCGTTGCCTTTTGTGCCTGCAAGGAGACGAAGGGTACCAGCAGCACCCAGCTGAGGAGGAATATGAGTTTGTATCGCATGATGTAAAGTTGATCAATGCCCTAAACA
>CAZYAO010000100.1:0-2884 GCA_964645715.1 uncultured Saprospiraceae bacterium
CACCCCAAAAAACAAAAAAGCCATGGACAAAACCTTGTCCATGGCTTTTTAAAAACCCTGTTTTACAGGCTTGTAAAAGCAACTGTGGAGATAGGGGGATTCGAACCCCCGGCCTCTTGCATGCCATGCAAGCGCTCTAGCCAGCTGAGCTATACCCCCGTCAATCAATCTGCATTTCTTTCAATGCGGTGCAAATATAGGACAATTCCATAAACAAGCAAGCCTGCCAGTGAAAAAAATCAGGCGGGCGGCATCACCGCCAGCAAGCCCTGCAGGGACGCAAACAACTCCGCCGCCAGCAGGGGCTTTTGGAGGTAGGCATCGGCGCCGGCCGCCATCGCACGCGCCTCCTCATCATAGGAAGCTTTGGCCGTGATCGCCACCACCGGCAGTGGCCGCAGCTCGCGCAGCGAGCTGATCAGCTGCCAGCCCGGCAGGTCGGGCAAATCCATATCTACCAGTGCCAGATCAAAAACCTGCTGCGCAGCCAACTGCTGCGCCTGCTCGGCATGGCTGGCAAAGGCGAGCTCGGCCATTGGCAGACCTTCCTGCAGGAGTCGGCGGATGGCCATCTGCTGTACAGGGTGGTCCTCGACCAGCAGCACCCGCAGCGGGCGGTCGCCCCAAGCCTCTTTGGGCATTTGCCCAATGGGCGGCAGCACCTGTACTGGCACCGCCATGCGCAGCTGCTGCCGCTGGCGGCGCTGCGTCTGCAGCTCCGTGCGAGCCCCGAGCCGCTGCGTCAGCTCGTCGCACACATGGTCGAGCAGCTGGCTGTAGCCCGGCTGCGGACACTGCTGCGTGACCAGCTCCAGCACACTGCCGGTGTCCATCAGCGAACCCTCGGCTGCAGCGGGGGGCAGCCCCTCATACACGAGCGTAAAAAGCAGCTCAGCCGTGTCGCCCTCCTGGCGGCAGCCCACCTGCAGCTCCATTGGCCGGTCGCCCTGTTGGTTGACCAGCGCACGCTCGCACTGGCTGCACACATACTGAAAAAGCGTGCCCGCCTCGGCCAGCAGCGCTGTGGGCAGATCGACTGCCGTCTGAATGGTAAAAGGCACCCGCTTGCGGTTGGCGCGGAAGAGGATCATGCGCCGCAGCGAGTCGAGCAGTCGGTGCGTGTCAAAACTCGTGCGCAGGCGGGCCGGATCGGCCGGGTGAAAAATGCGCGCATAGGCCAGCAGCGGGTAGACACCCGAACAAATATCATTGAGCGAGTCCGACAGCTCATCGACCAGCTGCTGCTGCAGGCTGCTCAGTTTGGTCTGCCGCAGCGCATCGATGCGGCGGATCATCGCGTCTACCGGCGGGTGGATGACCGGTGCCAGCGCAGCCAGCACCCCCTCGGCCGTAGCCGGCTCACCGGCTTTGGGCCTGACACTCGGCGCCCGGGTCGGCGCATCCGCTGGCGGCGGTGGGCTCTCTACCGTTGCCTGTGCCTGCGGTGGCGAGCCCGCTGCGGCCGGCACGCTGCCCACCAGGCCCGGGTCGGCTATTTCCTGCACCGTACCGATGAGCAGGATGCGATTGGACAGCTCATCAAACTTGAGCTGTGCTTTGGCGAGAATATGGCGCAGCTGCCGGTGATCGACCAGCACCCGAAAGCTGATCTCCACCGCCTCTCCGCTATTGATGGCCTCATTGAAAAAATGCTCCACCCGCGCCTGGTCTTCGCTATGTGCGCGGCGGATAAAATCGGAGCGCGTGGGCTCAAAAGCCCCCGGCTTGAGACCAAATCGCTCAAAAGTTTCTGGTCGCCAGCGCATTGCATTGGACACCAGGTCTAATTCCCAGGCCCCCAAGCCCGCCAGCCGCTGGTTGGAAGCCAGCGCCTCGGTATCCTTAGAAAGCGACTCATTGATTTTGCGGAGCTCCGCCTCATTGTGAAAGCGCGTCAGCGCATAGTCGATCGACTCACTCAGGCGCCGGCTCTCGAGCCGGTGTTTCACCAGATAATCCTGCGCCCCCTCGCTGACTGCCCGTTGCCCACTGCGCTTATTATCATTGCCCGTGAGCACGACGACCGGCAGCCGCGGCACCCGTTCGCGCCAGCTCGTGAGCGTGCGCAGGCCCGTACTGTCGCCGATACTCAGGTCGAGCAGCACCAGATCGATCGCATGATCGTTGGCCAGCTCTACCCCCTGCGCGAGGGTAGACGCCTCATACAGCCGGAACGGCATTTTCGATTCATTGAGCAGATGCCGGATATAAGCCGCATCCGCCGGCGAATCCTCAATCAACAGCAAAACGTACATAAGCGGTGTTCTTCACTGGGTGTAAAAAGACGACAAGTTTGTTCAAAGACGGTAGCAGCAGTCAAAGATGCAAATAAGGGCGTACGCGGGCAAATTCATCAGAGGTTCGTGGGCAGCAGGCTGGTCGACAGCCAGAAAGTCTCGATATTGCGCATAATCTCGATAAACTGGTCAAAGTCTACCGGTTTGGTAACGAAGCTATTGGCATGCAAGTCATAAGACAGCAGCACATCGCGCGGCGCAGCGGAGGTAGTCAGCACCACCACCGGTATGCGGCACAATACAGGTGACGCTTTGATCGACCGCAGCACTTCCCAGCCATCATAGCGGGGCAGGTTGAGGTCCATCAAAATCAGGTCGGGCGTAGGTGCATCCCGCCACTGAGCCGTTTTGCGGACGAAGTCCATGGCCTGTTCGCCATCCTGCGCCACGTGCAATTGCACCTGCCGCTGGCTATGACGAAAGACCTCCTTCATCAGCAGCACGTCCCCCGGGTTGTCCTCTACGAGCAACACATGGAACAATCGATTCACGCTTTGAGGCATAAGATAATGGTTGATTGCCTTACGCGAGTGGGGGAGGTTGCTCTATTTTTTGTTTTTTTCCACGGTAGTAATAGCAAATGTAGG
>CAZYAO010000100.1:2984-4628 GCA_964645715.1 uncultured Saprospiraceae bacterium
CTTTTTGCGGCGACAGCCGCAAAAAGAAAATATTCCCCGCTATTTTTGCGGCAACAGCCGCAAAAATAGCAAACCTTGTATATTTGCAGCACACAACCACAGCCATGCATCAACCAACCATCCTCCTCTCCCTCTTCGAAACCTACCTGCAGCAGCAAAAATTTGAGCAAGCGCCGGCCACCTTATACGAGCCCATCAACTACCTCCTCGGCCTGGGCGGCAAGCGCCTGCGCCCGGTCCTCGCCATGCTGGGTTACCAGCAATTTGCCGACGACGTAGAGTCGGCCCTGCCCGCCGCCATGGCCGTAGAAATGTTCCACAATTTCAGCCTGATGCACGACGACATCATGGACCAGGCCCCTGTGCGCCGCGGCATGCCCACCGTGCACACCCACTACAACCTCAACACGGCTATCCTCTCCGGCGACGCCATGCTCATCCAGGCCTACACCTTCCTCATGCAGACCCGTCGGGCAGAAGCATTGCCCGACATGGTGCGCGTCTTCAACCAGGTCGCTATAGACGTCTGCGAAGGCCAGCAGATGGATATGGACTTTGAGACCTTAGCCGAAGTAAGCATTGACGACTACCTCGGCATGATCGAGCGCAAGACCGCCGTGTTGCTCGCCGCCAGCCTCCGGCTCGGCGCCCTCGCCGCCGGTGCCACTCCTGGCGACCAGGCCCTGCTGGCCGAGTATGGCCGCCTCAACGGCATCGCCTTCCAGCTGCAGGACGACTACCTCGACGTTTTCGGCCACAGCGGCCGCGTAGGCAAGCGCCCCGCCGGCGACATCGTACAAAACAAAAAGACCTTCCTCTACCTCAAAGCCCTCGCCCTGGCCGACGCGCCCACCCGCGCCGAGTTGCTCCGCTGGTACCAGGAGACCGGCGACGCCCGCGCCGATGAAAAGGTCGCCGCCGTCAAGGCCATCATGGAGCGCCTCGGCGTCCCCGCCGCCCTCGAAGCCCTGCGCGACGACTTCCACGCCCGCGCCGAGGCCTCCCTCGACAGCCTGTCGGTAGGGGAGGAGCGCAAGCAAGGGTTGCGCGCTTTCGCGCGGCAGTTGCTGGAAAGGAATTACTAGAGATCAAGGTTTTGGGGCTTCGCCCTAAAACATTGAGGGTTGTTTTTTTTGCTGCTTCGCCGCAAAAACCTATTCCGTAAGATTTTTGGCAGCGAGCAAAACCAGCTCCGCTCGTATCATTTCTAAACGCATCATGAGAATAGGTGGAGGCGCGCCGGGTGGTCAGCGTGTCGATTGCCAACCCGTACCAATTTCCGCGCATCGCAGGGGAGAAAGCGACCGGCTTATGCCGTGGATAAGTAGCGGTGCGCTAAAGCGGTGTGGCAGCGGCATTGCATATTGTGCTAACGCGTGGCATTGTGTGCCAAGGTGTGCCAAGGTGTTGCAGGTGCTTGGCGGAGTGGATGTTACGATGTATATTTGTTAGGCTTTGGTATATGCTTTGGCGGTTAGCGGAGCAGGAAATGCGTTCGTTTTTGGAAAAAATCAACAACCAAGGTTTGGTGTCAAAGCCGCCAAAATGCATGCACTAGGGCAAACGGATTTGTCAATCAGGCCCAAGGCTTGGTGTCAAAGCCGCCAAAATGCATGCACTACCGCATACCCCACGCTACGCCCA
>CAZYAO010000101.1:0-4548 GCA_964645715.1 uncultured Saprospiraceae bacterium
AGCGTGTGCAGTATGAGCATGAAAAGCACCAGCGAACCCAGCATGGCCGCCAAGTTGGTCAAAAAGTAGCGCGACCGCAAAAAGTCCCAGGCGCGCCGTGCAGCTGCGGGCATTGCCGGCTGCGCATGCAGCTGCTGCCGCGGCGGCGGTGCAGCCGCGACGGTTGGCACAATCGGCTGCGCCTGCCGGCCCGTGGCGGGCAGGATGACCGGGGCGGCGGCCGGCACTGCGGCCGGCGGCGGTGCCAGCCGTTGCCGCCGCTCGAAGCCAAACTGTATCAGCTGGTGGATGAACGCGTAAGGTTTGTAGCCAGCCAGCGCCGCCTGGTGGAAAATGGCCGTTGCCGGCGTCATGCCGGGCAGGCTGTTGACCTCAATAACCAGCGTTTCGGCCTGGCCGTTGGCATAGATGCGCACAAAGGCGTCGATGCGGCAATAGCCCTGCACATCGAGCAGGCGCGCCGCTTTTTCAAGATCTGCCTTCACCTGCCGCGACACATGTTCGTAAGCGTAGCTGCCAAAGGTGAGGCGGGCAGGGGTGAGATTCTGGCCTTCGCCGGCCAGAAATTTTTCCTCCAGCGACAGCACTTCGCCACCCGCCAGCGCTTCGCTGGGCTCGAAAACCTCATAGCGCAGGCTGCCGTCGGGCTGGTAGTGCGTGAGCATGCCGCCGGTGATTTCCATGAAGCGGTCGGCACCACGGGCGGTGACCAGCTCCTCAAACAGCACCTCGTCCTTGGTCGGAAACTCCTCTTTCTGCCGCAGTTTGAGGATGCGCCGCGCTTCCTGCTCGCTGTAGTCAGGTGAAGCGAAGAGGAGGTGCAGGTAGGCCTCCAGCTGCTGGCGGTCGCGGATGACTTTGACGGCTGAGCTGCAGCCGTCGTCGACAGGCTTGGCTATCAGCGGATAAGAAAAAGTGTTTTCTATTTTTTCAAAAAAAGCGGCCGGGCCCTGCCGGAAAAGGCTGCGCGCCAGCAGCAGCTGGGGCGTCACGGACATACCTGCCCGCCCGAGGCTTTGCAGGGTGCGGTATTTGTGGATGGTGATGCTGGAAGAGCGGGCGCCGGAGCCGTTGTAAGGCATATTGAGCCTGTCGAGCTGCTGTTGCAGGTGGCCGTCTTCGCCGGGTCGCCCGTGCAGGGCGATGAAAACGAAGTCACAGAGTGCCGGCAGGTCGTTGATTTCATAGCGGACAGGGTCGAAAGTGACCTTGGCCGAGGCATACTTGGCGGTGATGGGCTGGCACTGCTGCTTGATGCGCTCTACCAGCGGGTGGCGCCGCCAGTGGCGTATTTTGTCGCGTATGTCATCGGCATTGTCTTTGAGCAGCAGGTTGACGGGCAGCTGGTAGAGATAGTAATGGCTGGCGTCGCCCGTCAGGAAAAGCGGTATGGGCTCGTAGGTATCGGAGCTCGACAGTTTTTCAAACACATTGCGGCCGCTTTCCACAGAAATGTGGCGTTCAAAAGAGTAGCCGCCGAGGATGAGGCCTACGCGGCGGCGCTCGCCCAGGCTGAGCTGCAGGTCGGCAATCCGCTGGTCGAGCTGGCTCAGCAGTCGACGCCAGTCGTTCCGGTCAGGCTGCTCCAGCAGTCGCTCCTGCAGCGATATGCGCAGGATGAAGGTAAGAAACTGGCTGGGGTTGAGCCCGATTTCGGCAGCCTGGTGGAAAAAAAACGAGCTGGGCAGCATGCCCGAGGTGGTGTTGGGGTCGTTGAGGAACACCTGACCCGAAGGCTGTATGAAGCCGTCGATGCGGGCGTACACCTGAAAGCCCAGCTGGTCGAAAAGCCGCTCGCACTCGCGGCGTATTTGCTCAATCTGCGGGTCGGGCAGGTCTATGGGGGTCACCTTGCGCGACAGCCCCGGCAGGTATTTGGAGCGATAGTCAAAGACCTCGCTGCCCTTGACAATCTCGGTTGGCGGCAGCGCTACGGCGCCTCCATCTTCGGTGCGCAGCACGATGCAGCTAAACTCTTTACCCGAGATGAAGGCTTCGAGAATGACTTTTTCCTCCCCCTGCTGTGCTTCCAGCAGCGCCAGCTGGCCGCCGTCGGCAGGCAGCTGTTCGAGGTAGTCAAAAAGCTGGTCGGGATGGTAGAGCGTATGCCGCACCGCTGTTGCGGGCAGCGTGACAGTCATGGGAAAGCCCAGCCCGTCGCGTATGTCCGCCAGCAGGCGCACGTATTCTTGTTTTTCAAAAAGGCTGCGTGCCGCCCATTCCTGCAGGGGGATGAGTTCTCTGAAAAAAGCGCGGTTGACGGCCCGCTCAAAGCCTTCGACGCCCTCCTCGCGCCCGATGATGCTCACCCCAATCGACGACCCCTGGTTGGCTGGCCTGATGACCAGCGGGAAGCCAATGGTCTCGGCAGCAGTAGCATACAGGCTGCGCACATCGGCCGCTGCCCATTGCGCACGCGTCAGCACCTGCACGGCAGGCCGTGCAAAGCCCAACTCACCCATCAGTTCTTTCTGCCAGGCTTTGTCCATACCTATCTGGCTGGCGCGGATGCCGCTGCCCGTGTAGGGGATGCCCAGCTGTGCCAGCTGCGCTTGCAGCTGGCCGTCTTCGCCATACTCACCGTGCAGTGCGAGAAAGGCAATGTCCATGAGGCCCGGCAGTTGTGCGGGCGAAAGGTGGCGGCCTACGTGGCCGGCCACCTGCTGCTGCTGCTCGGCACTCAGGGCGCCCAGGCTTTCTACGTAGATCTGGAAGCCGCCCGCAGAGGGGGGCAGTGCGGCTACGGGCGGATAAAAATCGCGGATGCTGCCCTTGTATAGGTATTGCCAGTCCAGCAATATAAAGTTGCGGAAGCTGTCGACAAAAATGGGCACGGGCTCAAACAAGCTCTTGTTGAGGTTGTCGTATACCGTGCGCCCGCCGGCAAAGGAAATTTCGCGCTCGCGCGAGGGGCCACCAAAGAAAATACCTACTTTGATCTTCATAAATTGCTTGCTGAGCCAGGTTGTGCAGACAGGGAGGCCGCCCTTCGTCGGAAGATAAGGAGCCTGCAGGGTCGCGGGGAAGCGCAACTGCCGCCGGCTGTCCCGCCGACCTGACCATTGTCCCGCTTGATACCGCTTGATACCGCTTGGGCAAGGCCACCTGATTACTTATCTCCCAAAGCCCGGATTACCACTGTCCACAAAGACACAAAGTTAGGCAAATCCGGACATCTGCCAAGGGATACAGGCAGGGGATGTGGCAGGTTTTTTTTGGGGGGCATGGCGTATGGGGGTGGGTATGTATTTGAAAAATAGTGTTTTGTGGGTGTGGGGAAGCAGGAAGGCCGGCAGTGGGGATATTTTTTAAAAAAAACAGCTAAAAATTTGTTTGCAAAAAACAGAAAGTTTATATTTGCAAAGCATTTAAACAAAAAGTTCACAGTTTGTCAAAAAACAGCAGCTATGCAAAATAACACGCTTGACCGGGAAGCGAAGTTGAAGGCGCTTCAATCGACCGTTGACCGGATTGAAAAGACCTATGGCAAGGGTACCATCATGCGACTGGGGGATGCCCGAATTATGGATATAGAGGCTATTCCGAGCGGTTCGCTGGGGCTTGATATTGCATTGGGCATCGGCGGGTTTCCGCGTGGCAGGGTGGTAGAGATTTACGGTCCTGAATCATCGGGTAAGACGACGCTGGCAATCCATGCCATCGCTGAGTGCCAGAAGCGTGGGGGCATTGCTGCTTTCATCGATGCAGAGCATGCTTTCGATCGTTTCTATGCCAAGTCACTGGGGGTGGATACGGACAATCTGCTGATTTCGCAGCCGGACAACGGGGAGCAGGCACTGGAGATTGCCGAAAACCTGATTCGCTCCGGGGCGATTGATATTATTGTGATTGACTCGGTGGCTGCGCTCGTACCTCGCTCGGAGATCGAGGGGGAAATGGGGGACAGCAAGGTGGGCTTGCAGGCGCGCCTGATGTCGCAGGCGATGCGTAAGCTTACGGCTTCGATCGGTCGCACGGGCTGCTGCTGTATTTTTATCAACCAGCTGCGGGAAAAGATCGGGGTGATGTTTGGCAACCCGGAGACGACCACAGGGGGTAACGCTTTGAAGTTTTATGCTTCGATCCGACTGGATATTCGCCGCTCCGGCGCGGGTATCAAAGACAAGGATGGCAACATCACGGGCAACCACGTCAAGGTGAAGGTCGTCAAAAATAAGCTGGCCCCACCTTTCCGCGTGGCGGAGTTTGATATCACCTTCGGGGAGGGTATCTCCAAAAACGGGGAAATTGTAGACTTGGGGGTAGACCACGACATCATTCAGAAGAGTGGCTCTTGGTATAGCTACAACGGTGCCAAAATCGCGCAGGGCCGCGATGCCGCCAAGCAGTTTTTGGCCGACAATCCCGAGCTGGCCGAGGAGATTGAGATCAAGGTCAAAGAGAAGATTATGAGTGGTGCAGCTGCGCCTAAAGCAGCGGCAACTTTCGATGACGTTGATGAATAATGTGATTTTTTGCAGCTGGCGCTGCAAAAAAAATACAGTGTTTTGTGGCTAAGGCCACAAAACACTGATCTCGTTTTGCGGC
>CAZYAO010000102.1:0-2046 GCA_964645715.1 uncultured Saprospiraceae bacterium
AAGCATTGACAAAAAAATGAAAGACTTAGTATGAGAGGGATACAGGGCGGCCTCTGCTGACGTTACAGCGAGGCCGCCCCGCGGGGATGCTACGGCCTCGGGGAGCTCTTCACTGCCTGAATGGTCATTACATCTCCCAGATCATTTTCAAGTCTCAACAGGTAGGCCGCATCCGGGATGAACAGCCTGATCGGTACTTCATATTCGCCGGCTTCCCATTGGTATTGCTGGTTCCAGACGATTCTGCCTTCCATATCCAGCAGACTCAGCTTGTAGCGGGCCGGAAGCTCAACCTGTATGCGGGCTGTGAGTAAGGCACTGAATGGGTTGGGCAGGGCTTCCAGCGAAAGCCTGGCCGCCACCGGCGCCTGCACCCGTGTGGGCGATTCGACGACGACTTCGCTTGACCATTGGTTGCGACAGCCTGCAGCATCCGTGACAGACAGGCGGACGTGGTAGGTGCCTGCTGCCGCAAAAGTATGCAGAGCGTCCATGCTGCTGGCAGTGTGGCTGTCGCCAAAATCCCACAGCCAGCTGGCACCGGGCAGCAGTTGTGCTGCGCGGAAGCTGACCTCGGTCTGGGTAGTGACAGCCTGCTCCGGTTGCATGCTGAATTCAGCCGACGGCAGGTAAGTCTCGGCCTGAATACTCACAGCCTCCGACAGACAGCCGCGGTGAAGTGCGCGCACGCTCCCCTGGAAGGCTTGCTGCATATTTTCCAGCAACAGGCCTGGCCCCTGATGGAGGAGGGTACCCGCCATATCGTACCAAAGGTAGTCGGTAGCAGGGAGCTGAGCGGCAGCATAAAAAGCAGCGTCATCGCCCACACATACCCGCTGGTCAAAAGAGGCGGATACCTGGGGTTGCTCAACGGGCTGCGCCAGGTTGTCAATGCGCACGGAGTCGACAAACCAGATACCTCCCTGACCGGTAATGGTGACGGTATACACACCCGGGGCAAGACCTGCTGCCTCGGCCGTTGCGTCACCGTTGCTCCACTGGTAGGTGTAGGGTCCCTCAAGACCAGTAACGAGTGTGATGGCTGAGCTGGCGTGGTTGTCGGCCTCGCAGAGGCTGTGTTCTGAACTGAAAGAAGCACTAAACAGCTTGTTGCGGAAGACGTACGGCTGTGCAAAGTTACCTACGATGGCGTTGGGGACGAAGGTGAATCGCTCCTGATTGAGGTGGATTCTGCCAGTCTCCGCATCGAAGATTCTTATCTCAACCTCTCCTTCATTGCCCTGCCCGTAGATAAACAAGTTGGCCATGGACACGCCCAAAGAAGGAAGCTGGTACAGGCTCGTCACACCGCGGCACTGTCCGTTGACAAAAGCAGCGACTTTGGTGTTGGGGTTGGATGCGGGCACTCCGTTGATTTCAAGCTGCCCAATGGCAATCATGTTGAGCGGATACAGTGCCGGATCTACTGACCAGGTGGCCGGATTGTTGGGGTCACAGGGCAGTACAGCTCCTGTTGAGGTCTCTGCGTCAGATACAGATTCCTGCAGCGGGATGGTCGCGCCTGGGTATAAGAGCGTCGACGGCTGCCTTACCAGAATCTGGTAGGCAAAGTTCGGGCGCAGCAAATCCATAGCCTGACCGCTGGTAAACCATTGTCCGGGGGGATTGGTGTAGCCGGCAAACATGTTGGCAAAGAGTGGATCGTTGGCTGCATTCTGAGCAACTGTTTTGATATAGTTAGCATCGCGCGCAGGTACAATGTTGAGGCTGGGGTTGATGGGCAGCGCCTGTTGGGGCGGATAACCAACGAGGTTCCAGCCGGTAGCCAGCGCAATAGGCCCAAAGGCTGCATTGCGGCCTGTGACACGTATGGTATCGCTCGGACCCTGCAGATAAATCTGGTAGCCGTCGCGCGGCCGCAAGGAATCCAGCCCGTTGAGACTTATCCAGCCCATACCCTCGACATAACTCGCAGAGGAGCGGGCAGTCTTAATCAGGTCTCCTGTACGTGCCTGGGTGAGCTGGCGAAGCTGCGTACCGACGCGCATGTCCGGCTCCTGGTGGTTGACAGAGAACCACGTCCAG
>CAZYAO010000102.1:2146-4495 GCA_964645715.1 uncultured Saprospiraceae bacterium
CTGCGTACCGACGCGCATGTCCGGCTCCTGGTGGTTGACAGAGAACCACGTCCAGCGCCCGTTGCCGTTGAGGGGTATATAGCGGGCGCGATCCTTGGTTTTATCCACCTTGAGGATTTCAGGCAGCTGGAAGCTGCCGACAATGGCATTGGCTGCAAAAGCAATGGTATCTCGGCTAGAGGGGTAACCATTGTATTCTCTTCCTTCAGAAGCGTCCCAGATACGGAATTCGATGGGTTTTCCTGCGTCCGACGGATCACCGTAGATGGCCATGAAAGAGGCAAACAGTCCTCCGTTGGTGCCGATAATGGGCGCTACGCCACGAATCTCACTGTCGATCCAGGCACTGATCCGGTCCATGGTGTCCCGGGAGGTAATGCCTGGTTCATCGAAAAATTCGTAGTTGGTGATGGCAATCATATTTTGTGTGTAAAGGCTTGGGTCAACGCGCCAGTAGGGCGGTTTGGCAAGCACTTTGACACTGATGCGGACTGTATCGGTACCCTGGTTGGGCAATCCTGATGTGGAACGAATAATCAGCAGCGCACTCGTATCACCCAATGGCAGGTCGTTGCCGTCGATGGTAAAGGCGATGGCATTACCGAGCGGAGAGTTGATGGTCGCTGCTGACGGATCCGCCTCAATCCAGGGATAATTACTCAGGTTGTTGATGCTGAAACTCACCGGTGCAGCTGAGTTTCGGAAGGCTGTAGTGGTTACCACGCCTTCACTACCCTGATAGATGGTCGTCTGCAGCCTGTCCCTGTCCACGTAGATGTCCCGTGCTACAACCCTGAAGGTCCACCTGAAGGTGTCCGGGAAGCGGTTGCCCGTCTCATCGACCAGACTATGTACAACAGCGGTGAGATCCTGGCGGTCGAAGTTCAGGAGGGTCTGATCAGCAGGCTGGAAGATGAGGGTGTTGTTGTCGTAAAAACAGAAAACTTGTCCCGGTACAGCCACTCCCGCCGCATTGACAACACTGAACGACATATTCCCCAGCTGGGTACAGTCAATTTCTTTGTTGATACGGATACTGATCTCATCACCTACCTGCCAGATGCGGTCAGAGGGCTGGGTCAGTGCGAAAATGTCACTTGTCTGCCGCCTAACCTGACCTCTGATGGTGTTTGACCTGATTTGTCCGGCAGCGCCACAGAAAGAAACAGCTCTTATTTCATAGATACCATCCGGATATTGACTGTATCGGTCAGTGATGTCCCAAATGAAGAAGAACTTAGGAATCTGCCCGGGCCCAAAATTGGCACTGTCATAGTTGGCGAGCGAATCAATGGTCACCTGATAGTTGGGGATGAGTTCGGAGGTTGCTATGCGTTCCCAGCCGCTTCCGTCGCCAATGCGCCTGTATTCGAGGTAAATTTCTTCCAGCTGTGGATTGGAAGAATCGTAGTCCCGCAGTTCGATGACAATCTGTTCGCGACTTTCACTAAGGGAGGTCGAAAGTGGATTGCGTCGGCGGATGAGCCAGTCATTACCGGGCGAAGCAATGGTGATGCCACTGCAGGGGCTGTCAAAATATGCGCTGACGGTAATGGTATCGAAAATGAGATCCCCATCAGCACAGCCAGGCCTGAGTATAATATTGATATCTTCATATTCGTATACGCCCTGAGAAGGCACAATTTCAAGCGGCAGCACAAAGGGCTGGTTGGCATTGATGAAGGTATACGTAAGACCATCGGTATTGCCGCCGCCCAAACTTTGTCCGCCCAGCAGAAATTGAGCACCGTTCACGTTGGTTTGTCCGTCATGGTATACAAACAAATCACGCGTCTCGCCAAATGGACTCAGATTGGTCATTTGGACGAAAAACTTGGCACTGGTATTGATGTCCTGATTGCGCAGCTCCGCGCTGCTGGCAGTAGATAAGGTCTGCGGATCCCGAATGGCAATGTCCACTCGATCCCTGAAAATTGAACCAGGTTCAGGCGGACAGCTACTCCGACCACCCAGCAGCTGGAAGAAGGGTGTGTGTCCTGCTTCCCGCCCTTTGATGGCCGTTACACTAAACTGATCACCGGCATCGTCGTCTGTAAGGGTATAGCTGACGGTAGATTCGACAGTTTCAGAAGAATAGTAATCCTGCCCCCATTCATAACTGAGCTCAAACTGTACACCCACTTTGTTATTGGCATCAGCCACTTCCGTAGTAAATCCAAACCCTGCAGAAGCAGTATTCTTAAACAACAATCCCCCCTGAATGGCCAAATCGATGTAACTCCGTTGCGAGAAAGTACTGCTGGTAGTCCTGCTCACTGTAGAAGATTTTTCTACACTTACACCGGCTGAGAAGGTAGAATTTTCAACGGTCGGGAAAAGAGACTGAGG
>CAZYAO010000103.1:0-4072 GCA_964645715.1 uncultured Saprospiraceae bacterium
GCGTTGATAATACCAAACATAGCGCGCAACACGAGACGCCTGAGGAGTTCCCGTTCGTCGGCGGGGGTATCGTCGCGTTGAATTTTCTGCAGTGCAAACTGCTGGATGAGGATGAGCGGAAAGACGATACTTTCGCGTATGGTGATGCTTTGGCGGGTTACAGGGCTGCTGGCCAGCAACTCATTCTCTGCCGAGATGGCGAGCAGGTTTTGTCGGCTGCGGTGATATTCCTGTTCCAGCAGGCGCCAAAAATCGCCGAAGCGGGGGTGCTGTTGCAGGTGGGCGGTAAACAGAAAGTTGGACTTGCGCAGCGACTGCATGGAATTATCGGCCAGTGCGCGGAAGAAGCTCGACTCTCGGTAGAGCCTGCGCAGTCGCTCGAGCTTGCCACTGTCGGTGGCAAGCTGCAGTGCTTTGCCAAAGCCGTAGTAGCCGGGGACATTTTGCTTCATCTGTGCCCAGGCACCCACGAAGGGGATAGCTCGCAGGTCTTTGAAGACCAATGCCTGAGAGCCATTTCTGCGGGTAGGCCTGCTGGCGATGTTGCTGTCGCCATACCATTGCAGCGGCGTCAGTTGTTCGAGATAAGCGACAAAATCAGGATGGTTTTTGAGTTCCAGGTAGGCCGTATACGCCTGTTGGGCCAGCTCTTCCAATAGGTCTTTGTCATCGCTGCTCATAGGTAGTTTGTCGGGCGACATACTCCGCTCGAGGCCGGCCGTAAACAGCTGTTCGATGTTGTAAGTAGCGGCTTCCCGGGTGCCGTAGTTACTGCTGATGGTCTGCCCCTGGATGGTCACCTGAATCTCCCTGTTTTCGATTTCGGGACCATAACCGGCGTAGTAGCCGGCATTGTTGCCACCACCGCGGCCTGGCGGGCCTCCGCGACCGTCAAAAAAGATAACAGTGATGCCATAGCGGCGGCTGACAGTCGTGAGCGCCTCTTTGGCGCGGTAGATACTCCAGTTGGCGCGCAGGTAGCCGCCGTCTTTGGTGCCGTCGGAAAAGCCCAGCATGATCGTCTGCTGCCGCCCCCGCTGCAGGAGGTGCGCTGCATACCGTGGCTGCCGGTACAGTTGTTCCATGGTCTCGGCAGCCGTAGCAAGGTCTTCGACGGTCTCAAACAGGGGGACGATGTCGAGGGGCATGGGGTTGCCGGCTTCGCGACTCATGCGGGCGAGCGCAAAAACTTCGGCTACTTCCCGGGCGCTGCCGCAGTTGCTGATGATGTAGCGGTGGCAGCCGTCGATGCCGTTATCGGCCTGTATGTCGGCCATGGCCAGGAAGGTCAGCAGACTCTCTTTGGCTTTTTCGTCTTTGATGGGCAGGCCGGCAAGCTGTGCCTGTATGCCAAAGAGTAGCTGCGTCTGTGCCTGCTGGTCGAGCTGCTGGTAGACTTCATAGGCGGGCAGCTCGGCCTGCTGCGCCTGCAGTTGCGTCCAGATAGCGGCCAGCACTTCTCCGTGGCGGCTGCTCTCCTGCCGTATATCGAGGGAGGCGAAGAAAAAGCCAAAGAGTCGCAGCTTGAGGATCAGCCGGTCGAGGTTTTCAATAAACAACCGCTGGTGCTGCTCCGCCAGCAGACGACGGGCTTTCTGCAGATCGCTCAGCAGCTCATCGGCCCGCGTGTAGGTAGGTTGCTGAGGGTAAAAAAGGGTGTGGTAGAGCCGCTGCTCAATGGCGGCAATCTGCTCTTCGAGTCCGCGGAAGGTAAGGCGCCGGCGCAACTGCCGTATGTCGCGGTAGTAGCAGCCCAGGATGGTGCGCCGCAGCTGCGCAGCAACCTGCCGCGTTGTGTCGGCCGTCACAAAAGGGTTGCCGTCGCGGTCGCCGCCCGGCCAAAAGCCGAGCGACAATAGCCGCGGGTTGGGGTAGTCGTGAACGGACAGCCCCAGCCCGCCCAGCAGGCGGGTGATGCTGTCGGGCAGGGCTTCATAGAATACGTTGGAAAGAAACCATTGCAGGCTGTTGGCTTCATCGAGGGGACTGGGTTTGGCGCGGTTGACAAAGGCGGTCTTGCCTAGCTGCATGAGCAATTCCTGTGTAGCTTGTATGTCGCCTCGGCGAATGGCGGGCCCGAGGTCGCTGATGATACCCAGCACCTGCGCGGGGTAAAATTGCGTGGGGTGGGCAGTGAGTACCAGGCGGACACTGTAGGTAAGCAATTTGTCGAGGATGCGCTGCCGCCGTGCCAGATCGTTGATGCGCCCCAGCAGGTGAACGACGGAGCCCTTGCCTTCAGCGCTGTGGGTGTCGCTGAAAGAGGCGTCTTCTATGGAGTCAAACAGTACAACCTGTCGCTCTGCATATTGAATAAAGCGGAAGAGGAGCTCGTAGCCTTTGGGGTGTTCGAGCGACTGCTGTTCCCAAAAGTCAAGTATAATCTGTTCGGGTGACTGCCCGGCCTGCAGGCCGAGCTGCGCCTGCTGGCTAAAAAGTACCAGCAGGGCACCTGTCTCTTCGATGTCTTCAAACGGAAGCCCCAGAAAAAGGCTGTTGTACAGCTGAAATTGCAGGCCGACGGCGCTGGTAGTTGGCATGTGTGTGCGATGGCTGATGGTAAAGCAGTGAGCCCTGAGATGCGCCGCTGTGGGCGGCGAAATCCGGCTGGTGGTCGGTTCAAAATGGCTTTACGCAGTTGAGCTGCGGCTAAAATACGCTGAATTGTGGTTTTTTGTACGTACGAGCGCAAAAAGTTTGTTCAGCAGATGCGAGATGGTTGACCCTGGCTGGACAGATTTAGCCAAAGTTGAGGAAAAGGATACCGAGTTATGTTTTCTTAAGGTGCTATTCAAATTTTGTCGACCACCTCAAAGCGATATGAATGACATATTTTGCTTCATCGAAATAAAAACAACAGCCATATTGATTGGGAATCAAATTTTCCTTAATTTTAGCTAAATCTGTCCCAAAGGGGTCGACCACCTCATTTCGACCAATAATCTTCAGAACGGCATTTATGTTTTGACCGTTGTCAATGGTGAAAAGATAAGTTCCAAAAAAATACAGATACACCATGCAAGACCTTAAATCAAAGATAATAGCAGGACTGTTTTTGATATTGCTATTTACCTGTAACAAGGACGATGATGGCAACCCTTATTACTGGAACAGAGATTATTGGGGGGAGGCTACTGCCCTGAAAAATGGGGAACAGTGGAATGCCCTAATTTATGGGCACCGCAGGAGTGTACCCACACACATTGGCGCTTCATTTAGCATTGATGTGTATGATGTTTTTGGCGATGTAGGATTCTGGAGACAAGCCCTGAGTTTTTTTAGGGTACCATTGGAAAAGGGTACCTATAATTTAGTGAAGTCAGTGGCGCAAGATAGCTTAGAGTCTCCTGGTGCGAACTATATATTTATTTTGCAAGATGGGGATGTAGCAGGTGATTTGTTCACGATATTGGAATCCGAAGAAAATTATATTGAGGTTTTATCATTTGACGATGATGAAATAGCAGCCGGGTTTCAAGTTACTTTTGTTCGTTATAATCTAGAGACCATATCAAATCCAGAAGTGCCAGATACGATAAGATTTACAAATGGGTATTTCCATACCAGGTTGAATGATTGAAAAAATATTGGACATAACATTGCATATACGCCCATGCCGCCTTCTTAGGCGGCATGGGCGTATATGCAATCGTTGGGTGAAAAAACAGTAAAATATTATGCTCAGCTGCGGGTAATTCCGATTATATGAAATTAATCAACCCTGACTAGTTACAGAAAAACAACATTTTCAAACATTTTAAAATCTTTGAATCATGACGAATTCGAATTTTAAGGGATGGCGAAAAATGGGAATAACGGTCAAATGTTTATTTATCGTATTCTCCATGTCCGCCCAAAGCTACATTACGACTGTTGATGGAAGCGCTGTATTTTTCTCGACGACAGAAAATCAGAAAATTGAAAAAATAGAGAGTAACGATACGTATGAGCAAATATGGATAATCACCTTAGGCGATTTGAGCGCAGCGGAAACCGATGGCGAACTTATCCTTGACTTGCCCGGTGTTTCTGAAGGAATTATGGCATTTAGAAAATCATTGGAAGTGGAAGC
>CAZYAO010000104.1:0-3871 GCA_964645715.1 uncultured Saprospiraceae bacterium
TTATTCCAGCGTTGCTCGCGGCGGATGTGTTCAACCAACTTGAATCCATCCATATTGGGCATCATGAGATCATTAATGATGATGTCGGGTGGATCATGCCGGAGAAGGCTGCTGAGGGCTTCCCTTCCATCGTTGCATATTTGCAGCTGGTAACTGTCGGCCAATAAGAGTTCCATGAATTTCTGGAAGTCAAGATTGTCTTCTACGAGTAAGACGCTTGGGCGTGTGGTTGTAGCTTTATCGGCCGGCTGATTTACTTTGGGCAGGGTCGTAGAGGGTAGAAGTATTTTTTCCGGCTGCTCACGCTCTTGCCGCAGGCCGTCTGCTTCTTCCTGGCTAGCCAATATTTTGGGTAACTCTACGTAGAAAGTGCTGCCGCTGCCCACCCGACTCTCCACGCGGATATGCCCGCCCATGAGTTCAGTCAGCTCCCGGACCAGTGACAGACCGATACCCGTACCTCCCTCAGTAGCAGCCTTGGGATGCTGGGACTGGTAGTAGCGGTCGAAAATATGAGGCAGGTCTTCAGGGTAGATGCCTCTGCCTGTATCCTGAACAATAAAGATAAGCGTCTGGCTCATGATGTTTACCTTGTAGGAAATACGCTCGTGTCGGCCTGTAAATTTGATAGCGTTGGCCAGCAGGTTGTTGAGGATAATGTTGAGGTGACGGATATCCGTTTTGATGCAGTAGTCAAGATCGATCCGGCCTTCATACACTAGGGCAATTTCTTTCTGCTTGGCAAGGGGCATAAATTCGGCCAGCAGTCGCTGATTGAATACTTCGAGAAAAAGGGGCTCGGGCTTCACTTCTTGTTTTTGTGTTTCCAGCGTACTAATATACAAGACATCATTGGCCAAATTCAATAGGCGATGGGCATTGTTAGAGATGATGGTGAGTAAGCTCAGATCATTGCTGTTGAGTTTCCGGTTTTTGAGCAGTTTTTGGGCGGGGCCCAAAATAAGTGCCAAGGGCGTTCGGAATTCGTGCGTAATGTTGGTGAAAAATCGCTGCTTCTCATTGTGTTGTTTTCTCAATTGTTCAGCTTGGGCTTCAATTAATTGCTTGTCCTGTACAATCTGGCGGGTGCGCTTGCTGACTTCCTGCTCCAATTCCTGCTGTCGCGTTCGCAGTTGCTGGATTCTGTAACGGACAAGCCACAGCAGGCTTGCGCCGAGCAGTATAGATACAAGTACGAGAAACCATGCTTGTAAGTAAAAGGGTGCGAGGACGCAGATGGGAATTTGACACGAACTTTCGTAGTAAGTGCTATTGCAGGAGCGTGCTTTGACAACGAGTAGGTACTCTCCATGCGGAAGGCCTGCCAGTTGTAGTAAGGGAGACCTGCTGTGAACCCAGCGCTCGTCCAGTCCTTCAATCCGGTAGCTGTACTCGACAGACTGGGTTGCGTGATAGTTGGGCAGACCAAATAGTAGTTGCAGGTAGTGCTGATCGGAGGAGAGCGTTAACTTGCCCTCATGCTGGTACAGACTAAGCAGATCAGCAGCAGGACTGGGGCCAACGCCGAGGGTGTTGGCAGCAATCAATGTCAGGGGTAGCTTGGTTTGCTGGTCAAAATCGTCCCAAAAGTCACTCGGGTGGAAGGAGGTGATGCCATTGAGACTACCAAAATAAAGCCGACCGTCAGGCCCTTGGTAGTGGGAAATGCGATTGAATTCATAGTGGGTAATGCCGTCATTTTCCAAAAAATAACGTAGCCTTGCAGTGCGTGGCTGGAACTGTATGATACCCTTGTCACTGCTGATCCACAGGTAGTTGCGTTTATCCTTGTAGATGCCGTAGAGGTTGTTGTCGGGGAGACCGTCAAGGGTGGTATAAAGGCGTGTGGACTGCTTGCTTGCCTGCCAATGAAGCAGCCCCCCGTCGGTTGCAAACCAATAATCTCCCGCGTTGTCCCGTGCAAAATGTCGAAGGTTGCTGACAGGAAAGTGGTACTTGCCTTTTCCCTCCTGCCAGTACCTTGCCACGACGCCCCTGCTTTTTTCATAATAAAAAAGCCCTGCGCTGGTGACAAACCAAAGATTGCCGTTGTGGTCGCTGTCGGGCTGTATAGCATAGATGTCAGCATTGCGCAGTGCGTCGAAGCCGTTGTATTGTTGGAAAGCACGTATTTTGAGGGTATGTCGGTTGAAAAGTGCCAGGCCATATTGGTGGCCTACCCAGATAATGGAGTCTTGTTGGTAGAGAGACCATATGTTTCTGTAAATGATTTCCTTGGGCATACCGAAGGTACGTACTTGCTGTATCTGAGGGTTGTAACTGCGGAGCTTTTCCATCGCCAGCCATAAAATGCCATCGGTATCTTCCAATAGTGGATAGTGAATGCCTATTGGCCGCTGCTCCAAAATCCTACCTGTGGTAATATCTATGCGATACAGCTTGTCGCTTGCCATGGCCAGTAGATGTCCCTGCCGACTGATTTGTATACCCCTGCAGGAATTGTGGATGACATGCCGCACTTTTTCCGGATTATCCCAGATGAATTTTCTGAATTTATTTTTGCGAACCCGAATTTGGTATAAGCCTTGTACATCCGAAATCCATGCCGTCTGGTCGTTGTCAACGAAAATTCCCAGAATGTTCTGCGGTAGTATTCTGCCTGTATATTGCTTGAAACTGTATATCAGTCCCGTTGTCGGCTGCGTTACCAGCAACTGTTCTTCCTGGCTGTATAGCCATATGTTACTAGTGACAGACTGAATGGCAACCTCATAGTGACTAAACTGAAGAGCGGTACAGTTGGGGCAAAGAGAGGACAAAGACCACCTGTACCGGCGGCCGTCAGGTAAAAGGTAACCCGTCTCGGTCTTGTTGATGTACCAGAGGGAATCGCCTGATACTTGTCTGAACTGAATGATGTTGCTGGCATCCACTTGCTGGCGTACACGCCCTCTTTTTTCAATGGCCACCAAGCTCGAATCGACCGTAGCAGTCTCTATCGACAGTATCCAGAGGTGATTGGCTTCAAGGTTGCGACTACAAAATGTCAATTCGTGACCAAGGCGCTCGTATACCTTTTGTGCCTTTTCTCCCGATCGGATACGCCATACCTGACCTGACTGATTGCTGATAAACAGTTCTTGGTTGTTTCCTTGGGCAATATCATATACCTGACTGTGCGACGGGATTTTGAAACGCTCATAGGAGAGGGACTGGCTTTTACGCGTGTATATATTGACCAATTGGTAGCGGACGTGCTGTCTGTCCTTAAATCGAATCCATAGGTTTCCTTCGCTGTCTTCAAAAAGGATGTTTACCCGGCTGTCAGTCGTGAGCAATGGCCATTGCAGGGCATTGATAAACTGCCGACCGTCAAACATATCCAACCCTCGATTGGTGACAAACCACAAGAACCCCCGACTGTCTTTAAATGACTGAACAACTATGTTGTGGGACAGGCCATCTTCGGTCGTATATTGTTTTATGTCTACCAAAAAATCATCCTGCGCTCGCAGGGACTGACCGTGCAGGATGATAAATACTGCAAGCAATAGCCGAGCCAAGTGGCAATTGATTCCAGAAGTAAATAATATCCTCTTTCTATTCATTGGATGTGCTGCCCCACCACTTACTTTAGACATTTTAGTCGGAGTCTGTGAAACGATTAACAATGCAGACGGGCTTTGGGGCTGAAGGATGCTGCAAAGCATTAGGCATTGCCCTCATGCAGGCACAGGACAGCCACGCGCTAGCCAGACAGGCTGATGCATATTGATAACGAAAAGTGTATTGAATAGTTAATCGCGCAACAAATATAGAGAAATGTCAATGGATGATGGTATGCATTTTTTTTACCGCTTTTTGCGGCGAGACAAAAATATTGAATGAACGTGCGTTTACTGATTTTTTT
>CAZYAO010000105.1:0-3831 GCA_964645715.1 uncultured Saprospiraceae bacterium
AAAAAAACTCACACCAACCCATCCCGCACCGCCTTAGCCACCGCCTCCTTCCCACAACTCACATGCAGCTTGTCATAAATCTTCTTCAACTGCTTTTTGATCGAATCGGAGGACAAATGCATCTGGGAGGCGATAGCCTTGATGGTGTCGCCCTTGACGAGCAGCCGCAGGATCTCCAGCTGGCGGTCGTCGAGGCCGTGCTGCGGCTGATCGGCCGACAGCTTGTGAAAGTGTTGTATGATCTTGCTGGCAATCTGGGGCATGATGGCCGAACCGCCGTGCTCGGCCAGGTCGTGCAGGGTGCTGAGCAGCACCTGCGGCGAGGCTTTTTTGAGCACATAACCACTGGCACCCGCACAGAGGGAGTCATATAGCTTTTGCTCGTCTTCATATACCGTGTACATCACAATGTGGGTGTCCGGCAGCAGCTTTTTGAGGCGGCGGGTGGCTTCAATGCCGCTGAGGCCGGGCATCTCAATGTCCATGATGATGATGTCGGGACTAAGCAGGGGCGCCCTGTCAACGGCTTGCCGGCCGTCGGCCAGGGCACCCACCACAACTACCCCCTGATACCCGTCCAGTAACGATTTTAGGTATTCACGCTTGTCGGTGTTGTCTTCGCATATGAGTACTCGTATGGATTGCATAGGCGTTGCTTTGTTTTGGTTGTGCGCAGCGCAGTGCCGCGCGTAATGGCTGGCGGCTTCTGCCGCCCAATGGTTGTGTTGCTTTTTTTTACAAAAAATCACCGCCAATCATGCGTGCAGCAAACGCTGTCTCAAGATAGGCCGAATAATGCATTCGCCGCCCGGCACTTTTGTGTAAATTATTGCGCCGCCGCCCGCTGGCCAAAAGCGGGCACCGGCCGCGGCGCACTGAGGCGCAGGCGCTGCCGCTCGCCCGCCTGGGCGCAAAAACGGTCGTGGATGTCGGACAGGCGGGGGCGCAGCCACGGGAACAGGCGGAAGCGCAGGGGCAGGCGCAGCAGCAGGGAGCTGCCTTGCCCGGGGCTGCTGCGCAGGCTTAGTTCGGCGCCCATCAGTGCCGCCCGCCGCCGCATGTTGGCAAGGCCGTTGCCCTGCCGGGCCTGCGGCGCACTGAAGCCGCGGCCGTCGTCGATGAGCGCGCAATAGAGGTAGCCGCTTTCGGTCCAAAAATGGAGCGCCGCGCGGCGGGCGCCGGCGTGCCGCATGATGTTGTGCACGGCTTCTTTGAGGAGGAGGTAGAGGTCGCGGCGCAGGCGCGCAGGCAGCCGGCGGCTCGCCAGGCTGTCGGGCAGGCGGGTCACAAAACGGGTGCCTTTTTCTTCCAGCAACTCCTGCCCGTGGCGGTTGATGAGGGCGGCCAGCTGACCCAACTGCCGGTAGTCGGGGCCGAGGAGGCGCACACTGTCGCCCACGGCTTCGTGTACGCGGCTCGCTTCTTCGCGGATGCGGCGGAGGTAGTGGGTCGCCTGCTCACTGTGCCCCTTGTCGAGCTCGAGTTCGACCAGCCCGCTGAGGAGGTTGATGTTGCTGAGGGAGGCGCCAAGGTCGTCGTGCAGGTCGCGGGCGATGCTGCGGCGCAGGCGGTTGAGGGCGCGGCGGTTGGCCAGCAGGGCTGCCAGCAGGGCAAGGCTTGTGAGCAGGTAGAACGGGAGTAGTTGCATGTGGTGGCTGTACTTGGGCCGGCAGGGCATGGCCTGCCGGCACTTTTGGGTAAAAATGCATCCAAAACGGGTATCCTGCGGGCTAATTGCCTGATATGTACCTCTTTTGCAAATATTGCATATTTGTGGGTAAGGATAAGTATGTATATCTTGCAGCGGACTATGCATATTTTGCATTCTGCTGCCGAAAAACACCACTATTATGCCTCACTGCTGCCGCCCGCGTTTTTTTGCCCTCCTGCTGGCCGCCGCGCTGCTGCTGGCGGCGCGACTGTCGGCCCAGCAGGAGGTGATGGTGTTCGACACTTTCTCCTGCTGCCTCAGCCTCCACCGATATCTGTGGCTGCTGCCCGACGATGGCAGCCTGCGCCCGGAGGAGGTACTCTCGGGCCAACACGACCACCGCTTCGTGCCGGCCGACAGTCTCCGCTACAGCCACCACAGGCCGGTGGCGCTCTACGGCCGGCTGCAGTTGCAGCGGCGGCCGGGCAGCCTGCCAGGGCGGCGGCGCTACCGCATCACTTTCCCGATGGATGTGTCGCTGGTCGACTTCTACCAGCCGGTGCCGGGAGGCTACCGCCACGAGCGCAGCGGCAGCCAGCTGCCTTTTTACCAACAAACCTACCGGCCCGATTACCCGACCATCGCCAATATGTTTGTGTGGTATGCCGAGGACGATCGCCCGCAAAAGCTCTACTGGAAAATCACCGACTACAGCGGCCTGCCCTACAAGTATCCCACCCTCTACGATGAGCGCGTCATCAGCAGCAACTACAAAAAAAGCCGCCCCTGGCTGTTCTTCGTGCTGGGCGCGCTGGTGATGGTGCTGCTGTACAACCTGTGGCTGCTGTCCTACAAGCGCGAGCGGCTCTACCTCGACTATACGCTCTACCTCGGCAGCTTCATCCTCTACCTGCTCTACTCTTCCAATGTGCTGATGCGCTGGCTGGCCGAAGAGGTGGTGCCGGCCCGGCCGGCGGTTCATTATTTTGTAAGACTCAATTATTATGTGCTGGTTTTCAGTTATCTCAATTTTATACAATCGTTTTTGCGCCTGCGGCAAAAGCTACCCGCCTGGGGGCGTCTTTTTGATGTGGTAAAATGGCTGGGGCTGGGGCTGCTGCTGCTGTCGGCGGTGTTTTTGTATGCGTCCAACTACAATATCTGGCTGGTCGATGCGGTTTTTTCCGCCTACCTCGGCGGCGTGCTGCTGCTGGTCATCCCTTTTGCGGTAGCGCTCTACCGAAAGCCGCCGGCCTATGCGGGCTTCATTTTGCTGGGCATCGCTGCCATGCTGGCGGGCGCCCTGCCGGCGCTGTACGCGGTGCTGCGGCTGGGACAGTTTAGTTGGGAGTACCTGATCTTCATTCCTTTAGGGGGATTTTTGGAGATCGTGATTTTTATGGCGGGCCTGGCTTACCGCCGCTACCGCGAAGATATCGAGCGCCTCGCGCTGGAGGAGCGGGCAGACCGCGAGCGCTGGCAAAACGAAGTCTATGGTCAGCTCGCGGAGGAGCTGCGCACGCCCCTGACGGTGGTGCAGGGCATCGCCGCTTCGCTGCTGCCCCGGCAGGACGAGCCGGGGCGACTGGCGCTGCTGAGCTTGTCGCGCAACAGCCAGCAGATGCTGGGCTACCTCGACCGCATGCTCGATCTTGCCCGCCACGGGGGCGAGCCGCCGCCGCTGCGCTACCAGCAGGGCGATATCGTTCTTTTCCTGCGCTACCTGCTCGACAGTTTCCGCTACGTGGCCGCCGGCCGCGGTATAACGCTTGATTTTCACGGCCCCGCCGGCCCACTGCTCATGGACTACGATCCCGACCAGCTGCAGGCGGTGGTGTCCAAGTTGCTCTCCAACGCGCTCACTTTTACGGCACCCGGCGGGCGGGTGCTGCTGCAGCTCAGCTGCCCCCCCGGCGAGCCGCCCATGCTGCTGCTGGAGGTCATCGATACCGGCCGCGGCATTGCCGCCGAGGCGCTGCCCCGCCTGTTTGACCGCTACTACCGCCTGCCCTCCGGCGAGCAGGTCATGCGGGGGAGCGGCATCGGGCTGGCCCGCTGCCGCGAACTGGTAGTCCGCATGCAGGGGAGTCTGGAGGTAAAAAGCGAGCAGGGGCGAGGGTCCGTTTTTTCGATACGGCTGCCGCTGCGGCGGTCGGCGGCCCTGCCGGCCGCTGATGTCC
>CAZYAO010000106.1:0-3712 GCA_964645715.1 uncultured Saprospiraceae bacterium
AGAAGGCATGCAGGAGGGCGTGGAAAAAAACTAGGCATCCCTCGCCAGGCGGAAGCCAAGATCGACAGCGCGATCGGCGGGGCCTCGGGCGTTGCGAAAAGCAACGCGACAATGCCGCGGACTGAGGTACCACGAGCCGCTGAAGTGGTCTACCCCTTTTGGACAGATTTCGCCAAAGTTGAAGAAAAGGATAGCTAGTTATGATTTCATAAGTTGCTGTCCAAAATTTGTCGACCACCTCAGCCCACCCTGAGCGGGCATACAGGGGTGTTTTTTTTAAAAAAAACTAAGGGGTGCGCGCCAGGCGAAAACCAAGATCGCTGTAGCGCTCAGTCGGAACCAAATTGCTGCGGCGGGCGACGCGACAGAAGCGCGAGTCAAAGTTCCACGAGCCGCCGCGACTGATGCGGGCAGCGCCCTTGGCAGCCCCCGGCGGGTTATTCTCCCCCACCGACGGGTAATTGCCAAACCAGTCCTGACACCACTCCCACACATTGCCGCTCATGTCGTATAGCCTCAGCTCGTTGGGCATTTTTTGACCCACTGCATGCGTCATGCTGCCCGCATTGACCGCGTGCCAGGCTACCGCCTCGGCCTCATTGCTGCCCGCATACTGGTAACCCCGACCTTCCCGCCCCCCGCGGGCGGCAAACTCCCACTCGGCCTCCGTTGGCAGGCGGTAGTTTTGTCTCGTGCGCTCATTGAGCCGCCGCAGAAATTCCTGCACATCTTCCCAGCTTACCTGCTCTACAGGACACTGCTCACAACCCACGAAAAGCGACGGATTGTCGCCCATCACCGCGCGCCATTGCGCTTGCGTCACCTCGTACTGGCCGATGTAGTAACTGTCGACCCCCACCCGGCGCACGGGCTTTTCCTTGCCCGCACAATCCTGCTGTTCGTCGGTGCAGCCCATGTTAAAATGCCCGCTCCTTACCAGCACGAAAGTGCCCACCAGCGGATCTGTATACATAGACGGAGCGTTGGCGTCGCGCAGCGGCTCATCCACCTTATCCGTCGGCGGCTGCACCACAGGCGAGCGCGGAAATTTTGTCTCCGCATTTTCCCAGCCGGTGCGGAAGGCGGCCAGTCGCTGTGCCCGCGGGGGGTGGGTGACGGAGCCATTGACCGGCACCTCGCTGCCATGCAGCGCCTGTTGAGCAATTCTTAGGTTGGGTGCCCCCAACATGTACATCAGGTAGCCCGCAGTCTCGTCGGCCTCGAGTTCCAGCTCAGACTGTATCTTGGCCGGATTGGGATTCGTGAGGTGGTTGCGCAGGTGATGGGCAACTTCGTGAGCAAGCACATGCATCACATTCCAGTCGGCAGTAGCCGTAGGCATCTGGGCACTAGTAAAACCCATACCCTTGACCCGCATCAGGTAGGCGGGCTCGTACAAAATGTAAGGGCGGCCGCGATTATCTACAGTGGCGACACAGCCCTCTACCGAAGGGCACGGCCGCACGATGTAGGAACTCTCGAAACCAACGACCTTTACAATCCGGTTGATCAGCTGCGTCACCTGCGGATCCGGCGTATACGTCGCATTCAGGCACTGCTCATGACTGACCTGGTTGCCATAAAAATCTTGCTGCTGAGCGACAGCTGCCAGCGGCAGTAGTAGTGATACTATACAGTAAAACAAACAATTACCCCACTTAATTTTTACGTACATACTGAATTGATTTTAGTCGTTAATATAGTTCTTCCGCCCCCTAGTTGACAGTCACCTTGAGTATCAAGGGTACCACATAGGCCGTGCTCCGGGTTGTACTGCTAAAACGCATTTCGGCACCGGCGTAGCTGATATCCCCGGCAGGCAACAGCCGGCTGCCCAACACAGCCCGCAGCCGGTCATACACATCCCCCCTTCCTGCCTGCAGCTGCAGCTGCAGCGCGTCGATATCGTCCAGTCGCTGCCGCGAAAAAAGGCAGACGAGGTGGTCAACGCCCGACATATCGGCCATGAATGCGCCGGTCGGATCGGCAGGAATTTCGACATAATTGCCCCCGGAGGGGATCACCGGCGCATCGCGCAGCCCTCCGCGGCCACCGCTGCCCGAGGTAGGAAACAACAGTTCGCTGCTGCCATCAGGCTTGAGCGAAAAAATATAGAGGTAAGTATCCGCCCGCAGGTTGCCCGCCATAACCTTAAAATAGTCCCCCCGCTGCACCGCGCCCGGCCCCAGCTCGTAATAGCGGCCATTCCAGCGACCCACCAATTTTTCAAACACATAGCCACCGGCATTGTCAAAGCCCACCAGTTTGTTGAGGTAAAAGCCCCCCTCCAGGCCTGCAGCGGCCGGCGCCAGGCTTATACTGTAAGCATTCATGCAAAGCCGGGCATAGTCCTCATAGGATACGTACAAAAAACCATCGTTGCCAAAACCCGTGCCCCAGGAATTGAGGATTTCAAACCTGCGGCTGCGGTCGTCATAGCCCACCACGCACATCGCATGCCCTCCCCTGAAGGGCTCCGAGGGCATCGGGCTCCACAAGCCCGCACTTCCTATTGCATAAAAAGAAGGCGTAAGATCCATGCCAACGATCACCGGCTTTTGAGCCTGCAGGCTCTCGATCGTCGCTATGATCTTGTTGTCGGCCCGCGCATTGTGATCAAACAGCGTATAATATTCACTGATCCTGTTGGCCATTGCCAGGGATCGCTGGGCAGCCGAGGGCAGTATATCGCAGACAGGCGGGTTAAAATCCCTGAAATCGCACACCCCCTGGGTTTGCAACAACTGCACAGCATGGTGCATATACGATCCTTCCGCACAGGGCCCAATTTTAATCTGATTATAGATATAGAGCGCTGATTTAGCCATTTGTGTGATGGTCGTTCGGTCGGTAATATTATTCCGAACAGCCAACGAAATGGTGTAGGCAGCATAGCCGGTTGCCCAGCCTACGCAGGACCCGATGCTCCCCTGACTGCCCGCAACCGGGCAATAGCGGCGCATTGAATACGCGGGCAGCTGTACTGCCGAAAACTTCAGCGAAGGAGAAATGCGCTGCTGCGACTCGTAGGATACATGGTCAAAGACAAGTCCTGTCGCCATTTGGCCTGCGGCCGCGAGTGCATGGCAGAGGAAAAATAGCCAGCACGCAGATTTTTTGTGCCAATACATGTTTTAGATTTTTAGGTAATCGGTTATGATCCAGCCTCTGTGCTAAGGTAGTGCGTAATTCTTATTTTTTTTGCTTTTTGTAAAAAAAAATGCCGGCGGGGGGGCTGCGGGCCGGGTGCATGTGTTGGCGTGAATGATGGAGGGTGGGATTGCGGGGCTACGCCCTGCGAAAATACAAGTGCGTTCGGGTTCTACAGGCAGCGCGCCGACGGTGGCCGTCGGCGCGCCTTGTAGCTCATCTAATTGTCACCCCTGCCAGCAGCTTGTCTTTTTTGAAAAAAACAACCGCAGGCGCTGCCAAAAACCGGCCTTGGGGGTTCGGGTACTCACCGGGGCGTAACCCCAAAATCTTAGTAGCAACGTTGATCGTAGGTATGCATCCGGGGCGGTAGCCCCAAAATCTCCCCCTCATAAAACCCCAAAAACCTCAAACCAATTGCACAATAACGCCTATCTTTACACGACGCACCAACCGGACACAAGCACGGCTATTGAACCCGCACAATACCCGGATCCACTAGCCGCAAAAATGCACAACCATGACGCCACGACAACAAGAAGCAGCACGCAACAAGATCAAA
>CAZYAO010000107.1:0-3646 GCA_964645715.1 uncultured Saprospiraceae bacterium
CCGGACTTGTTCAGGCAAACAGAAACGTAGAAGGAGTTGTTGAAATGATGCTTGACGCAACACAAAACTATCATAAACCACTGACAAATAAACGACTGTTTAGCTGGCATTCGGCACTTTTCCCTACAGGACACAGCGGAATGCATAAAATAAAAGTTGGACACTATCGAACAGGTGAGATGCAGATAGTATCGGGAGCGATGGGAAAAGAAAAAGTCCATTACGAAGCGGTTCCTCCAAACAGCGTAAAAGAAGAAATGGATAAGTTTTTAAAATGGTTTAATGACAACTCCCCTATGGACCCTGTTCTAAAATCTGCAATTGCTCATTTCTGGTTTATTATCATACACCCATTTGACGATGGAAACGGAAGAATTGCAAGAGCAATTTCAGATTTACTGCTTGCCCGTGCTGACAAAACGAAAGAACGTTATTACAGTATGTCAAGTCAAATTTTGGTTGAACGAAAACAATATTATGCGATTTTACAAAAGGTTCAACACAGCAATGGCAACATCACAGATTGGTTAGACTGGTTTTTGCATTGCCTTAAAAATTCACTTATAGCAACGGAAGCGACTTTGCAAAAAATATTAAGAAAAAACGAGTTTTGGATAGTTCACGAAAACACTGCGTTTAACGAACGACAAAGATTAGTGTTGAACAAACTTTTTGACGGGTTTGACGGAAAACTAAAATCATCAAAATGGGCAAAAATTGCAAAATGCTCACCCGACACTGCATTGCGTGACATCAAGGATTTAATTGACAAAGGTATATTACGACAGGAGCAAGAAGGTGGACGAAGCACAAACTATGAACTGGCAGACTGTGAGCCTCCCCCCCCAAATTTGGACCATTAATTAAGCAGTAATTTTAGCAAATTAACACGCTAAAAAGAACTACATAATTACACGGTCGTCGATTACCCTGATTTTTCCTGAGCGATTTTTGTGATGGTACCAGGGCTCAATCGGCGAAAAATAGTAATTTTGATTACAAGCCTACGCTCCAACCCCGCTCGCGCTCAGGCCGCCAGCCAGGTATTCTCCACAAGCACAAGCACAGCATTCGTGAGTAAAGAAACAACAAACAGCTTCTGGCAATTCGATACCAGCTACTGGTTTCAACAGCTCAACAGCGCCGACTCAGGCTTGTCCCAGGCAGCTGCAGAAAGGCTTGCAGCAGACCGCCGACTTCACCCCAAAACCAAATCGGGTCTGCAAAAAGACTTTTGGCTCTTTGCAGGCCAATTCCAGAATCCACTCATGCTCCTGCTCATCGGGGCGGTCATCATCTCCGGTTTTCTGGGCGATACCTCCGACGTATTCATCATCCTGTTTATCCTCGTGTCAAGCGGCCTGCTGGGCTTTTTCCAGGAAAGAAATGCCGGCAAAGTGGTCGAAAAACTGCAGTCACTCATCTCCATCAAGTCGACGGTGCTCCGCGACGGACGACCGCAGGAGGTCAGGGCCAGCCAGATCGTGCCTGGCGATGTGCTCGTCCTCAATGCGGGCGATCTGCTGCCGGCAGACTGCCTTATCATCAATGCCAATGAGCTCTATGCCAACGAATCGAGCCTGACGGGCGAGTCCTACCCGGTAAGGAAAGCAGCAGGTGTGCTGGACGAACAAACCGCGCTGGCCGCCAGGTCCAACTGCCTCTGGGAGGGAACCAACATCGTCAGCGGGGATGCCAAAGCACTGGTCATCCAAACGGGCGACAACAGCCTGCTGGGGGGCATCGCTTCAGGCGCATCCGCAACCATTGAGACAACTTTTGAAAAGGGTATCAAAGATTTTGGTTTTCTGCTGACGAAAATAACATTGCTGTTGGCCATTTTTATACTGCTGGTCAATCTGTTATACCATAAAAGTATCATCGATTCCGCCTTGTTTGCCCTGGCCCTGGCAGTGGGTATGGCACCCGAACTGCTGCCCGCCATCACCACCATCGCGATGAGTGGCGGTGCCAAAAGGCTGTTGGACAAAAAGGTGATTGTCAAAAAATTGAACGCTGTCCAGAACCTGGGGGAGGTCAATTTGCTGTGTACCGACAAGACGGGTACCCTGACGGAAGGGACTATCCAAATTGCCGGCCTGACGGACGGCCTCGGTCGCGAAAGCGAATGGGTGAAGCAGCTGGCTTACTGGAATGCTGCCTTCGAGACGGGCTATGCCAATCCAATCGATGAAGCGCTGAAACAACTGCAAATCAAGGACTCCGCGCCGGCGCAAAAAATCGGTGAAGTCCCCTATGATTTTATCAGAAAAATGCTCAGCATCGCTGTCCGCACCGAAAAGGAGGCATGGCTGGTCAGCAAGGGCGCTTTTCCACAAATACTGAGCATCTGCTCGCGGATATACCTGCCCGAACAGGGGGTTGTGGATATCGCGGCCTACCGGGACAGGGTGGAGGAAAAGTTTGAACAATTGGGCATCAATGGACTGCGCGCCATTGGCGTTTGTTACAAGGCAATCGATACGCCGCAGATCTCCAAAGACCTCGAATCAGACATGGTCTTCGCAGGGTTTGTGCTGATGAGCGACCCCGTGAAGGCGGGCATCCTGGATACGGTGAACGAACTCCACAAGCTCCGGGTGGGCCTGAAAATAATCACGGGCGATAACCGCAATGTGGCCGAAACCATTGCCGTCAGCATCGGATTCAGGCAGCCTGTGGTCATGACGGGCAGCGAACTCCTGCATACGAGCTCAGAGGCATTGGTCCAGCTGGCAAAGAAAACCCACGTTTTTGCGGAGGTAGAACCCCAGCAGAAGGAGCGCATCATACTGGCGCTCAAACACAGTTATACGGTCGCCTACATGGGGGACGGCATCAACGACGTGTCGGCCATCAAGGCAGCCGATGTGGGTATCTCCGTCGAAAATGCTGTCGATGTGGCCAGGGAAGCCGCCGATTTTGTGCTGATGGAGAAAGACCTGATGGTGCTGGCAGAGGGGATCCGGGAGGGGCGAAAAACATTTGCCAATACCATGAAATACCTGTACATCAGCACAGGCTCTACTTTTGGCAATATGTGCAGCGTGGCGGCAGCTTCGCTGGTGCTGCCCTTTTTGCCCATGCTCCCCAAGCAAATACTGCTAAACAATTTTATCACGGACTTCCCCTTCCTGACCGTCACAACGGACAATGTAGATCAGGAGCAGCTGAAAAGGCCGGGCAAATGGAACATGAAGCTCATCCGCAATTACATGATTGTCTTCGGTATCCACAGCTCGTTTTTCGATATCCTCACCTTTTCGACGCTTTATTTTGTCCTGAAAGCGCAGGAATCGGAGTTTCAGACCGGCTGGTTTATCGAATCGGTTCTCACAGAGCTTTTTATCCTCTTCATTATCCGTACGCACAAAAAATTCTTCGTCAGCCGTCCGGGCCGGTATCTGCTCATCTTCAGCCTGCTGGCGCTGATAGCAACCATCGGCCTCCCTTACCTGCCCCTAGCCGCCGACATCGGCCTGATGCCGCTGCCGCCTACGACGCTCGGAGCCATCCTGCTGATTGTCGCCGCCTACATCGTCACTGCCGACTGGCTGAAGGTTTGGTTTTTTAAAAAATACAATCACGGATAGGTTTTGGCGGCGGTGGCCGCCGAAAAGTTTTTTTGGGGCGGCAGTGGCCGCCC
>CAZYAO010000108.1:0-1339 GCA_964645715.1 uncultured Saprospiraceae bacterium
GCTGGATATGAAGATTGTAGAAAGAAAACTGTTGGAACTCATCAACCACCAGGCAAAAGAAGTTGCGCAGGCTAAGGAAACCCATCCACGCTAAAACGAATCTAATTACGACAACATACCTAAATACTATGGCCAATAACGACAACAACACCAGCAAGTACATCGCCAGCGATGCCCAGGAATATGCCCTCGAGGCGGCTGTAGCTATGGATCAGCCGCTGCTGCTGACGGGTGAACCGGGTACAGGTAAGACGGAAATGGCCGCCTGGGCACTGGATTATCTCAAACGGAATTCCGGTGAAAGTTACTACGGGGAGGTACTTCGTTTCAATACCAAGACGATTTCCCGGGCCAGTGATCTTTTCTATACGTACGATGCGCTCTCGCACTTCCAGGCTGCCAACCTGCGGGCTGAGCAGACAGCGCCGGAAAAATTCATCACACTCAATGCTTTCGGCAGAGCCATTGCCTACTCTGATCCCTCGCGGCAGGATTTTGCCGAAAAATTTGGGCTGGAACTGCCGGCACAAGCGCTCAATTCGGTAGTGCTGATTGATGAGGTGGACAAAGCGCCGCGTGACTTTACCAACGACCTGCTCGACGAGATCCTGAACTACCGCTTTGCTATCCGGGAACTGCCGGGCTTTGAGGCGCAGAAGGCAAAAGGAAGTAAAATCGTCGTCATCCTTACGTCTAATTCTGAAAAAAACCTGCCGGATGCCTTTCTGCGCCGCTGTGCTTTTTTTCACATACCTTTCCCGAAGGGAGAGCAACTGCGCAATATTGTGGAAGTGCACCTGGGTAAAGTGCCGGATGCCGCGCAGGAGTCCTACCGGCGACTGATAAAATTCTTTGAAGATGCCCGTTCCAAAAGTGTACGCAAAGCACCGGCTACGGCTGAACTGATTACCTGGCTGCGGATTCTGAACATTGAAAAGTTTCACGTTGCTGCCACTGCCGAGCGCCGACTTTTGCTCGAACGCAATCTTTCCTTCCTGGTGAAAACCAAGGACGATCTGGAGGCCATACAGGGGCTGCTGGATGAAATCCTTAAAGAGCAGTAGGGCGTGTCGCAAGGGCAGCCACATATCTCCCTCCCGCTGGAGGATTTCATTGCTCGCCTGCAGGCGGCCGGCTTCGCCATGGACACCAGGCGAAAGCAGCGGCTGTTGCAACTGCTGGAACTGAAAGGCGGGCAGCACATCGGCAGGCTGTCGGAACTCAAATACAGTCTGGCGCCCTTTGTGGCCAGTTCGGCTGCAGAGCAGGTGCGGTTCTATGATTTTTTTGAGGCTTATCTGCGTGAGTGTGAGCAGGAGGCGGAAGCGTGGGCTGCAAA
>CAZYAO010000108.1:1439-3585 GCA_964645715.1 uncultured Saprospiraceae bacterium
GAAATCTGGTGGTCGAGTGCATCATCGCCAGCAACCCTGCAGACTGTTACACCCGCGAGGAACGGATCTTTGGAATGATGGCAACTGCGGAACTTTTGTACGATGAGCAACCGGCCGGCTGGCAGCAGCCGTATATCTGGGTATGGCTGCTCTGTCTGCTGCCACTGCTGCCGGCAGCAGCCAGGGTGTTGTACCGCTGGCGAGACCCACGCGAAAAGCTGCAGGCAGGTAAGACGGAGGAGGTATTGGCGGCCGAGTACCCCATACGCGACCAGGCGTCCTATTTTATCCCCTACCGCTCACCTTATGACCGCATCAGTTGTCCGCCCGACTTCTTTCGCATGGCCGAACTGTTGCGCCGCAGAGAAGAAGGAGAGCGGAGCGAACTCGACGTCGCAGCTTCCGTGCAGGCCACGGTGGAAGGTGGCGGCTATCCCGTGCTGCTTGACAAGCTGGATACGCGCCCCGGAGACTATCTGTTTCTCATTGAGCAGGCGTCTGAACAAAACCAGCAAAGCCGCCTTTTTGAACGGCTGGGGATCTTTTTTATACAACAGGACGCCCCTGTGCGCATATACTTCCACCGCGGTACTTTCAATAGTTTTTGGAACAATGATCATCCCGAGGGCGTATCGATTGCCTTTTTGCAGAAAAACTACAGCAATCACCGCCTGGTGCTCATCGGCACCAGCCACGGCTTGCTCGACGGCCGCCAGTCCGAGCTTGGCCTGCAGCGGTCGTTGCTCGAACCACTCAGGCAGTGGAAGCAGGTACTTTGCCTGACACCCCTGCCAGTCTCGGGCTGGTTTGCGCCCGAGGTGCTGCTGCACCAGCATTTTCTGCTCTATCCGGCCGACAGCGCGGGCATCGATGCGGGGCTGCTGGCACTGTCGGAACTCGACAGCTACGAACCGGGGCCCTACCTGCTCTGGGAGCGCATGCTGGCAGAACGCCGCAGCGACCGCAACCCACGCTTCCAGCCTTGGGAGACGGTGGAAGATCACCGCAACTTTTTGGCCAACGATGCAGAAGCTTTCCGCTGGCTGTGCGGACTGGCAGTCTGCGTGTCGCCCGACTTTGCGCTTACGGTGGCCATCGGCCGCAAGCTGGGCATAGAGGTGACACACGACCGGCTGCTGCGCCTCAGCCGAATCCCCTGGCTCAGCCGCAATAAGCCCAACGATGCGCTGCGGCTGGCGCTGCTGCGGGAACTGTCGGCCGAGGAGGAAGCACTGGCCCGCGAGGCAGTAGCTGAAGAGCTGGAGGTGGTGCGTGACCGTGTGCAGACCAGCTTTGCATTTACCGAATGGGAGACAAGCCTGGCCATCCAGCACTTTGCGCTGTCGCCCACCAATAAGGAAAAACGGCAGCTGCTGCGCGATTTGCTGCAGCTCGGACTGTTTACCGGCAGCCAGCAGGCCGAGCTTGACGGGCTGGTACAGCGGCGCCTGCAGCCGCAGGCGGGCGAGGGCTATGGCATTGTCGAATACCTGCAGCAGCCGGAGCCACGGCCTTTGCTGACCCCTGCTTTACTGCTGGAAGAGACTAATGAGGAGAGAGCGTTGGGGGGCCTGGATGCTATACCAAAGACAAATGAACAAACTATGGCGGAGCGTTATGTTGATAAATTAGCCGGCACTTTTGTGCTGGTAGAGGGGGGGAGTTTTGACATGGGGTGTACGTCGGAGCAGCAGGATTGTAGAATCAATGAGAAGCCTGTACACCGCGTAACCCTCAGCAGTTACTACATCGGGCAGTATGCGGTGACGCAGGCACAGTGGCGCGAGGTGATGGGGGATGATCCGCCATATTTCTTGGATGATGATCAGTATCCTGTGGATGAGGTTAGTTGGGAGAATGTGCAGGAATTCCTGCAGCGGCTGAATGCCCGTACAGGCCAGCAATATCGTCTCCCAACAGAAGCCGAGTGGGAATTTGCAGCAAGGGGTGGAACCAAGAGTAAGGGATATCAGTACGCAGGGAGTAATAACCTTGGGGATGTTGCGTGGTATGATGATAATTCCGATGATTTTGACTTTCTGGTTGGTCAAAAATTACCCAATGAATTGGGCTTGTATGATATGAGCGGTTATGTATGGGAGTGGTGTCAGGATTGGTATGGAGACTATTCGTCTTCAGCGCAGAC
>CAZYAO010000109.1:0-2795 GCA_964645715.1 uncultured Saprospiraceae bacterium
CAAACTGAGGCAAAAGAGGAAAAGAAGGAGAATACGCATAAGTCTGCTGTATTGAAAGATGTTGGTTGAATGACGAAAATTGATTTACATTTGAGTCTAAAGGCTGAATATTGCGATCTTGATCGCCCGAGTGGTGCAAAGTTAATCGTTTTTAGCCAACGGTACAGGTATATTGTGTATTGCCGGCAGGAATACAGTATTTTTGTCAGTCTTACGCTGTATTGCCATACAAAGAGTAGTAGAAACCCATAATCACCGGGCTTTATTGTAGGCATGCAATAACTAAAGTGAAATTAGCGTCGCGTATGCCGTGTTCGGCAGCTGCAACCGGCGCCTAACAGCAAACAAGAACATGAAGTATTTTCTTTATTGGCCAATGTTGATGTGTGTGCTGGCGGTTTGTGCCCAGCCTTTGTTGGGGCAGGAAGCAGGTAGCGGGAGCCGGATTGCCGGCAGCCTCGAGACGAACGGTAGTTTTTTTATGCGTGATTCTCTTATTGGGGCCGCCAATACACCTCAATATGATCGTCAGTTGTTTGGCGCCAATGCCTGGCTCAATCTTTCCTATAGCAACTGGGGCTTTGATTTCGGCATGCGGTTTGATGTTTTCAATAATTCTAATCTCCTGAATCCCACGGGTTCGTATTCTGACCAGGGTATTGGCATGTGGTTTGCCCGCCGAAAAATCAACAAACTCGATATCTGGGCTGGCTATATATACGATCAGATTGGCAGCGGAGTCATTTTCAGAGCTTTCGAGGAGCGGCCTTTGTTGATTGATAATGCACTTGTGGGGCTTCGTCTCAGATACGAATTGACGCCCAACTGGAATGTAAAAGTCTTTACGGGGCGCCAAAAACAGTTGTTCAGTACATATGAATCAGCCGTGAGAGGAATCGCATTGGAGGGATTTGTGCGTGTGGATACGACCCGCAACTGGAGTATAGCTCCGGGTTTCGGGGTGGTCGGACGCACACTTGACGATGCGAGTATGAACAATCTGGTATCGACACTAAATACATATCCGTTGGCTGATCTATTTGTGCCTAAGTACAATTCATATGCTTTTTCAGCATACAACACTCTGACAGCAGGGGCATTCAGCTGGTACGTAGAGGGGGCATACAAGACAGAGGATCCAATGAATGATCCTTTCGGTATTATTGTTCGTGACGGAGTTGAGATAAAGGGGGATAAATTTTTCAGCGCACCGGGTAATTTGGTATATACCAGTCTTAGCTACGCAGGCAACGGATTGGGGATTACGTTGGAAGCCAAGCGGACAGAAAATTTTAGCTTCCGGACAAGGCCGCAGTCCCAGCTTAATCGCGGCCTGGTCAACTTTCTGCCTCCTATGACGCGCATGAATACTTATCGCCTCACTGCGCGCTACAATGCTGCTACCCAAGAGTTGGGTGAGCTGGCATTTCAGGCAGATGTGCGTTACTCTCCCAATCGCAAGTGGAGCTTTAATGCTAATTATTCTTTCATCAACGACCTCAACGACGTTCAGCTGTACAGAGAGCTTTACACCGAGGTCATCTACAAGTACGAGCGCAAATGGATCTTCACTGCGGGTCTTCAGATACAGCGATATAATCAGGAGCGCTATGAATTCAAACCCAATGTGCCGATTGTCGAAACCTTTATCCCCTATGCGGATATTCTTTACAAGATTAACCGCAAGCGTTCAATAAGATTTGAGGCGCAGTACATGCTTATTGGCGATGATATCAAGGCAGGTGCGAAGCAAGATTATGGTGACTGGTTGTTTGGCTTGGTAGAAGTAAATCTGGCGCCTCACTGGACATTTTCAGTAGCGGATATGTACAATGCTACGCCGGGGAAGAGTTCACCAGCCAATGAGAACGGTGATAAATTGGCGCTGCACTATCCCAGAGTCGATGTTTTTTATACCACAGGTCCGAACCGCTTCTCCCTTAGCTACATCAAACAGGTAGAAGGGGTTGTTTGTACGGGAGGTATTTGTCGACTGGAGCCTGCTTTCAGCGGGGTGAGAATGACAGTCAACTCTACATTCTGAGCAGGCGTTTTTCTCTTTACAGAGGAAGAGCGAGTGGCGGAGTACACAAATCTTACGTTGGCAGTAGGCATGGAGGCACAACACGGGTCATCATCCCTACTGTCGGGAGGACAAAATTAATCCATCTGATAAACCAAATGGTGATGAAAAAGCAATTGATAGGTTTGGTTTTTTTAGCTGTGCTACTTTCATTGAACAGTTGCGAGGAAATTCCTCCGGTACTGAACCCCGGAGGAGGAGGAGGCAACACAGGTGGGGGTGACCTGGCCAGCCAGCAACGTCAGGTGCTGGTTGAGGAATTTACGGGGGTGCGCTGTGTCAACTGCCCTGCTGGTGCTCAGGCAATCAATACACTCAAAGATATTTACGGAAAAAAACTAGTGCCAGTTTCTATTCACGCCGGTTTCTTTGCTCAGCCGTACCCCGGCAGCATTGAAAACTATGCCAATGCCGCAGGAAATGCCATACAGTCCTACGTGGGGGAACCCTTGGGCTACCCTACAGCGGTTGTCAACCGGCGCCAGTTTGCGGGGGAAGCTTCATTGCAGGTTGGACAGGGCACGTGGGCTGGCTACATCGCAGACGAAATGGCCGCCGCGCCGCGAATTAAGCTGTCGTCAAGTCACACGTATGATTCCGGTAGCCGCCAGGTCAGCGGGACATTGCTCATGTATCCTCAGGAAAATATAACAGAAACGGATGTGCGTTCTACTATTTTCATCGTGCAGGACAGTATAGCCGATTATCAATT
>CAZYAO010000110.1:0-2757 GCA_964645715.1 uncultured Saprospiraceae bacterium
GAACCCGTGTTACAGGAATGAAAATCCTGCGTCCTAACCCCTAGACGAACGGGCCTTTTTACCTGAAAGAACTGTCACTACAACTCCTTCTGAAAAAAGCGATGCAAAGATAAGGCGTTATTCAAAAAGAAACAACAAACTGTCCAAAAAAAATCGCAATATTATTGTTGTTGCTCCATTTCCTTCATTAGCTGTTCTGTTTCACGCATTAGTACAGCCCAATCGCTGAGGAGTTGGCTTTTCTGTGCCGGGCTCATCTCGTCGGCGGGGCTTTGCTGCAGTTGTTGCTCAATTTCTTGGCGCTGCTGCTCCAGCGCTGCTACTCGCTGGATTGTGCGGCTGTCATTGAGTTGGCGGGCGGTGCTATTGAGTCTCTGATAGAGTTGTTCGACTTTGGTTACAGCCTCATCGTATTTACCCTGTTCAAATTTTTGCTTTTCGGATCTTAGGATTCCCCAGGCTTCACGCCCCAGCTCACCTACTTTAGAAAAAATTTCTTTCGACTGAGCCTTCTCCTCTTCGGTACCGAACACAAGATTGTACACCAGCACAGCAATCAGTAAATATACCAGCCACTTGATAATACTCATAGCGCATAAATTTAGAAACTAATGACAAAAATACCATTTTTGCAGTAAATTACATCATACGTGTTTCGTTGTCCTGAATCGGGATATAACACCCCTACCTCCCTCCGCCCGCACGCCTGCCTACCCAGCAGCCAATCCGTCGAATTATGCACAGAAAGAACATACTCAAAATAAGTTGGCTGCTCGCACTCGGGCTGGCGGCAGTCACCATATCCGCACAACAACACAGCGTTGCCCGCCGGTGGAATGAAGCCCTGCTGGCATCCATTCGCCGCGATTTTGCGCGGCCGCCCGTTCATGCGCGCAATCTTTTTCACTGTTCCATTGCCCTGTACGATGCCTGGGCTGTGTACGAGGACAGCAGCAGGACCTATTTTTTGGGAAAAACCCTTGGCGCGTTCAGTTGCCCGTTTGAAGGGCTGGCAGCGGTAGCCGACAAACGGGCGGCACAGGAAAAAGCTATGAGCTACGCTTGTTTCCGGCTGCTGCGACATCGGTTCCTGCAATCGCCGGGAGCAGCACAGTCGCTCGCCTCTTACAATGCGCTCATGTTTCAACTGGGGTATGACATCACCAACAACAGCACTGACTACCAATCGGGCGATCCGGCAGCGCTGGGCAACTACCTGGCCAGCCAGCTCATTGCTTATGGTCTGCAGGACGGTTCCAACGAAGTAAACAACTACAATAGCCAGCATTACCAGCCGGTAAACCCATCGCTGGTCATCAACTTGGCGGGCAATCCCGACATTATTGACCTCAACCGCTGGCAGCCCATCACGCTGAATATTTTCATCGACCAGAGTGGCAACGTCATACCACTCAACACCCCGCCCTTCCAGTCGCCCGAGTGGGGACAGCTCTCCCCCTTCGCCCTGCAGCCAAGCGACCGCACGACCTACAGTCGCGGTGGTCACCCTTATCAGGTCTATCTCGACCCTGGTCCGCCGCCCTACATAGATACCCTTGATGGGGGTGGCCGATCGGAAGAATACATCTGGAATTTTGCGCTCACGCTTGCGTGGAGTGCCCACCTTTCGCCGGATGACGACGTCATGTGGGATATTTCTCCGGGCGGACTTGGACAAATCCCCCGCTTACCGGCTTCCTTTGAAGAATACCAAGCTTTTTACAACATCATCAGCGGGGCAACGCCCACCGTCGGCCACGCCATCAACCCCGCCACTGGCCAGCCGTACAGTCCACAATGGGTCCCTCGGGGTGATTATACGCGCGTGCTGGCCGAATTTTGGGCTGACGGTCCCGACTCGGAAACGCCCCCCGGACATTGGTTTACCATCCTCAACTACGTCAATGACCGGCCCGAACTACAGCGCCGCTTCAACGGGCAGGGCGCTGTGCTCGACACCCTGGAGTGGGACGTCAAGGCCTACCTGACACTGGGGGGCGCTATGCACGACGCTGCCATCACTGCCTGGGGCATCAAAGGCTGGTACGACTATGTGCGTCCGGTTTCTGCCATTCGGGCCATGGCTGCCCGTGGTCAGAGCAGCGATCCGTTCCTTCCTTCCTTCCATCCGGCAGGACTGCCGCTGATTGCGGGCAGGATTGAGCTTGTCGGCCCTGCCGACCCGCTGGCTGACAGCAATGCAGCCAATGTAGGCAAAATAAAAGTCTATGCGTGGCGGGGGCCACAAGCTGCCGATGACAGTCCTGATGAGATTGCGGGCGTTGGCTGGATCTTGGCAGAGAACTGGTGGCCTTTTCAGCGATCTTCTTTCGTGACACCGCCATTTGCAGGCTATATTTCGGGACACTCAACTTACTCACGCGCCGCAGCAGAAATCCTCGGCAGCCTGACGGGAGATCTTTTTTTTCCTGGTGGCATGGGCGAGTTTATTGCGCCCGCAGGCACTTTTTTGGATGCAGAGCGGGGTCCCTCGGTTCCTGTACACCTGCAGTGGGCTACCTACACCGACGCCTCTGACCAGTGCAGCCTCTCGCGCATCTGGGGCGGCATACATCCACCGGTCGACGACATACCCGGTCGGGTGGCTGGTGTAGCCATTGCCGACAAAGCCTTCCGCCATGCACAGCAAATTTTCTACCGCGATGAAGATGGTGATGGCTTTTTTTCCTACGAGGACTGTGACGACAGCTTAGATAGCGGTGCTGCTGTCTATCCGCTCGCACCCGAGCTGTGCGA
>CAZYAO010000111.1:0-2585 GCA_964645715.1 uncultured Saprospiraceae bacterium
CGCCGGCGCGGTAGCTGGCCGGCGGCAGGGCCGCAAAACGTATTTCGCACTGGCCACGCCCGTCGGTGGTGAGGTTGCCGCGGGCAATTAGGTACTCATCATCGATGTTGGGCCACCAGCCGTGCCAGCCGCGCCAGCTGTAAGCCAGGCTGCGTTTGACAGTATAGCGCAGGTTGGCGCTGCCTACGGGCAGCCCCACATAACTCATGGCGGTAGCCGTCATGGTCACCGTGTCGCCCAGCTGCGGCGCATCGGCCGGTAGCGATAGCGATACTTCAAAGCGCGGTCGCTTATAGGCCTCCACAGCAAAGTAAGTGGTACTGTTGTCGATATCGGCCTGCAGACTCATGCTGCCAGTGAGTGCTCCCTCGGGTAGCACAAAGCTGCCGCTGATGCTGCCGAAGGCGTTGGTCTGCAACTCCAGACTGCTCACCTCCTTTCCATTGACATTCCGCAGCTTGACGGTTAGTCGGCGGCCAATGACCACGGCGGGCAGGCTGTGCTGGTCGTGCTCCACGACCAGCCCCTTGAAATATACCCTCTGCCCCGGCCGGTAAATGGCGCGGTCAAGGAAAAAGTGCATACTTATCTGGCGCTCGTGCTTGCGGTAGAATTGATAGGTAAACCTGTGGTCATGGATCTCAATTACATCCCTGCCCTTGGATAGCCGCAGCAAGGTGTGCCCTGCAACAGCAGGTATCACAAAGCAGCCGTTGGTATCACTGTAGACGGGCGTACCTTCGTTCCGGCGCACTTCCGTACTATTGTCATCTGACCGATGCAGGGGTACGACCTTGACGCCCGACAGGGGGGCGCCGCTGCTGCGGTCGACAACGATAAACTCGCGCCGCCCCTGATTACTGCGCTGCAGCAGTCCCAGCTGGCTGACCGCAAAGGAAAAAATGACGGTTTGGGCTTTGAGATCAAACTGCGGGTCGGCCGACAACAGCAGTATGTAGCGGCCGGGCTTAAGTGGCCCGAAGGACAGTTCGGTGCTGTGGTAGCGAAAATCACCGGGATTAGGCAGGAGAGCTTCCCAAGACTTTAGCGCCGGCTGGCGTACAAAGTATTCCATCATCTCATTGTAGGGGATTCTCTGTCGACGTTCACCGCTGATTGTATCAAGTTCAAAAAAGGAGTATGAAGAATAATCATGGTTGTCCCAATCATGGTTGTGCCCGTCGTTTTTGATGATGCGGCCATAGACCTTTCCGATGTTTTGGTAGTTGATTAGCATAAGTCCCTGCCTGCCTGGCAGATAGACCGCCTCCATCTGTCCCTCAAGCCTTTGCTGGCGGATGTTGTCAACCAGCTGAGTGGCTTGTGCTGCCAGCAGCGGGTGCTGCTGGTCACCCTCGAGCTGGCGGCAGATTTTTTCGGCTTCAGCCCAGTCAAAGCGGTACTCGTGTGTCTCCTCTATATTTAGCTCATAAGCATACCCTCGCGATTTGTACCATCGAGCGATGGCCAGCTGTATGGCCGCCTGCGACCAGGCATCCTGCCGGCGCTCGAGCAACGACTGCAGCGCTGCCAGCCTACGGCGTCGGGCATCCGCCAACTGGGAATGCTCGTTGACAAACAGTAATCGGCTTAGATCCAGGTCGGTCAGGGCCGCTGGTTGCTCAACGGCCAGTTGCAATCGCCAGCGCAGTGCCTCCTGATAGATGAGAATTGTCTGGTAGACGGAAGAGCTGCTGTCGTGCACAGGGAAGGTATAATTGGCAAATACCTCCGCGTCGGCAAATCCCTCTGCCTGGTCGAGGCGGAAGGCATGGACAGGCTCATTGAGGTAGGCATTGGTGTTTTCAAAATGGGTAATCGCCCGCTGCAGTAGCAGGTCGTAGAGGGTAGGGCGTAGCGCCTGCAGATTGTAGCCGCGGTTTAGCAGCGGGTCCAGCTGTTCTATCGGCAGCTCGCGGCTGCGCAGGTCCTGCAGGCTGGCCAGGTAGAGATCCGTACTGACACGAATGAAGTCTGCCGAGGTCCACTCGTCCATCGAGGCCGGCCTGCCACCGCTCACGGGCGTGCGCTCTCTGATATGCCAGTGGTCCTCCAGGTAGCTGTAGTAGGCTTCCGCCAGTATAGACTGTAGCAGCGGCTTGATGGGGTAGTCTGCCTCCGCCAGTTCCTCATTGGCAAAAGTGATGGTCGACAGCTGTACACGATCGAACTGATTGTTGTAGCGACCCCAGTACAGGAGGGCGCGCAGTGCCGGTACCGGCTGCCCCTCAGCCTTTGCGAGGCGATAGAGCTGCAGGCTCTGGTCACGTGCCTGGACGTAAAGCTTCTCTTTGCTGAGGCTGTCAATGATTTGCCACGCTTGCTCGTACTGCTTGTCCGATCCGGAAATTTGTGCTTGCAGGCCGGCCGTAGTCAGGAGAATTGTGCACAGGCTGGTGCATACCTTGGTGCAAAGTGATCGCATCATGAAGTGTATGGGTTTTACATGTGAGGTGATGTATATTTCCATGACTTTCATGAAAGTCATGGAAATATACATTTATTTATTCTAAGCTTTTATGGCAATGGCTGTAGCGGGTTGATTTTTTTTTCAAAAAATCAACCCGCCTAATTGGTGTCTGCCC
>CAZYAO010000112.1:0-2509 GCA_964645715.1 uncultured Saprospiraceae bacterium
CGTGCCGGGTGCCGGCTTAGTCGCCGTCGACCCCCTGCCCGCTTCAGCAGGCTTGTCAGCCGTGCCGGGCGCCGGCTTAGTCGTTGCCGCCGGTGGCGTTGCAGCTGCACCTGTGGCAGACTTCCCGGCCGCCGCCGGCTGGGTCCGCGACTTAGCAGCCTGCTCAGCGGCCGCCGCCGACCGCTGCTGGTCGACCGCCTCGCCCTTGGCGGCGGGCTCCTCCGGCATATCGGCAGAAGGCGCCACATTGATGCGCGCGCCCGAAGGCCCTGCATCGCCGGCCATATCACTTTCAGCCGCTGCCGCCTCCGCCGCCTGCCGCTCGGCGGCCAGGCGGTTGGCATAAATGCTGGTATAGATGATGCCGGCAGTCAGCACGGCAAAAGCGCCAAACAGCCAGTACCAACCACGTAGTCCGCTGCCCTTGCCGGCAGACTGCGCCTGCGTTGTATTGACAGTCTGCGCAGCCGTGGCAGACGACGAATTCACCGATCGCATCACCGTTGTTGCCTGCAGCACTGGCAAACCAAAAGAATCTTTGTTGTAATTGTAATTATCTGCCTTGAAGACAATCCTGTGTTCGTGGTTGGTATGCAGCCGGCCTATGTTGGGAAGGTGTACGAGCTCACCGCGGGACAACTGTTCCCGGATGCCCGCCACAAAGCCGCTGATGGCTTCAGCGGCTACCTCGGCCGACCAGCCGCTGCGCTGCCGAAGTTGCTCCACCAGCAGACCGTCGTCCATGACCAGGTTGGTGTCGAACGACAAGTCCAGCGATGGCGGCAACAGCTGCCCCTGCAGATTGTCTACAACAGCAGGCTTGTATTGCAGCAGAAAAGCTCCGAGACCGGGCAGGTGGAGCTGCCGGTGCTCATAGAGCAGCTCCGAAATGAGCGCACATAGATAATCTGCTGAATTGGTCATCTGCTAGCATTGAGGTGGAATGCAAAACTACAATTTTTTGGCCATCCAATCAAGCCGGCACAACTGTTTTCCGCTTTGGTGTCCAAAGCGGCAGAAAAAGCAACCTACAATTGCTGCAGTCCTTTTACCTTTGCAGCTACATACATACGACTGACCAGCGGTAGCAATGCAAGTACACACCAGCAAATGGCGAAAAGCCTTGGCCCTGATACGGGAATCCCTGCGCAACGAAGAGCGAAGTTACACCTCAGGCAGTATAGACAAGGCCATAATCCTCCTCAGTATCCCCATGGTACTGGAGATGATGATGGAGTCACTGTTTGCCCTGGTCGATGCCTTCTTCGTGTCCAAAGTGAGTTCGACCGCAGTAGCTACCGTGGGCCTGACCGAGACGGTGACCACCCTCATCTACGCTGTTGCCATGGGCATCAGCCTGGCGCCTATGGCCATGATCTCCCGCTACATCGGCGAAGGCCGGCAGGAGGCAGCCGCCAGCGCCGCCCGGCAAGCCATCCTGCTGACGCTGTGCATTGGCATCCCCATGAGTGTGCTGGGCTGGTGGCTGGGAGCCGACGTACTGGCCTTCATGGGCGCCAGCGAAGCCATGATCACCGAAGGTGCCAGCTATCCGCGCATCATCTACGGCAGCAATGTGGCCATCCTCTTGCTCTTCCTGCTCAACGGCATCTTCCGGGGTGCCGGCGATGCCAACCTCGCCATGCGGGCCCTCTGGCTGTCCAACGGTATCAACATCATCCTCGACCCGCTGCTCATTTTCGGCTGGGGGCCTTTCCCGGCCATGGGCATCGAAGGGGCTGCCCTCGCCACCGCCATCGGCCGCTCAGCAGGCGTTGCCTACCAACTCTACGCCCTCTTCAGCGGAAAGTCGCGCATAGACCTGCGGCTCGGAAACTGGTGGCCCGACTGGCCGGTTATCAGCAAGCTGGCCAATATCGCTTCCACCGGTGCTCTGCAGCACATCATTGCTTCCGCCAGCTGGATATTCATCGTGCGCATCATCTCCAGCTTCGGTCACGAAGCTGTCGCAGGGTATACCATCGCCATCCGCCTGATTATTTTCACCCTGCTGCCCGCCTGGGGCTTGTCCAACGCAGCCGCTACCCTGGTGGGACAAAACCTCGGCGCCGGCCAGCCCGAGCGGGCCGAGTCGAGCGTTTGGCGGGCAGGCCGCATCACATTTATCTACACTTTCCTGCTGGCCATTGCTTACCTGGTCTTCGCTCCCTCGCTCATCCGTGCCTTCGACGATACGGCAGCCGTGGTCACCGCCGGCGTCACCGCCCTCAGCATTTTTGCCATCGGCTACCCGCTCTTTGGCTACGGTATGATCTGCATGCAGTCGTTCAATGGCGCCGGCGATACCCGCACCCCTACCCTCATCAATTTTGTCTGTTTCTGGATGATCGAAATCCCCCTCGGCTACCTGCTGGGCGATTATTGGAACGGGGGCGTGACCGGCGTCGTGGGCGCCGTGGTGTTTAGTGAGAGTATTATGGCTTTTGTGTCCATGTACTATTTTCGCAAAGGGCGTTGGAAGTTTATTAAGTTGTGATTTACAGGTTTT
>CAZYAO010000113.1:0-1919 GCA_964645715.1 uncultured Saprospiraceae bacterium
GTTTCCAGTATTCCATGGAAAAGGAGCCTCGAAATATGCTGCATACCCGCTTTGCGTTTAAGAAAGTGGTCAGGACGAACCCCAATGACCGAGAACTACCGATTATCGATCGCTGGGAAAATAAGTTCGTTAACATTCTACGCTATCAGGATTACCAGTTTATACCCGTCAACCGGTGATAGAAATTTTATTTGAAATCTGCGATACCGCAGATTTCAAATAAAATTATACACCAATACATTACCAATTGAACCTGATTTATTTCAACCGGTTACAAGATTGATTCTATGCCACAAGCACCGGTTAATCCGTCGAGGCTTGCCAAATTTCGTCGCGTAGCACAGCACCGTCAGCAAGGACTGACAGTTGTGCTGGAAAATGTAGTAGATCAGCACAATATAGGCGCAGTGCTCAGATCTTGTGACTCCGTTGGTATCCAGGAGGTTTTCATCTTGTATTCTGAGCCGGGTATCAAGCAAAAAAACATTGAACTAGGTCGAAAAACGGCCCGGGGAGTTCAAAAGTGGATGGATATTCATTTTTATACCGATACTGCTGCCTGCTTCAAACATTTACGGGAGGCCTATGAGCTGGTTTATGCCACCCAGCTGGGTTCATCCTCCCAAACGTTGTACGAGCTCGATCTCAGCCAGTCTGTAGCCCTGCTTTTTGGCAATGAACTAAGCGGTCTAAGTCCGGAAAGTCTGGCACATGCGGATGCTAATTTCATCATTCCGCAGGTGGGCATGTCCGAGAGTCTGAACATTTCTGTTGCCTGTGCTGTTAGTGTATATGAGGCTTATCGGCAACGCAGCCTACTGGGTTGGTACGAATCTGATAATCCACTTGCCATGGGCCGACGTGATGCCCTCTACAATAGTTTTCTAGAGAGAAATGAAGCCAGCACAAAACAGCGAAAAATTCAGCGTGGTGTCAACCCCGACAGTCTCATCAATGGTTGAAAAATCTTGCAGGCTAGTCTGGCAATATTCGCCATCTGTTGAAGATAACCCTATGAATCGCCCCGACCAGTAGTAACCTTTTTCACCAACATCAATTATTAGACACAAATCCGTTTGTCATGACGTCACTGCGATGTATTCTACTCCTTATCGTTATGGTTGCAGTCGGGCGCAGCCCTCTGGCAGCACAACTCCTAACGGCCAATCCTGCTTTTCCGACCGCCAGCGGCGCTGTCACCATTATCTTTGATGCGACACAGGGCAATGGCGGTCTTGCCAACTGTAACTGTGCTGTCTACGTCCACACAGGGCTAATCACCTCTGCCAGCACCTCGCCCAGTGACTGGAAGTACGTTGTCACCACTTGGGGTCAGGCCAATGCAGCCTGGCTGATGACCCCTGTTCCGGGGCAGCCCAACAAGTATAGCTTCACCATTGGCCCTAGCATTCGTCAGTATTACAATGTCCCCGTAAGTGAGCAAATCCTGCGGATGGCCTTTGTGTTTCGCAATGCCAACGGTACGCTGGAAGGCAAAGGGGAAGGCAATACAGATATTTTCTACGATGTATTTGCAGAAAATGCCCCGCTCTCTACAATGCTCACCAGTCCTGCCGAGATAAACCTCAGTCGCTTTGTCGGGCAGAATATTCAGATCACCGGAGCAGCCTCCCGGCCGTCGACCATAAATCTGTATGAAGATGGGCAGTTGATTGCCAGCAGCAGCAATACCACCAGTATCAACCATACACTCACTGTCCTGCAACCTGGGCAGCACCTGGTCGAAATGATTGCCACCGATGGTGTTGCCACCGACACCAGTCGTTTCAGCTATACGGCAAGCTACCGTGTACTGTTTTCACAGCCGACACAATCCGTAGTACTGACTTCCGTGGGTTCAAGTATACCGCTGCAGGCCAATGCACACATAGCTTCGACCCTGCAATTGCTAATCAATG
>CAZYAO010000114.1:0-1905 GCA_964645715.1 uncultured Saprospiraceae bacterium
CCGCGATAAGGGCGACGAACTCTACAACGCGATTGATGACCTGATGTTTGGCGAGCGCTGGGAGGTGTTGGTGCCGGTTTTTAAAGAGGACGATCCTTTGGTCGATCCGGACAGGACTTTCAGGGTTGCCTGCGAACTGAGCAGTCGGGTGGTGGTGCTGCTGCGGCATGCCAGCACGGCCTGGTGCAATGCCGTCAAGGCTGACCTCATCAAGATCAGCGCGGAAAAAATACAGGCCTACGCCAAGGCCATCTGCGTGGCCGATCCGGATGTAGAGCAGCGCCTGCGCGAGGTGCGCAGCCACGAGTTTGAGGTCATCAATTGTGCCCGGCCCGACTACACCGCCCGCCTGCTGCACTTCCTAAACGCCTAAGCCATGACAGACAGGAAACACTATCAGCTGGACGAGTATTACATAGACCTGCAGCAGCAGGCGCAGGGCATGGAAATCGCCGATGAGGTGACGACCCGCAACAATCCCTACCCGGGCCTGCGGCCCTTCCGCACGGCCGAAGCGCACCTGTTTTTTGGGCGCGAGGGACAGGCAGAGGAGCTCATCAGCCGCCTCATGGACACCCGCTTTTTGGGGGTGCTGGGCAACTCCGGCAGCGGCAAGTCGTCGCTGGTGCGGGCGGGGCTTATACCGGCCCTGCATGCCGGCAAAAAGCAGGCGCGCATATACGACTGGAAGATTGTCATCTGCCGGCCGGGCAACAGTCCGCTGGAAAACCTCGCGGCAGCCCTGGCGGGTGCGCGCCTGCGCAGCACCGACCGCCACCGGCTGGAGCCCGAAGTGGAGCGCTTGCTGGCGCAACTGGGCGACAGCTCCTTTGGCCTGCTGGAGGCCGAAGGGCCGGCCGACCCGCAGCAGAAGACGCTGCTCATCGTTGACCAGTTTGAGGAACTCTTCCGCTTTGCGCGGGACATAGCACCCGGCCAGGCCGCACAGTTTGTAGACCTGCTCATCACAGCCGTGCAGCAGCCGGACGCGCAGGTGCACGTGGTCATCACCATGCGGTCGGAGTTTTTGGGCGAGTGCGTCCACTACCGGGGGCTGCCCGAAATCATCAACCAGGGGCAGTACCTCGTGCCGCGGCTGACCAACGAAAACCTGCGCCGCGCCATCGCCGGCCCCCTGGCCGTAGTGGGCGCCCCGGTAGAAGGCGCCCTCGTCAACCGCCTGCTGCGCGAACTGGGCGACGATATGGACCAGCTGCCGCTGCTGCAGCACGCCCTCATGCGCACCTACCAGCACTGGCAGCGGTCGGGCGGCGGCCGGCCGATTGGCCATGACGACTACGACGCTACGGGCGGCATCAAAAAAGCACTGGGGCAGCATGCCGATGAGCACTACGAAGCCATGGACGAGCAGGGGAGGAACATCACCCGCCTGCTGTTTCAGCGGCTGACCGACTCCTCCGGCGACAAGGGCGGCCGCCGGCCGACCCGCATGGACGAGATCTACGGCCTCACAGCCGCCCTGCCCGCCACCCGCGCCGCAGTTGATGCCGTCATCGAGCAGCTGCGGCAGGTAGATACCTCCTTCCTCATGCCACCGCCGGGCGTGTCGCTGGAAGACGACAACATGCTCGACATCGCCCACGAGAGCCTCATCCGCAACTGGGCCCGCCTCGCAGACTGGGCCGCTGCGGAGGCCGACAATGCGCGCCTCTACCAGCGCCTGCAGCAGGCCACGGACGATCACCGCCAGGACGAAAACCAGGGCTGGATCATGGGCGCCCTGCTGGAGCGCCTGCGCAAATGGCAGTCCGACAACCACTTCAACGGCTACTGGGCCGCCCGCTACCATACAGCGGAGGACATGTACGACTGGCCCTCCCACGAGCGCCTGTTTGGCGAAAACACAGCGTTTTTGGAGGCTTGTGTGGAGCGGGAGGCAGCAGA
>CAZYAO010000115.1:0-1893 GCA_964645715.1 uncultured Saprospiraceae bacterium
CCTCACTCCTTCACCAGCACCTGCCAGTCCCCGCCGCCATCCGTCGTCTGCACCTGCAAAAAATACACCCCCGGCGGGAGCGCCGCCACCGAAAACCGTGCCTCGACCGACGCCAGCAGCAACTGCCCGTCGGCGCCGAAGACTTGTATGCGCAGCAGCTGCCGGCCGGGCACCTCAACGGTGACAACATCGCCGGCGGGATTGGGGTACAGCCTGCTCGCTGCCGCAGCGGGCAGGTCTTCGGTGCTGCTGACGGGATTGTTGAGCAGGACAGACAGCAGCTGCACGGCCACCTGAAGCGCCTGGCCGGGCAGCTGGTTGATGAGCACGCAGATTACCGCCCCCGAACCGGTATCGTACAGCATGAAAGAATTGTACCCGCCCCAGATGGTGCCCCCGTGCTGCCAGACCGTCCGCCCCAGCACATTGGCGCGACTGATGCCAAGACCATAGTTGCCCGAGCCCACGAAGGTGGTCATCTCCACGAGGGCGTCGGCCTGCAACACCTGCCCGCTCATGAGGGCCTGGTACCACTGCGCCATTTCGCCGGCGGTCGAGTACATCGCGCCCGCCGCCCAGGCGGCGCTGTTGAGCGCCTTGCGCGGGACAAAAAAATTGTCAACCCCCGCCTGCCAGGGGTGGGCAACGGTGTAGAGGACGCTGTCGTACACATCGAGAAAGGTGCTGTCGAGCTGCAGGGGCGTGAGGAGGCTGTCGCGCAAAAGCTTGCCGTAGCTCTGCCCCGTGGCGCTCTCGGCAATCATGCCGGCCAGCAGGTAGTTGGTATTGCAGTAATTCCAGCTGGTGCCCGGCGCAAACAAGGGCGGCCCGGCCCAGGTCATCAGTTCGGCCGCCGTAAAAATGCGGTTGGGATTGCTGAGGACGGAGTCGGGGTAGCCCGGCACGCTGGTGACATCGGCCAGACCGCTGGTGTGGTTGAGCAGCTGCCGGATGGTTATGTTGGGGTTGATGTTGTTGAAAGGGGGCAGGTAGGTGTGCAGGGAGTCGTCGAGGTCAATGAGGTTGTTTTCCTGTAGCTTGAGCAGCAGCACGCCCGTAAACAGCTTGGTGTTGCTGGCGATGCCAAACTCCATGTCGGACGTGATGGGGCTGCCGGCATGCGACAGGCCACTCACGCCTTTCCAGGTGCCGATGCCCGGATACAGCACGCAGGCAGAAATACCCCGCAGGTTGCCGGCCGTGCGCAGGCTGTCAATTTTCTGCTGCAGCTTGCCCGCCAGCTGGGGGTCAAACGACTGCGCCTGGGCGAAGGTCGCCAGCCCGAGGAGGGTGGTGGCGAGGAGTATGATTTTTTTTATGGCCATGGTTGTATGTATTTGTTTTTTAGCTGTTAAAGATATGCAACCTGTGTTGGTTTTTGGAAAAAAAACCAACACAGGCAGGCAAAATACGCTCAATGACTACATTTTACCACCCTGAGCAGCCCCATGGCTGCACCACTGGTTTCCTGCAGCCTGAGGATGTAGACGCCCGGCAGTTGCCGGTCAAAGGGTATCCGCAGCTGGCCGTCGGTGGCAACAGCTTCTCCGCTGCGGAGCAGCTGGCCGCTGATGCTTATGATCTCGTACCGGACGGCTCCCTGCAGGGTCGACGCTACTACCAGCCAGTCATAGACCGGATTGGGGTATGCCCGAAGGTGCTGCTGCAGGTCGGTCGTGGCCGTGATGTTGTCGGTCTCTCCGTCGCAGTCGTTGTCGAGCTGGTCGTCCGGTAGTTCTGGCTGACCCGGGTTGACGGCGGCGTTGCTGTCATCGCAGTCCTGTGGGTTGCTCACGTAGGGGGCGGGTGCTTCGGTCAGACAGGTATCCAGGGGCTGCGCCGGATCACCAAACCCGTCACCATCGGCATCGCGGAAAAAAGTGAATATCGAAA
>CAZYAO010000116.1:0-1730 GCA_964645715.1 uncultured Saprospiraceae bacterium
GCCCGGAAGGGCCTGACGCACGCTCCCGCAACAGCGACGGGAGCTGTTCGAATTTTTTCACCCAATAATCCCTGTCCTGCCCAAAGGCAGCGGATTCCTCGTACTGTCCCTCCGAATTTATGTATACACTGTAGGGAAATGTCCTGCTCTCCGCTTCTGCCTGCCCGCACAGCGCATTGTACCGCTCCCGCACAGCCCGCACAAACAAGGAAAAGCCCCAGCCGTCGAGGATGAGGTGGTGGGCTTTCATTAAAAAGAAAAACTGCTCCTCCGATGCTTTCAGAATCACAAAATCATACAGCGCAGCATCATACAATGCAAACGGCTGCTCAAAACGCTCATCCATCCATGCCAGGCAGCGCGCTTCCGCATCTTCGGTACCGGAAAAATCTATCATCGGCGTCCGGAAGTCCGTCTGTGGCTCAAAGGTCTGTACGGCTTCCTCTTCGCTATTAAGCTGCAGCCGGATGCCAAAGTTTTCATTGCCGGCAACTACGTATTCTATGGCCTGCGCCAGCACGGACGCCTGCAGCGTGCCGGTGATGGTGTAGCGCGCACCTATGTTATACATCGAACTAGCCCCGTACACCACCTCATCCAGCCAGATCGCCTCTTGGTTTTGGGTCAGGGGGTAGCGCTCGCGCTGCCCTTGTGCAGGGGAAAATTCCTTGTTACTCATGCTTGTCATGCCTTTGTTGACCAATCCACCTGCACCGGCTGTTGTACACAGTCTGCCAAATGGTTAAAGTCTCCATTTTTTCACTAAATCCGCGTATACATGCTCCCGGGACATCAGGTGTGGTGAATGTTAATGAATTGGTGCCGCAACCTGATCAAGGGAAAGTCAGACCGCCACTGGCGCCAGACAGGCTACGCTACCACCTGTCACGGGCGGTCAAAATCACTTGTCACCGCTCCTGCGGCCATTCGTAAGCTTCATCTTTTCAAATAAATGAACGTCCGCAGCGCACACGACACCCGCAACCAACCATCCGCCGGGCTGTTGCAGCGCAGCTGTTGGTATTGGTGCCGGACAGCCGACATACCCATCTGCACACCCGCACCTGCCAGTACACAGGATGAATGGAATATCTGCCGCCTTACTCAATTGATGAACTCCAAAGATTGGCACAAGCTGCTGTGTAGTCTCCATTTATTCGTCAGATTCCGCCCAGGCTGGGAACAGGGAATCCATTTTATGAAAAATGTAAAACTAGCAACGGCTCCCAGCCTTGTCAATACCATGTTTATAGTATATGCTCCATAACATATACGGTACTTTGCAAGTGCTTTTGATCTTAGCCCATGTCGTTGTATTGTAGACTATTCATAACACAGGCAGTAATTTGCAGGTGCTTTTGATTCCGTGGCTTGTGTACGTGTAACTTTACAGGCGATCCTGTAAGCCGCACTGTGCTTTACTGATGCTTTTTTTGCATTCACCTCTACCCTGACTGCAGCCCAAACCCGATTAACAATACTTCATCCGACCGGCACTTACGGGCCCACGAATAGCTGATTAACCAGTTTACTCGTATGATTAAACAGCCTCCCAATACCTTCGGCAGTTGGCACTGACAGAAACCATTTTTAGCAAGGACTCATTTCCAGATTTCTCAGAAAAATCCAGAAATGAGTCCCTATGCATTATTGCACTTCCCATCGCTACCAATCCTACTCCCGGAGCTCCTGCTGTTGCAGCAGCAGCAACTCCGCTGATAGCTCCCTGT
>CAZYAO010000117.1:0-1653 GCA_964645715.1 uncultured Saprospiraceae bacterium
TGCTGCTGTTGCTGCTGTTCACGCATCGCCACCGCCAGGTTGTTTTTTGCCTGCGCATCGCCTGGCTGCAGCCGGAGCGACTGCTTGTAGGCTTCAATGCTCTTGTCCAGCTGCTGCTGCTGGTAGTAACTGTTGCCGAGGTTGTAGTACGCACGGGCCTTGTCTTCCGGCCGGGTGGCAGTTTCGGCGGCCTGCTCAAACTGCCGGGCGGCCTGGTTGTAGTCGCCCTGCTGGTAGTAGGTGTTGCCAAGGTTGTAGCTGCTCTGCGGACTGGCCTGCTTGCGCGCTGCTGCCCGGTAGCGTTCTTCCGCCCGCTCATAGGCTTTTTCCCGGTACAGGCGATCCCCCTCACGCAACAAACGATGAACTTCCCCTGAGGTCGACTGGCCCTGCAAAAATGTCGGCAGCAGACATACAGCAGCCAGCCAGATGAGTGTCTGCCGGAGGTAGTTGTCTGTCCTGTGTATTGTCGTACGCTCGTTCATGTCTTCTCTTGTCAACAGTCTGTGTTTGCCAGGGCTAAATTAGTGGCATCCAACAGGAATTTTGGTTTTTTGAGAAAAAAAACAGCAAAAAAATAAGCGCCAGCCTTAAACATTCTTAGGCAGCGACATCCCCTCAGGAGGGTTAAGCGGCAGCCACCAAGCGCTGCCGGCTATGTCATTTTTGCCACTACCGGCATTTTGTTCTCCCTTTCAATCAGTTGATATACCCGCACCCTAGCCAAAAAAGCCTTTTCGTAAACAGCACCCGCAGAATGTCCAATTGATTTTACATTTGTCGGGTGTAGTTTTCTCATAGTAAATATTGCTCCTGCAATGGATGTCCTCCTCTGTTGCAGGAGCTTTTTTTTTAGTGCCAACGGATGCAGTATACTGTTTTCCTGCACAGGTGAATCAATACGCTGCACATTATCAACTTTACGAATAAAGCATTTGTTTTTCTTTCGTTATCGATTTTTTTCTAAAACTAAATCTTGCAATACAATGAATCGTTTCTCACACGGGCTCATCTTGTGGGCGCTGGTATTGGTAACTTTCGGTTGCGGTCAGGGATCCGCCGGCGATCAGGTGGATGCTTCTGAAGCAAAGGAGGTAGCCCCTGGCTCCGGAGATCCTTTCTTCGTTGATACCCAAAAGAGTATGATTAACTGGCAGGCAACGATGCTGATTGGTGGCGGACACAATGGCTACATCCTGCTCAACAAAGGGGCCATGACGGTCAATCAGGGCCAGATCACCGGCGGGGAGTTCATCATCGATATGAACAGTATCACCAACGTTGACCAGAAGCCGGGTGAGGGCAAAGAGGATCTGGAGGCGCACCTCAAAGATTCCGATTTTTTTGAGGTGGCTACCTACCCGACAGGGGTGTTTACCATCACCAGCGTAAGCCCGCTCACGGGCAATCCCGATGCTACGCACACCATCACGGGTAACCTGATGCTCAAGGGGATCTCCAAGAGCATCTCCATTCCAGCCAAAGTCAGCATCACGGATACTGAAGTCAAGGCAGCTACTCCCCAGTTTACAATCGATCGCACGCAGTGGAATGTCATGTTTCACGCGGGTGTACTGGGTACCGCCAAGGATGATATCATCAATGATCAGGTGGGTCTTCAGCTTCAGCTGGTTGCACGTAAATAAAGAGATG